>NZ_DATMYD010000170.1:0-8563 GCF_035561155.1 Sporomusa sp. | reverse complement strand
TTGGTGTAGGATTTATGTGTGTAAGGTTTTTCATGGCAGTTTAATTTTACACTGAGAGGCAGGTTCTGCGGAACCTGCCTCTCGTATTTTTTTCAAAAATTTAGGGGCCGCCTCAATTTCTTATTGAGACAGCCCCTTTTTCTGTTATCCCTTCCAGTCCGGCAGCAACAAAAAATCGCAGTAAGCTAAAACTTACTAGGTCTTCCACACGAATGTTGACGCTAGAGCTGTTAGCCGTGATATCCTTCTAATGTTTGAAACTAGCGCCTAAAAAAGCCGCATATAGTGAAAGGCGCGTATCAAATAACTACCTAAAAACGGCACCCGCATTAGGTCTTGCTCAGTCAGTTCTTTTAGCAGCAATAAGATAATTCCATACACCCCAACAGCAACAATCATATCTACCACTATTGTTAGCATTCCACCTGCATGGTGCAAAAGAATGCCGTTTGCTGCGTACAGCGCGGCCCCCATCACACCAGTGGCCAAAACGATCTTGGCCACTCCGTTAAACGCCATACGAAATCCGGTATAGTGGTAAACAAACACCAAATTGAGCAAAGCAGCCACGCCAATATCAGCGTTGGTGGCCCAGCCAGCCCCTAAAATGCCAAACCCTGATAGCGCGGTCAGGTTCCAATTAAGTGCCACTTTCACTACCGCCGCAATCCCCATATTAACTAACGGTAAAGCAGTATGGCCCATACCTTGCAAAATACTGGTTGTCACTTGATGAATACCCAGTAAATACACCCCGAGCGCTACAACCTGCACTACTGCCCCGGCCTGCGGTGCATGATACACTACGGCTGCCACCGGCGTGGCCAAAATCGCTAACCCAACGGCAGCAGGAATCGTCACTAGATTGGTCAGCCTTATGGCTGCAACTGTCCGGTGTTTGATTTGCTGCGTGTTATTGGTTGACTGCGCTTCAGCCATTGCAGGCACCAAGCTTGTGGCCAACGCTGCCGTTATCAGCGTAGCAAGATTTACAAGCGGCACCGCCATGCCTGTCAAGTATCCGAACAATTCGGTAGCTTGTTCCACTGTGTAACCAGCCGCTTCTAACCTAACCGGCACGATTAAGAGGTCTATATTCGATACCAGCGGCAACATGATACTTGACAGCGACACCGGCAACGCCAATCTCACCATGCGGTGCATTAGACTTACGTCGCTTTCAGGCGTTAAACCCTTATCGTTACTACTACTATCAGGCAAAGTACGCTGCAACTTAAAATAGTAGTAAATTAGCACAACCAACCCTGCAGCAGCGCCCACACCAGCCCCCATGCTTGCGCCGCCTGCCGCATAATCAATCCCCCACGGCAACATCCAAGCGGCAAAAAGCAGCATAGCGCCAACGCGAAATAGTTGCTCAACAATCTGCGATACAGCCGTCGGTGTCATTTGCTGCCAACCTTGCAAGTACCCACGGAAGCTTGACAACATAGTGACAAGAAAAATAGCTGGAGCCAGCGCTAGAATAGCGGGATAAGCCCGGGCATCCCTAATAATCTGATGTTCAACCAGCCACCCGGCTCCGAGATAGACAGCCCCGCTTAATAGTAACCCGGAAATGGCCAATACGGTCAAGGATAAGTAAAAAACACGGTTAGCCCCCCGGTAATCCCGGAGAGCTACCTTTTCGGCCGTGATAATTGAAATAGCTACCGGAATACCGGCTGAAGACAAGCTAAGAGCAAGAAGATAAATGGGAAAAGCCATCTGATACAGGCCGATTCCTTCACCACCTAAAACCCGGGAAAGAATAATCCAGTTTAATGAACCGATGACTTTGACAACCACTCCGGCTACAGTTAACGCCAGTGTTCCCTTTAAGAAGTTGCTTGTGCCATTACTTTTCTTTTGACTAACCATAATCCCTATTATTCATCCTTCCGCTAGTAGGCGCATAACTACTTGTTATTATGAAGTTTGCTTGGTATGCCTTCTCCGATAATAATAGAGGGCGATGGCAGCAAGACCGACAGCGACGATCAGGCTGGCCTGATGGCCAATGGTATTTATTATTTGCCAGTTTTCTCCTAATAATTTACCAGCATAAATTAATCCTATCGTCCAGGGGATTGACCCCAGCGCAGTATAAAAAATGAATTTGCCAAAATCGACTTTGGCAAAACCGGCCGGTAGAGAAATGAAGGTACGCACCACTGGCAGTAGCCTGCTGATAAACACAGCCTTAAGCCCGTAATGATCAAACCACTTTTGTGCCAACTCTACATTGCGTTTGGACAATAAGACATACCTGCCATATTTAGCTATAAACGGCTGGCCACCATAGAATCCCACATAATAGGCTACAACTGAGCCAATTAGTCCGCCAACTACCCCAGCAATGACAGCCAGAGTGAAATCCAACCGGCCGAGATATACTAGATACCCGGCAAAACCAAAAATCAGTTCACTAGGCACCGGGATACAAGCGCTTTCCAGCGCCATTCCGATAACGATCGCCGCGTAGCCCCATAGGGAGATATACTCTATAACTGCCTGAAAAAATTGCTCCAAAAAAAATTCGCCTCCCATTGCTAAAACACATTATTTTAATTCTTATAACTGTCTCGGCAACTTTCTTTTTAAATACCTTCATCAACATAGCACTAACTATGGCCCGAATTCTGAACTAGATTCTTTACTCTGACCATCTTATCTTCAACGATTAGACCTTCTTCATTAAATTACCTTCTTACAAACGAGCTTATATATAACTTTCACTGCAAATCAGATTTTATTAAGGAAAGAGAGCCTTATACCACTTTCAGGAGGCAAGGCTCTCTGTAACTTATTGGCATTTAATCGTTTGCAGCTACTTAATTTCGGTTACTTGCTCTTTGCTGCCTTAATGTGCTTGTATCCATGCAGGCTGCCACACTGTATGATTACTGACCGCTCCGAACTTATCTTTAGTCAGTACCTGAATAAAAAAGTAGTCCGGTAATCCTTGCGGGGGATATGGAATTTTAATTATTACATCATCTTGAGAACGAATGATATTATCCAGGGGTAGATTTGTATCTACCGCGCTGAAAAAAAATTCCTTCTTTTCCCGCTGCAGCTTGCTCTGCAGTATACGGAATTCCACTATTGACACATGATACCTCATTCTTTTTTTCAAAAAATCCGGCACGTGAAAACGCAGCCACATGGTCTTATTTTGAGTAGCGCCTTCTATATCTACGATATTCGCTCTATACTCGAGCGCGCCAAGCGGATTGACGCCTCGTGAAGTGACTAAAATTGGCTCCTGATTTTGCCACGCATCCAGGCTAGATAAATCTACCGCTGATAATTCCTGCTTAACGGCCGGAATGTGAACCTCTTCAAACAACTCATTTTTTCTAATGAAACTATTTAGCAGGCTTGACATTATTGGAACCCGCAGTTGACTTACGTATTCTCTGATGGATTGCTCTTTAATATATTCGTTGTCAGAATCTAGTACATATGTCTTCCATTGATCATTATGGCTCTGCTGTAACGGCCTTGGCGGCAGCAGTACTTCCTCCGGTCTATATCCATGGGGTATTGGAAAATCACCGCGGTGGACCAAATAAGTATATAATTCAGGCTTGGGTGACATTCCACTGTTACTAAGCCTTACAAAAGAAGCAGCCACAAAAGCCCAGGTTGCCGAGTGATCAGGATGTTCGTCAGCAGGATGGGGTGATAAGATCAGGGTAGGCTTGAACTCACTCATAACTTGCCCGAGATTGGCTAATACCCCTTCTCCGGCATAAGGGGCTTCTTTCTGATAACTGTTGTTGTAAGGTGAATGATCACTGTCGGTATACCTTGACCGGTATGGCTGGCTGCTATTCCAGTTATCCGCCCAGATTGCCCTAAGACCTCGATCAGGATAACCCAAAAAGATAATCTGCTTTTCCGTCAGTCCCAGCCAACGTAAGGCATGAAAGGTTTCATCCTGTCGGGCATACCCAGACCGAATATAGTCAGAACTAGTAAGAAACAGCCGGTGAAACTGTTCCTTTGCGGCAAAAGTAAAGCCATCGCCGTTGGTCATGATGACGACCATAACTTGTCCACCGCCAGCGAGTACGTCACGAATAATGCCCGCACAACCAAGAGTTTCATCATCACAATGGGGCGCAATCACAAGCAGTCTGGTCTCATTTAGTACGATAGGCAATGACGGCAATGGTATGTCAGCTTCCGGTTTCTCCTGATAATAAAAATATAAAGAATTAATACCAAATAAAACAAGAACGAAGCATATAAGTACTGCCAGCAGCTTATAAACGTATCGTAAAATCATAACTATCCTTTCCAATTAATTTGAAATATCTTTTTATTTTTCGCATATATTTAGCAGTGAGGTGAAATGCCATGAGGATTTTATACATTGGTAAACGTCACTTTAGCCTTTTTTTAATACCTACTATGTTATTATTAAGCACCTTATATGCACATAATGCTACCCATATAATAACCGACAAGGTTGTTGTTGTAGATGCGGGGCACGGCGGTATTGATCCCGGCGCAAACCGTCCAGGCGTGCTCGAAAAGGATATTAATCTGGCAGTTGCACTCCAGCTTAAAGATGTGCTTAACCAGTATGGTGCTAAAGTTGTATTATCCCGCCAATTAGACGTAGAACTTAGTACCGAATGTGACAACGAGAAGGTCAGAGGGCGTTATCACCGTGATTTGATGGCCCGGGTAGAAATGGTGGAAGAATCAGATGCAGACTTATTTATCAGTGTCCACGCTAATGCCGTTACCAACGCCAAGAGGCATGGTGCCGAGGTTTTTTATTATAACAAGTCGGAAAAGGGAAAGGCCTTAGCCAATTCAATACAAGCTGAACTCTGTAACGTTACAGAGACAAGCCGGACAGCCAAGGACGCAGACTACTTTGTACTGCGCCGTAACAAAATTCCTGCCGTTCTCATTGAGGTTGGCTACATTACTAATATGGAAGAGCGCCAGCAATTGCAATCTCCTGAATATCAGCGCAAGCTTGCCGAGGCAATCGCTAAGGGTGTTTATACTTTTTATCAGTAAAAGCATGAAAGGGTGAACTCCCTATGAAAAGCTTTCGCTTGCTGTTTTATACGATAGCCCTGCTTGTTACTATAGCAGGTGTAACAGAAAAGAATTTATCGGGCGATGCTCAAACAATCTCTAAGGTTCCTACTACGCATAAAGTAGTAGCATTAACAATAGACGATGGACCACACAATAAGGTAACACCGGAGATCTTAGCAATCCTAAGGGAAAAACACGTAAGAGCAACCTTTTTTGTTCTTGGAGTGAATGTGGAGAAGTTCCCCAAAATTTTCGCTCAAGAAGTAGCGGATAGCCATGAGATTGGCACTCATACTTTTAGTCATCCGTCATTGCCTAATCTAAGCCCGCAAAAAATTTCGGAGGAATTCGAAAAAGCGGAAAACGTAATTTTATCAATTGCGCCTAAGCCTACTTTATTCCGACCGCCTGGAGGGTTTTATAATTCTCAAGTACTTGATACAGCCCATAAGCGGGGTTATACGGTGATTTTATGGTCAATTGATCCGCGGGACTGGAGCTGTCCACCTACAGACAGAGTTGTTGACAATGTATTACGGGAGATTAAGCCTGGCAGTATTATCTTGCTGCATGACGGTCAATACCCCTTACCCACACCACAGGCTCTAGGAACTATAATCGATAATCTTCAGGAGCGCGGTTACGAATTTGTCACAGTAAGTGAGCTATTGCAGTACAATGAAGTTCGGCATTCATTCAGTAGTCTTTTTTAATTATACGGTTCATCTATTATAGACTGCACCCGTCTGATTAGAACCATTCGTTCAAAATGGCGAGTAATTATAGAAAAAGAAAAGACTTCCTAACCCTCTATAAGTTAGAAAATCTCTTTTGAAGCCAGAAAGTATGGATTTTTTGCTCCAAGAAAACAGGCCTGCCAGGAACTCCCGGCAGGTCCAGACGTCGTTTTCAGGATATTAACTCAACCTTTACTCTGGTACTTCTAAAATTGGGAAATGCCGGTCCTATCCCCGTGATTTATTATCCTAACCGCATTTACTGAATCCGCAATGCCGGCAAATTACGCAACCGCCTTCGTGCTCTACTGTCTTACCGCATTCCGGACACCCATTAATTGATGCTATAAGAACATTATTGTTTTCAACTTTTTCACCATTTTTGAATTTCATCACTTTTTCTATAACCTTGCCAATCGCATCAGGACATGATAATACCTTCAAGTCTTGTTGCCTGATTGTCGAATGACACCTTATTCCCTTTAACTGATCTATGATCGAATTGGCGTCCATTCCGGATCTCAGAGCAATTGAGACTAACCTTGCCGTAGCTTCAGATTGTGAAGGGCAGCCACCGGCACGGCCAGTGTTGGTGAAAACCTCACAGATACCATGCTGATCATAATTTACAGTAATAAATATAGTTCCGCAGCCAATCTTAACTTTTTCAGTAAAGCCGGTAGTTATATCAGGTCTGGATCTTGGGGCAAAAAAACCTTGTTTAGTTTCTGTCATGGGGGTTTCCTGATTGGGTGTCTCTTTTCCGTTAACTTTACCGATATTAAGCACCTGCAACGCCCTGCTGCCGTCCCGGTAGATTGTTACACCTTTGCAACCTGTCTGATACGCTAAGTTAAATACATCCTTAACGTCTTCCCGTGTTGCTTTACTACTGAGATTAACCGTCTTAGAGACGGCATTATCGGTATATTTTTGAAATGCTGCCTGCATTTTCACATGCCATTCCGGTGAAATATCATGTGCGGTAACAAAAACATCTTGCAGCGATTCCGGTATTTCTGCCAACCCTTTTATTGTTCCCTTATTGGCAATTATCCTCATTAATGAATCAGTGTAGAATCCACCGGTTATGGCAACTTGTTTAAAAAATGGATTTGTTTCAATTAGTTCTTCATTATCCATAACATTCCTTATGTAAGATAAAGCAAACAAGGGTTCAATACCGCTGGAAACACCAGCTATTATACTTAACGTTCCAGTTGGCGCTATTGTAGTTGTGGTTGCATTTCGTACCCGGAGCCCCTGCTGTTGATAGATGCTTTTTTCAAAATGCGGAAACACGCCTTTTAGTTCCGCCAATTCCATTGACGCTTTCCTTGATTGCTCCTGAATGAAGAACATTACCTGTTCCGCAAGTGCCAATGCCCTTTGCGAATTGTATGGGATATTCAACTGACAAAGCAGATCTGCCCACCCCATAACACCTAACCCAATTTTCCTGGTGCTTTTTGTCATCTGATCGATTTCGGGTAGTGGATATTTATTCACATCAATGACATTGTCCAAAAAATGAATGGCTTTTTTCACAACAGTGCCAATTCGTTCAAAGTCGATATCCGGTTCGTCCTCTGTATCTGTTATCATCAGGCTCAAATTTATAGAACCGAGATTGCAGGATTCATACGGAAGCAGCGGCTGTTCACCACAAGGGTTGGTACTTTCAAACTCTCCCAGCTCAGGTGTTACATTTCCCTGATTAAGCCTGTCTAAAAATATGATTCCAGGTTCGCCATTACTCCAGGCCATATCTACAATTACATCAAATACGTCTCTTGCGTTTAATTTGCCGATTGCATTCTGATTGTGAGGGTCTATTAAGTCATATTCCTTATTTTCTTCTACCGCTTTCATAAATTCTTCAGTAATTCCAACACTAATGTTAAAGTTTGTAATATCTGCGTTGTCTTTTTTACAAGTAATGAAATCCATTATATCAGGATGATCGACCCTGAGAATGCCCATATTGGCTCCTCTTCTCGTTCCACCCTGCTTTACCGCTTCAGTAGCAGCATTAAAAACTTTCATAAAACTAATCGGACCACTGGCAACTCCACCTGTAGAATTTACAGAAGCACCTTTAGGCCTTACTCTCGAAAAACTGAAGCCCGTTCCCCCGCCGCTTTTATGAATCATAGCGGCATTTTTTAGCGTTTCAAATATATCTTCCATTGTGTCTGCTATCGGTAGTACAAAACAAGCGCTTAGCTGTCCCAAAGGCCTGCCTGCATTCATGAGTGTTGGTGAATTTGGCAGGAACTCAAGACTAGACATCATTTCATAGAATTCATTCTCAATAGCCTGTAACTCTGATACTGAAACATACGGAGCATCTGCACTGGCGACAGCTTTAGCAACTCTGCGGAACATCCCGTCAACATCTTCTAAAAACCGGCCATTTTCATCTTTTGACAAATACCGTTTTTCAAGAACCTTAACAGCGTTATCCGATAAGTACATACAATAACCCCCTGTTAAACACAATATTTAGTATGAGTGCAATCTCATGATACAATATATTGTATCGATTATCATTAAACGCGTCAAGAAAAATATGGATTGCTTTACTTTTAAACACCCTTTTCCGAACTTAATATAAAAATGCTCCCGCCATATTAGGAGGCCACTGAAAAAGTCCCTTTAATACTTAAAAAGGTATAGACCCTCAAGAAAACTGAGGAGGCTGTACCTTTTTTCCTGTATAATAAAGGTATTAAAGGGAGCAGGTGAGTCAAATG
>NZ_DATMYD010000169.1:0-25498 GCF_035561155.1 Sporomusa sp. | reverse complement strand
CTTAGCATAAAATTAATGTAATGAACATTTATGCGCCTTTCTTAAGTAAACGTTCGCTTTTGAGAAAGGCTTGTTTGCTATACTCATTTTTACTTTGATCAAAAATTGTATTTAGGGCTTGACTTTAATTAGCTGGTCTGTCATGGGAGGTATCTCCATGTTATTGTTCGGTGTTATTGCTGCGTCCGGTATTCGCATGCTGATAGAGTCCAAAGTGGACTACAGCAAAGCCAAAAATTTGATATTGACTTCGATCGTGCTTATTATCGGTATTAGCGGCGCCCACATCAGCTTCGGTACGGTGGAAATGAAAGGTATGGCTTTGGCTACCGTTGTAGCAATCCTGGTTAGTTTAACCTTCAAACTGCTGGATATGTTTTCACTCATGAACGACAGTGCGGAGGAACCAGTTAAACAGGATTGTGCCCACTAAGCAAAGTTCATCAAGAAAAGCCCGCAAATGCGGGCTTTTCTCTCGCAAGATAGTCCCAGGAACTTCAGACTTCAGTTGGAAAATTCAGACTGTAACAGACGTTGGTCTAGCAGCAGCTGTGCTATAATTTAGAGATAGGTACATAGACAGCGAAGCTATAGGTGGTGTACAAATTTGATTCATTGCGCAGGCGTTAGTTTACGAGAAATGCTGGCGTTGCCAAGTTTGAAGCAGGTTCGGCTCATTGCCGGGGCCGGCGGTCTCGATAAGGTAGTCCGGTCAGTCAATATTATGGAAGTTCCGGATATTATAGATTGGACCCAGGCAGGAGAATTATTGCTGACGACGGTCTATTCCATTCGCCATGACTCAACTGCCCAGTCTCGGCTTATTCCGGAACTGGCAGTACGAAATTTGGCTGGATTAGCAATTAAACCAGGGAGATATATTGAAAAAATACCCAATATTATGATCGAGCAGGCAAATGAATTTAACTTTCCTCTGCTGGAAATTCCGTATGATGTTTCATTTCCGGATATTCTCAACCCGATTCTTAGTGAAATCAGCCATCAACAACTCGCTATTATTCAGCGAGCCGATGAGGTGCATCTCCATTTAAACCGCGTTGTACTTGAAGGTGGTGATATGCAGGATATCGCCGGGGTACTGGTTGCCTCATTAAACAACAACTTGGCAATCATACAAACTATTTCCAATGATGCCGTTGTTGCTCCACAAGAGTATGACAGCGATCACCAGGACATCCAAAAATTTATTGCTGCCAACAGCAGGTACGGAACAGGCATGGGGCGGGGAAAAGTTGTCCTAGACGGCAAAGAAACAGGCTATTTTCGGACAGCCATTTGTGTTGGGAAGAAATGGTATGGAACGATATCTGTTCTGGAAACTAAAGAACCGGTGTCCCGGTGTGATGAGGTTACTATTGAACGGACAGCCGCGGTGGCTGCTCTGGTGCTTGTTAATCATTTGGCGGTAGCTTCGGTTGAAAGGCGCTATTACAACGAATTTTTAAACGAAATACTGATTGCCGATCCAGGGGAGGAAAAGAACTTAAAAGGTCGTGCCCGGGATTTGGGAATTGATTTACATAACTCACATGTGGTGGCTACTATATGTTTTCATTACAAGACTGACGAGCGCGCCGAAGAATGTCAGCTTATTTCCCAACGTATTATTCAAGGGCTACGGGAAAAGTTTCCCGATATCGTTGCAGGTTTTAAATTGGACAGTATCGTCATGTTTATTCCGCTGCCCAAGAATGCGACTGGGAAAGATATCGACAAAGTACGGGAAAAAATTAAAACTATTCTGGAGCAGCTGGTTGTTCGCCTTAGTCGTCCTTCTACTAAGGAATATAGTTATATTGGTGTGGGGCGGCCGGGTAGCGGGCTTGCGGGTATCCAGAGCAGCTACCGGGAAGCCATGCAGGCCTGTCAGATAGGAAGAAAAATCTGGCCCAAGGAACGTATTTGTTATTATGATGCTTTAGGTATCTGGCGACTGCTGGGCAACATTCAAGATAAGCAAGAATTGCACGTTTTTATTGATGAGACCTTAGGTAAGATTCTCCAATATGATCAAGAAAAGGGGGCTGAACTCTTAAAGACACTGGAAGTCTATTTTGAATGCAACGGAAAGCTGAAAAAAGTAACTGAAAAGATGTTCGTACATTACAATACGATTTTATACCGGTTAGACCGTATCCAACAAATCACCGGGTGTAGCCTGGAAGATGCTACAGCCTGTCTCAATTTGCATTTGGCTCTCAAGCTGCTCAAAATTATGAAGGACTGAAAAAAGCAAAAGGCTTTGAATTGCGGGCACCGGCAGTTATGGCTTTGTGAGATTTTACAAAAACATAATGGAAAAGGGGCACAGGGTTATATAGTATTCATATGGTCTGCATAGTCGGAATTGTGATACTATTTAAACAGAAGGGGTGATGTGCTTCGCGATTACAGGCTCTTACAGGAGACAGTGTCTTTATAAAAAAGTTGAACTTGGCCTATTCCGGACAGGTTCACAGTGTATTCCGTCAGACAGTAAATATCAGTGCCACCGATGGCCGACTGTATAGTATTGCTACGGCACAACAAGATAATGCTCCCTGTAGTATTCGCGTGGCAGCCCCAATTCCTTTTACCGAGATGGGGATTCAGTCGGGCGACAAAGTACAGGCAGCCCAGGGGAAGCTATGTGTCGGCAATATCACCATTGACATCGCTGACATTGCTCTCTGGGAGTCGGTACTCCCAGCGTTTCCGGCCCGGCAGTCAGGGATGGTTTTGGAGAATCACACAAATATCTTGCGGCAATGCATAGCCCGTTACGGGAAAAGCGGTGGACTGAGAGATTTATGGTTTTCCAGCACGTCCTCCGCTTATCAAAGCGTCTTTAGTGCTGTGTTGACAGAAAGCGCTCAGAACCTACTGGCAGCCTTGCGCAAGAAAGATTTTGACGAAGCTTACCGCCGGGGTTGTGAACTGATCGGACTGGGAGGAGGGCTTACTCCCTCAGGGGATGATTTTTGCGCGGCTCTGCTCACTGTCATAAACATGCCAAAAGGTCCTTTTGGTGAAAAGTATCGGCGATTGGGGTATCAGTTGGCCGATACCGCTATTCAGCAGACTACAGTAATCAGTCAGGATATGCTTAAACTTGCGGCCAACGGGCAGGCACGAGAGAATGTAATTGCTGTACTACGGGAAGTCACCGGCGGTTCACCGGCATCACTAGAGGCCGCTACTTTGAAAGTTTTGCAGATTGGTTCTCTATCTGGGACAGACTGGGCGGTTGGCTTGACCGCAGGGCTGGAGCTTGGAGGGGAATTTGCCGAGTAGGCAAGTAAGGGGGAAGCGATGTGGATGTAAAAATCATTATCAAAAAAGATGCCTACCACGATTCAGTGGCGTTGATGTCACTGTCGGGAAAACTGACAGCGATAGCAGGAGTTTCCGATGCCGTAGTATCGATGGCAACAGATATGAATAAAGACCTGCTGCGCCGTATTGGCATTTATACTACCGCGGTTGACGCGGCCGGGGCTAATGACCTGATGATTGCTGTTAGAGCAGAAAACGAGACAATTTGCGCAGAAGCCGTCCAGCTTGCAGAGGAATCACTGGCGAAAAAGAGCGGTGCCAGAAAGGGCAGCGGCGAAGTGCAACCGGCCTCTGTTATGTCGGCAGTAAAGTTGATGCCTGAAGCTAACCTGGCAATTATTTCGGTTCCTGGTCAATACGCGGCGCGAGAAGCGATGCAAGCCTTGAAAAATGGCCTGCATGTCATGATGTTTAGTGATAACGTGAGTGTCGAAGAGGAAATTGCCTTAAAAAAATACGCGCACCAACAAGAGCTGTTGATGATGGGTCCTGACTGCGGTACTGCCATTATAAATAATGTTGGTCTATGCTTTGCCAATGTCGTTCGGCAAGGGAACATTGGCATTGTTGGGGCATCCGGGACAGGAACGCAAGAAGTCAGTGTACTGATCGACCGTATGGGCGGCGGCGTCTCACAAGTTATTGGAACCGGCGGAAGGGATTTGAGTGAAGCCGTTGGCGGCATTACCATGCTGGACGGTCTGGCGGCACTGGCCCGGCACGAAGCGACCGAAGTCATTGTTTTAATATCCAAGCCGCCAGCGGAGTCTGTGGCGAATAAAATCCTCGATAAAGTCAAAGGCATAGCTAAGCCTGTCGTCATTTGCTTCATCAATGGTGATGCGGCCCAAGTTGAAAAAGCCGGGGCCTATTTTGGCAAAAACCTTGAAGCGACAGCCCAGATGGCTGTGGCCCTCAGTAAAGGCGAAAAACCAGCTAGCTGTTGCAGCGAGGATGGTGGGCTAGGTGAACTGGCTGCCAGCAAAACTGCGAAACTAGCACCGACGCAGCAATATATCCGCGGCTTGTTCTGCGGCGGCACACTCTGTGATGAGGCTATGCATATCGCTAAAGCCAGCGGTTTAAAAACATACTCCAATATTGCCAAGAAGGCAGAAGATAAGCTGGAAGATCCGCATACCAGCAAAGCACATACCTTTATTGACTTAGGCGACGATGTGTTTACTCAAGGGAAACCGCATCCGATGATTGAACCTTCCCTGCGGCTGCCGCGTCTGCTCAAGGAAGCAGCTGATCCGGAAACAGCAGTCATCCTAATGGACTTTGAGCTGGGCTATGGTTCGCATCCCGATCCGGTAGGGATTACGCTGCCGGCCATTATGGAAGCTAAGCGCGCCGCTCAGGATGCAGGCCGTCATTTGGAAATAATCGGCTATGTATGTGGAACTGAACAGGATATACAAGGCCGTATCAGGCAGGAACAAAAACTGGCTGCAGCAGGGGTTACGCTGGCAAAAAGCAATACCCAGGCTGCCCGTTTGGCAGGATTGATTGCGGCAAGACGGGAGGAGAAAAAATGAGCCGGATAGATGCTTTGTTTCAAAACAAACTTGCGGTTTTGAATATCGGTGCCGAGACTTTTAAAACAGAGCTTGGCTTGCAAGGGGCAGCTGCTCTGCAGCTGGAATGGAAGCCGCCTGCCGGTGGCAAGCAAGAGCTTATCAAAGCCTTGGACCAATTAACCGATTTGGAAAAAATCGAAGCTGCCAATGCTAAAGCTGTTGAGATTATCATCAGCGCCCGGCCAGTCTTGGTGGATGTGGATACAGCCCTCAACGTCGTTCCCGGGATGACTAAGCACACTATTTTGCATGCCGGACCGCCTGTGACGTGGGAAAAAATGGCCGGTCCTATGAAAGGTGCGGTTATCGGCGCACTGATCTACGAAGGCTTGGCTCAAACGGAAGAAGAAGCTGTTGAGTTGGCCGCTTCCGGAAAAATCAGATTCGCACCCTGCCATGAGCATGACGCTGTGGGACCGATGGCTGGTATCCTGTCGGCCTCCATGCCGGTGCAGATCATTGAAAATAAAACTCACGGCAATTTCGCTTATTGCTCACTGAATGAAGGACTTGGCAAAGTATTGCGTTTTGGGGCCTATGGTGAAGAGGTTATCACCCGTCTTAAATGGATTGAAACCGAACTTGGCCCGATACTGAAGGCAGCTGTCAAACTGTCTGGTGGTATTGATATCAGGAGCCTTATTGCTCAAGCCGTTCAAATGGGCGATGAGTGCCACAACCGCAATAAAGCGGGAACAAGCATGTTTATCAGAACTATTACGCCTTATCTGTTAAGGGCAGGTGCTGACCCGGAAGCTACAATCCGCGTCATTGAGTTTATTAACTCTAACGACCATTTCTTCCTCAATCTGTCTATGCCGGCTTGTAAAGCTGCACTGGACGCTGCTCATGGCATTGAAAATAGCACTGTTGTTACCACCATGTGCCGCAATGGAGTGGAGTTCGGTATCCGCGTAAGCGGTTGCCCGGGCAACACCTGGTTCACCGGCCCGGCGCAAATGATTCAGGGTCTCATGTTCCCTGGCTATACCATGGAGGATGCCAACCCGGATATTGGTGACAGCGCAATCACTGAAACCTGCGGTATCGGCGGCTTCGCTATGGGTGGTGCTCCGGCTATTGTTCAGTTTGTCGGCGGTTCAGTGGAAGATGCCTTAGGTTATTCGCAAAAAATGTTTGAAATTACCTTGGGGGAAAACCCGAATTATGCCAATCCGAACCTGAATTTCCGCGGTGCGTCAACAGGGATTGATGTGCGCAAAGTGATTGCCAGTGGCATACTGCCCATCATTAACACCGGCATGGCTCATAGAAATGCGGGAATTGGACAGGTAGGAGCGGGACTGGTCAGGCCTCCTGTCGAATGTTTTGAAAAAGCCCTTTTAGCTCTGGCTGAGCAAATTAAATAATCTAGCCCAAAATAAAAGGAGAGATGTCAAATGGTAAAAAATTGGGACAAAGTAAAAATGTATGACCTTACTCAGAAATTAAGTCATCTTACCCCCCCCTGGCCTACTTACGAGCCACTGCAAATCAAATTTTTCAAGCGTCTTAGCTCCAACGGCGCCAACGGTCAGGTTATTACCACTTCCAACCACGTAGGTACCCACTTAGACGGTTCCCTGCATTTCTGTACACATGGCCGCGATATCGCCAGCATTCCGTTGACTGACCTCATCGGCCCCGGTGTAGTGGTAGATCTGAGTGATATGTCTGAAGATTATGGCGTCTACACCTCCAAGGACATTACTGACCGGGTAGAAGTTCGTAAAGGCGACATCCTGATTATCCATACCGGTTACGCCAAATACGGCTGGGATCAACCAGAGGGTGATGAAGTCCGCTATATGGTCAAACATCCGGGACCTACCCGTGAATTTGCTGAATGGTGCCGTAAAATGGAACTAAAATGGATTGGTGTCGACTGCGGTTCAGCCGATCATCCGATGAATACCAAAATCAAGGATTGGTGCCCCAAACAGGCAGCTGAATGCGAAGCCTATTTCCAACAGAAATACGGCAAGGGTATTTCCGATATCTTCCCCGATGACCACTATCAACTGATGCATATTGATCTTTTCCCGCATGATATTATTCATGCCGAGAATGTAGGCGGCGAGATTACTAAAGTACTCAACAAACGCTTAATTGTCGGTTGCTATCCCTGGCGTTTCGAAGGCGGCGAGTCTTCTATCTGCCGTATTGTTGCCTACGACGAAGAGTAATTAGGAAGAGGGGCGTACCAACGTGCCCCTCTTTATCAAAACAATTATTCGAATTTTCGGAATAAATGACGTGATTTTTGAGGATAATGGGCGCTTATCTATAGGAGGAAATAACGAGTGGCAAGGACTATTGTACTGGCTTTAGGGGGCAACGCCATTACCAAAGCGCAGGAAAAAGGAACAAGGGATGAACAGTGGAGCAATATAAAAAGTACCTGTCAATATATTGTCGCTCTGGCTAAAGAAGGGCACCGAATTGTCATTACTCATGGCAATGGGCCGCAGGTCGGTAATTTATTGCGTAAAAACGAGATTGCCCAAGAAGTGGTTCCGCCGATGCCGTTAGATGTCTGCGTTTCCAATACGCAGGGATCCTTGGGGTATGCTATTTGCCAAAGTTTAGGGAACTATCTGGCCAAGGCCGGTTTGTCCATACCGGTGGCGTCGGTAATCACCCAGGTTGTTGTTGATGCCCATGATCCTGCTTTTCAGCACCCTACCAAATTTGTCGGTTCTTTTTTCAGCGAAGCCGAAGCAGCCCAGCTGATGGCGGAAAAAGGCTTTACTATGAAAGAGGACAGTGGTCGCGGTTGGCGGCGGGTGGTACCATCGCCGGAACCTAAGTTCATTGTGGAAAAAGACGTAATCCGGAATCTTCTGGATGCTGGTACGATTGTTGTCGCTGCCGGCGGTGGCGGCATACCGGTGGTAGAAAACGCTGACGGCTTGATCGGTATCGAGGCAGTAATTGATAAGGACATGGCCGGACAGCTTCTGGCAAATGAGGTCGATGCCGACGCGTTTTTCCTGTTAACAGAAGTAGAACGGGTATGCATCAATTTTGGCCGTCCGGGCCAGCGTCAACTAGAGAAAATGACAGTAGCCGAAGCCAGGGAGTATCAGGCAGAAGGGCAGTTTCCTGCCGGAAGCATGGGACCGAAAGTGGAGGCTGCCATACGGTTTGTGTCAACCGGTAATGATCGGCAAGCCGTTATTGTGGCACTGGAAAAAGCCAGCTTGGCATTAACTGGGCAAAGCGGCACGGTAATTACTGCCTGATAGAGGCCCTTGCAGGTCTCGCCAAAGGAGGGAAGCTAATAGTGAGAGATTTTGTGGCTTGTGCCGTGCAAATTGCGGTTAAGCCTAATGACGTAGAATACAATACTGCCAAAGCCATTGAATGGCTGGAAAAAGCCGTTGTCGAACACGGCGCCGAACTGGTGGTTTTTCCGGAAGATGTGACTACCGGTTTTACCCCGAATATGCCTGTTGAACAGATGTATGAACAATTGGCTGAACCTATTCCCGGCGACATTACCCGGAAGGTGGGGGCGGCGGCACGCCGGTTGGGAGTCCATGTGGTTTGGCCTATGTATGAAAAGGGAGCTTCTTCTCCCATCGTATATAATTCTTCGGCTTTAATCGGGCCTGACGGGGAAATTATTGGCGTTTACCGCAAGACTCACCCCTTTCCGACAGAGAGAATTGAAGGAGGTGGCTGGACGACTCCGGGTACGGAAGCGCCGGTTTTTGATACAGCTCTTGGCAAGATCGGTATGATAATTTGTTATGACGGTGATTTTCCTGAATTGGCTAGGGAACTTACCCTTAAGGGAGCGGAAATAATTACCCGCCCGTCGGCCTTCCTGCGAAGCTTTGACATTTGGGAACTGACATGCCGGGCCCGCGCCTACGATAATCACGTTTATGTCGTAGCTGTCAATGCTGTAGGCCCTGATGCCGGCAACAATTATTTTGCCGGCCATAGCATGATCGTCAGTCCGATAGCCCAGCGTTTAGCTCAAGCCAGAGGAACTGAGGAAATAATATCAGCTAAACTGTCGGCTGAGCCGTTGAAGTACATCACCTATGGATCTAAGGCACCCATGATTTTTGATCATGTTGAGGATCGCAATCTTAAAGCCGTCGGCGGCATTTTGCAATCAGGACAATGCCCTTTTGAGCCCAGCAGGCGCATTCCTTATAAAAAGTAGACTTAAACCAGTGAATCCTCCTAAACTCCCACTTATACCCAAAGGCCACAGGCAGAAGATGGGAGTCTTATACCCTAAAGGGCACAGGAAGCAGATTAGTCATCGGATCAAAAATAGATAAGAAAGCAAATAGAATATTTCCAATAGGAAGATTAAACATCGGGCATTACCAAATGTATGGACAGGAAGGTCGCGGCCGATCTGAAAGTACATCTTGCCACGGTTAGGGTTACAAGTTTACGGCTTATTATTTCAACAATAATAGGTGGAAGTAGCTTGCACCGGGTACTGACACTGCTAGTTACCGACATAATTGGTAATATACGCATGTGTGAATTGCCCGGTGTTTAATTTTTCTAAATAAACATACGACGGAGGTGCCAGCATGGGCGAGATGCAGGAAAAAATGGACCTTTTGAAGCAGAAACAAGAGAGAATTAAGCTTGGCGGCGGCGAGAAGCGGATTCAAAAACAGCATGCGTCAGGGAAAATGACAGCTAGGGAACGAATTGACAAACTTTTTGATACCGGAAGTTTTGTGGAATTAGACGAGTTTGTCGCTCACCGGTGCAGCAACTTCGGTATGAATGAAAAGGAATTACCTGGTGAGGGTGTCGTAACCGGTTATGGCACAATTGATGGCAGACTAGCTTTCGCTTATGCGCAAGACTTTACGGTAGAAGGCGGCTCGCTTGGTGAAATGCATGCTGCCAAAATTGTGAAAGTGCAGAAGATGGCGATGAAGATGGGGGCTCCGCTGATTGGTATCAACGATTCAGGTGGTGCCCGCATCCAGGAAGGAATCGACGCTTTGGCGGGGTTTGGGAAAATTTTCTTCCAAAATACCATGGCCTCCGGCGTTATTCCCCAAATATCGGTTATTATGGGTCCCTGCGCCGGCGGCGCTGTGTACTCTCCGGCCCTGACCGACTTTATTTTTATGGTAAAGAACACCAGTCAAATGTTTATTACCGGCCCGCAAGTCATCAAGGCGGTAACGGCCGAAGAAGTGACAGTGGAACAGCTGGGTGGCGCCATGACCCATAACAGTGTATCCGGAGTGGCTCACTTTGCAGCTGAAAATGAGGATGATTGTATCCAGCAGATTCGGTATTTACTAAGTTTCTTGCCAGGCAACAATTTGGAAGACCCGCCTTGCTGCGAGACAGGAGACGACCCTAACCGGATGGACGAAGAGCTTAATTCTTTGCTGCCAGATAACCCTAACCAGCCTTATGATATGAAAGAACTTATCAAAATGCTGGTAGACCGGGGCGAATATTATGAAGTCCACGCCCATTACGCACAAAACATCATTACTTGTTTTGCCCGCTTCGATGGTCAGCCGGTGGGGATTATCGCCAATCAGCCTGCGGTAATGGCCGGTTGTCTGGATATCAATGCATCTGATAAAGCCGCAAGATTTATCCGCTTTTGTGACGCATTTAACCTGCCGTTGGTTAACCTGGTGGATGTTCCTGGTTTTTTACCGGGTACTGGGCAGGAATATGGCGGTATTATCAGGCATGGAGCTAAAATGCTGTTTGCCTACTCGGAAGCTACTGTACCGAAGGTGACAATGATTATTCGCAAAGCCTATGGCGGGGCATATCTGGCTATGTGTTGCCAGGATCTTGGCGCCGACCAGGTGCTGGCATGGCCGTCGTCCGAGATTGCTGTTATGGGACCGGCAGGTGCGGCCAATATCATATTTAAGAACGATCCGGAGGCGAAAGCCAAAACCGATAAGTACGTGGAGGAATTTGCTACTCCTTACAAGGCGGCAGAGCGGGGCTATGTGGATACCGTCATCCCGCCAAAGCAAAGCCGGCCCAGAATTATTGCGGCTCTCAATATGCTGGAGAGCAAACGGGAAGGACGTCCCACCAAGAAACATGGCAGCATTCCGCTTTAAGATAGACCGGTTGGCAAAACAACGAAAGGAGAGATGTATATGACAGTTCCTGATACTATGGACGGCGCCATCATATTGAGCGTTATAGATTTCTTGCTCAGCATAGTAATTATTTGGGGTATCAGTTTGGTGCTATATCTTTTTCCTTACCTGAATAAACTGGGTAAGGTATCGGATGAGCATCTAAAGAGCGGACATTAGAGAGAAGAAAGAGAAGCAGATTTTTTAGAGGAGGAAATACGCCCAATGATCGAGCAGATTACGTCATTAATGGTTTCTTTGGCTGAACAAACAGGTTTGGCTCAACTTTGGTGGGGCAATATCGTGATGATTGCCGTTGGCGCCGTCTTAATCTATCTGGCACTGGCGAAAAAATACGAACCATTCTTATTGTTGGGCATTGGCTTTTCCTGTATTGTCGCCAATGTACCAGGATCAGACCTGACGCAGCCCGGCGGACTATTTTATTACGCCTACCGGGGGGTAGAACTCATTATTATCCCACCACTGATTTTTCTGGGGGTAGGGGCTATGACCGATTTCGGTCCCATGATTGCCAACCCGAGTCTGATGATTCTGGGAGCAGCCGCTCACTTAGGTATCTTTATCGCTATCTTGGGTGCTAAAGCGCTGGGCTTTACCCTAGCGGAAGCAGGGGCTATCGGTATTATCGGTGGCGCTGATGGCCCGATGGCTATATTTGTCACCATGAAACTGGCGCCCCATCTGCTGCCGCAGGTTGCGGTAGCTGCCTATTCATACATGGCTCTGATGCCATTAATTCAGCCGCCTGTTATGAAGTTGCTCACTACCCCGGAAGAACGACAAATTATGATGGAGCAGACCAGACCGGTCAGCCGGCTGGAGAAGATCGTTTTTCCTTTCGCGATTGCCGTCATTGTTAATCTGCTGTTACCGCCGGTCGCGCCGCTCATTACCATGCTGATGCTTGGCAATATGCTCAGAGAAGTGCTGTTGGTTGACCGGCTGGCCCAGACGGCAGCCAACGACTTGATGAATGTCATCACCATAACCTTGACGGTAGCCATTGGTTCTACCATGGCAGCAGAAAAATTTTTAAATATACAAACACTGCAGATTATCCTGTTAGGTTTGGTAGCTTTTGTCGGCGGTACAGCATCCGGGGTGATTGGCGCCAAAATTATGAACTGGGCGAGTGGCGGAAAAATCAATCCCTTGATTGGGTCGGCAGGTATTGCCTCGGTTCCCATTGCCGCCCGGGTTTCCCATGTTGTGGGTTTGAAGGAAAATCCTTATAACTTCCTCATTATGCATGCCATGGGCCCCAACTTGGCCGGAGTGTTCGGCACGGCCATATCGGGAGGCATTCTACTGGCCCTGCTTGGCGTAAAGTAAATGGAAGGTGAAGTATGAATACTATAGCCTTTCTTATTGGCCTGATTGTTAGTTTAGGATATTACTTTTATTCTGTCCGGCGCAGCCGGAGAAATGATGAGCAAAAATGATGAAAGGCGGGCTTGTGTATGATTTGGTTTGGTTTAGGAATTGCGATTATTGCTCTATTTTTGGTGATGCAAACACGAAAAGGGAGAGCTGCACTGCATAATGCCGAGATGGCTCCGGAGGACGGGACAGTATTTTTTCCCGGCGCAGCAATGGAAGATGACGAAGAGTCTGAAATATTGGCGGTGATTACTGCCGCGATTGCCGAATTTGAGGGTGACAGTGACTTTCAGGTCGCTAGCATAAAGAGAAGATCGAATAATTGGAAGCTGACTGGTTGTCAGGAACTTGTCGGCAGTCGGCTGAACTAAGGAGGAAGAACAAATGACAACATATACAATTACTGTAAATGGCAAAGATTATGATGTTGCAGTGGTGAAAAACAAGACTATGGCCGGCGCGGCCGCGGCAATAACTCCCAAAGTTGTGTTTCCTGCTGCTGCTCCTGTTTTACCGGCGTCGGTTGCTGCGCCGGCCGTCCCTGCCCCAGCGCCAGCACCTGCGGCTGCTGCAGGTAATGCCTATCAGGTTGCAGCCCCGATGCCTGGTAAAGTCATTGCCGTAAAAGTAAATATCGGCGAAACTGTGAGAAAAGGGCAGGAGTTGCTAATTGTAGAAGCCATGAAGATGCATAATCCGATTCTCTCGCAAGCTGACGGCGTGGTACAGTCAGTGTGCGTGAAAGCTGGTGACCCTGTTCAGACAGGAACAAAACTTGTTTCCATTAGCTAAGGGGTTAAGCTTTTTCCTTTGGTACTAATTACAATAAAGCCAGACAATTAGCAGTAATCTTTGTAGAAAAGTCACAATTGAATGACTAACAATTTTATTGTTAATATTCTGAGAATAATATACCATTTAAGTAGATGGATAAGTATATCTCAAGACATGCACAACATCTTTCTGGCAAGACAGTAAGGAGGTACGGGCCATGTTAAGCAGGTTTGATTACGTTAGACCACAAGCTCTTGAAGAGGCGCTGGCTTATTTGGGGAAAAATGCCGGCACCAGGATTCTCGCTGGTGGTACTGATCTAATGGTAATGTTACGCCGTAATGCAGAGATGCCTGAGCACGTTTTGGACATCAAATCAATACCAGAGACCAAGCAGTTGGAATATAAGCCGCAGCAAGGTCTCTTTATCGGCGCCTCAGTTACAGTCAATCAAGTCGCAGAAGCGGATTTTGTTCAGAAAAAGTATTCAGCGTTAGCTCAGGCAGCTAATTCGTTAGCGTCTTATCAATTACGCAATCGTGCTACTTTGGTAGGAAATATATGTAATGCATCACCAGGTGCGGATTTGTCTGGTCCGCTTTTCGTATATGAAGCAAAAGTTCATATTGCTAATTGCCAGGGCGAGCGTATCGTCGATATTAACGAGTTTTTTACCGGTGTAAAAAAGACGGTTCTAAAGCAAGGGGAACTGGTGATTGGTGTATCGCTACCGGATGTTGCCGTCGAAGACGTTAGTTTGTACCTAAAACAAACCCGGATTAAAGGTCATGACTTGGGTATCGTTGGTGTGGCAGCGCGTTTAACGGCGAAAAAGAAGTGCTTAGTTGCGATGTCAGCGGTAGCCCCGACTCCAATCCGCCTTACCAAGCTGGAAGAAATGATTAATTCGCAGCCGCTGACGGCTGAACTTGCTGCTTTAGCGGGCGAGGAAGTACGTAAACAGATCAAACCGATTTCCGATGTACGTTCCTCTGCTGAATATCGCCTCCATGTATCAGGAGTATTGGTTAAGCGTGCTCTAACCCAGTTGTTGGCCATGGGAGGTAGATAAAATGTGCGATAAACACAGTAATGAAGAAAACTGCTTTGCCTATGTTGATTCCGGTTTGCCACGGGTCAGGCTTAACTGCGTTGTTAATGGCGAACAGGTGAGCGCGATGATTGATCCTGCCATGACTTTGCTTAATTTTTTGCGCAACCAGCTAAAACTTTTTGGCACAAAGGAAGGGTGCGGTGAGGGCGAATGTGGGGCTTGCACCATCATTATGAATGGTCAGGCGGTAAACTCTTGCATTGTGCTGGCGGTTGAGGTTGAAGGAGCAGAGATTATTACAGTAGAAGGTTTGAGTACAGACGGGAAGCTTTCAATTCTACAGCAAGAGTTCATAAATCATGATGCTCTCCAGTGTGGTTTTTGCACTCCGGGAATGTTGATGTCGGCGCGGTCCTTGCTTGACCGGAACCAAGACCCCAGTGTAGATGAAATCAAAGAAGCCATTGCCGGCAATTTCTGCCGATGTACAGGATATGTTACTATTATTGAGGCCATAGCATCGGCGGCTAAGCTGGAAAGGGAGGCGCGGGGAAAATGAGCGAAAAACAATATCGACATATCGGCAAATCTCCCTTGCGGATGGAGGCTCGTGAAAAAGTAACCGGACGGGCAACCTATACCTTTGATATGGAACTGCCCGGAATGTTGTATGCAAAATGTGTGCATTCGCCCTACGCCAGAGCGGAAATTGTAGCCATAGATACAAGTGCTGCCAAAGCACTGCCGGGGGTCAAAGCCGTTCTTACCGGTGAAGATATTCCGTACTTGCTGGGTTTATATATGATAGATAAGCGTGTTTTGGCTCGTGGCAAGGTAAGGTATCAAGGTGAGCCGGTTGTGGCTGTAGCGGCTGTTGATGAAGAGACTGCCGAGCGTGCGCTCACCCTTGTGAAGATTGAATATAAAGAGCTGCCGAGCGTAATGACTATTGATGCAGCGTTAGAGGGCAAAATACTGGTTCATGAGGATATCAACGAACTGGAATACATTAAGGGAGTATTCTTCCCTCAGCCTGACTCTAATATCGCCAGTTGGAATAAAACTATAAAGGGTGATATTAAAAAAGGATTTGCCGAAGCCGATCTAATTGTGGAGAATGAGTTGACCTTGCCGCCGGTAGCACACGTCCCGATGGAGACGCATGTATCGATCGCTCAGGCTGATCCTTATTCTAATCAAGTGAGGATTTGGACTTCGACGCAGTCGCCTTTTGGTGTGAGGCAGCTTTTAGCCAAGGCTTTGGGTATTTCCAAGGGCGATATTCAAGTGATGGCTCCTTATGTAGGCGGTGGCTTTGGCGGTAAGGCCGGTATTCACCTTGAACCCTTGGTAGCCATTCTTTCGCGGGCTTGTAAAGGCCGGCCGGTTAAGTTAACGGCTACGCGTGAAGAAGAATTCAATCAATTGCCGTGTCGTGCCGGTATGCGTGGGCGGGTTAAGACAGGAGTCAAAAAGGACGGTAAGATTACGGCTGTCGAAATCTATTATGACTGGGATAGTGGCGCGTACGCTGATTATGGCGTAAACATTGGCAGGTCGGCTATTTATTCCGGCGCTGGCCCTTATGAAATTCCCAACATCGAATTGCATTCCCGCACTTTATACACTAATAAAGTCTTCAGTACAGCTTACCGTGGTTTCGGTCATTTAGAGACCCACTGGATTATTGAGCGTCAGATGGATTTGGTGGCACAGGCACTTGGTATCGATCCGTACGAATTCCGTATGAAAAATATTCTGCGAGCCGGATCACTCACAATCAGCGGCGAGCACATAAATGAACACTCCGGTCGGCCAGATAAGTGTCTGGAAGCTGTGGTCAGGGAAATCGGCTGGACTGGTTACCATTCGGCGGCAGAACGGCAAGCGGCAATTAAGACCGGTAAAGTTCGCGGCAAAGGTATAGCCTGCTTGCAAAAGGCTCCTGCTATGCCCAGCAATACATCAACTTCCGCAATTATGCAGATGGATGAAGACGGTAACGTCCGGATCATGGTTGGTGCGGTGGATATGGGGCAAGGGTCTAATACGGTAATGGCCCAGATTGCTGCTGAAGCCTTGGATATGCCACTGGAAAAAGTGAAAGTAGTCTGGGAGAATGACACTGACCGCCATCCTTACGATTGGTCAACTGTTGCGTCCAAATATACCTTTATGGGTGGAAATGCAGTAAAACGGTGTGCGCAAAACATGTTGAAACAGATGAAGGAGATTGCCGCTCAGGTGTTACGTTGTCCTGCTGAGGAATTGACTCATGGCAATGAGGCTATTTACCATATTCAGCATACTCACAAACGTCTTTCTTATCAAAATTTAGCAATGGGTTACACCTACGAAAATGGCAACGGGATCGGGGGGCCGCTCATCGCTCACGGTGTTTATATGGCTGAGGGCTTAACCTACCTTGATCCTGATACCGGTCAAGGTCTGCCGGCCTTAGACTGGACATTTGGGGCACACGGTGTGGAAATCGAGGTTGACCTTGAGACTGGTGAAGTTGGCGTTATAAAAATTGCGTCTGCCTTTGATATTGGGCAGGCAATTAATAAAAAACTAGTTGAAGGACAGATCATCGGTGGCGTAGTGCAAGGAATTGGCTCAGCTTTGGTTGAAACCTTTAAATTTAGCGCGGACGGTCGTCTGCTCAATCCTTCTTTCACAGATAATAAGATCCCAACTGCCAAAGATATTCCTACCGAAATTGTGCCTATTATCGTGGAAAATCCGCAAACGGATGGACCGTTCGGCGCCCGTGGAATTGGGGAACATCCGATGATTTCCGTGCCCTCAGTCATTGCCAATGCTCTTTATGATGCCTTGGGCATTAACTTCTATAACTTGCCGATGTCGCCGGAAAATGTTGCTCTGGCAATAGCGAAGGAAAATATATAGTCCGGACGGAAGGCAGCTGTCGAACTGATCCGGGTACTTATTACCTACGCAATGCTTCGATGATATAGAAATAGTTTTTGATTAAAGCATAAAGGAAAGGCGCTAATCAGCTTTGATTAGCGCCTTTTCGGCTGCGTTAAGGATGTTCTGATAGCCGGTGCAGCGGCACATATGGCCTGACAGCTCTTTTTTCAGGCTGTCCCGGTCACACTGGCAGCTGTGTTCGGCAAGTGCTGTTACCGACATAATCACACCAGGCGTGCAGAAGCCGCATTGTACCGCCCCCTCAGTGATGAAGGCTGTTTGCACATTGCTTAGCTGACCATCATGGGCTTCGCCCTCGATTGTCCGGATATCCTTCCCCTCAGCCCACACAGCCAGATACAGACAGGAATCGTAGGCCTCACCATCAATAAGCACAGTACAGGCGCCGCACTCGCCTACACCGCAGCCTTGTTTGGCGCCGGTAAGCTGCAGGTCTTGACGCAGTACCTCCAATAGGGATTGCCGGATATCGACCAACAGCGCTCTGGTTTGCCCATTAACTGTGCAGGTAATTGTTTTAGTCTTCATAAAGGGGTACCTCCTGCTTTAACAAATGCATTAATCAGGGCTTGTTGGGCCAGTTCCTGTGCCAGATGCAGCCGGAATTCACGCGATGCCCGCCAGGAGGTCCGAGGATTAATCTCAGCGGCCGCGGCCTGGCCGAACTCGGCAGCCAGCGTGGTACTCCAGGGCTTGCCTGCTACCGCCTGCTCAGCCAGGGGACAGCGCACCGGTGTCGGCGCCGCTACGCCAAAAGCCAAGCGGACCTGGGACAGTGTATTTTCCGCACCCAGCCGGCAGATAACGGCACAGCCCAAGGTGGCGATATCCATGGCCTGGCGCATGGCGTATTTGATATAATGACCACCCCAGCCTGTCGTACTGTCAGCAGGAATGCTGAGCGCTGTCAGAATTTCACCTGGTCGTAGATCCACTTTGCCTGGTCCGTGATAAAAATCGGCAAGGGGAATACAGCGCAAACCGTGGGTGCTGTACAACTCAAGCACAGTGTTGAGGACAAGCAGCGTGGGTGCGCTGTCAGCGGAGACGGCGCCATTACAGACATTGCCGCCAATTGTTGCCACGCGACGGATCTGCGGACCGCCCACCGTCTGGACGGCTTGGGCCAGCAGCGGGATTTGCCGGTTAATAAGCGTATCAGTGGCTATTTGGGCAAAAGTGGCGGCAGCGCCGATGCGGATACTGCCTGTTTGCTCCAGGGTGACTGCTTTCAGTTCTCCAATCTGCCTGATGCCGATAAGGTGGGCGTCAGATCGTTTGCCTTCGCGTAATTTAATAAGAATATCGGTGCCGCCGGCAATCAAACAAGCTTCAGGATTAGCCGCGAGTAAGGAGGCGGCTTCGTCAACTGTTCGGGCTTCAGTATATGTCGCAATATCAAACATGCTTTTTGCCTCCTTAAATCAGACCTGCCGCTTTAAACCGTGTTACCAGCCGCTCAGGTGTGAGCGGTAGTTCGTTAAACTTAATGCCAGTGGCATCCAAAACAGCATTGCGGATAGCCGGGGCCGGTGACACGGCCGGGGGCTCACCCAGTGATTTATTGCCATAAGGCCCTGTTGGTTCATAAGGCTCAACAAAGCCGATACCAAACTCTGGCGTATCCAGGGCCGTCATTAGCTTATAGTCTAAGAGATTAGCGTTAAGCGGCCGGCCTTTGTCATCAAATAGTAACTGTTCATACAGTGCATAACCCAGCCCCATACTCATGCCGCCATGTACCTGGCCGGCGGCCAACTGGGGATTGATAATCCTGCCGGCATCGTGAAGATTATATATATCCAAAATGTCAACCTTGCCTGTGGCCAGGTCAACATCAACCTCGACAAAAGTGGCTCCATAGGAAAAAGCATTGACCCGGGCATTGTTGGTAACCTCGGCGGTAAACGGCTGACAATGGACCGGGTTAGTATGTGCGTCAAGTGCCACATCAGCAAGCGGTAGAATTTTTTCACCACCCGGCTTAACTACCAGCCAGCCATCCACGATATCCATGGACTGTGCCGGGATACCGGTCATGCCCCAGGTGTAGTCAAGAACCTTGGCCTTCATCTCCTCAGCGGCCTTGCGCACAGCCATACCGGTGACATATGTTTGACGTGAAGCGTAGGAGCCGAGGTCAACTGGCGAAACATCGGTGTCTTGTTCTGAGATGATGTGCACCATGGATGGCAGTATGCCAAGCGTGTCAGCCGCCATCTGGGTAAAAACAGTATCACTGCCCTGGCCGATCTCGGTAGCTCCCACCTGCAGTTGCACTGTACCGTCCTCATTCATAACAATCCGGGCGCCAGCGATTTCCAAGGCGACTGGGTAGGTGCCTGAAGCGTACGTGAAACAGGCCATACCCAGTCCGCGCCGTTTATTACTGGCCACTATTTTCGCAGTCGCCTGCTTTTTATCCCATTGGATAAGTTCTTTGCCCTTCAGCAGGCAATCTCTCAGCCCGGTACTTTGGACAACAATGCCGCTCACCGGGTCTTGCCAGCCGGGCGGTACAATATTTTTCAGTCTGAACTCAACCGGGTCAAGCCCCAGTTCCCGGGCGATGTC
Source organism: Sporomusa sp. (assembly GCF_035561155.1). Classification (GTDB taxonomy): domain Bacteria; phylum Bacillota; class Negativicutes; order Sporomusales; family Sporomusaceae; genus Sporomusa. The sequence continues at coordinate 5,699 of NZ_DATMYD010000169.1, read as the reverse complement.
TGTCATATGACATTCCAGCGCAAACATGACCTGCGGCACACCATAGCCACGCATAGCGCCTGCTGTCGGCAGGTTGGTATAGACGGTGGTGCCTTGGTAGGAAATGGCTTGCTGCTGATATAGTTGACGGTACTTAGCGCCACAGTTATTGACAATTGACTGACCGTGCGAGGCATAAGCGCCGTTTAGGGAGATGGCCGTAAGCTCACGGGCTGTTAGTGTGCCACTCTCGGTAACGCCTGTTTTCAGATGAAACCGGATGGCATGCCGTACCCGTGAGGCAATAAAGGTTTCTTCACGTGTTAGTTCCACTTTTACCGGACGGCCATGCACGACAGTTGTTAGAAAAGCGGCCAGCGGTTCAACCACAGTGTCCTGTTTACTCCCAAAACCGCCGCCGACATACGGCTTGATGACCCGTATCCGGCCCCAGGGGATGCCGAGTGCCTGACCGATAATCCGCCGGCAGATGTGGGGAATCTGGGTGGAGGACACTACAACAATACGTCCGGCGCCATCCTGATAGGCGTAGGCGCTGTGATTTTCCAGGGCACAATGGGCCACTGACTGAGTGGCAAAACTGTCTTCAAACCGATAATCGGCGGCAGCCAGGGCCGCTTGCATATTACCTGCTTCATAGCTGCCGCGGCCGACAATGTTGCCTGTGCCTATGTGGATTTCACCTGCTGCCGGTTTGAGCGCAGCCTCGGCGGTAAGCAGGGGGGGATATTCCTCATACTCAACGTCAATGAGTGCTAGGGCCTTTTCCGCTGTCAGGGCGTCAATCGCCACTACCGCGGCTATTTCGTCCCCGACAAGGCGAACCCGGCGGGTGAGCAAATTACGGTCAGCCACATCCTGATGAGCAGGGTCTTTATGATAGGGATGACCGGCAGTTGGGAAGGTGTGGGGTGGCACATCATCGGGCGTAACTACAGCCACAACGCCAGGCACGCGCTGGGCTTTACTGATATCAAGTGTGGTCACCAGTCCATTGGCAATGCTGCTGCGTAGTATTCTGGCGTACAGCAGGCCGTGCACAAGGTGATCGTCAACATATTTCGCCATACCGGTGACTTTTGCTACAGCATCTACCCGGGGGATATTTTTGCCGACACTGGTCATGGTGAACACCTCCGTATTAATAACAATTGTATTATTACTCCCTGCGCCGCTAGTACAACATTGTGCCGAACTTCTTGAGGAGGATATTCGACACCCGCCAATAGCAACCTTTCCCAGGCAGAAAAGTATACTTAATTCTTGCAAGATAGGCATTGTGCATAGCCTGTGCACAAAATTTTTTGCTGAACAAGGCAGGATTTTAGCAAAAAAAGTAGAAGCCTACCGAAGTCTTGAATATAGTACACCATTAGTTTTTTTGCAGGAAGGTTGAGTTGATGATCAAGCTCGTTAGTTGGGAAGATTTCTGCGCTGAATTGCAGCAGGATTTTAAACTGTTTATTTTTATTCTAGGGGTCTTCTGCCTGTTTCGGGTAGGGTTTATTGCTGTTATGCATTCGTTTCTCAGTGAGGCTGTGACCTTGAGTGATATTGCTGCCGCCCTGTATTATGGCTTCAGGATTAGCCTGAAGAGCGCTGGTTTGATGGTGCTGCTGCCAATTATCTGTTGCACCGGCCTGCGGCTGGTCGTTGCGTGGAAAAAGCTGAGTCATATCCGGCTTTACCTGGGGGCAGTGTATGTGACCTTACTCAGCTTTTTATTTCAGGCGCGTATTCCCTATTATCAAGAGTTTCGCATGGCCTTTAACCAACTGCTGTTTAATACGCTCAATGATGATGTAACAGCTATAGTTCATACAGTAATGGAGCAGTACAATCTGCCAGTCAGAGTGCTCTTGGCCGTAGCTACGGCACTCTTGTTAAGTAAACTGCTTAAGCGCTGGCTGGCTTCAAAAACATATACCTTCCCCCGGTTTTCCAAGTGGTATCAAAACATCGCACTTCGCGCCGCATTGCTTGTCGTAATTTATTACCTGACCATTTTTGTTCGCTTTGGCGGCAGTATGACTTACGCCTACAATATTGACTGGGAGAATTCCGGTATAACCAAAGACCAGCTGCTTAACGAAGCCATCTTAGATGATGTGCAGGCTCTATACCGGGCCTATGTCCTGCATGAGAGGGTCTCTTCCTCCACAGGTCTCGATATGGACCCGGGGCGGTTGGCCGATTATGGCGGTTATCTGGCCGAACGCCCGGTGCACTCGGCTAACTTAGATGAATTTTTACGTAAAAGAGTGGTGGCCGGGACAAATACGCCGCCTAAGCAGGTGTTCCTGATTATTGGCGAAAGCTATGCTAACTGGCCGCTGCTGCCACAGTACAGCAATCTCAATATTGCTAATGGCCTAAAAAATATCATCGCCCAGGACGAAGCCTCCTATGTTTATAATTTTTTGCCTAACGGTATGAGCACCATTTCTGGCGTAATGGGGGTAGTTACAGGTTTGGCAGAAGCTAATCTGTACCTGAACTATCTGCCTGAGTCTTATCAAGAACCATATGCTACTTCCCTGGCGCCGCAGATGAAGCGGCTCGGGTATACGGCCGACTTTTGGTATGCAGGGCCAACCTCCTGGGAAAAAGTCAAGGATTTTACACTGGCACAGGGGTTTGACTCGTTCTACGGTATGGGCGATTTTGAGAGCTCAGGGGGTAATGTCTGGGGGTGTGACGATTACTACCTGTACAAGGCTGTACTTGGCCATGTGCGAAATGACAAGCCGGGATTTCACGTCATTCTCACAGTGTCCAACCATTCACCCTATACAGTCGACCTGGCGCGGGAGGGCTTTGACCCCAGCATTGTCGCTGCCGCTTTGCCGGAGAATCTTAAAAATGATCAGGAACTAATTAAGAAGCTGGGGCATTTCTGGTATGCCGACAAAATGCTTGCCCAATTTGTTAAAGAGGCCCGCGAGCAATATCCTGACAGTTTGTTCGTCATTGTGGGCGACCATGCTGACAGGGTCAATATCGAAACAAATCCCCCGCTATTTGAGCGGTATGCAATCCCCTTTGTCGTTTACGGAAAAGGGATCACGAAAGAGTCATTAGCGGAACAAACGGCAGGCAGCCATATCAATGTCACACCCACCTTGCTGGAACTTGTCGCCCCTGATGGGTTCGAGTATTATTCGTTGGGCCACAGTCTGACCAAAGGGAACCAGTTCGGCATGAACTACGGTTTCTGGATTACACCCGGACATATGGGCAAAGCTGACAGCGATTACACAGAAACCCACTTGTCAAAGAGTGGGCTGGTGCCGCCTGACCAAGACACCATCCGCCGGGAGATTGATTCAGCCCGGGCTATTTCCTGGTGGCGGATAAAATATGGCAAACAATTAAAGCTATAATGGCTATAAATATAAACGAGCGCCGCCACGGCGCTCGTTTATATTTATAGGTCTAATTAAATTTGCCGCCAAAAGAAAAGTAATATTTACCTTCAAAGGCAAGAGCTTTTTCGTAAATCCTTTTATATAATGTCGTCGTATGATTTTTAGTGGTGAATTCTAGTCCGACATTGGCCTGGGACAAAAAAGCGTCATGCCGGTTCCCCTCAAAGGTGACATCTGAAAAAGCCAGCAATCGTGGTGTAACGGGATAGTCAAACTTGCGGGAGTAGCTGAAAGAAAAATCGGAATAATCGTCAACAAAACTTAGCCTAATCTTTGAATGGGTGGTGTTAATATCATTATCCAGTGTATACTGAACATAGGTATTAACAATGCCGGTTGCGCTAGTCTCTTCACAAAAGGCAGGCAGAGGCAGCAAAGTCAAAGCGATAGCGACGGCAGCAAACAGAACCATTACCTTTTAACCTCCAGGGTAGTTATGTCACCTTATATTCGTCACAAAGGACAAGTTATCCTCCACTTTTCCATAAAATCCGCTAAGGTAAGTTTCGTTTTATCTGCCTGATATGATATACTAATATTTGGATAAATAATAGGAAGAGAGTGAGATTTATGAAAAAATATCTAGCAGCTTTTGCGGTGATGGTAACATGTTTAGTACTGCTGACTGCCGGGTGTGCCGGCAGCAATACCGCTCAGCCTAATCAGACTGAGACAACCCCCAAGTCAACCCCTCAGTCAACTGAAGTACCCACCAAGAAAAATAGCGTAGCCCTCTTTGAAACGTCGAAGGGTAATTTTCGTATCGAACTGTTTGAAGATAAAGCGCCGCTAACAACCAAAAACTTTATTACCCTTGTCAACAAAGGGTTTTATAACGGGCTGATTTTTCATCGTGTCATTGAAAATTTTATGATCCAGGGAGGCGATCCTAAGGGCAATGGTACCGGTGGGCCTGGCTACACCATTCCTGATGAATTTCACCGCGACCTTAAGCATAACGAAGGTGTCATTTCTATGGCCAATGCCGGTCCCAATACAGGCGGATCGCAGTTCTTTATTACCCTTAAGGCTACCCCGTGGCTTGATAACAAACATGCTGTATTTGGTAAGGTAGTCGAAGGTATGGATATAGTGCATGTCATTGGTAAAGTCAAGACAGGCGCTCAGGATAAGCCTGTAGAAGATGTTGTCATTAAGAAGATCACAATTGAGCCAGCCAAGTAATTAAATATTCCGCAGTAACGAAGTTTGCTGGCGTAGGCGGGTGGTGTGTTAACAACGCTCCACCGCTGGCGCTTGACTTCCACACTTTGTATATACCAAAGGGAGGGGAAATTATGGAACTGCAAACAATCGAACAAGCCATAGCGGAGTTTGTTGCCGGAACGCCGCTCAATGCTGCTGCTGAAATAGGTCTGGACAGGATCTATGATAAGCCGCTTGTTAGCGTCGCCAGCGCCGAAGATGCGTTATTTGACACCCTAAAAGAAGCGGACATTGTCGGCCCCAATCATATGCTGCCACGTGAGTGGTTGCCTGCCGCCCAGTCGGTCATATCGTATTTCCTACCTTTTACTCAGGCTGTGCGGGACGCTAACAGGCAGGGGGAACTGCCTGCTGCAGAATGGCTGTATGCGCGCATTGAAGGGGAGATAGTCAACAATGCCTTACGCCAATTTTTGGTGGAATGGTTTGTAAAGGCAGGCTACCAGGCCGTAGCGCCTGGACTTGATGCACGATTTGCCGTGGTTAGCCGTAAGAGCAACTGGTCAGAAAGGCATGTGGCCTTTGTCGCTGGTCTGGGTACTTTCAGCCTGAACAGGTCGTTTATTACCAAAGCAGGTGCCGCCGGGCGGTTGGGCAGTATCATAGTCACAGCCGCTATTCTGCCAACGCCCCGCAATTATCAAGCTCACGATGAGTACTGCAGTAAATGTGGTGCCTGTATCAGGCGCTGTCCTCCTAAGGCAATTGATGATGCCGGAAAAAATAATGATATTTGCGCTCAGTTTCTTGATGGCACGGCTGAACGGTTTAAGCCCCGCTACGGCTGCGGTAAATGCCAGACGGCCGTCCCCTGCGAAGCAGCCGCGCCTATTTAGTTTGGCAAAGAATTCAGAACGAGTCTGAAACGAATGCCTCTTACCGTAAAAGTAAGAGGCATTTTTGCATGTGCGCCCAGCATGGGCGCTTACTTGTTGGTGAAAGTCCAATACGGGGGTTGATAGTGCCAACCGTTAGCCTAAGACAAGGGTGTCGCCTGTGAGGGCGAATCTGAAGGAAGTCGGCGGCAAAGCTCCGGTCTGAGGA
>NZ_DATMYD010000168.1:0-6167 GCF_035561155.1 Sporomusa sp. | reverse complement strand
AAAGAAACTTTAGATTAATGAGCAGAAATATTAGCTGATTTTAAAATAAATTACAAGAATTTAAATTGACATACCTCCTTATTCGACTAGAAGTTTGGCTGGTTAGTCTTTCAGAACATATGGTATAATAAGGATAAATTCTTTCAATTAATAGGAGAGAAAAAATATATGAAACTCATCATCCTGGCCGGCGGTGGCGGTACTCGCCTATTCCCGTTATCGCGCACCTGTTTGCCTAAGCAGTTCCTAAAACTCGGTAATTCTGATTCGCTATTAACTCAAACTGTGAAACGTTTCTTACCCTTAGTAAAGCCATCAGACATTGTTGTTGTAACCAACAAAGAATATGTCCACCATGTAAAAACCGAACTGGCGACATGCGGAGCCAGCACTGCTCACATATTATTAGAACCTGTAGCACGTAATACCGCGCCCGCTATAGCTTTAGCTGCCAGGTTTTGCCTGGATGAACTTGATGGTTCCAGCGAGGAAGTCCTATTCGTAACCCCGGCAGACCATATCATCCATCCTACCGATATCTTTATCAAAAACGTACGCCAAGCAGTTGAACTGGCTGTTCAAGATAAAATGGTGACTTTCGGTATCAGACCAGATAAGCCTGAAACAGGCTACGGCTATATCCAGGCCGGCGAACCCTACGGCAGCGGTTATAAAGTGCAGTCTTTCCAAGAGAAGCCGGACAAAGATACTGCAGAAGAATACCTTTCCGCAGGTAACTATTACTGGAATTCAGGTATGTTTGCATTTACAATAGGCTGCATTATGGCTGAGTTCCGCACACATGCGCCGGAGATTTATCAGCTCGCATCTGCTCCACTGTCTGAAGTTATCAATAAGTTTGACGCCATGCCCGGTATCTCTATAGATTATGCGGTAGCAGAAAAATCGGCGCGGGTGGTTATGGCCCCACTTACCGCGTATTGGAACGATATCGGCTCCTGGGATGCCATCTATGATGTATTGGATAAAGATCAAGCCGGCAACGCGCTCAATGGTGATTGCCTCCCGATCGACTGTTCCAATACGCTTATGCTGGGACGCAACCGTTTAATTGCTGGAATCGGCCTGGAAGATGTCCTAGTTGTCGAAACCGACGATGTCATTGTCGTCGCCAAGCGTGGTGAGTCCCAGAAGGTAAAAGATGTTGTTACTGAGCTCAAAGCCCGGGGACGACGCGAGGTGGATGAACACACTACTATGTATAGGCCATGGGGCAGCTACACTGTTCTTGGCGAAGGGCCTGGCTACAAAATGAAGAAGATTGTGGTAACCCCTGGTCAGCAGCTCAGTCTGCAGCTTCACTATCACCGCAGCGAACACTGGATTGTTATTGGCGGAACTGCTAAAGTGACGATCGGTGAGCAGGTGCAAATGGTACATGTCAATGAGAGCGTATATATTCCTACCTCAACCAGGCATCGCCTGGAGAACCCGGGTAAGCTGCCGCTTGAGATCATTGAGGTCCAGAATGGCAGTTATCTTGGGGAAGACGATATTGTACGGTTTGATGATGTATATGGACGGGCATAGCCCAATAAAATATTCCTGGCAGCTTATGGCTGCGCAGGAATATTTTTAATGCCACTGGGGACGGTCCCGCTGACATGTTATTTCGCTCGTTTAAGTAGTATGATTTCTGCTTCATGCTGGGCAGTATCTGCAGCTAATTTCCTCAGCATTTCGGAGTGTAAGATTTGGGTGGCATCAATTTTGTCAACTTTTTCACCAAGGACAGTAATCATCTGAACTACGTCAGTAAAACCATTCTCCATTTTGGTTTCCAGGCTACCTACCTTGGCTTCCAGTCTATCCATTCGCTGGATAAGCTCTTCGGTTACTGCGTTGTTGTGTCCTACCATTTTGACAAGCTGTTCCATCATGGCCTGCATCTGATTGAGCTGATCTTTTACCTCCACATTTTTTCACCTCACCTTCTTCGCCTGTTAGGCCAATTGTCCCTTGTACCAATTGTAGACTAGAAATGACAAAAAATAAATAAAAAACTATAATTCCGTGACACTTTCTTTTAATGACTGAACTAAACTACAAAATATTCCTGGCAGCTTATGGCTGCACAGGAATATTTTTATTTGGTGTAGTATATAGTATATGGTTGAATACATGAGGAGCGTGAGGATATGGAGATTAAACGTAACGCGTTCAAAGCCTATGATATCCGGGGGAAGGTTCCTGAAGAATTAAACGAAGAAATGGCTTATCGGATTGGACGGGCATATATCGATATTTTTAAAGCAAAAAAGGTAGCTGTAGGCCATGACATCAGACTCTCCGGGCCGGCATTTAGAAATGCTCTGGTAAAAGGGCTGACTGAAGCCGGTTGTGATGTTGTTGATATTGGGATGTGTGGTACAGAGCAGATCTATTTTGCTACTGCTCATCTAAAACTTGACGGTGGTATTATGATTACTGCCAGTCATAATCCCAAGGACTATAACGGGATGAAGCTGGTGCGGGAGGAATCCAGGCCGATTAGCAGTGATAGTGGGCTTAAAGAGATAGAGGAAAAGGTTGTGACCGGCGAGTTTCCGCCTGTGCGCCAAGACGTTACTCCAGGTCAGGTTACCTATGTAAATGTAATGAAAGAATATGTGGCTCATCTCTTAACCTATGTAGATCAATCGCTCTTGAAATCGCTTAAAGTTGTTGTGAATGCCGGCAATGGTGCAGCGGGGGCAGTCATTGACGCGTTAGAGCCGCACTTACCGTTTGAGTTTATTAAAGTCAATCATGATCCTGATGGTAACTTCCCGAACGGCGTACCCAACCCGCTTTTGGTTGAAAACAGGGAGGCTACCGCTAAGGTTGTCCGTGAACAAGGTGCTGCGATTGGTATTGCCTGGGATGGAGATTTTGACCGCTGCTTCCTGTTTGATGAAAAAGGCGACTTTATTGAAGGCTATTACCTTGTCGGCTTTTTGGCTCAGGCGTTCCTCAGACGTTATCCTGGGGCCAAGATTATTTATGACCCACGCCTGACCTGGAATACCATTGAATTAGTTGAGAAAGCGAGCGGAATTCCTGTTTTATCGAAAAGCGGCCATGCCTTTATCAAAGAACGTATGCGCAAAGAAGACGCTGTCTACGGTGGCGAAATGTCTGCTCATCACTATTTCAAAGAGTTCTCCTACTGTGATAGCGGTATGATCCCGTGGCTGCTGGTACTTGAGATTATGTGCCGTGAGGGTAAGCCGTTATCTGAGCTCATGCACGAAAGAACGGCATGTTATCCGGTAAGCGGCGAAATCAACAGTACTGTGGCTGATGCGACGGCAGTCATACAACAGATCGAGGAAAGGTATACCCCAGGGGCTCTGAAGGTGGAAAGGGTGGACGGCCTTAGTGTTGAGTATGATACCTGGCGCTTTAATGTGCGGATGTCCAATACTGAGCCTGTGCTTAGGCTTAATGTTGAGTCCAAATGTGACGTTCAGTTAATGGAAGAAAAGACAAACGAACTTCTGTCGCTTATCCGTGCATAGAAAGGACTGAGCTAATGACTAAAACCTCAGGAAAGATAAAAAAAGCAGTTATTCCTGCTGCTGGTCTTGGTACCCGGTTTTTGCCGGCTACCAAAGCCCAGCCTAAAGAAATGCTGCCAATCGTAGACAAACCCGCCATTCAATATATTATCGAGGAAGCCATTCAGTCAGGTATCGAGGAGATCCTCATTATTACCGGCCGGAACAAGCGGGCGATTGAAGACCATTTCGACCGGGCGGTCGAGCTTGAGATGACGCTAAAGGCCCAGGGAAAGTACGACCTGTTAGGGCTTGTAGAAGAACTTTCTGAGGTCACTATCCACTATGTGCGCCAAAAGGAAGCCAAGGGACTGGGACACGCCGTGTTGTGTGCCAAGCAGTTTGTTGGCAACGAGCCTTTTGCTGTGCTCTTGGGCGACGACATTATTGATGCCAATGTACCTTGTCTCAAGCAGCTCATGGATGCCTATGATGACTATCAGGGTACCATCCTCGGTGTTCAGGAAGTACCTAAAGAAAAGGTGTCAAGCTATGGCATTGTTAAGCCTGAGCCGGTAAAGGACAATGTCTGGCGAGCCGTTGATCTGGTAGAGAAGCCGTCGATTGAGGAAGCGCCGTCCCAGCTTGCCGTCTTGGGCCGGTATATCATTGAGCCGGAAATTTTCTATCTTCTCGAGGATACGCCACCAGGGCGTGGCGGGGAGATCCAACTGACAGACGCTCTGCGCCGGCTGGCTGCCTTTAAGCCGGTGTATGCCTACAATTTTGACGGACGGCGTTATGATGTTGGTGATAAGCAGGGGTATCTTGAAGCGACTGTTGAGTTTGCCTTGAAGCGTCCGGACCTTAGAGATAAGTTTTTGCGCTACCTGCTTAGGACTGTCGGGCCGCTAGGGAAAGATTACGCGGCAACAAATAGCGAGAGGTAAAATGAAAGGCCTAAGGTGAGTTTGCACGTCAAGAAGATGTGAGGAGATGAGATCAATGCCTAACCATGAGACAGTACTTACATTACCGTCAGGTTTTGCCCTGGATTATACCAATCTATACGGTGAAGGCCGGATTACTCCAGGTGACATTGCGGAATTGTCCGAAAACTTCAAAGCTGCTCACCAGGCAATTGAGCATATGCGGGCTACCGGCGAGGTACGCGGGCATCTGTCTAAAGACGGCAATCCGGAAAAGGTGTTATTTAGCCAACTGCCCTATGTACAAGCGGGTAACTTGAATAGTCCGGAGTCGATTGCCCGGCTTAAGGAATTTGGGCAGTCGCTGAGATACAAGGTAGATGGAGTTATCTCGTTTGGTATTGGCGGCTCTTACTTGGGCAACAAGGTGTTATTTGACGTGCAGTGCGGCGAGTTTTGGAACAGTAAGAGCAGTGAAGAGCGGCAAGGGTACCCGAAGCTATATTTTAGCGGCAATAATATTGACCCGCGCCGGACAGTTGAACTCATTGAGCACATTAAATATGAGGCACGGATAAAGGCTGTGCATGCGGGGGCAACAGACCGGGTTTACCGGGTAATGCTTGTCGTCATTTCCAAATCGGGTGCAACGCTCGATACTATGTCTACTTTTATGGTAGCATATGAGGCGCTAAAGAAAGAAGCGCCTGCTATAGAGGTCCAGGTAGTAGCAGTGACCGATCCAATTACGGGGGAGCATGAGACACTACTGCATAAACTGGCAGCTCAAGAGGGTTGGCCGATGTTTAGTGTGCCCGACGGTGTCGGCGGCCGGTTCAGTGTGTTTTCCGAAGTCGGGTTGGTTACGGCGGCCTGCGTAGGGTTTGACATTGACGCCTTTTTAGCCGGTGCACGTTCGATGGACGAGGCGTGTAAAGCAGATGACATCTGGCATAATCCGGCCCTGCTTAACGCCGTACTTAAGTATCTGGCTGCCGAAACCTACGGGCGGGATATTGAAGTATTCATGCCATATGCCGATTATCTCAAGTCTGTGGCCGAGTGGTATATTCAGCTCTTGGCCGAGTCACTGGGTAAGAGGACCGACCGTTCAGGTCGGCAAGTTTACTACGGCCGTACGCCAATCGTCGCCGTCGGTACCACCGATATGCATGCCCAGACTCAACAGCATCAAGACGGTAAACTTGATAAGGTGATTCAATTTGTACAGGTCGCTGAGTGGAAGACAGACCCGATGATACCAGACAGTTTTCCCTCAGCCTCCAAGCTTTCGGAGATAGCAGGCTTACAGCTTAGTCAGGCGCTTAATGCCGCACGGGAAGCCAATGCTACGGCGCTGATAAGCGATAACAGGTTTAATGCCAACTTCATCCTGCCCAGGCTGGATGCCTATTCCCTGGGAGAACTTTTATATTTGCTGGCCTTGTCAGTCGCGTATGAAGGTGAACTTGCTAATGTCGATGCGTTTGACCAGCCTGGCGTAGAAGCCTATAAGCGAATACTAGGGCCCAGGTTAAAAAGAATAAAATCAAATAATTAGCGTAAACGAAACCACTCTTGTCAGAGTGGTTTTTTGTGTATATCAGAATTTATAAGTTTAAAGAGCCTGTAGCAGGAGAACTGGCGTGGGTTTGCGGAAACAGAGCAGAATGAAAAAGAACATCTTATGGCAGATCTTTTTTGATGGAAAACAGAATTGGAAGCGGTTCGTGGAAAA
>NZ_DATMYD010000167.1:0-2655 GCF_035561155.1 Sporomusa sp. | reverse complement strand
GTTTTTGGTGTAGGATTTATGTGTGTAAGGTTTTTCATGGCAGTTTAATTTTACACTGAGAGGCAGGTTCTGCGGAACCTGCCTCTCGTATTTTTTTCAAAAATTTAGGGGCCGCCTCAATTTCTTATTGAGACAGCCCCTTTTACTTTTGACCCGGTTAAGTAATAATTCTAAAGCAATGGGCAGATGAAGCTGCCTGAGGGTTACGGTTAGTTGGCATGATGCGTGGAGTGCATGTTCTGAGGCATAGAGTTTTGCAAAGAGATACGATTTTGATCTTTGGTAACATTGCGTCCGCCGGCGAAAACTTCTTTCCATTCATTTACCATCTTTTCTGAAACTTTCCAGGTAAGCGTATTTTTGTTGTCGAAGGCGACGCGGAGCGAGACTTTTTTGGCATTTTGTATACTGGCGATTTGTGCGGGCGTGAATTCAAAAATGCCAAGGTCACTAGTACGATCCCTATATGTATCAACTAGCTTCAAATCAGAAACAACGCCGTCGATAACTAATGTTGTTTTGTCAGAAAACAAATAATACGTCGGGTTATCGAACGAAGGATCGGCTATGCTAAGCGTAATGGTTGGTAAAGATTTTTCTTTTGTATACTGTACTTTTATGGAATCCCAAGGACCGCTTAAGTATGTTTGGCTAATGTAGGTGGTTGTGTCGTCTTTATTAACCTTAGTACTGACAGCGGCATCAGCGGAAAGTGAAAACAATAATGAGGTGGCAACTAAAATCCCTGCTACTTTTTTCATGTTGTAAATCCTCCTAGATATTTGTTAGGAATATCGGCTTCCTGAGTTAAGTATAGTCATATTGCATGAATTTCTAATGAATTACCTGTGAATAAATTATGTTTTTTTGGGTGTTACGGCTAACTCTGCCGTGCATGCCCTCATGTATTTACAATATTCATTAGTTTTTCGCAAGAACTTCATAACTTTTACATAATGAAACGTTATAATAAAATAGAGTTTGTGGTTGGCGAAAACATGCATTATTGATGTGCATTGACGGGGCCGCTCAACCGCTGAATTTGATTTGCAGCCTAGTACTGCGGTTGAATTTAGTAAACATCTATATTTCAATATCAAGGAGAGATGCGTAATGACTAAGATTGCAAAGAATTTAACGGAGCTTATTGGAAATACGCCGCTACTGGAGTTAGCAAACTATGTGAAGGCGAAAAATCTGGATGCTACCATCCTGGCAAAGCTGGAATACTTTAATCCTCTAGGCAGTGTTAAAGACCGGATTGCTTTCGCTATGATTGTGGATGCTGAAAGAAAAGGTCTGATAAAGAAGGATACCGTCATCATCGAACCGACTAGTGGCAATACCGGAATCGGTTTGGCTTTTGTGGCGGCTGCCAAAGGGTACCGCCTAGTATTAGCTATGCCGGACACCATGAGTATGGAGCGGCGCAACGTGCTTAAGGCTCTCGGCGCGGAGTTGATACTCACTCCTGGTGCAGAAGGCATGAAAGGTGCGATCAAAAAAACCGAAGAATTGGCCACCGAAATTCCGAATTCGTTTATTCCGCAGCAGTTTAAAAACCAAGCTAACCCTACTATACATAAGCAGACAACAGCCGAAGAAATTTGGCGGGATACTGATGGAAAGGTGGATATTTTTGTCGCTGGGGTTGGCACAGGCGGAACACTGAGTGGTGTGGGCGAAGTATTGAAACAGCGCAACCCCAGGGTAAAAATTGTAGCGGTTGAGCCGTTTGATTCGCCGGTGTTATCGGGCGGAAAACCGGGCCCGCATAAACTACAGGGGATTGGCGCCGGCTTTGTGCCCGAAATTCTCAACAAGGATGTTATTGATGAAGTTTTACAGGTTAAAACTGAGGAAGCTTTCGGCGAAGCCAGAACCGTGGCTCGGATAGAAGGCCTGCTAATTGGGATATCAAGTGGCGCCGCACTGGCTGCGGCTAATCAGTTGGCGCTGCGGAACGAAAACGCAGGCAAAACCATTGTTGTACTGCTGCCAGATACCGGGGAACGGTACTTGACTACCGCTTTGTTTCAGGAGCTGTAAAGAATAGTGCAGGCGATAACAAGACCGGCGTGGACGTATGCGGGTGCGACTTGGTGTTTTTCAAACATATGAGCCTGGCCCGTCACATAATGGTATTTACCTTGGTGATGGTAAGTTTATTGTGCGTCTTCCAGTCGTGGTATAGCCATTGACCGTCTTGACAGCTCGTACTGGGGCCCGCGGTATATTGGTACCCGGCGGGTATTGCAGTCGCAGTTTTTAATATTCACAGTAAGAATGCCCCAAGCTTTTTCGGTTGCGAAAAGCTTGGGGCATTTCCATTTTGGAAAGCGGGTTAAGTAAGAAAAATAGAGTATAGACAAGTGAGTAGAATTGTCTGGTGGCGGAAACCATAAGGAAGATAGCATTTCACATATATGAGTGATATCTTATAGTGAACAAATTCCAGAATGAGCGAACCAAGCCGTTCTTGAGGCCGTGCTAAAACTAAGGTTCAACATGGCCTCTTTTTTTTCTACGTCGGCTCAATTAACGAACTGATATCATTTTCCAATTGTTTAAGGTATTCAATTGGATTCTTGCGAAAGCGTCTTCTCATCGTACTTTCGTTAGTACGAGCTTGCCATTGCTGTCGAACTCGCTTAT
>NZ_DATMYD010000166.1:0-49774 GCF_035561155.1 Sporomusa sp. | reverse complement strand
GATTAAGAGCGCTATTAAAAGAATGTATAAAAAATACTAAAATTTAAACTAACGCCTTTAATATAAAAGTTGATGCTTGTTTCTTTTTCGTACGATGGGAGTTCTTTAGTGTTTATCGGACTGTCAACAGTCGGAAAAACGCTGATTCTAATATTATTTAAGAAGGAAGGGATCCCCCTATGGCAAAAATGAAAACTATGGATGGCAATGCCGCCGCAGCTCACGTAGCCTACGCGTTTACGGAAGTTGCAGCAATTTATCCAATCACACCGTCATCCAATATGGCAGAGAACGTTGACACTTGGGCATCAGAAGGTCGCAAAAATATTTTTGGACAAACAGTTCGGGTTGTAGAAATGCAATCTGAAGCCGGTGCAGCTGGTGCAGTACATGGCTCACTGCAAGCTGGAGCATTGACAACTACTTTTACAGCATCCCAAGGTCTATTGCTGATGATTCCTAATATGTACAAGATCGCAGGGGAACTTTTGCCCGGAGTATTACACGTAAGCGCCCGTGCAGTAGCGGCTTCAGCACTCAATATTTTTGGTGATCATCAGGATGTTATGGCAACCCGCCAGACCGGTTTTGCATTACTTGCCGAGAGCAGTGTGCAGCAGGTAATGGACTTGGCTGCCGTTGCCCATCTTGCGGCTATCGAGAGCCGTATTCCATTCCTGAACTTCTTCGATGGATTCCGGAATTCTCATGAGATTCAAAAGATCGAAACCTGGGATTATGATGACTTAGCTAAACTTGTTAATCAAGACGCTTTGGCAGATTTCCGGAAACGCGCTCTCAATCCTAACCATCCGGTCACCAGGGGTACCGCCCAAAACCCGGATATCTACTTCCAGGGACGCGAAGTTTCCAACGAATATTACGAGGCATTACCGGAAATTGTTGAAAACTATATGGCAAAAGTCAAAGAAGTTACCGGCAGGGAATATCACCTGTTTGACTACTATGGTGCGCCGGATGCTGATCGTTTGATTGTTGCCATGGGTTCTGTTTGCGAAACTATTGAAGAGACCATTGATTATTTGAATGCCAATGGTGAAAAAGTAGGTTTACTTACCGTTCACCTCTATCGTCCTTTTTCCATTGCGCATTTCATGAAATACATTCCTAAAACTGTTACAAAAATCGCTGTTCTTGACCGTACTAAAGAACCTGGTTGCGCCGGCGAACCGTTGTACCTTGATGTTAAAAATGCATTTTATCGCAAAGATTGGCAGCCAGTTATTGTTGGTGGCCGCTACGGTCTGGGTTCAAAAGATGTTGTTCCGTCCCACATTGCTGCCGTTTATGAAAACCTTAAAGCCGATGAGCCAAAAGATGGCTTTACTATTGGCATTGTCGATGATGTCACCAATACTTCCCTGCCTCTGGGCACAGATATCGATGCCACACCGGCAGGAACTCGGGCATGTAAATTCTGGGGTCTGGGTTCTGACGGTACCGTCGGCGCCAACAAAATGGCTATCAAAATCATCGGTGACAAAACTGACTTGTATGCGCAAGGTTATTTCGCTTATGACTCCAAGAAGTCAGGCGGCATAACTGTTTCCCACCTGCGCTTCGGCAAAAAGCCTATTAAGTCCCCTTATCTCATTAATAAAGCTGATTTTATTGCCTGTCATAACCAATCCTATGTCTCAAAATATGATGTTCTGGATGGCTTAAAAGCAAATGGTGCTTTCTTGCTCAACTGCATCTGGGATGAGAAGGAACTGGAAGAAAATCTGCCTGCAAGCGTAAAGCGGTTTATCGCTAACAACAATATCAAATTCTACACCATTAACGCGGTGCAAATAGCCAGAGAAATCGGTCTCGGTGGCCGTATCAACATGATTATGCAATCGGCGTTCTTCAAATTAGCTGACATAATTCCTGTTGAAGAGGCTATAAAACACCTTAAAAATTCAGTTGTCGATGAGTATGGCCTGAAGGGCGAAAAAATTGTCAATATGAACTTTGCCGCTATCGACAAAGGCGTAAACGCCATGGTAAAAATAAATGTTCCCGAATCCTGGAAGAATGCAAAAGACGCAGAAGTTGCTACCAAAGAAGTGCCTGAGTTCATTAAGAAGGTTGTTATCCCTATGAACCGCACCGAAGGTGACAAACTGCCTGTTAGTGTTCTTAAGGAAATGGGTATTACAGACGGAACTTTCCCAATGGGAACTGCCGCCTATGAAAAACGTGGTATTGCCGTAGATGTTCCTGCCTGGGATGTTGAAAAGTGCATCCAGTGTAACCAGTGTTCTTTTGTTTGCCCGCACGCTTGCATCAGGCCGGTGCTTGCAAATGAAGAGGAAGTCAAAAACGCTCCTGCTGGCTTTACTACCAAGAAAGCTACCGGTGCCGCTGATCTCCAATTCCGCATCGCTGTATCGCCGTTAGACTGCACCGGTTGCGGCAACTGCGTTCAAGTGTGTCCGGCCAAAGAAAAAGCTATAACTATGGAGCCGATCGGAAGCCAAATGGCGCAAACAGATCTTTGGGATTATGCCATGACGCTTTCCAAGAAGCCTAACCCGGTAAATAAAGAAACCGTAAAGGGTAGCCAATTCGAAACTCCGTACCTTGAGTTCTCCGGTGCTTGCGCAGGCTGCCTGGAAACCGCCTATGCTAAGCTTGTAACCCAACTGTTCGGTGATCGCATGATGATTGCCAATGCAACCGGTTGCTCTTCCATCTGGGGTGCTTCTGCGCCAGCAACTCCGTACTGCACTGATAAATGTGGCCATGGTCCTGCTTGGGCTAACTCCCTGTTTGAAGATAATGCCGAGTTTGGCTTCGGAATGCAAGTCGGCGTGAAACAAATCCGCGAGCGGCTGGCAGCCAAGGTAACCGAGGCACTGGCTATTGCTACCGGTGATGTAAAAGCAGCGCTTGAGGAATGGCTGGCCAAGAAAGATATTGGTGCCGGTTCCCGTGAAAGAGCTGACAAACTCAGCGCAGCTCTGAAGAACGCTAAAGGCTCCAACGCACTCCTTGACGAAATTTATGGTTACCAAGACTTCTTTGTTAAACGTTCCCAGTGGATTTTTGGTGGTGATGGCTGGGCGTACGATATCGGATACGGCGGTCTGGACCATGTCCTGGCTTCTGGTGAAGATGTCAACGTGTTTGTATTTGACACCGAGGTTTATTCCAATACCGGCGGTCAGTCCTCAAAATCTACGCCAACTGCTGCTATTGCACAGTTTGCGGCCAGTGGTAAGCGGACAAAGAAAAAAGACCTCGGCATGATGGCCATGAGCTATGGTTACGTTTATGTAGCTCAAATCTGCATGGGATCTGATAAGAATCAAACTCTTAAAGCAATTGCTGAAGCGGAAGCATATCCAGGACCATCCCTCATCATCGCTTACTCTCCATGTATCAACCATGGCTTGAAAGTAGGTATGGGTAACAGCCAGCTTGAGTGCAAACGCGCTGTCGAAGCCGGTTACTGGTCCATGTATCGCTACAATCCGGCACTCAAAGAGCTTGGCAAGAATCCGTTCAGCCTTGATTCTAAAGAACCTACAGCCGACTTCAAGGAATTCCTCATGGGCGAAGTGCGTTATTCCTCGCTCAAAAAGCTGTTCCCTGAACAGGCCGACGAATTGTTTGACAAAACAGCTAAAGACGCGGCCGAAAGACGCGACTCTTACAAGCGCTTAGCAAAAATGTATAATGAGGCTTTAGCAGAAGCAGCTGCTGCCAAAGAATAAAACAGTTGAAACTGTAAGAGAAAGCACTATTTGCCCGTTTAGGGCAAATAGTGCTTTCCTAATTTAACAATACTGTATGTCTGCTTTAATTATATAGGCTTGACTATTTCCAGTATTAGCGATAGTAATCGAGAGGTTCTCTGTGGGTTTGCTAGGGCTTAGCAGCAGCAAATCTCCTTGGGTTAGCTCGTATACGTCAGTATCATCAATAGTAATACTTAACTTACCAACCACACAATAGAAAGCTGAAGTCATTTTGGAATACCGGTCAGGGTTTGGATTATGTATGGTCAGTTTGCTACTAGTTTTTTCTTTAAGTTCGATAGCCATCAATTCCCCGGAACAACCCTCTGCCATCATCAGATTGAAATCACGCACTTTGCCAATACTTTTAGTTTCCCAGTCACCGCTAAAACTGTCTTGTTCAAATGGTTTGAGATATATGCTGTGATGACCTGTATGCTCAAGCCTCATTTCTCCCTCAAGCACCATAATTAACCGCCATATCCCTGGTAATGAAGTAAAATTGGATTCTTCCAACTCCACGCGTGCAGAGCTAAGCCGCCATATAAAGTTCTTTTCACTGTAAATTGCATCTTTCGGATAAATGGCAATTTGCGTTGTTGTACCGCCAGACCAGTTACTTGTGGTTTGCTCATTTTGTTTTGTTAGCTCGACTATGTAGGGCATAGTTTTCTCCTCCCAATAAACACAAATACAGTTTGATTGTATCAATATTTGAATAATTTGGCTATCCGTAAATACAAAATAACAGGATTTGCACCAGTACTTGTCGAAAAGTCTGTCAAAAGCGCACATAATATAAAGTGCATGGTACGAGGATTGATAAGATGAACGAGTTATCTGCGGTTTTATTGGGGAGTCCTGAGATTTACTGGAATGGAAAACGGCTGTTTTTTCCTTTTTCTAAGATAGAAGCATTGTTATATTATTTATTAGTTAAAAAAAATTCTTCAAGGGAAGAATTGGCGGCACTGTTGTGGCAAGATATGGACGATACTGCAGCTAGGAAAAATTTACGCAATACATTATATCTGCTGAAGAAGATGACAGCAGAAGAGTTAATATTAACACCCTCACGGGCGAATGTTTTACTAAATACCGATGCAGTCAGTATTAGCACAGATATTCAGGAATTTAATGAAGTCTCACAAGAAGAGTCGCTGGTATTATATAGAGGGGATTTCTTGGAGGGATTTTCTTGTAAGGACGCCGAGCCCTTTGAATCTTGGGTGAGCCGGCGGCGGGAGAGTTGCAAAGAGGACATGATTGCCCGGCTTACCAAAGTCATTGTAAGCCAGCTAAACAATAAAGATTATAGTGCGGCTGAACGCTATCTTAAGCAGCTCATTGCTCTGGATGAGTATAATGAGAGTGCTTACAGAACCCTGATGAAGGTTTATGAGCGAGCAGGTGCTTTTAATAAGTCAATTGATGTTTATGATTGTCTAAAAGGAAAACTTAGCAGTGAATTGGGAATTAGTCCGCAAGACAAGACAAAAGAAGCTTATGAACGTATTAGGTCCAAAATGGTTAACCATCTTGCGGTGCCTGCTGAACAGGCTGCAGACAGTTTTTTTGGGCGTGGACGCGAGTTTCAATGGCTGCAAAGTATTGTGGCTGATTTCTGTGCAGACCGCTCCCGGTGTGTACTTGCTATTTTAAGTGGGGAACAAGGAGTCGGGAAAACAGCAATTGTACAGCGACTGCAAGAAACTATAGCTGCCGACTGTGTAACTGTTTTAAGAACCCAGTGTTATCAGGCTGAGCAAGATTATCCATATAAAGCCTGGAACCAAATCTTTTGTCAGGCAATGGATCTGCTAACACAGCGGGGTGTAGTGTTGCCTGCTATATGGTATCAGGTTATTTCCTATGTTTTTCCGGCAGTTCTCAGTAATAATGCGATTGCCTGTCAGAGCCACACACCCAATGAGTATAATATTCACTCAGGTATGATTGAAGAGGTTATGTGTGGCATTTTGGGCAAGGTTGCCGCCAGTCGAAAAGTGTTATTGATTATCGATGATGTTCAATGGCTGGATAGCCAAGGCCGGTCAGTGTTGCGCCAACTGCTGCGGACACCGCAGCAGCACATTTTGTGTATTGCGACTTGCAGGAGCGAATATCAGGAACAGGTCGAGCTGTTTACCGGGGATTTTAGCCGGGACGGCTTGGTAGAGCACCTTATAATCGAAAACTTTAGCCGGGAGGAAGTAGCCAAGTTTTCGGAGTTGATGCTCCCGGCAGATAAAATAACAGCCGGGCTTCAGCAAAAACTGTACGAGTATACTGACGGCAACGCCTTGTTCTTAGTTGAAAGCTTTAAGCTGATTAAGATGGGACAAAACGTGAACCGCCTGTCACCACGCCTGCGAAGCGTTTTACATGAGCGGGTTACCACTCTTTCGGACAATGCCAGAAAGGTGCTTGATGTCATTTCAGCTTTTTTCAATAACGTCCGCTATAACGAGTTGCTGGCTGTATGCGAGATGAACGAGTTTGAAATAGTGGAAGCAATCGAGGAACTGCAGCTCAAACGATTAATCCAGGAAATTGACGGCTCAAGCCTGGGGCTAAGAGGGCCGGTGTATAAATATAGCCATATTCGGATCAGAAGCTACGTATATGCTGAGCTGTCATCCTCAAGGAAAAGGATGATCCATAAGCGGGCAGGAATCTATTTGGAAGACCTGATGGATAAAGATTCATCAGGCCTGGATGTGTGCTCTGAAATCCTGTATCACTACTCTCAGATAGATGAAAAAGTAAAGGTACTTGAATATACGATTAAAATTGCAGAAAGATACTGCTGTCCACAATATGAATTGTTTCCTGAATTTAGTGAAACGTATAGTCGTAATGGTTTTATTTTTGAAAACAAACTACAGATAATGGGCTATTTGGATAAGATCAAAGAGTTACTTGCTGCTGTGGCAGAGGAGCAAGTGTCCCAGGAGAGCTTAAGCCGGTTTAGGGCAGCATATCTTGAGATGCTGGGACGTTATCATATATGGCGAGGGGACCATCTGAGCGGCTTAAAAGCAATCCACCAGATGCTGCGCCTTTCGTCAAAAAAAGGTTTCACTGACTATTTAATTAAAGGTTATCAACAAGTCGTGTATTGTGCGATTCAAATTCGCAAGCCTAGACTTATTGAACTCTTTGCTAATAAGCTGTTGCAAACGGCAAAGGAGGCCAATTTAGAAGAAAAAAGGGCTGCGATACAAAGGTTCCTTGGCATTTCTTACGCTTTGCGCCAGGAAAAAAGCTTGGCAGAGCAGTGTTACCGTCAATCAATTTCTCACTACAAGCGCCTGGAAGAAAGACCGGGCGAGTTCAACTTACATATTGCCGCCAGCTATAACTATATCGGCGATTTAAGGCGAATGGAGGCTGATTTGGCTGAGGCGCTCTATTATTATGAACAAGCAATAAGAGTGGCTGGGCGAAGCAATATTAGTGCCGGTGTTACCATCTTTCTGGTCAATGCAGGACATACGGCCTATGACCTGGGGGAGTACGGAAAGGCTTTTGAGTATTTGGAAGATGCACTAACCCTTGAAGAACAGTTTGGTGAGTATCAAGGCTATTGGTGTCTTAGAAGTTACTGTACTTTACATTGTATCCTCGCCTTATTGGCCGTTAGAGACAACTCTCTTCACAAAGGGCGCAGATATCTGGAAAAAGCAGATGGTTTCCTACAAAGATATCATGACATTTATCAAGCTGGGCTTACAGCAAGGTCAAAGTTGGAGATTGGCATTCGGATGCAGCAAGATACCCGGGTAAAAGCAGTTTTCGAAGACTATTTATCGTTACCAATTGAGGAATACTACCAACAAGGTAAGAACGTTTTTTATAAAATAGGGAATAAGTTTGAGCAAATAATCCTGGACAAGGTGTATTCGGAGGTTAATAAAGTATAAAGAATACTTGGGAAGATCAAAGCCGGTGCGAGAGGGTTTTGATCTTCTTTGTAACTATATAGTTAGGATGTAGATTGTTTTGACGTTTAGTTGACGCAAGTGTGCTATATTATTTTTAAAAGTAGAGATACTTATAACCATGTTTGGAGGGGTAATTATGTCTATTAGTAACCGTGGAATTAGTAATGCCATGCAAATCAAGCTGGATAATGTGTTGCCAGAAATGCCGGTATTTGAAGCGGGAATTCGCCGTGCACCTAATAGAGGGTTCCGCTTGACTCAGGAACAGACAAAAGTAGCCTTGAAAAATGCACTGCGCTATGTGCCGGAAGAGTTGCATAGTGTATTGGCTCCTGAATTTATGGAGGAATTGCGTACACTCGGAAGAATTTATGCTTATCGTTATATGCCCAAGGAAAAAATTTATGGTAAGCCAATCAATGAATATAAAGGCAACTGTGTAGAGGGCAAAGCTTTTCAAGTCATGATTGAGAATAACTTAGACCCGGCGGTTGCTCTCTATCCTTATGAGCTTGTTACCTATGGTGAAACAGGCAGCGTATGTCAAAACTGGCTGCAATACCAGCTTATCAAAAAATATCTCGAAGTTATGACTGAGCATCAGACCTTGGTTGTAGAGTCTGGTCACCCATTGGGATTATTTCCTTCAAAGCCTGAGGCACCCCGCGTAATCATAACTAATGCGCTAATGATTGGTATGTTTGATAACCAGGATGACTGGGAGATTGCCGAACAAATGGGCGTGGCTAATTATGGCCAGATGACTGCAGGCGGCTGGATGTATATTGGACCGCAAGGAATTGTGCACGGCACATTTAATACCCTTCTTACCGCAGGTCGCAAACGTTTGGGCGTACCGGCGGACGGAGACTTGCGCGGACATCTGTTTGTTTCTTCAGGCTTAGGAGGTATGAGCGGTGCCCAGCCTAAGGCCATTGAGATTGCGGGCGGTGTGGGTATTGTTGCCGAGGTAGACTATTCACGTATTAAAACCCGCTATGATCAAGGGTGGGTCAGTAAAATCTCTTCAGATTTAGACGAAGTATTTAAACTGGCAGAAGAGTACCAAATAAAAAAAGAGCCTATCTCTATTGCCTACCATGGCAATGTTGTGGATTTATTGGAGCATGCAGTCAAAAATAATAAGCACATTCCGCTGCTTTCTGACCAGACCTCCTGCCATGTAGCCTATGATGGCGGCTATTGCCCGCAAGGATTGAGTTTTGAAGAACGGACCAATCTCCTGGCAGCAGACCGGAAGCAGTTCCGTGAATTGGTTGATAAGAGCTTGAAGCGTCATTTTGAGCTTATTAAGATACTGGCAGAACGGGGAACCTATTTCTTTGATTACGGCAACGCCTTCTTAAAAGCTGTGTATGATGCTGGTGTTAAAGAGGTTGCCAAGAATGGCTACGATGAGCGAGATGGCTTTATTTTCCCGTCATATGTCGAAGATATCATGGGCCCGGAACTGTTTGATTACGGTTATGGACCTTTCCGCTGGGTTTGCTTGAGCGGTGATCCGGAGGATCTGCGTAAGACTGATAGGGCTGCTATGGAGTGCATTGACCCAAACAGGCGCGGCCAAGACCGTGATAACTATATTTGGATTCGTGATGCTGAACAAAACAAACTGGTAGTAGGGACTCAAGCCCGGATATTATATCAGGATGCCGAAGGCCGTCTCAAGATTGCTCTGAAATTTAATGACATGGTTCGCAATAAGGAGATCGGGACGGTTATGCTGGGACGCGACCATCATGACGTCAGCGGCACAGACTCACCATTTCGTGAGACTGCCAACATCAAGGATGGCAGCAATATTATGGCCGACATGGCCGTACAGTGCTTTGCCGGCAATGCGGCAAGGGGCATGAGCCTTGTTGCTTTGCATAACGGCGGCGGTGTAGGAATTGGTAAATCTATCAATGGCGGTTTTGGCATGGTACTGGACGGCAGCGACCGGGTTGATGAGATTTTGCGCCAAGCTATGCTGTGGGATGTTATTGGCGGTGTGGCCCGCCGGGCATGGGCCAGAAACGAACATTCTATTGAAACCATTGTAGAATTTAACCAGCAGTATGCAGGTAAAGGCCATGCAACACTCCCTTATATTCCGGCCGAAAGCCTGATTGACAGTATTGTTGCAAAAGTGTTTGCAGATAGATAGCAATAGAATTCTCTAGGAAGGGGCAAGAAGATGGCAGGTAAAAAATTGCTGATTAAACATGCAGCAGAGCTAGTTACTTGTGCCGGAACGTCCCCAAAGCAGGGGGCGGCTATGGGTGACATCGGGATTATTCCGGACGGCGCGCTGCTTGCTGAGGATGGCAAGATTATCTGGGTGGGACCTACGGCAGAACTGCCTGCGCTCGACGAGAGCCAGTGGGAGGTAATTGACGCTGCCGGTCAGTGTGTTATGCCAGGGTTTGTTGATTCTCACACGCACATGGTTTTTGGCGGTTATCGGGCAGAGGAGTTTTTCTGGCGTTTGGGAGGAACTCCCTACCTGGAAATCTTAGAGCGTGGCGGCGGCATCTTGAACACTGTTCAGGCAACCCGGGCGGCTAGCTTAGAGGAATTGAAGGAACTGGCCGGGCGGCGGCTGGCTGGCATGATGGCTATGGGTGTAACCACTGTGGAGGGCAAGAGCGGCTATGGCCTGGATAAGGAAACTGAATTGCGCCAACTGGCCGTGATGTCCGAACTCAACCGGGAACAGCCTGTAGAAATAGTACCAACCTTTATGGGAGCGCATGCGGTGCCGCCTGAATATAAAGGACGTACAGATGAATATGTTGAGTATATTATTAAAGAAGTATTGCCTGCCGTGGCTGAGCAAGGGATTGCCGAGTTCTGTGATGTATTCTGTGAGCAGGGGGTATTCTCGCTGTCAGAGTCTCGGCGGCTCCTGGAAGCTGCAAAAAGTCTGGGATTAAAAACAAAGCTGCATGCTGATGAGATTGTTCCTTTGGGTGGGGCAGAGCTGGCTGCCGAGCTGGATGCTTGTTCTGCTGACCATCTGCTGCAGGCATCAGACGCTGGTATTGCAGCTTTAGGAAGTAAGCATACTGTGGCTACGCTGCTGCCAATGACCGCATTTTGCTTGCGCGAGCCATATGCACGCGCCCGGGCAATGATTGACAGCGGTGCTGCTGTGGCGCTGGCGACAGACTACAATCCCGGTAGTTGCTTTAGTCATTCTATCCCGCTGGTGGCGGCTCTTGCAGCTATTCAGTTAGGGATGAAGCCGGCCGAGATTGTAACGGCACTGACCATTAACGGTGCGGCAGCAGTAAACCGGGCAGATAGGGTTGGCAGTCTGGAGATAGGTAAGCAAGCCGATATTGTAATCTTGGAGTATCCATCACATTTGTTTTTGGTGTATCATGCCGGTATGAACATTGTAGACAAAGTTATAAAACAAGGACAGCTTATTTGGAGTAAAGCTATCAACATCAGTTAGAGAGGAAGTTATAATTGTGGCAAAACTAGTAGAATGTGTACCTAATTTTAGTGAAGGCCGGCGGCCTGAGGTTATCGCGGCTATTGTTAATGAAGTGAAAAATGTTGAAGGCGTTACACTGCTTAATGTCAATTCAGATGCCAGTCATAATCGTACTGTAGTAACTTTTGTCGGCGATCCCCAGGCTGCTAAGCTGGCTGCTTTTCGCGCCTGTGCTAAAGCCGCCGAACTGATTGACATGGAGCAGCATCAGGGAGAGCATCCCCGAATTGGTGCAACTGATGTTATTCCGTTCATACCTGTAAGTGAGATCACTATGGAGGAATGTGTTCAGCTTGCGAATGAACTAGGCCGGGAGATTGGTGAAAAGCTTAACATCCCTGTGTATTTATATGAAGCAGCAGCCAAAACACCGGCGCGGGTTAAACTGCCTGATGTCCGTAAGGGTGAGTATGAAGGGCTAAAAACAGCAATCACCACCCCTGAACGTCAACCCGATTATGGTCCTGCCCGCATGCATCCGGCTGCAGGTGCGACAGTAGTTGGCGCAAGGCAATTTCTAATAGCCTATAACATAAACCTGAGCACCAGTGATGTCAATATAGCTAAAAAAATTGCCGGCAGCATACGTGAAGCCAAGGGCGGTTATAAATTCTGCCGCGCTATGGGGGTTATGATTGAAGAGCGGAATATGGCACAAGTAACTATCAATATGGTCGACTATACCGGCACGCCGCTGCACCGGGTATTTGAGACTGTTAAATCGGAAGCAGCGCGTTATGGCGTAAACGTCATCGGCAGTGAGATTGTCGGTATGGTACCGCTGCAGGCGCTGATTGATACTGCAGATTTCTACCTGCGCCTGGAGGGTTTTGACCGTAAGCAAGTATTAGAAGAAAACCTTGGATAAAGGGGCCGGATAACATGTTGATTCAAATGAAGATTACCGACTTTCTGGAAGAATTGGGATCAAACTCACCTGCTCCGGGCGGCGGCAGTATCTCGGCTTTGGCCGGCGCGCTTGGCGGAGCCTTAACGGCAATGGTCTGCCGTCTGACAGTAGGTAGCAGCAAATATGCCGAAGTACAGAGTGAGGTAGCAGCAATTCTTGTCGAAGTTGATCAATTATCAAGCATGCTTGCCAGATGTGTTGATGCCGATACCGAGGCTTTTAACAAAGTAATGGCAGCATATAAACTCCCCAAAGCAACAGAGGATGAGAAATTGGCACGCAGTGAAGCCATTCAGCAAGCAATGGTATATGCCACCAATCTGCCGCTGGATGTTGCCGCATGCTGCTTAAAGGTACTATCAATGGCGGTGCGGGTATTAGCCATCGGCAACACTAACGCCGCAAGTGATGCCGCTGTAGCAGGGCTCATGGCTCATGCTGGTTTGCACGGTGCATTGTATAATGTAAAAATTAATCTGAGCAGTATAAAAGAACAAGGTTATCAAAATGATATTCAAGCTAAAATGGCACTCATTATAAAAGAGGATGAGCGTCTTCATAATGAGCTTGTAGCAGTTGCCGGCAAGGTTATTGGTTAATTATTTTTTAACAAAAAGGACTGATCTCGCAGACGAGTATCAGTCCTTTTTATTATGGGTCGCACTATAGCTGGAGTTCTCTCTTTATTATTCGGCAGCAAAATGGACGTTTTTGGTAATATTTAATTTTTTTATACGAACCTGAAGGTTTTGACGATGTATCCCAAGTGACGAGGCTGCTTTCGTAATGTTGCCGTTATTTATTGTGAGGGCATCTATGATCAGCTTGCGTTCCACCTCATCAAGTGTTTGGGGCAACGATTGGGGTTTTAGGTTGTCTAACGATGTAGGGCGTTTGGTGAGTAAATATTGTTTATGAAAATAATCGGGCAGGTAGCTTGAAGTCAGGATTGCTTCATTTTCGGAAAAACTAATGGCATTTTCCAACACATGGCATAACTCACGAACATTGCCCGGCCATTTATGATTAAGAAATATGCTTTCGAGATCAGCCGAAAGCTTAGTTATTTGTTTGCCATACACTTTGTTAAATCTACTGATAAAGTATTCGGCAAGCAGCAAAATATCTTCTTGCCTTTCCCGCAGCGGTGGAATATTTAGATTGACAACAGCCACGCGATAGTAGAAGTCTTCGCGCATCTTGTTTTCTGCCAGCAGCTTGTGGCAATCGACGTTGGTAGAACTGATTATCCGGCAGTTAACAGGAGCTTCATTGCTGCCGCCAAGGCGGCGGAACTTTTTCTCCTCGAGAATCCGCAGCATTTTTGCTTGCAGCACTAGACTCATGCTATTTATTTCATCTAAGAACAATGTGCCTTTTCCGGCCTGTTCCAATAACCCCGGTGTGTTTTCAGCTCCGGTAAAAGCTCCCTTGGTTGTGCCAAAAATCATACTTTCCAGCAAGGTTTCAGGTATCGCTGCACAATTCAAGGCAACAAACGGATGGGAAGAAGTAGGCCCGTAGTTGTGGATGCTTTGGGCAAAAATCTCTTTTCCTGTACCAGTTTCGCCGGTTAATAATATGGGGGCAAAGCTAAGCGCAGCTTTTTTTGCTTTGTCAATCACCGTTGTAATCTGAGGGCCAATTAGACATTCAAAGTTATAACTGGTGCCATTCTGGAATTTATTGCTGCCATGACAGTAGTTTTGCAGTTGCTCTTGCAGCTTGTATACTTTGTTAAGCAAATTGGTCATTTCGGTAATGTTTTTGTTAATTGAACAAACTGCTACAATCTCGCCTTCGCATTCAATCGGAACTATGGTAGAAAGCATGTGTACTTCACGGTGATCTACGGTGCGATACTTATTATATTTATCAAATGAGGGTTTGCCGGTAAGAAATACACTACGAAGTTCCTCAAGCATATAGTTGCGCTGAGAAGGCTCAAAACGTTCAATCTTGTTATTATAAAACAATTCCTCGCCTTGCTTATTAATTACATATACCGCATCTTGAATGAAGTTTGTAATAGTCTCTAAATATAGCGATTTATCGATAGAATCCATGTTTTTTTCAACCCACCATCTGCCAAATGTTAACAATATTTTACCCAATAATTGATCAGGTGTAAAGAAAAAATGCAATAAAATGTTGCGCAAAACTTCGATGCGGTTGATACTTATTATGCGGTATGAATAAAAGAATACCTTTGGTTTAATGAAAAATACCAAAGGATTTGTCAGAAAACGATCAATTCTCAATTATAAGCTGTTTGGCATGATTATTGCGAATATTAAATATACAGGTAGATGCGACTAAGAATTTTGCAGCACAAAAGGACAACAGTTATGGGAAGGAGCGGGGTATTTTGAACAATGATTCCGTTATACTTACAGGCAATAGCCTTACGATTGAAGAAGTGGCGCAGGTAGCCATTCATGGCAAGCGAGTGGTCATTACTCCGGCGGCGCAAGAAAAAGTAGAAGAATCCAGGGAGTTTGTCTACAAACTTGTTAATAGCAATGTTCCCGTCTATGGGTTTAATACCGGGGTTGGTGCCAATAAGGATACAAAAGTTGAGACAGAACACTATAATCAGTTCAACGTCAATATGGTTAGGTCGCATTGCGTAGCAGTTGGCCCTGAGGCATCACTGGCAGAAGTGCGTGCCATGATGGTAATAAGGCTTAACACGCTACTGCTGGGCTATACAGGAATGAGCCCCGGGATTGCCTACATGTACCGCGACCTTCTCAACAATGATATTACGCCGGTTGTGCCGGAACGTGGCTCAATCGGGGAGGCTGACATTGCTTGCCTGTCGCATATTGCTTTGACGATGATTGGCGAGGGCGACGCCTACTATCACGGCAAAAAAATGGCAGCCAAGGAAGCTTTGGCTAAAGCCGGCCTTGAACCGCTTATTCTGGGACCGAAAGATGGGTTGGCGCTTGTCAGTTCCAACGCGTTGGCGGCTGGTCAGGGTGCACTGGTTTTATATGAACTTAAGAAACTGATTAAGCTTGCTGATATAATTTACAGTTTTAGCCTGGAAGCCTTTAAGGGCAATGTTAGTCCGCTTAATGAAGAAATCAACCGGGTACGCCGCTTTAGAGGGCAGAATGAAAGCGCGGCAAATGTCAGGAAGCTCCTCAAGGATAGCTACCTTTGGATACCAGACATCGCCAATGCACTGCAAGATCCGCTATGTTTCCGCTGCGCCTGCCATATCCATGGCGCTGTACGCGACTCACTGCATTATATTGAAGAACTTATGGACATCCAGATGAATTCCTCTGATGATAATCCTTGTGTTCTAATGAACCAAAACGCGATCATGTCCTGCGGTAATTTTGAGGTCGTAAACTGGGCGGTTGCCTTTGAGATGCTTGGTATAGCACTCAGCCATCTTTCCCGGGCAGCCTGCTTCCGTACCATCAAATTAAGCACAGGTCACTTTACCGGGCTGCCGCGGTTTTTGACGCCTGACCCGGAGCATGTCATTGCTTTTGGCACAATTCAAAAACCATTTACTGCACTGGACGCCGAAATAAGGCACCTGGCAAATCCGGTAAGTATGGACTTTTATGCTGTTGCGGGCGATATTGAAGACCATTGCAGCAATACGCCTTACGTAGTGCAAAAGACCCGGAAGATTGTTGATAACCTCTATTATATACTCGGAATTGAGGCCCTCCATGCTGCACAGGCCTGCGATTTGCGGGCAGAAGAGCAGTTTAAGCTTGGTGCCGCCGGTCGTGTTGTACACAAAAAGATCCGCGAGGTCATTCCTTTTTTGGCACAAGACCGCAATCTTACGGTCGACATTGTCAAAGCTTATGAAATACTAAAATCCGGCGTCCTTTTAGACGAGGTTATTAGTTAAACACTGCCGGACAATAGGATTGACAAGGTGGAAGGGGGGGATATACACAGCTAAAGCACGAGTAAACGTGGGCTATGATGTTTCTAGATCAAATGAGGAGGTAAAATTGGTGATTTCTGGGAAAAAGAAAATTCGATGGGAAATCTTCGGTCCGATGACGGCAATTATCGCAGCTTGTGTTATTGCCGCGATTACTATTCCACAGCAATTTTACAATGCGGAAAACGCTTTAGTAGAAAGCGCGATTCAAAACCTTGGCTGGCTGTTTGACCTGTTTGGCATGTGCGCCGTTCTGTTCTGCTTTTATCTAATGTTCTCTCGCTATGGCGATGTGAGATTAGGCGGACCGGATGCCAAACCGGAATATACAACCTGGAGCTGGTTTGTGCTGACATTGAAGTGCGGCATTGCGATCGGCATTTTATTCTGGGGTATTGCCGAGCCGCTTTATCACTTTTGTACGCCGCCTAAAGTTCTCGGTATTGAGCCTTACAGCGAAAAGGCGGCGATATTCTCCTTGTCGACTGCCACGCTTCACTGGACTCTGACACCGTACGCCATGTACACATTGGCTGGTCTTGCCGTTGGCTTGGTTCATTATAACCTCAAACTCCCCTATACCCAAGGCGCAACTCTGTATCCTATTTTCAAAAAACGTTCCTTTGGTTTTGTCGGTACTGTGCTAGACAACCTTTGCCTGTTTGCCATCGTTGGCGGTGTGGCCGCCGTTATGGGCGTTCTTGCCATGCAAATCGGCAGTGGCCTTCACATCCTGGCTGGCATTAATACCGGGCCGCATATTTGGGCTATTGTTATTATAATAGCGACAATTGCCGCCGTCGCTCTGAGTATTAGCGGCATCAAACGCGGCATTAGCATTATGGCGAAAATCAATACGAATATCTTTATTTGCTTGCTGCTGTTTGTGCTTATCTTTGGGCCGACTGCGTTCATTTTGAAGTTGGGAACAGCTTCACTGGGAGACTACCTGCAAAACTTTTTCACAAAATCTCTGTTCCTTAGCCCTGTTGACCAGTCTGACTGGCCAAGATGGTGGACTGTTTATTACTGGGCAATCTGGCTGGCTTATGCTCCGATGAGCGGCATGTTCTTTGCTCGGGTGGCATATGGCCGGACTATCCGCGAATTTATCCTATGTAATCTTGTTGCGACTTCAATTTTCGGTATGGTATGGTTCTGGATTTTCGGAGGCTCAGCGGTGTTCTTTGAGTGGCAGACAAAAGGCCTCTGGACAATTATTTCTTCGCCGCAGGGCGGTCTTGAAGCCTCACTCTTTGCCTATTTGCAAAACTTACCCCTTTCGACTGTGCTTAGCTGGGTCATGTTAGGCACCATCATTACTTCGTTCAGCACCATGGCTGACTCGATGACGACTACCGTAGCTGCTATGAACACTACTGGTAACACCAAGGATGACCCAGAACCTCCCTCTTACATGAAAATTGTTTGGGGTGTGCTTATGGGGGGCATGGCGCTCATTACCCTGACCGTTGGATCAGGTGGCAAAATTTCAGGTATTGATGCAACAAAAATGATTGCTACTGTGGCTGGTATACCGATCCTGTTTTATGCCATCGCCCAAGGCTACTCGATTTTCGCCATACTATTTAACCATAAAAAATATGACGTAACTTATTATCCGGAGACAGCCGAAAAGATTGATGTTCCGGCTCATCTCCGCGATGAGGAAGAAGCTAAGGATAATCCTGCTGGAAGCGGCGTTAGCGTTTAAACCTAGACGGCGCGAAAATGGCCCGGCAATCAGCGAGAGACATTTGATTGTCGGGCCGTTTTTAGCAAAATTGAACTATTTGGCGAAACAATAACAGCGTTAAAATAAGAAGGTGATCAAATGCTAATCGACCTTACTGTAAATGGGAAGCGACATGTTTTATTGGATGTAGATCCTCAGGAGAGGCTGGTTGACTTGCTCCGGCTTAGGCTGAAACTGACCGGTGCCAAAGAAGGGTGTGGTGAAGGCGAATGTGGTGCCTGTACCGTCATCATGGATGGGGAGGCTGTTAATTCCTGCATGGTGCTTGCATATCAGGCCAGGAATACAGAGATCTTGACAATTGAAGGACTCGCTCAAAACGGAGAACTGGATACTGTGCAACAGGCATTTGTTGAGGTGGGGGCGGTCCAGTGCGGTTATTGTACACCAGGTATGGTTATGAGCGCTAAGGCATTACTCTTAAAGAATTCCAATCCATCAGAAACCGAGATTAAAGAGGCTCTTGCCGGTAATCTCTGCCGCTGTACAGGATATGTAAATATTCTTAAAGCAGTAAGAACTGCTGCCGACGCGTTGAATGGAGGCCAAGTCAAATGATCGGCTATGAGATTACAGGTTTCTCGAGGTTGGATGATGTTTTACGGAAATTAATGCACACCAGCGCTAAAACGGTATTTATCAGCGGGGGCACCGACTTTATCAATAAAGGCGTCGGGAAAGATGCCGAGCTGGTAATAGACCTTTCGCAGGTTGCGGATTTAAAATATATCAAAGATACTGGTTCAGAGGTTAGGATTGGCGGCGGAACAACCTTTAGCGCCATCGCGGCCAGCCCTGTTATTAAGGCTAAAGTTACTGCCTTGGCGCAGGCGGCAAGGCAGGTGGGTTCGGTGCAAATACGAAACCGGGCGACCATTGGTGGCAATATTGCAAGCGCCTCACCTGCCGGTGACAGCCTGCCTGTACTTGCCGCCTTTAATGCCAGCATATGTACAGCCGGATCGAAAGGCACCCGGATTTTAACACTGGAAGAAGCCTTGAACGGGCTTCAAGATAAGGAATTAATAACGGAAATTGTTATTACAACTCCAGTTTTAGCGAACAGTGGTTTTGTGAAAATAGGCAGCCGGTCGCAGGTGACTATTGCGAAGATCAGTTTGGCTGCCATAGTTAGCTATGATAGTAAGAAAAGGATGATTATTGTTGGTAAGGCAGCTCTCGGAGCACTAGGTAAAGGGCCGGTATGCCCGGCCAAAGTTCAGGAATTTTTTAATCAGCGAATAGTTGATAAATGCTTCGCCTCTGATTTGGCGCTGCTGTTAGCTGAGACTGTGGATGAGGCCATAACAGGCCGGGCTTCACATCCCTATAAAAAAGCAGCGGTAAAAGGCTTGGCCTATGACTTGACCGGACTGTTGTTTGATGCTTGCGAAAATAATTAAATTCTTATATTGTCAGGAGGGAACGAGATGGACGCTAAACCTGCGCGTGATTTTAAATATGTCGGCAGGTCAATTCCCATCGAGGATGGAGCGGCTAAAGCAAGCGGGCGCATCAAGTATACCGGAGATATGGTTTTGGATGGGATGCTTTACGCCCAACTGGTATTTAGCGAAGTTCCGCACGGTCGAATTAAAAACATTGACATTTCTGAGGCCATGGTTGTGCCTGGCGTTGTAAAAATATATACGCGTGACAATGCGACAAAAACAAAATTTAACTCTCAAATGTGGTTTGCCGGGCAGAATGCTATCGAAGATCAAGAGCTTTTTCCTGAGGTAGTACGCTATATTGGTGATACCGTAGCGGCGGTGGTAGCAGAGAGTAAGGAAGCCGCTAAGACCGCGGCCGGCCTGATCAAGGCAGAGTATGATATTCTGCCGGTGGTGATTGATCCGGAAGCGGCGCTCAGCGGACACGTGGCTATTCATGACAGTGGCAATCCGTTTTTTACAATGGAAGCTAGCTGCGGCGATGCCGAAGCAGTTTTGGCAAAAGGTGAAGGGTTAGTCGTTGAAGACCGGGTGGAGACGCCCAAGATTCACCATGCGGCGATGGAAAACCATGTATGTATCGCTGTACCGGATCATAGGGGAAGATTGACAGTATACAGTCCATGTCAGATTGTATATTCTGTGCGCCTCATTGTGGCCAAGGTATTAGGACTGCCGTATCATAAGGTTAGGATTATAAAAACTCCCATCGGCGGGTCTTTTGGCGGCAAACAAGAGATAATACTTGAAACGTACTGCGCCTATTTTGCCAAAGAGTTAAACAGGCCGGTAAAAATAGAATTTGACCGCTCAGCAAGTATTGTTGCAACCCGGACCAGAACAAAGACTATTGGTTATGTAAAAACGGTAGTAAGCCCAGAGGGCAAGATCATGGCACGGGATATGAAACATATTGTAGATACAGGGGCTTATGCCTCAAATGGCCGCGTCATTTGCTATGCTATGGCCAAAAAGTTGTTCAGGCTATACCGCATTCCCGATCAGCATTATCGCGCCATAGCTGTTCATACCAATACTGCCATAGCAGGCGCAGCGCGGGGCTACGGGTCGCCGCAAGTCCAAACAATTGCAGAAATCAATCTAGATAACGCAGCGAGACGTTTAAAAATTGATCCAGTCGAATTTCGTCTAAAAAACTTAGTCCATCCCTACGATGCTGACCCGACCGGCGGGCCTAACCTGGGAAATGCCAGGATTATTGATTGCGTGCTTAAAGGTGCAGAGGCTTTTGGCTGGAGTGCAAAATGGAATCAGCCCAAGCGTACGGGGCGATGGCAAACAGGGGTTGGAATGGCCTGTGCCACCCATGTAAACGGTTACTACGGCGCGTACCAGGAATTTGGTACAATGACGATTAGAATGCTGGAAGACGGCAGTATTATGCTCAACGGCGGATTGCATGATCTAGGTAATGGCACGGTAACTGCCATGAAGCAGATTGTAGCTGAGGTTCTGGATATTCCGCTCGACCTGATTGAGGCTCCTGAGGCTGATACCGATGTCAGCCCGTATGATATAGGCTGTCAGGCTAGCCGGGTAATTCACGTTTGTGGCGCAAACGCTATGCAAGCTGCCGAGGAGCTGCGCAGCATGTTTATAAGAGAAGCGGCTAAGGTTCTTCAGTGCAGTGTGGAGGAAGTATTACTCGAAGATGGTCTTGTTTGGGATAACCGTGAGCCTGGCAAAAAAATGAGCTATGGTCAAATGGCGGCCACGATTCAACAAAAAAATCAGGTCGAACTTATTCGTACCATCACCTATCAATCGCCGGCCAATCCCGGCTCATATGCTGTAAATTTCGTAGAAGTGGCTGTAGACACATACACGGGTTTTGTCAAAGTGTTGGATGTTGTGGCAGTGCATGATATCGGTCAGGCGATTAACCGGGGTTTTGTTGAAGGACAGATCCAGGGTGGTGTTCAAATGGGATTAGGGATGGCAATCACTGAAGATCTTGCTTACGACAATAAGTCTGGTGTTGCACGCGGCAGCAGTTTTAGCAAGTATCATCTTGTTAATGCACCGGATATGCCGCCTGTCAGAGTCATCTTAGTTGAAGAGGGCGAAGATTATGGTCCATATGGGGCCAAAAGTGTAGGTGAAATTGCGACGATTCCGATCACTGCAGCCACGGTAAATGCAATCAACCATGCTCTTGATGCTAATCTTACAATATTGCCCGTTACCCCGGAAAAAATTATGGCAATGCTTAGCGAGCGGCAAACTAATTAACAAAAGAAGATGCACTATCTAGTCATGCGGTGACAGAGGTGCATCTTCTTTTTGCATCAATGAAATCAGCCTGGCTAGCGAAGCTGGAAAGGACAGGATTTGACGACATGGGTGTCGAAAATACAGTCGGTATCTTTCTTTATTGGCAGGAGGGACTATGATTTACAGATTATGGTTAATAGCCTTAATGCTGGGCTGCTTCTTGTTTTGGGGAGTTCAACCCGTGGCTGCAGAAGATCATTTAGAAAACCGGGTTTTGGTAGTAGCTGGCGACGAGAATTTTCCCCCATATGAATTTGTTGATGTTATTGATGACGAAAAAGTTTACCGGGGGTTTAATGTTGATATATTAAAGGCAGTTGCTTTAAGCACCGGTTACGAGATTCAATTCCGGCCTATGCCATGGGCTGAGGCGCTTAAAGCACTCGATCGTGGCGAGGTTCACGCTGTGGGGGGGATGAAATATAACACCGAACGGGAAAAGTTATATGACTTCTCGGAAGCGTACATGATAAATTCGTTGGCCATATTTGTATTAAAAGACATGCAGGCCATTGCTTCGATCAATGATCTGGCAGGCCGCAAAGTTGCCGTACAGAAAGATGCGATAGGGTATCACCGGCTCAAAAATCAGCCTGTAGAGTTGGTTCTTACCACAAATCAGGAAGAGGCTATAGCCCTCTTGCTCAGTGGGAAAGTGGACGCTGCCTTTGGCAACAGTCTGACAGGTCAATATATCCTTCAGCGGACTAAAAAAAATGAATATATAAAAATTGTGGGCGGTGCTATAGATTCGGAAGGCTATTGCGTGGCAGTAAAGAGTGGCGACGCTATCCTTACTGTTTTTAATAAAGGCTTAAAAGAGATTAAAAAGAATGGCACCTATGACAAAATATACGCCAAATGGTTTGGGGAACCAATAGATTATCCAATCCAGTACTATAAACGCAATTTTGATATTGCTTTAGGACTTGTAGTTTTTCTTGTTGTTTTAGCCGTAGGTTTCATTCTGGTTAACCTTTACCTGCAGCGGGAAGTCAAAAAGAGAACCAAAGAAATTGAAAAGATTAATGAGGAACTGCAACGTAAAGACAAACTTGAGGCATTAGGCAAGCTTGTTGCCTGTATAGCTCATGAGATTCGTACACCACTGACTTCAATTAAGACTTTTGTCGAGTTGCTGCCGGCAAAGTACGATAAACCTTTGTTCCGGGAGAAAATAAGCCAGTTTGTTCCTCAGGAGATTGAACGCCTTAACGGGATTGTCAATGACTTGCTCAATTATGCCAATCCAAGAAAAGTGGAACGAGAATGTGTCCCGCTCAAACGACTGCTTGATAATAGTATGGTGCTTTTTGCCGACAACATCGCAAAGAAGGGAATCGATTTACAGATCATTGTTCGAGAAGAACTAGTTGTAGTTGTCGACATCCACCAAATGAAACAGGTGATGATCAATATTTTGCTTAATGCCCTCGAAGCACTAGAGGGTATTGACAAGCCCACTCTTGTTATTGTTACTGAGCTAAAAGACGGTCAGCCGTGTATGATTATTTCAGACAATGGCAGAGGGGTTGCTAGGGATAACCTGAAATTCATTTTCGAACCATTTTTCACCACTAAGACAGGCGGAACAGGATTAGGTCTGTTTGTCAGCTATCAGCTAGCAAGTCAAAATGGGGTGGACATCATAATTGATAGCCATGAAGGAATTGGAACTAAAGTAATCTTGAAGTTTAGCTCAGAGGAGAACCTACATGTATAAACTACTCATTATCGAAGATGAACCAGCTATTTGTACTTCACTTCAGTTTGCCTTAGAAGACGATTATGAAGTGTATACCGCTAATACCGAAGCAGATGCCATTGAGCTTATTGCGAATGGTGAAATAGAGTTGGTATTACTTGATTTAAGATTAGGACCGAGTGATGGGATCGAGGTTCTCAAAAAGATCAAACAGTTAAATGACCGTATGGCGGTAATCATCATGACGGCATATGGCAGTATACAATCATCGGTTGACGCTATGAGGGCCGGAGCCTTTTATTACATAACAAAACCCATTAACATTGATGAACTGCGAATGCTGCTTCTTAAAGTCACGGAATACATCTGTTTAAAATCCAAAGTACACTACCTTAACGACAAATTAACCAAAGTTTATGAAGTGACAGGCATGATTGGCGTTTCGGCAGCAATGCGGAGTGTATTTCAACAAATTGATAAAATCAAGAACATCGACTCTACTGTGCTTATTACCGGTGAAAGTGGTACAGGCAAAGAACTTGTGGCTAAGGCCATTCATTATGGCGGGTGCCGCAAAAACGAGCCTTTTGAGGTCATTAATTGTGCGGCAATACCGGGTGAACTGTTAGAAAGCGAACTGTTTGGGTATGAAAAAGGAGCCTTTACCGGTGCGGTACACCGCAAAAAAGGGATACTTGAGCTGGCTCATAAGGGTACTCTATTTTTAGATGAAATCGGCGAGATGGACCTGCGGTTGCAATCCAAACTGCTGCGTGTAGTGCAAGAAAAGGAAATTACCCCTGTTGGATCAGGTGTGCGGAAAAAAATTGATGTCAGGATCATTTGTGCCACCAACCGCGATTTGCGCAAGGAAGTGGCTGCCGGGCGCTTTCGGGAAGATCTGTTTTTTCGCCTGAATGTCATTATTATTAACATACCTTCATTACGCGCACGCGTTGAGGATATGCCCGTATTGGCGCAACACTTTATTGATAAATATAACCAGAAGATGGGGCGAAATATAACCGGGATAGATACTGAGGCTCTAAACTGTCTATGTGATTATGAATGCAGGGGCAATGTACGGGAACTTGAAAATATTGTTGAGCGGGCCATTGTTTTTGCCGAAGGCCCGCAATTAACAGTAGCTGATTTACCGGAAGAAGTAGTTCGCGCCCGGCGTAGTACTTGTAATGGGCAGGGAATGCTCATCCCGATTTATATCGGCGAGAACTTGAAAGATATTGAAAAAAAGGTGATTACGAAGACGTTAAAGTATTTGAACGGTGACAAACAGGAGGCTGCCAGGAGATTAAAAATCAGCGAACGAAAACTTTGGTATAAGATAAAAGAATATGAAGAAGGGGAGTAACTGACACAAAGCGCTTGCAGTTTATGCTGCAGGCGTTTTTACAAATTACTGCAAATTATGCAGTAATGCAAAAAATGCAGTAATATCGACAAAAGGATAGCGCCAGAATAGTCAAAATACTGCCCTTTTGGGGTTGGCATAAATATTGCAATTATAATTATTTGAAATAATTATAAGGAGGTTTTGCCATGAGTTTTGAAACAGTAAACAATATTCTTTCACTCAAGTTCGACTTTCTGGCGACGGTAACAACAGCCGCAGTACTTTTGATCTTAGGCAATTGGGCGCGACGGGTCTTCCC
The DNA here is from genome assembly GCF_035561155.1 of Sporomusa sp. Classification (GTDB taxonomy): domain Bacteria; phylum Bacillota; class Negativicutes; order Sporomusales; family Sporomusaceae; genus Sporomusa. The sequence goes on along the minus strand of NZ_DATMYD010000166.1, from coordinate 24,852 downwards.
TGTGCTGGAAAAATACTGTATTCCGGCGGCCGTTATTGGCGGGGTGGCTTTTTCCATGCTGGCATGGGGACTCAAAGAGGCTAACATCGTAACTTTTAAGGTTGATAACATGCTCCAGACACCGGCGCAGCTTGTCTTTTTCACATCCATTGGTCTTGGTGCCAGTCTGGGAATGTTAATGCGGGGCGGCAAATTGTTTGTAATCTATCTGGCAGTGGCTTGCTGGCTGATTGCCATCCTGCAAAATGTAATTGGTGTCGCTGCAGCCATGGCGACAGGAATTCACCCAGTGCTAGGGGTTATGGCCGGTGCGGTATCGCTCGAGGGCGGTCCGGGCAATGCGGCAGCCTTCGGACCGATGGCTGAAAAACTTGGTGTACAGGGAGCCACCGTTGTAGGAATTGCCTCGGCCACCTATGGTATAATAGTTTCCGGTTTTATCGGCGGTCCTTTGGCAAAATGGTTGATTGACCGCAACAAGGTGGCCATTGTTACTGATGAAGATAAGGAACTAACCGCACTGCAAGCCTCTCTTGATGCGGAAAAAAGCGAAGATTCTATAACCAGTGGCAAAGTAATGGGCATGTTTGCCCTCATACTTGTTATGATGACAATCGGGGGATTAGTTGCTGCAAAAATTAAAGCAATCACTGGTTTTGATCTGCCAAGCTACGTTGGCGGTATGTTTATGGCTATCCTATTCCGTAATATTAATGATGTAAGGCCAATGATAAAACTGAGCCAAAAATCGATTGACTTAATCGGCGATATCAGCCTGGGATTATTCCTGACCATGGCCATGATGTCACTTAGGATATGGGAATTGTACAACTTAGCGTTACCGCTCATTATCATCCTTGTTATCCAGACAGTTTTTGTTATTGCTTTTTGTATCTTCCCGCTGTTTAGGCTTTTAGGGCGTAACTATGATGCTGCTGTTATGTGCGCAGGCATGATTGGTCATAATTTAGGGGTTGCAGCCAATGCTGTGGCCAATATGGATGCCGTATGCCGGCGGTATGGAATAGTTTCGCCTAAAGCATTCATCATCGTGCCGTTATGCGGGGCCGTGCTTGTCGATATTGTCGGCATCCCAAATATTGTATGGTTCATCAACCAATTTGCAAAATAACCTAATCAGAAATAAATGTCAACCAACTTATAAAATAATAGAGTACTAAGGGAGAAATTGAAATGAGTAAACTTGTTGAATGTGTACCTAATTTTAGTGAGGGCCGCCGCCCTGAGGTTATTGCCGCCATTACTGAGGAAGTAAAGAAGGTCGCAGGCGTTACCCTGCTTAATGTTAACTCGGATGCCAGCCACAACCGCACTGTAGTTACTTTTGTCGGCGAACCGCAGGCTGCCAAACTTGCAGCTTTCAACGCCTGTGCCAAAGCGTCTGAATTAATTGATATGGAACAGCATCAGGGTGAACATCCGCGGGTTGGCGCTACTGACGTTATTCCGTTCATTCCGGTAAGCGAGGTTACTATGGAAGAGTGTGTGCAGCTTGCCAATGAACTAGGCCAAGAGATTGCAGGAAAACTTAATATTCCGGTTTACTTATACGAAGCAGCCGCTAAAACGCCGGCTAGAGTTAAATTGCCGGATGTTCGCAAAGGTGAATATGAAGGACTGAAGACAGCCATCAGCAGTCCGGAAAGGCAGCCTGACTATGGTTTAGCTCAGATGCACCCCACTGCTGGTGCGACTGTAGTTGGCGCGCGTCAATTCCTAATCGCCTATAACATTAACCTTAGCACAAGTGATGTGAATATCGCCAAGAAGATTGCTAATAGCATTCGTGAGGTCAAGGGCGGCTACAAATATTGTCGTGCGATGGGTGTGATGATTGAGGACCGGAATATGGCACAAGTTACCATTAATATGGTAGACTATAATGGAACACCGTTGCACCGGGTATTTGAGACCGTTAAATCCGAAGCTGCCCGTTATGGTGTTAATGTAATCGGCAGTGAAATTGTCGGCATGGTTCCCCTACAGGCGCTTGTTGACACTGCCGAGTTTTACCTGCGACTGGAAGGCTTTGACCGTAAGCAGGTATTGGAGGAAAACCTCAGATAGAGAAGGGGCAGATAAAATGTTGATTCAAATGAAGATTACCGATTTTCTTGAAGAACTGGGTTCAAACTCACCCGCGCCAGGCGGCGGCAGTATTGCGGCTTTGGCCGGTTCGCTTGGTGGGGCGTTGAGTGCCATGGTGTGCCGGTTGACAACAGGCAATAGTAAATATGCCGAAGTTCAAAGCGAGATAGAGGCCATGCTCGATGAAGCGGACAAGCTAACAAGCCTGCTTGCCCGTTGCGTCGATGCGGATACTGAGGCATTTAACAAAGTAATGGCAGCCTACAAACTGCCAAAAGCAACAGATGAGGAAAAAGCTGCGAGAAGTGAAGCCATCCAAAAAGCTATGCAGCATGCTGCAAACTTGCCGCTCGATGTGGCCGAATGCTGCTTAAAGGTTTTGGCAATCTCGGGGCGGGTACTGATAATAGGCAATGCCAACGCTGCCAGTGACGCTGCTGTGGCTGGGCTCATGGCTCACGCCGGACTCCACGGTGCACTGTATAATGTGAAAATTAATTTAGGTAGCATTAAAGATGAAATCTTCGTGACTGCTACTCAAGCCAAAATTAAAACAATCGTTGAACAGGATAAAGAGCTCCATGAGCAACTACTGGCCACCGCCAGCAGGGTGATTGGCTAATATTGCTGTGAGCCTTCAGCGCATGCGGAGGCTCTTTTTTTGTCCTGATTACAGGATACTTTTTCGACTAAGTTTTGCAGGACAATATTTTCTCGCGTCGAATTTACTCTAGAGATAATTATCGTGGTGATTTATTAACGTTCTGTAACATCGGCAGAACGTATGATTTTTTGAGAAGAACAACAGGGGTGCGGGGGGTGAATACATTGGCTAAAGTACAGGTATTTAGCGAGAAGTGCAAAAGCTGTGGTCTATGCATGGCAGTTTGTCCCCGAAAGGTGCTGGCGATAGGTGATAAAGCCAATTCCAAGGGATACTACACTATTATTGTTGCTGCGGAAGAAAACTGTGTGGGCTGTGCCCTTTGCGGCTTGGTGTGTCCTGACATTGCGCTAGAGGTGTACAAAGAGTCCTAAGGAAAGGAGCGAATTCAGTGGATAAAAAATTAATTAAAGGGAATGAGGCCATTGCCGAAGCGGCCATACATGCCGGCTGTAAGCTGTTTTTTGGCTACCCGATTACACCCTCAACCGAGGTTGTAGAATATTTGTCTAAGCATTTGCCCAAAGCCGGGGGAACCCTGCTGCAAGGCGAGGATGAGATTGCCTCAATTAACATGTGCTACGGCGCGGCTTGTACCGGTGCCCGAGTTATGACCGCTTCCTCCAGCCCCGGTTATAGTCTAAAGCAGGAGGGCTTGTCTTATCTTGCGGCAGCCGAGTTGCCTGTCGTTGTAGTAAACATTAACAGGACAGGCCCCGGACTTGGCGGTCTTGGACCCAGCCAGTCCGACTACTTCCAATGTACCAAGGGCGGCGGCCATGGCGACTATCGCCTGATTGTGCTGGCCCCGTCCAAAGGCCAGGAAATGTATGATTATACAATGGAAGCATTTGACCTTGCTGACAAGTACAGAAATCCTGTACTAATCCTGGCTGATGGATTTTTGGGTCAAATGATGGAACCTATTGAGATTAAAAACCGGCCAGACGCCGAACTGCCGGATAAAGACTGGGTGACTGACGGCTGCTTGGGCCGGGCCAAGCGCAAGATTGCCAGCTACTCTCTGACCAATGAAATTGGGGAGACAAATAATCTATATTGGGAAGCAAAGTATCAAGCTATCAAAGAACAAGAGCAGCGCTGGGAAGAATTCTATACCGAGGATGCTGACTATCTGATTGCTGCGTACGGTACTTGCGCCAGAATCGCCAAAACAGTAGTGTTAAACGCGCGTAAAAAAGGCATCAAGCTAGGACTTATCCGGCCAATTACTCTTTGGCCGTTCCCGGAAAAAGCATTTGTACCTTATAAAAAGAATGTTAAAGGCGTACTTACCGTCGAGCTAAATACCGGGCAAATGATTGAAGATGTCAAACTGGCGCTTGAGTGCAGCGTCCCTGTCAGCCTGCACCGGCGTTTAGGCGGTATGCTGCCGCATGAGGATGAAATACTGTCTGCCCTTATCCAGGAATTTAATATCCCCGTGGATCGGGAGGTGTAGCTATGGAGAAGATATTTGGTAAAACTAAAGGTTTGACTGATTTGCCGTTTCATTATTGCCCAGGCTGTACCCATGGCATCATTCACCGTCTAATCGGCGAAGTCATGGAAGAACTTGATATTATTGAAAAAACCATTGGCGTAGCGCCGGTAGGCTGTGCCGGATTTTCGCTTGATTTTTTTAGTTGTGATTTTGTCGGCGCTGCCCACGGGCGGGCGCAGGCAGTAGGCACAGGCATTAAACGAGCACTGCCTGATAAGCTTGTGTTTACTTATCAGGGTGATGGTGACATTGCTGCCATTGGCACTGCCCATGCCATTCATGTGGCAGCCAGAGGTGAGAAGATTACCTCGATCATGGTCAACAACGCTGTTTTCGGCATGACAGGCGGACAAATGGCGCCTACTACTCTAGCCGGTCAGGTAACGACAACAAGTCCTTATGGCCGTGATGCGAGCTTGGTCGGTGCGCCCATTGACCTTCCTAAGACGATTGCTACTTTGAATGGCGCAGTGTATGTAGCCGCCGTTTCGGTAGACTCTCCCAAAAACATTATTCAAGCCAAGAAAGCGCTTAAGCGTGCTTTCCAGGTACAGCAGCTGGGATTAGGTTTTGCGTTTGTCAGCATACTATCTACTTGTCCGACCAACTGGGGCTTGTCACCGGTTGACAGCCTTACATGGCTCCAGGAAAATATGCTGCCTATCTATGAAATGGGTGAGCTAAAAGTACCGGAGGAGGTTAAAGCGCTATGATGGATAAAGTGCTCTTAGCTGGCTTTGGTGGCCAGGGAGTCATGTTTATCGGCAAGGTTTTGGCGTATTCGGGCATGTTAGGCGGACGTGAAGTCTGCTGGATTCCGTCATATGGCCCGGAAATGCGCGGCGGAACAGCCAACTGCTCTGTTCTTGTCTCTGATGAAGAAATTAACTCACCGGTAATCAGCCAGGCCGATGCCGGGATTGTGTTGAATCAGCCGTCTTATGACCGATTCCTGGGGCGGATTAAACCAGGCGGAACCCTGGTGGTAAACAGCTCTATTGTGGCTTTAACCCAAAAACGGGACGATATCAATATTATTGCTATTGAAGCTACAGAGCTGGCAAATGAAATTGGCAACTCCAGTCTGGCTAACATGGTATGCCTGGGGGCTTTGCTGCCGTCACTATCGCTCGTTAACATGGATAGTGTTACAAAAGCCATGGATGAAGTTGTTGGTAAGAAAAAGCCTGAGCTGTATGATCTAAATGTCGCCGCAATTAATAAGGGAATGAATAGATAACGGAACTTTGAAATAAGTGTTCAACTGTAACTGTTAATAGCAAAAAGGACTGAACTCAAGGGGGTGAGTTCAGTCCTTTTTTTATTCAAAGGAGGGGATTGGCAGATTTATATTTCAATACCAAAGTAGTTTTTGGCGTTATTAAAGCAGATATTTTGTACGATGGAGCCAAGTAGTTCAGTGTCATTAGGGAATTCGCCTGCTTCAACCCATTCGCCGATAAGGTTGCAAAGAATCCTGCGGAAGTATTCGTGCCGGGTATAAGAGAGGAAGCTGCGCGAATCAGTCAACATGCCAACAAACCGGCTTAAGAGCCCTATGTTAGCCAAGGTTACCATTTGCCGGATCATGCCGTCTTTCTGGTCGTTAAACCACCAGCCTGAACCAAATTGCATCTTGCCGGGGATACCGCCGCCTTGGAAACAGCCGGTAATCGTGGCTAATACGTCGTTATCGCGGGGATTTAAGCAATAGAGAATAGTTTTCGGCAGCTCAGCTGTGCTTTCCAGCGCGTCAAGGAATTTGGCTAACGCTTCAGCTATGGTAAAGTCGCCAATCGCATCAAACCCGGTATCAGGACCTAGGAGTTTTAGCATGCGGGAGTTGTTGTTTCTGATTGTACCCATATGTAGCTGCATGGTCCAGTTCAGACGGGCATAGTGTCTGCCCAGGAACAGCAGAATAGTGGTTTTGTATAAAGCGATCTCATTGACAGAAAGACCTTGACCATTGAGCGCTTTTTTTAAGATTTCATCAGCCTGTTCTTCAGTTCCGGCTGCAAATAGTATGGGATCTAACGCATGGTCCGAGACCCGGCATCCCACTTGGTGGAAGAATTCCACACGCTGCTCTAGCGCCGTTTTTAGTGCCTCTAGATTTTTGATTTCGATGCCAGTCACCTGACCTAATTTGACAATCCATTCAGCAAAACCGGCTTTTTCAATATTGAAGCTTTTATCAGGGCGGAAGGTAGGCAGGACTTTTACCGTAAACGATGCATCTTTAGCCAGAGCAATATGGTGTTCCAACGAATCTACCGGGTCATCAGTCGTACAAATAACCTTAACATTAGACCGCTCTATCAGACCGCGAGCCCTGAACTCATCTTGCTGCAGCAGGGTATTGCACTTTTCCCAGATTTCTTCAGCGGTTGCCGGGCAGAGCACCGTATCAATGCCAAAATAGGCCTTTAGCTCAAGATGTGTCCAGTGAAATAGAGGATTGCCAAGGCACTGAGGCATAGTTTCAGACCATTTCATAAACTTGTCCTTATCAGGGGCATCACCTGTTATGTAACGCTCGTCCACACCATTAGCACGCAGGGCCCGCCATTTGTAATGATCGCCCCCCAGCCAGACCTCGGTAATGTTTTTATATTTTTTGTTTTCAGCAATTTCTTTAGGGCTTAAATGGCAGTGATAGTCAAAAATCGGCATGTCTTTGGCGTAATTATGATAAAGAGTTTCTGCCGTTTTATTGGTCAACAAAAAGTTTTCATCCATAAATGGTTTCATAATCGGCCTCCTGTTTACAAAATGTTTACAATACTATCTTAATCATAATCTGAAATTTCTTTCATGTGTTATTGTTTTTTTATAGAAGTTATTGTGTTTTTTTTAGAATCTAATGGCAGAAAATAATTACTCTAATATACGGGATATTACGCTTGTGAAGTATTTTGAATTTGTGATATGATTAACGGATATAGATATTTGGCTAAAGATCAGAGGAGGTGGCTGAGCTGATAAAAAGAATCATCTTTTTATTATGGGGTTTGTTTTTATTTGCGTTGGGCATTGTCCTGACAGTGAAAAGCAATCTGGGAACAGCACCTTGGGATGTTCTCCATCTGGGGTTGACTAACTATCTTCCGGTTACCATGGGCGAAGTTTCCCAGATGACCGGAATCCTTGTTATACTTTTTAGCTGGTTTTTGGGAGTCAAACCGGGCTGGGGTAGTGTTGCGAACATGTACTTTATCGGTTTGTTCATTGATATCATCATGGCTAGCGGTTGGCTTCCTGTGCCGCAACAATGGCTGGCTCAACTGGCGATGTTGCTTGCCGGTGTGTGGTTAATTGGCTGGGCCAGTTATTTTTATCTGTCGGCTGCGTTTGGCACTGGCCCGCGTGATAGTTTAATGGTTGGGGCTATTCAAAAAACAGACTGGCCGGTATGGAAGGTAAGAACAATACTAGAGTCAAGTGTTGCTGCCATTGGTTATTATCTTGGCGGGCCTATTGGAATAGGAACAATAATTGTTGCTTTTACGTTAGGACCATCCATCCAATGGGCATTTAGCATTATGGGAAAACGGGTTCAGGATATCGAGCATGACCCGTTTGTATTTTGGCGGCGAAGACCGGTAGTTAGCAATGATCAGAGTAGGTAGTCATATAAGGCTTTTTGAGTACTCTGTTGGTGCCCGGAAGCTTATGGACTTGACGGATCAAAAGGCGGGGGAGTAATTGAAAGAAAAGCTAAATCAACGCAATGAACAGGTCGTAGGTGTATTGTCGGCAATTGGGGCCTACTTGCTATGGGGCGTATTGCCGGTTTACTGGAAGCAGTTGGCTCATGTTCCGGCCTATGAGATACTGGCGCATCGCATTATATGGTCGTGTTTATTTATGTTTGTCATTTTGCTGGCAACGAGAAGTTGGCGGCAATTTACAACTGAAACGCTGGATATAGCTCGTAATCCTAAAAAACGCTTAGGCCTGCTAATCGCCTCATTACTTATCAGCGGCAACTGGTTGATATATATATGGGCAGTCAATGAAAACCGGGTTGTTGAAACAAGTCTCGGCTACTATATCAATCCGCTGGTTTGCGTCCTCTTAGGCATTGTTGTTCTAAAGGAAAGATTGTCAGTGTGGCAGAGTGTCTCGTTTGCGCTTGCTGCTATCGGTGTTGCTTTTTTAGCAGTAAGCTTTGGAACAATTCCCTGGGTGTCGATATCGCTGGCTATCTCTTTTGCATTCTATGGCATGTGCAAAAAAATACTGGGTATCGGTGCTATAACGGCCACCACACTGGAGACGCTGATTGTAGCACCTGTCGCTCTACTATATTTGCTTTATTTAGCAGGAAATGGGGTGGGCGCTTTTAGCCTTACTTCATTACTTACTGCGGGTCTCTTAATGGGGGCTGGCGCAGTCACGGCTACCCCGCTGCTTTTGTTTGCCAGCGGTGCTAATCGCCTTCCGCTCAGCCTCCTGGGTTTTATCCAATATATGTCGCCCACGATTGCATTGGCATTAGGCGTATTATTATATCATGAGCCGTTTACAGGCGTGCATCTTGTGGCCTTTAGCTTTATCTGGCTGGCTTTGACGGTATTTTCACTGGCTAGAACCAAGCTGTTTGTCAGTGCCGAAGAGTGGCTTGTCAGTTTATTTAAGGGGCAGCGGGACAGGGAAGAAAAAGCATCCTCTTGACAGTGAGGATAACTTTACCTATAATTGAAATAATAACATATTTAAATTGTGACGCAGAGGTCGCTTTCCATTGAAAAAAGGAAAGCGCCTTATTTTTTTATTAAAAGGGGGATCATCATGAATAAACCAAAAGCTCATATCTTTGTATGTACCAGTTCCCGGCCTAATGGCCAGCAAAAAGGTCACTGCCATACGAAAAACGGGGTAGAGATTGTTATGAAGTTTATGGAGGAAATCGAAGAAAGGGAATTAGGCGGCGAAGTATTTGTAACCAATACCGGATGTTTTGGTATTTGTGAAAAGGGGCCTGTTGTGGTGGTCTATCCCGATAATGTCTGGTACGGATCCGTATCACCAGATGATGTAGAGGAGATCATGGAGAAACATATTGAGGGAGGTACACCAGTAAAAAGATTAGAAATCTAAAAAAATCAGAGACTTTTTGCTCAAAAGTCTACTAATAGTTGACAATGATGAGAAATTTATGTAAAATTTAAAAAATAAAGTGTAATACTGTAAATCTGTCAAAAATGAGCCTATTTAGATTTATTTTCTAAATAGGCTTTATTAAAGAACAAATTCGGAGAAAGGAGGACAAAATCACTATAGATCGGTAAATAGTGGCATTAGTAAAAGGAGGAGGAATTTATATGAGAATGAGATGGTTAGCCCTAGTTATATTGGCGATTTTTGCAACAGTTGTAGCTGGTTGTGGATCATCAGGTGACGCCAATGTTATCAAGATCGGTAATGCCGTAGCTTTAACCGGCGATAACTCTACGTGGGGACAAGCTGAGAAAAACGCCTTGGAGATGGAAATTGAAAAAATTAATGCCAAAGGCGGCGTATTAGGCAAAAAACTGCAATTGGTGGCTTATGATACCCGGGCAGATGCCACCGAAGGCGTAAATGTAACCAAAAGATTAATCAGCGATAAAGTAGTGGGAATTATCGGACCCGGACAAAGCGGTGTAGCTATTGCCATGAGCTCGGTTGTCGAACCAGCTAAAGTTCCTTTCATTGCTACCTCTGCAACCAACCCTAAAGTGACCGTTGACGACAAGACAAATAAAGTCCGCAAATATGCTTTCCGTACTTGTTTTATTGACCCCTTCCAGGGAACAGTGGCAGCCCAGTTCGCTGCCAAAGAACTGAAAGCTAAGACAGCAGCGATCGTTTATGATGTAGGCTCTGATTATTCGGCATGGCTAGGTAAATATTTTACTGCTGAATTTGAGAAGCAAGGCGGCAAAATTGTTGCAAACGAGGCTTTCCGTTCAGGAGAACTTGATTATCGTGCTATTCTAGGTAAAATCAAAGGAACAAACCCTGAAGTCATCTTTATTCCTACTATGCAGAAAGAGGCGGCGCTAGTTATGAAACAGGCTGCTGACCTTGGTATTAAAACTAAGTTTGTTGGTGGTGATGGTTGGGGCAGTCCTGACTTAATTACCTTGGGCGGCTCGGCGGTAGAAGGTTCCTACTTCGTGAACCTGGCCAGCATGGACGACCCCGATATCCAAAACTTTATTAAAGAGTACCAGGCAAAATATAAGTCTGACCCGATTATGCCAAATCCTGTCATGGCGATTGATGCTTTATATGCCTTGATTGATGCAATGAACAAAACCAATAGCACTGATCCGGCAAAAATAGCTGAACAATTGGAGAAAACAAAAGACCTCCCAGTGCTTAGCGGTAAGCTGACAATTGATCCGAATACTCATGATCCGTTAAATAAACCGGCAATCATTCAGGAAGTAAAGGACGGCAAATTCATCTTTAAGTCCAAATTTGTCACCCAGTAACTTTGCGTGTAGGACGGCGCGGGATTTCACATCCTCCGCCGTCCTTAAATACTTAAGGAGATGGCGCATAATGTTAATTCAAACACTGGTTACAGGCCTCGCTATCGGCGGTATATATGCACTCATGGCAGTTGGCTACTCCCTGGTATTCAGCATTCTAAACTTCAGCAACTTTGCGTATGGTTCGATCATTATGCTTGGGGCCTATATCGGCTATTATCTCTTAATGCAAATGGGTGTGCCGGTATATGTGGCTATTCTTGGTTCAATTGCCGGCGCGGCATTTTTATGTTTATTGAATGAACGGTTAGCCTATAGTACGCTACGCAAGCGTAACGCGCCTTCGCTTTATTTCATGATAAGTGCTATGGGGACCTCTATCTTTTTGGAAAACTTTGTTTATGCGACTATTGGTTCAAGATTCTATGCATTTCCCGAAGTCCTTACGCAGCAGAATATCAGTTTTGGCGGGGTATCTATCGGGATGCTGGACGTATTTGCCATCGTATTTTCTTTTGCGGCTATATATGCTTTGCACTACTTTTTACAAAATAGCAGAACAGGCATTGCTATCAGGGCAGCGTCGTATGACATGCAGGTTAGCCAGTTAAATGGTGTCAATATTAATAGAACCATTGGCTGGGTATTTCTTTTGGCTGGAGCGCTGGCGGGTATTTCAGGCATGTTTTTGGGTATGAAATATATGGTCTATCCCACTATGGGCTGGATTACCAATAAAGCCTATATCGCCGCTGTTATCGGCGGGTTGGGCAGCTTGCCCGGGGCGGTAGTCGGCGGACTGCTCCTTGGGGTCTTGGAAACCTTTGTATCGGCGTATGTGTCGTCTGTTGTTCGCGATGTCTTCAGTTTTTCGCTGCTGGTCATTCTGCTATTGGTGCTACCGACTGGCCTTTTTGGAAAATTTCTTGAGGAAAAGGTATAACAGACTATGGCAGAATATATTAGTGGAGTCATAACTTTTAGTTTAATTTATGTCATAGCTACCGTTGGTCTGGCTATTTTTACTGGCTTTACCGGCTTGTTTTCATTGGGTCATGCCGCTTTTTTTGCTGTTGGCGCGTACACGGCAAGCATCCTGACTTATTTTTATGATGTGAACTATTATCTGGCGCTGGTGGCCGGTACGGCCATGGCTGCAGTGGTTGGCACTATCATTGGTTATCCTACGCTGCGGGCTAAGCTGCGCAGTGATTACTTTGCTATTGCCACTCTGGGATTTGGCGAAGCCATAAGAGTGCTTCTGGAAAACCTTGAGATTACCCAAGGGGCGCGTGGACTGCCAGGCATTGCTAATGAGACAACGTTAACAGTTGTTGTGGTTGCTACTATTCTTGTTATCTGGGTAGCGCGGAATTTTGTCTACTCACGGTATGGACGGGCTGCTATTGCTGTGAGGGAAGACTTTGTTGCTGCCGAAATGATGGGGATAAATCTGTTCCAGGTACGGATGCGCTCACTGATATTTAGCGCTATGACCTCAGGTTTGGCCGGGGGGTTGTTTGCTCATTACGTGTCCTTCATTCAGCCAGGCATGTTTACCTCTTATTTATCGACCCAATTGACAGCAAGTGTTGTTGCCGGCGGTATGGGCAGCATTACCGGACCTGTCGTAGCGGCAGTACTGTTTGTCGCTATCCCGGAAGCGCTCAGGGTGGCAAGCATGTGGCGGCTCGTAGCCTATGGCTTCCTGTTGGTAGCGATTATGGTGTTTAGACCACAGGGCCTGTTTGGTTATAAAGAGATCTCGCTGAACAGTCTTCGCCGCTTGTTTAGAAAAGAGGTGTCCTAATGAATCTTTTGGAGTTAAAGGGAGTAACTAAGGCATTTGGCGGGATAATGGCCTGCCGGGATGTTAGCTTTGCCACTAAACAAGGACAAATCATGGGACTTATCGGGCCTAATGGTGCCGGTAAAACAACCATGTTCAATCTGATTACCGGCGTGTATGCGCCTACCAGCGGCAGTATCCTATTTGAGGGGCAGGAGCTTGTCGGTATGGGCCCAGATGGCATTGTGGCTCAGGGGGTTGCGCGTACTTTTCAAAACATTCGCCTGTTTCGTAACCTATCTGTGCTAGACAATGTTTGTATCGCCGTTGATAAGCATGTGGATTATTCATTTGCTGCAGCTTTGCTAAGGCTGCCCAGTATTTTAAAACGCGAGCAGGAAATTCGTGATCAGGCATTAGAATATCTGACAGAGGTAGGTCTTGCTGATAAGGCAAACGTTAGGGCTGACAGCCTGCCTTACGGGCTGCAGCGTAAACTGGAGATTGCGCGGGCGCTGGCTTTGAAGCCTAAGCTGTTATTGTTAGACGAACCGGCAGCAGGCATGAACCCTGAGGAGTCGCTCGATTTAGCCAAACTAATCCGCCGCATTCATCAGCGATATAACCTGACAATTCTACTTATCGAACACCATATGGATGTGGTTATGGAACTCTGTGATACCATCTTTGTCCTCAATTTTGGCTTGAAACTGGCAGAGGGAACAGCACAGGACATTCAAAGTAATCCCGATGTGCTTAGGGCTTATCTTGGGGAGGGGTATAAACGTGTTAGAAGTTAGCGCTCTTAATGTGAAATATGGTCAAATCCATGCTCTCCGTGATGTAAGCCTTTCTGTAGCTGCTGGCCGGATTGTAGCTGTTATCGGCGCAAACGGTGCCGGTAAATCTACGCTGATGATGACCTTGGCAGGACTACTTGAGCCAGCCAGCGGCAAATTAGTCTACGAAGGCCGTCCCTTATCCAGTAAAGCGTATGAGGTTGTGGGGCAGGGTGTGTGCCTTGTGCCGGAGAGACGCCGTCTATATGCCAATCTTACTGTCAAAGAGAATCTTTTGATGGGAGCTTTTCTCAGAAAGGACAAAGACGGCATACAGGCTGATCTGGAGAAGATGTACCAACTCTTCCCTATTATGAAGGAGCGGCTCAAACAGTATGCCGGCACATTAAGCGGCGGTGAACAGCAGATGGTGGCTATTGCCAGAGGACTGATGTCCCGGCCCCGGTTGTTGCTCTTAGATGAACCGTCGCTTGGATTGGCGCCGCTTATGGTAGCCAATATGTTCGAGGTCATCCGTGGTATTCGTGCCCAGGGAACCACGATACTGCTGGCAGAGCAAAACGCGTTTGAGGCACTTGAGATGGCTGATGACGCTTTTGTCCTTGAAACAGGCCAAGTCATCCTGTCAGGGTCTGGCAAGGACTTGATTGATGACCCTCTGGTGCAAAAAGCATATTTAGGAATAAAGCATTAGAGAATAGGGAGGACAGTAGTATGCATATTGATACATTACTTATTCACGGGGATGAAGGAGACAGTACTACCGGGGCGGCCAGTACACCTATATACCAGGCTTCAACCTTCAGGCAGCATACTGTCGGTCAGGAAGGCGGCTATCAATATTCCCGGGGAAATAATCCTACCAGGCACGCGTTGGAAAAACAAATGGCTCTCTTGGAAGGCGGCTGCCGCGGTTTTGCTTTTGGTTCAGGTATGGCGGCAACTACGGCGGTTTTTAATTTATTCAAAACCGGTGATCATATTATAGCCAGCAGGAACTTGTATGGCGGTACTTCACGGGTACTTGATAAGATTTTTAGTCGATTTGGGCTTACTGTCACTTATGTTGACTTTGGCAGTATTGCTGAAATTGCGGCAGCTATCACTCCGTCTACTAAAGCCTTGGTTATAGAGACACCCTCCAATCCTACCCTGATGGTGACAGATATGAGAGGAGTAGCTGCTTTGGCCCAGGAACGCGGCCTACTGACTATTGCTGACAATACCTTTATGTCACCTTACCTGCAACGTCCGCTTGACCTTGGGGTCGATATCGTTGTGCATAGCGCCACGAAGTTTATTGGTGGGCATAGTGATGTACTGGCAGGTGTTGTGGTGGTAAAAGACAGTAAATTGGCAGAAGAACTTCACTTTGTGCAAAACTCTACCGGCGGTGTACTGGGGCCATTTGATTCATGGCTGCTGCTCCGTGGTTTAAAGACCTTGGGATTGCGAATGGACAGGCAGTCACATAATGCCGGTGTGTTAGCCGCGTGGTTGCGTACCCGGCCTGAGGTTCAAAAAGTATATTATCTCGGATTTGAAGACCATCCAGGCTATGAATTGCACAAAAGTCAGGCCCGGGGTACAGGTAATGTCGTTTCATTTGACGTTGGTGACGGCGACTTGGCGCGCAGTATTTTGGGCAAGCTCAAATTTTGTATGTTAGCCGATAGTCTCGGCGGCGTCGAGTCGATGGTGAACCTGCCTGATGTCATGTCACACGGCTCGGTGCCAGCAGAGCGGAAACTGCGTATGGGTATTACCCCCAGCCTTATTCGCCTGTCGGTAGGCATTGAGGATCCGGCTGATATTATCGCTGATTTAGAGCAGGCCATGAGCCGGTAAGTTATACAAAACTGCCAGAGGGAGATCTCCCCTGGCAGTTTTTCTATTATCCTGTTAGAAAGCATAACTTTCCGCCTTGATAAGGGCAACATCGGTTTCCGCTTTCGCCAGAGGCTCGGTACAAGCCGTGTTTTCTTTATCTTTAAAAACTACCAGATAGCGGGTATAATAGTAGCTATATTATTTTTTAGTGAGGTTCATTATGAGTAAAATTTTAGTACTAGCCGAAAAACCGTCTGTCGGGCGGGACTTAGCCAGGGTACTCAATTGCAATATCAAAGGCAATGGTTATCTCGAAGGGCAAAAATACATCGTTACCTGGGCTCTGGGACACCTGGTAACACTGGCCGACCCTGAAGCCTATGACGAAAAATATAAAGCATGGCGACTCGAAGACTTGCCGATGCTGCCAAAAGAGCTCAAGCTTGTTGTTATTAAGCAAACAGGCAAACAGTTTAGTGCTGTTAAAGAACAACTGAGCCGAAAGGATGTCAGCGAGGTCGTTATTGCTACTGACGCCGGGCGCGAAGGCGAACTTGTAGCCAGATGGATACTAGAGAAGGCCCATATCAATAAACCGGTTAAACGTCTCTGGATTTCCTCAGTGACTGACAAAGCCATCAGGGACGGTTTCAGCAGTCTAAAACCTGGAAGAGAGTACGAGAACCTGTACGCGTCTGCTGTGGCCCGTTCTGAATCTGACTGGCTTGTTGGCATTAACGCTACCAGGGCATTAACCACCAAGTATAATGCCCAGCTATCCTGTGGGCGTGTTCAAACCCCAACATTGGCCATTATTGCCTCCAGGGAGGCTGAGATAAAAAACTTTCAGCCTCGTACCTATTATGGTATTACGGCAACTGCCGAGCGCTTGAGGTTGACCTGGCAGGAGAGTAAAACCAAAGAGAGTAAGACGTTTGAAAAAGAGGTCTGTGACAAAATCATTGCAGCGATAACAGGGAAAAAGGCTGAAGTGATTGATGTCCATAAGGTGAGCAAGAAATCTTTTTCCCCAGCCTTGTATGATCTAACGGAATTGCAGCGCGATGCCAATAAAATTTTTGGATTTTCGGCTAAAGAAACACTGTCAATTATGCAAAAACTGTATGAAACTCATAAAGCACTGACATATCCGCGCACCGATTCGCGGTACATTTCCACAGATATTGTTGAGACACTGAAAGATAGGGTGAAAGCTTGTGATACAGGCCTTTACTCTAAGCAAATTCTTAAAATATTAAAAGCTCCGATAAAGGCGGGCAGCCATTTTGTTGACAACGGCAAAGTGTCTGATCACCATGCCATAATTCCTACTGAACAGCCGGTTGTTCTTAATTCGTTGACTGACAAGGAAAAAAAGATTTACGATTTAGTCGTTAGGCGATTCTTGGCGGTGCTCTACCCTCCTTTCGAATATGAAGAGACGACAGTAAAAGCCCAAATTGGTAATGAGGTCTTTGGCGCAAAAGGCAAAACAGTGCGTGCCCTTGGCTGGAAAGAGCTATATAACAATAATCTCGATGACGAAGAATCGGGTGACGACATCGCCGCTACACAGACGCTGCCCATCTTGAATAAAGGCGACGTTTTACTGATTACGGCTGTAGCGTTGACTAAAGGTGAGACCAAACCGCCTGCTCCCTTTAATGAAGCAAGTCTATTATCAGCAATGGAAAACCCGGCAAAATATATGTCAGGCGAGAGTCAGGCGCTGAAACAAATCATCGGTCAAACAGGCGGTTTGGGTACAGTAGCTACCAGGGCTGATATTATTGAAAAGCTCTTTAGTAGTTTTGTTATTGAAAAAAAGGGTAAAGATATCTTTATCACCTCTAAAGGTAAGCAACTGTTAGAGCTAGCGCCTTCTGATCTGAAATCACCAGCATTAACGGCAGAATGGGAACAAAAGCTTAGTGCCATTGCCAAAGGACAGCTAAAAAAACAGGCATTTATTGCCGAAATAAAAGAGTATACTCAAGTAATTATTAGAGAAATAAAAAACAGTCAGGAACAGTTTAAACACGATAATGTTACTCGTACCCGCTGCCCTGAATGCGGTAAGTATCTGCTTGAGGTTAACGGTAAGAAAGGGAAGTCGCTTGTTTGTCAAGACCGGGAATGCGGCTACCGGAAAAACGTTGCTCAGGTAACTAATGCCAGATGCCCCAATTGTCACAAGAAGCTTGAGATGCGCGGTGAGGGCGATGCACGCGCCTTTGTTTGTGGCTGCGGGTATAGGGAAAAACTTGCTTCCTTTACTGAGCGTAAAAAGAAAGAGGGCGAAACAAAAATTTCAAAGAAAGATGTGTCGCGTTATCTAAAAGAGCAACAAGAGGATAAACCAATTAATAACGCGTTAGCCGAAGCTCTTGCTAAGCTCAAGCTGCAATAAATCTTTACATTCCTAATAGCCAAAGGCGGGTGGTTTTCTGAATAAAGAAATACTAATTATAAGGCTCAGCTCTATCGGCGATGTCATTCATTGTTCGCCTGTGGCCGGGGCTCTTAAGGCCGCCTGGCCTGATTGCAAGGTTACCTGGCTTGTCGGAGAAGTTTGTGCTGATCTCATAAAATATAACCCTTTTGTCGATGAAATTATAGTCTGGTCCCGTGAACGCTTCGAAAAACACCTGCGCTCTTATGAGTTTAAGCAAGCCTTTGCCTTGTGGCGCAGCTTACAGGCTATCTTAGGGTCAAGAACGTTTTATGCAGCACTCGATATTCATGGACTTTTCCTTACAGGGATGATAGTAAGAGAAGTGAAAACCGACAGGCGTATCGGCATGAGTGATGCCAGAGAGTTAAATCCGCTGTTTATGACCGAGACGGCTACACCGCTTGGACAGCATATTACAGAAAGATATCTTGGCGTGCTAAAGGCTCTTGGTATTACTCCTGGTTATCAGAAAATGACGCTTGTTATACCGGCGGAAGCTGAGCAATTTGCTGCTAACTATGTAACAAGTGCAGGCATCACCCCTAAAGAACAGATAGCAATCTTAGTGCCGGGAACAACATGGCCAACGAAAAATTGGCCGCCTGAGCTCTTTGCGAGAACGGCAGAGCTTTTGGCTAAAGACTTTACAATCATCCTGTGCGGCGGAAAAGCCGAAGTGCCGCTGGGGCGCGAAATAGAAGAAAAAGCGGGTGTACCAGTAATCAATTCCATAGGAAAAACGACTCTTTTGGAGATGGCGGGCATTATTGCCAAGGCTGCTGTCGTGGTGGCAGGTGACACCGGACCACTCTACATGGCAGCTGCCTTGGAAACGCCAACAGTTGCCATATTTGGCCCAACAAATCCTGAGACGTATGCGCCCCCTGGCAAACAAAATGCCATAGTGGTTAACAAGCGTGACTGCTCTTTTTGTCACAAAACGAAATGCCAATCTGGGACAAATGATTGCATGAGCAGCATTACGCCAGAGGCAGTAGTTCAGCAAGTATATAATGTGGTGTCATAAATCCGAGTACAACCGCTCTATAGCTGAAATAGCTATAGGCGGTTTTTTTGGATTTTTGTGGGTAGACAAATAAAGGCAGGATGCAATATAATTAAATGAGCGTTTAAAATGTAGATTTAACTTATGGCTAGCTGATTACAGGGGGGGATAGATTGAAGATCGAAGTAGCCACAGAAAAACCAACGGTTAATAAGATAATCGAAGCGTCAATTCCTTTATTCGCTACAAAAGGAATTGACGCTGTTTCGGTAAAAGAGCTTGCCGAAGCTGCCGGTGTAAACGTTGCGCTTATTTCTTACTATTTTGGTGGCAAAGAGAAGCTATATGCTTTTGTATTGGAAAGCCAACTGGCGGTTTTGGGAGATGCTCTTGCAATCATTAGCAAGGAAGAGATTTCTCCAATAATGAAAATTAGACGCCTTGCCGACACCCTGGTTTTCGTACATAAAACCAATCCTCATATCGATCGTCTGCTCTATAGCGAAGTTATCAAACCAACAAAATGCTTTGATACTATTGTCAAAAAGGCGGCTTCCCAGTTGCAGCTATTTTTGCGCGACTGTATCAGAGAAGCCATATCAAATGGCGAATTCCGGTCAGATATTGACCCCGATTTTGCGGCAATTTCGCTGATCAGGATATTAAATTTATCGTTTATATCTAAGCATCTTTGTCAAGATTTGTTGCCTGATCGAGAGGATTTGGCCGAATTTTATGTGGCTCAATCTCTGGAAATTTATTTAAAAGGAGTAATCAAATGAGGAGAATAAGTTATTTTGTTGTAATCGCTGCAGCTCTTGCGGTATTGGCCGCCGGCTGCGGAAGTAAGCCGGCCATGCAGCAGGGGCCGCAAACGGTAGAGGTTAAAGCAATGCAGGTCATTCAGAAAGATACCCCGGTTACCCATGACTTTGTTGGGCAGGTCCAAGCAAAAAATGAGGTTCAGATCCGGGCAAAAGTAGCTGGTAATATTGTTGCCAAAATGGTGACAGGCGGTGCTGCTGTCACTGAGGGGCAGCCCTTATTTCAAATTGACCGGCGCCAGTATGAGGCGGCGCTCTTGACCGCCAAGGCGCAGCTGGCGCAGTCAGAAGCTGTGTTAAGCAACTCGCGCTTGGACAGTATCCGATATAAGCAGCTTGCCAGCCAACAGGCTATTGCCCAACAGAATGTCGATACACAACTGGCAGTAGAACAGCAAAATGCTGCAGCGGTCGACGTAAACCGGGCCAGGGTGCAGCAAGCTGAGAATGATCTGGCCGATACACTGATTGTAGCGCCGTTTAGCGGTCGTATTGACGTAAATGAGTTGAGTATTGGCGGCTTTGTTCAGGCCGGCTCGACAGTATTAGCTACAATATCTTCGGTTGATCCTGTGTTTGTACAATTTAACATGAGCGAAACCGAGTACTTAAAGTTCAGCAAACTTGGCTCAACACCTGCTGACTGGGGAGACAATCTCAAAATTACTTTAAGCGATGGCTCTGAGTATCCGCTGACAGGTCGCGTAGAACAAGTTGACAGGGGACTGGCTCAAAATACTGGCACGCTTACTCTGAAGGCTACTTTTAATAATCCCCAAAAGCTGCTTGTCCCCGGCATGTTTGCCCGGGTAGTTGCCCAAGGCGAGATGCGTAAGGGTGCACTCTTAATTCCGCAGAGAGCTGTACAGCAGCTATTGGATAAAACCTTTGTTACAGTTGTGGCAGAGGGTGATAAAGCTGAAACAAGGCCGGTAAAATTGGGAGCTAGAATTGGCAGCCTGTGGATGGTAGAAGAAGGTCTTAGCGCCAATGACCGCATTGTCGTTGAGGGCTCACTTAAGCTTCAGCCAGGAACGTCCTTAAAAGTAGTAATGATCGGACTTAATGATTTACAAACCCAAGCTAAGCAATAGGAGGTGTTCCGGTGGCTAAGTTTTTTATTGATAGGCCTATTTTTGCAATCGTACTATCGATCCTAATCACAGTGGGCGGCTTAATCGCAGCTTTCAACCTGCCGATTGCTCAATATCCACAGATTACACCGCCACAAATTAGTGTAAGCACTAATTACCGCGGGGCCAATGCCGATGTTGTTGAGCAGTCTATCGCCCAAGTTATTGAACAGCAGATCAACGGTGTGGAAAACATGGTATCCATGCAGTCCACTAGCTCCGATTCGGGTGCATATTCATTAAATATTCAGTTTGAGTTAGGTAAAGATGCTGACCTGGCATCTGTGCAATCTCAAAACAGGGTGGCCCAGGCTAACCCGTCATTACCCCAGGAAGTACAACAGTCAGGCGTGACTACCCTTAAGTCAGCCCAAGATATGGCTCTGATTTTTGCATTATGGTCGCCTAAGGGAACCTATGACAACGCTTTTCTGAAAAATTATGGTAGTATTTATCTTGTTGAGGAGTTAAAGCGCGTTAAAGGAATCGGCAGCATTCGGGAATTTGGTTCCGACTACGGTATGCGAATCTGGTTGCAGCCTGATAAAATGGCGCAGCTAGGCATTACGTCCACCGATATTTCTAGCGCTATTAGTAAGCAAAACATTCAAGCTCCGGCCGGAACAATCGGCCAACAGCCTTCGACAAGTGAACAGGAATTTCAGTATTCCGCCAGAGTAAAAGGTCGCTTGGCGGAGCCGGCTGAATTTGAAAAAATCATTATTCGTGCTCAATCTGATGGCTCATTTGTCCGCGTGAAAGATGTGGCCAAGGTTGAGCTTGGCAGTCGGGATTACTCATTTAGTACAGATATGAATGGTCATCAGGCAGTTGGTTTTGCCATTCAGCTAAGTAGTGATGCCAATGCATTGGAGACAATTACAGCAGCCCAAAAAGTAATTGCGGATGCTGCTAAACGCTTTCCTCCTGATTTAGAGTATCGAACCATTGTTGATAATACCCAATTTGTGCGAGAGTCTATGAGCGAGGTGGCTAAAACCTTTGCTGAGGCCTTAGCGTTGGTTACGTTGGTTGTATTTATCTTCTTACAGAGCTGGCGCGCGACCCTTATCCCCATGTTGGCGATTCCGGTATCGCTTATCGGGACATTCGGGGCGTTTTTAATCCTGGGTTTTTCAATCAATACCCTAACGCTCTTTGCCATGGTATTGGCCATTGGCCTTGTAGTTGACGATGCTATTGTTGTAATTGAGGCAGTAGAGCACCATATGCGATATGGGCGTCTCAGTCCACTGGACGCTACCAAAAAAGCTATGAGCGAGGTATCAGGCCCAGTTATTGCCATTGCCTTTGTTTTGGCTTCCGTGTTCCTGCCTGTAGCCTTTTTTGGCGGAACAATGGGGGTTCTGTATAAGCAATTTGCTTTGACTGTCGCTGTGTCGGTTGGCCTTTCAGCCATTGTGGCTCTGTCGCTCACTCCGGCGCTCTGCCGTTTACTGCTTAAGCCGTATGATCCTGATGCTCATGGCGGCTGGCTTGGCAGATTCTTTGATAAGTTCAATATCTGGTTTGAAAAAACAGTGGAAGGCTATGGCGGCAGGGTTGGTAAACTCATTAGGAAAGCCCCCTTAGCTGTGGCACTTTTAGCTGTTGTCATTATTCTGGCCGGTGCTTTGTACCGGGTTGTACCATCATCCTTTGTGCCTGCTGAAGATCAGGGCTACTATATCACTGCAATTAATCTGCCTGAAGCCGCCAGCATGAATCGTACCCGTGCTGTGGCTAATAAATTGGCAGACGAGATTCGAAGCCAGCCTGGTGTAGCAAATACCTTTGTCGTAACTGGCTTTGACCTGTTGGGCGGGGGCGGCAACAAACCTAACGCGGCAGTCGTATTTACTGGGTTAACGCCGTGGTCAGAACGGGAAACTCCTGCGCTGCAGGTGGGTGCACAAATCATGAACGTTATGAGAAACAGTAGTCATCTACCTGAGGCCACAGTAATTTCGCTTAATCCGCCTTCTTTGCCTGGACTTGGTATGGTCGGCGGCTTTACGATGATGCTGCAAGATAAGGGTGGCAAGTCGATCGAAGAGATGGATGGCGTATCTAAGCAATTTATCAGCGCTGCTCGTAAGCGTCCTGAGATTGGTATGATTTATACTACCTTCAGGAGCGATACCCCAGGGTACCGCTTTGACGTGGACCGGGAGAAAGCTGAGAAATTAGGAATTCCCGTTAATGATGTGTTTAATGCTTTGCAGACTTTTCTCGGTGGAATGCAGGTCAATGACTTTAACCAGTTCGGTCGTACCTATAAGGTCGTTATGCAGGCAGAACCGCAGTTCCGTAATGATGTTGATGCGACCCGTTTCTTTTTCTTGCGTAGTTCGAGCGGAACTATGGTGCCGCTCAATACACTGGTTAAGCCTGAACCAGTTAATGGGCCGCCAACAATAAAACGCTTTAACGGGGCCCGGGCTATTCAAATAAATGGCAGTCCAGCCCCGGGCTATAGCTCAGGCCAGGCTTTGGCTGCTTTAGAAGAGGTAGCTGCGCAAACACTTCCTACTGGTTTTGGCTATGAGTGGATTGATCAAAGCCGGGAGGAAAAAATCTCAGGTGGTAAAGCACCAATGGTGTTTGGTCTTGCCTTGCTGTTTGTATTTTTGTGTTTGGCGGCGTTGTACGAGAGCTGGAGTATACCTTTTGCCGTACTACTGTGCGTGCCTACCGGTGTGTTTGGCGCTTTTCTGTTCCAATATGCCCGTAATCTAGAAAATAGTGTGTATATGCAAATCGGTTTGGTTATGCTCATTGGTTTGGCAGCCAAGAATGCCATTCTGATCGTAGAATTTGCCAAGGTCAGGGTAGAGCGAGGTATGGACCCGGTTCATGCAGCTGTTGAGGCTGCCAAGCTGCGGCTCAGAGCTATTATCATGACCTCGCTAGCCTTCATTATTGGTTGTGTACCATTGGTTATTGCCACCGGTGCTGGCGCCGGTGCTAGGAATGCCATGGGTACAGCAGTAGTAGGCGGTATGGTTATGGCGACAACAATGGGGATATTCATGATTCCAGTCCTCTATGTTGTAGTCGTGAAGATTACCAAGAGAATTCGTAGGCTTCGTCAAGGAACAAAAAAACAGGAGCCTACCCGAATATCAGATATAGCGTAAAATGATAACAGCGGCGCTGGCTTATAGCTCAGCGCCGCTGTTAATTCTTAAATTAAGGAAAAATATGTATAAAGATTATACTTAATAGGTAGTCGTTGATCTGCATTTAAATCACTAGAAGGTGATTGGTATGAATTTCTTAGAAGCAGCTGTTCTCGCTACATTTGATGAAAAAGAGATTAGGCAGTTAATACTCAACCTTGTCCGCAATGGTCTCGAGGGCAATTGAACCTGGGAAAAGGATTAAAATTAGCTCCTATTGCGAGGGTGCCGAGATAGTACTTGCAGTATATGATGAAGGGAAAGGCATATCGGAAGAAATTTTAGAAAATTTGGGCAAACCTTTTTTGACGACCAAAGAAAACGGAACAGGATTAGGTTTGGCAATTTGCTACAGTATTGCCAGCAGACACAATGCGAAAATTGATGTAAAATCCAATTCCGAAGGGACAACCTTTTTTGTACGGTTTAAAACACTGGAGAATATACCCAAACCAGCCCCGGCAGCAGGTTAATAAATAATTAAATGTTTTCTTTTTAAGAGTCCGTAAAGGACTCTTTTTTTATGTAGTGATGATTTATAAAAATAAACCATTATTTGACTTATTTTGGAATAGTTTGTAGGAACCTGGCGCTCTTTGTGAGAAAAGGACTGAACGGGGGTGATGTTCATGTCTGAATAAATTGAAAAGAGCACATATTTCAAAAATGAGGAGGATAAGAAATGAATAGACAAGATTCAATCCAAATATCAATTGCCAGAAATCAATGGGAAAAAGACATGGTTTATCGCCTTCGTTATGGTGTATATGTAGAAGAGATGGGTAAATCGATAAGTTCAGCACATCATGTAAGTCAACAGATTTATGACGAAATGGATGAGTTTAGTATTATATTATATGCCACACAGGAATCAACGCTTATTGGTACGTTGCGCCTGACTGTAGGTAATATTGATGTTTATCCTAAGAGTCTGCTTAAAAAAAGAGTGATTTGGACTGTTCCAGTCCATTCGAGAGAGATAAATCATCACAATGTCTTTATTTAAGCAAGAAAGAGGGTCTATTGCTCGCTTAAGACCTACATTCTAACTCTTAACGGTTCCGTAAA
>NZ_DATMYD010000165.1:0-4068 GCF_035561155.1 Sporomusa sp. | reverse complement strand
TAGTCCCTTATTAAGAATGTCCAATGGTGCAAACCCTTGCTCAATATACCGTTTAGTAGCTTCTTTTGTTCCATTTACGTCCCCATTTAATACTAGGTCTGCCAATACTTTAAAATCACTCATCACATGCTCCCCCTTATTACAATCTAATTAAACGCAACGTATTCATAAATCCGTTTCGCGCTAAAATTTGTAAAGATTATAAAAATTCTAAATATTTATTTTCTATGACATACTTTGACGAGATAGCGTATCTTTTAAATACCTCTGCTACAAACAATTGATTATTTATATTTCTCTTCAGCTTTTGCCACAATAGCATCTAATTTCGCTAGGATCTCAGGCGATAAAGCTCTACGTGGTCCTTGGGCAATAATTTCTTTAACTTTCTCATTGGCCCGGGCCTTAAAATCCTTTTTGCCATCAGCAGCCCACCTCTCATAACTTGTTCTTATAAAGTTTATAGGTGTCCATCTTTCTCTAAAGTGTTTCATTGTATGTTCTTCACCCAGGAAGTTACCGCTGGGGCCGACATTATGAATAGCGTCTTCTGCTAGCGTTTCGACACTTACCTCGATCCCCTCAACAATGCGGCGAATATAACCAATAGCCTCATCACCGAAGATCAAAGTTTCCAGAGAAGAAGACATCGCTGTTTCTAGATAGCCTAAGAAGAAATTCAGATTTGCTCCGCTGAGTATCCCTGTGTAGAGTTGGACACCAATGTCAAACGCTGCTTGTTGGTCAAATACAGGTGAGTCTGTACTACCAAGGTGTACAGCAAATGGTAAATCCAAATAACGAAAAATATCTGCTGTGGCAGCTGAGCACAAAGAAAATTCCGGATTAGTATGAGTGAATGCCATTGTTTTCATATCGATCATATCTGTAAAACATGTCCCTATAAAAGGACATCCTTCGTTCGTTAATTGAGAAAGTAAAAGACCGACTAGCGTATCTGCAAACCCCATGACTAAATTGCCAGCTAAAGTTACAGGAGCAGAAGCACCTAACATTGGGCCCGCTACGTAAGGTGTCGGCAATCCAAGTTCAAACATGTAAAGCAATTTATCAAGGGATTCTCTGTCATGAGCCAGAGGTGGAGTAGAGTTTGCCCCAAGGATAACAAAAGGCTTCGCCTGAAGTTTATCCATACCGCCAGCAACAGCGGCGCACATTTCAGCCTGAGCTTCGATACCACATCTCTCGAAATTCCATAGCAAAAGGGGTTTTGTGGTGTTTTCCAAAAGAATACGTGTTTCGTAAACGTCGGCTAACTGAGGCATACAATCGGAAATGCATGCCAAGCCACTAACCACCTCTACATTATCCAGTGCATCAATAACTAGGCCAGCTTCTGCTACATCCTGTTTCGTGGTCAGCCTTCTTTCACCGGTATTTACATCAAGCCGATATTGATTTAATAGACCGGCTACAAAATAACTGTTGCCATTGTTAGCACCAAGATGTAATGCGGGATTACCTTCTCTATCGTAAATGGTAATTTGGGAAGGAGCAGTTTTAATTGCTTTTTCCAACAAATACGTAGGAATATTCACCCTGTTTCCATCTACCCGGCATCCGGCATCCTTCAGGAGTTTTCGAGCACCATCATGATGTACATTACAACCTGTTCTTTCTAATACTCTAAATGCAGCTTGGACAATCTCTCTACACTGTCCTTCATTTAAGACTTTGAACTGAACACTTTGTTTTGTCACTGAATTTACTCTAATAGACCTCATTTTTTTCCTCCCTTTTAAGTATTTGAAAGCATGGTAACTTTACAATAGCCTAAAACATTTAGACATCCGAAGTATGACAATTATTTATATTTCTCTTCAGCTTTTGCCATAATGGCATCTAATTTAGCCAGGACTTCGGGAGCCAAGGGTCTGCGGGGTCCTTGAGCAAGAATTTCTTTAACTTTCTCCTTGGCCCGGGTCTTAAAATCCTTTTTACCATCAGCAGCCCACTTCTCATAACTTGTTCTTATAAAGCTTGTAGGTGTCCATCTTTCTCTGAAGTGTTTCATTGTATTTTCTTCACCCAGGAAGTTACCGCTGGGGCCGACATTATGAATAGCGTCTTCTGCTAGCGTTTCGACACTTACCTCGATCCCCTCAACAATGCGGCGAATGTAGCCAATTGCCTCATCACCGAAGATCAAAGTTTCCAGAGAAGAAGACATTGCTGCTTCCAGATAGCCCAAGAAGAAATTCAGATTTGCTCCGCTGAGTATCCCTGTGTAGAGTTGGACACCAATATCAAATGCTGCTTGTTGGTCAAGCACCGGAGAGTCTGTGCTACCAAGATGAACAGCAAATGGCAGGTCTAAGTAACGGAAAATATCAGCCGTAGCAGCTGATCCTAAAGAAAACTCCGGACCGGTATGAGAGAATGCCATAGTCTTCATATCGAACATATCTGTAAAACATGTCCCTATAAAAGGACACCCTTCGTTCGTTAATTGGGAAAGTAAAAGGCCGACTAGCGTATCCGCCAACCCCATCACTAAATTGCCAGCTAAAGTTACAGGAGCAGTACCGCCTAACATAGTGGCAGCAATGTAAGGCGTCGGCATACCAATTTCAAACATATAAAGCAATTTGTCCAATGCGTCTTCCGCATGAGCCAGAGGAGTAGAGGCGGCAGCGCCTAGAATGACAAAAGGCTTGGCTACAAGTTTATCCATACCGCCGACAACCTCAGCACACATTTCAATCTGGGTTTTGATACTTTCTATATCGAAGTTCCATGTCAAAAATGGTTTTGTGGTGTTTTCCAAGAGAATGCGAGCTTCGTAAACGTCGGCTAACTGACGAGTACAATCGGAGATGCATGCTAGGCCACAAGCAACATCTACGTTAGGCAACGCATCAATCACCAAACCAGCATTAGCAACGTCCTGTTTGGTAGTAAGCCTTTTTTCACCGGTATCCGAATCATGTAAATATTGGTTTTCAAGACCGGCTACAAAATAACTGTTGCCATTGTTAGCACTAAGATGTAATGCGGGATTGCCTTCTCTGTCGTAGATGGTAATTTGGGAAGGAGCAGTTTTAATTGCCTTTTCCAATAAATACGTAGGAATATTCACCCTGTTACCATCTACCCAGCATCCGGCATCCTTCAGCAGTTTTCGAGCACCATCATGGTGAACGTTACAACCTGTTCTTTCTAATACTCTAAATGCAGCATGGACAATCTCTCTACACTGTCCTTCATTTAAGACCTTGAACTGAACACTTTGTTTTGTCACAAAATTTGTTTTAATATTACTCACTCTTTTTTCCCCCCTTAAAAATTCCTAGCTATAATTTCACTGAGCTTCCCATCAGCGCTATATGAGATTCTCTTATCCAAATACTTAAGCAATAACCGTGCCAAAATAATAAGCAAAATCAAAAACAGAATGAGGCTACTATAATCACTGGTAATTCATGTAAATTATTACAAACTTGTAATACTACGTTATTTTATAAATTGTAATAGATTATTACATCATCTTAATTTAAACGGCAAAAGCTGATGTTGAATAAATTTATTACATGTAAAACTATATTACATATACATGATCATGGGAGATGCTGCCTTGATTGTGTGATCTACGTCGTGTATATTCAAAATAGCGATCAGAACTACGTGAATTTGGTTGTACTACCTAAGAAATCACTTAGGTGCTTTTGGATAAATAAAAAAAAGACAGAAACGCCCAATTTCGAGCGTATCTATCTATTAATCTGAGTCCTTTGACGTACAAATCAAAATATCGACACTTGTTAGCCATGAATCACGCATGGCTAACAATAAAATAAGTGAGGAGGCTAGTATATGCGAAAGATATTCTTAATTCGACACAGTTTCCCGCTTTTTCCATTCTAGCATAAGTGCTGTATTGATTACACTGACTATCCGCTTTCTGAAACTGGAGAGTAAGAAATGAAGAATGTACAGACCTTTTTATCTAATACAGATATAAGGTTTTGGAAAAGACTTTAGAGCAAAATCATTGGAATATATCTCATACGGCGAAGAAACTGGGTATTCATAGAGAAGCACTTCATT
>NZ_DATMYD010000164.1:0-7323 GCF_035561155.1 Sporomusa sp. | reverse complement strand
ATATAATACAGTAAACATATAAAGAGTTGTCCGATGTCGGACGTAGGAGAACTTATGAATATATTATTATCTAAAAAACTCATGTTGTCAAAAGAAATATCGGAAAATTTGAAAGAATTAGTATTGTCTGGACAATTAAACCCTGGCGATAAGCTGCCCAATGAAGTAGAGCTGGCGAATAAAATGGAAGTTAGCCGTTCAACATTGCGGGAAGCAGTCAAGGAGTTAGTTGCCGCTAATGTTCTGGAGGTGATTCGGGGTAAGGGGACTTTTGTCACGAAAAATCCTGGGTGGAAAAAAGATCCTCTGGGTGTAGAGTTTATGGTAGATAAGGATATACTGCTCATGCTGTTTGAGACCAGAATTTTAATAGAACCCAATGTAGCCTATCTTGCCGCTGAGCGGGCCGATTCCACGGATTTGGAGAAGATTGGACAATGTTTGGGAAGGATTAAGGATGTTGTAAAACAGCACCAGGATTATAGTCGGCAGGACTTGGAATTTCATCAGGCCATAGCTAAAGCCACAAAAAATCCAATTATTCAGCGTATTGTGCCGATCATCAATGAATCCATTGTGCAGGGTTACCAGGAAACAATGAATGTACCGGGTAGTATTGATAAGGCGATTGTCGCCCACCAACATATTTATGAAGCAATTTTGGCTAAAGACTTGCTTAGGGCGCAAGCGGCCATGAAGCAGCACTTAGAGGTGACAGTGAACGATATTAAATCCTGGATGTTAGATATTAAAGGGTGTAAACCTTTAATAGAGGAGAATAAAGGGGGGAATTGTAGTGAGTAAAAAAGCAAAAAAATGTGTGGCGCTATTACTTGCGGTATTTATGCTGGTTGCATTATTGGCAGGATGCGCTAAGTCACCGGCTGCAACCGGGGGCAAGGATCAGGTGGTCAAGCTGAAGCATTGGGTATGGTTGGATGACCCTAAAGACCCGACCTTTTTGGAAATGGTGAAGGAATTCAATGCTACCCATCCCAACATCCAGGTCGAAGTTGAAGTTATTCCCTGGGGTGATTTTCGTACCCGTCTGTTGACAAGTGTAGCCGGTGGGGGAGCGCCTGACACCGCCTGTTTTAAACTTACCTGGGTGCCTGAGTTTACAGGCAACAAGGCGCTGCAACCGTTAGACAGTTATCTGAACTCCTGGAATGGAAAAGCTGATGTGCAGGACAATCTTTGGGATGTATTCCGAGTGACCGACGATAAGCAAATGTATGTAATGCCATGGATTGTACAGGCATTATATATGTATTACCGGCCAAGTCTGTTTAAAGAAGCCGGGGTGGAAATCCCGCAAACCTGGGATGAATTCTTAACGGCAGCTCAGAAGCTTACGGTGGACAAAGATAAGGACGGCAAGATAGATCAATACGGTTTTAGTATGAGGGGCGCCCGGTATGGGCACGAACCATGGGGCAGTTTTGTTTTTGCCAGCGTCGAAGGTAACAAGATAATGGACAATGGCAAAGTCGTGTTTAATACCCCTGAGGCTAAGAAAGCCAATCAGATGTTTATTGATCTTTATCGAAAATATAAAGTTGTGCCGCCGACCGCGCCAGCTGATGGCTTTTCCGAAGTCGTTAACAACTTTAAATCTGGTAAAACTGCTATGCTAGTGCACCATATTCGTTCTTCCCTCGATATGGAAAAGCAATTTGGCGCTGATGTATCAGCCTTCCCGGTACCTGCGGGACCCAAAGGGCGATGGACTTCCCTTGGCGATACGGAAAATGTAATATTTAGTTCCAGCAAGAACAAGGAAGCCGCCTTTGTCTTCCTCTCCTGGCTGTCTGAGAAAAATCAGATTGATAAATGGTGTAAAGCTTCCGGTAATGTGCCTGTACTTAAATCCGTGCAAAAAATGGATTATTACCAAAATAACAGATTCATGAAGGCTTCCTTTGATTCGCTGCCCTTTGCCCATGTATACCCGGTTACCACCGGAATGGGCGAATGGATTGAATCGGTATGGCCGGCGATGGTGCAACAGGCGCTAGAAGGTAAGATTTCCGCTGATGAAATGATGGATAAGCTGGCAGAAGAAATGAATAAAAAATAGAACTATCCGTAGGATGACCCAGCCTGCGGGAATGCCGCAGGCTGGGGGAATTTAGGTATTCAGGAGTGGGCGTATGGACGAAAAAAAATGTATCCTTATCTACTTGTAGCTCCGGCAGTGATTTTCATGTTGCTTATCATTGCTTACCCAATCGTCAATTCTGTATATATGAGTTTGATGGATTATAGGCTGTTTAAATTACAGGATGTTCATTTTGTCGGGTTAAGCAATTATATAAACGTATTGGTCGACCCTATTTTTCGCCAGTCCCTTTGGAACTCAGCTCTGTGGACTATATTGGGGGTGTTCTTCCAATTCTTATTCGGACTGATTATGGCGCTATTGTTAAATCAGAGCTTTAAAGGCAGAGGGGTTGTCCGTTCCCTGGTTTTGATACCGTGGGTTACACCAGGCATTTTGATTGGATTAATGTGGAAATGGATGTATGACGGTAACTATGGTGTAATCAATGATATTTTGCAAAAGATGCATCTGCTGAATGATTACGTCCCCTGGCTTGCCAAGTCGGATACGGCATTGTTCTCGGTTATCCTCACTATCGTATGGCAGGGTGTTCCATTTTTCGCTATTATGTTGCTGGCCGGTTTACAAACCATTCCCGCGGAGCTGTATGAAGCAGCCAACGTAGACGGGGCCAATCGCTGGCAAAAGTTCTGGCATGTTACGCTGCCGATGCTAATGCCTACTATTATTGTAACATCATTGCTACGTATCATCTGGGTGTCCAATTCAGTCGATGTTATCTACGCTATGACCGGCGGTGGTCCGGGTTACAGTTCACTGACCCTCAGCGTTTATACTTTCGTAAAAGCCAGAACGGCCCTTGATTTTGGTTACTCATCTACCTTGTCTATTTATCTGACACTTATTTTGTCAGTAGTATTGTTTGCATATTTGCAGAAAATCTGTAAACGGGAGGCCAGATTGAGATGAGTATCAAACGTGAAAGCATATCTTATAAGTTGGGTTATTTTTATCTGCCGTTAGCTGCTTTGCTGATTTTCTCCTTGTTTCCCTTTTTATGGACGTTTATTACTTCCATAAAATCGCAAACAGAATTGTTTAGTCCGGTATTGCAATATTTTCCTACTAATCCTACCTGGGAAAATTATCGAGAATTATTTATCATGACCAGTTTTATGGAGAGCATGTGGAATAGCTTTATCGTAGCCGGAGCGTCCTCTGTAGTGAGTCTGGTAATC
The DNA here is from genome assembly GCF_035561155.1 of Sporomusa sp. Taxonomy (GTDB): domain Bacteria; phylum Bacillota; class Negativicutes; order Sporomusales; family Sporomusaceae; genus Sporomusa. The sequence continues at coordinate 4,020 of NZ_DATMYD010000164.1, read as the reverse complement.
TCATTAATGGCGGCTTATGCCTTTTCTCGTTATCGTTTCCGGGGCAGACTGGCCATCATGGTTTCTTTTCTAACGATAAATATGTTTCCGCCAGTTTTACTACTTATACCCTTGTATTCGATTATGCGGGGGCTCGGTATACTATATACCCCTTATGCCCTGATTATTGCCTATTCGACGTTTACCATCCCCTTTGCCGTTTGGCTATTGACGGGATATCTGAATGACCTGCCGTTGGCCCTTGAAGAAGCTGCACTGATAGACGGGTGCAATCGCAGGCAGGCATTCTTTAAAATTATATTGCCGCTTTCGGTGCCGGGAGTAATTGCTACCGGAATTTACATATTTATCACAGCCTGGAATGAATTCATTTTTGCTGTAATGTTTACCAACCAAGAAACACGTACACTGCCAGTCGCTTTACAAGCATTTGTCGGGCAGTTTGATATCCAGTGGGGTTTATTGAGCGCCGGTGGTGTAATCACTTCCCTACCGATATTAATTTTGTTCGTATTCATCCAAAAAAGGCTGGTGGCAGGACTGACAGCAGGCGCCGTAAAAGGATAAATTGTATTGGAGAGGAAGGGGAAAAATGGATATCAAGGAATTGAAAGAAATCAACCGACTTGTTCGTGGTGACATTATGAAAATGCTCGATCAGTCAAAATCGGGTCATCCCGGTGGTTCGTTGTCTTGTGTGGAGATTCTGTCGACATTGTATTTTGCGCAGATGAAAACTGATCCCCAGGATGCAGATTGTGCCGACAGCGATAAGTGTATCCTCGGCAAAGGACATGCGGCTCCGGCTTTATATGCTGTATTGGCCCGACGGGGTTTCTTCCCGGTGTCGGAACTTACTACTTTACGTAAGCTGGGGTCCCGCCTGCAAGGTCATCCGGATATGAGAAAAGTGCCGGGGGTAGACGCTTCTACCGGTTCTTTGGGACAAGGCACTTCTATTGCCGTAGGCATTGCTTTAGGCCAAAAACTTAAAAAAGATAACCGGAAAGTATACGCGGTTGTCGGCGATGGAGAAATGCAAGAAGGTCAGTATTGGGAAGCGATGATGTCGGCAGCCCATTATAAGCTGGACAACTTGACCGTTATTATTGACAACAATAGTTTACAAATTGATGGGTGTAACAATGATGTCATGAGTCTGGGAGATATCAAAAAGAAAATGGAAGCTTTTGGTTTTTATGTGCTGGAGGTAGACGGTCACAGCGAAGAAGCATTGCTGGATGCGTACGCCAAAGTTACTATCCAGCAGCCAAAGTGTATCATAGCGCGCACTGTGAAAGGTAAAGGTGTTTCTTTCATGGAAAATCAAGTGGGCTGGCATGGAAAAGCTCCCAACAATGAGGAAGTTAATAAAGCTCTTTGCGAATTGGGGTGTAAAGCATGATTGTAAAAGAAACGAAAGCATTACGGATTGCTTATGGGGAGACCTTGGTAGAATTGGGCGCACAGAGAGAGGATATTGTAGTCTTAGATGCTGACTTGGCTCATGCGACAACAACGTATTTATTTGGCGAGAAATATAAAGAGCGCTTTTTCAATGTAGGTATCGCTGAACAGAATATGATGGGCGTAGCTGCAGGTTTGGCTATTACTGGCTTTACGCCAATTGCCAGTACCTTTGCCATATTCGGTACCGGCCGGGCCTATGAACAGGTGCGTAATACCATCTGTTACCCTAAACTTAACGTCAAATTGGCGTTGACTCATTCCGGGGTAACCGTGGGGGAGGATGGCGGTAGCCATCAATCTATTGAAGATATTTCATTAATGCGTGGTATTCCGAATATGACAGTCATCGTTCCCTGTGATGCCATTCAAATGAAAAAGGCATTGATCGCTGCTGTCAACATGGAAGGGCCGGTTTATCTCCGTGTCGCCCGTCCGCCTTCTCCGGTATTTACTGACGAAAACGAATCCTTCGAGATTGGCAAAGCCAATGTTATGAAAGACGGCAAGGATGTAGCTATTTTTGCCACTGGGCTGATGGTATATGAGGCGCTGACAGCCGCTGAAGAGTTGGCAAAACAGGGGATTGACGCTGCGGTAGTCAACGTGCATACCATAAAACCAATTGACAAAGATGTAATAGTGTCGATGGCCAGAAAAACGAAGAAGATTATTTCCGTCGAAGAACATTCAGTCATTGGCGGCTTAGGCTCAGCGATTGCGGAAGTGTTGTCGGAAGAAAAACCGGTAAAACTGAAACGTATTGGCGTACAGGATTTGTTCGGACAATCGGGAACGCCGGACCAACTACTGGAGCATTATGGTCTAACCTCGGCTAATATAATGAAAACTGCGAAAGCAATGTTGAAATAGGAGATATGCACATGGATAAAAAATTGAGTGAGAAATTAGTAGTAGAAGCATTTGAAGGTGAGGGCTTAAAACGCGTTGTTGAGAGTGGGGACTGGTTTGTTGGTATTAAAAACTATAAAACGGCCAATGATGCACAATTGTTTACTTTTATGGAAAAGCATTTTCTAACAGATGAAGTATTTGTGCTGTTATCTGGTGGTTGCGTACTGTTAATCGATGTGTCAGCGGACGACTCTTGTAGCGATATCAGATTATGTCCGATGGAAACCGGTAAAGTCTATTGTGTAACGAAGGGTGTCTGGCATAATACTATCGTGACCAAGGATGTAAAAATGATCTTGGTGGAAAATCGAAACACATCGGGTGATAACAGCGAAATGTTCAATCTGCCAGAGGACCAACTGATTGCATTGCGCAAAAAATTGGCCTAACTGATATAGCCAGACTGTAAAATGGAAGATAGTTCTTGCTACATACAAATTTATTAATTCTTCGATGTGAAGGCTAAGGGCTACTCTGACAGAATAGTCCTTAGCCTTCATTAAATGCCATATTATACTAAATACGTTAGTGGGTGATTTTTTTTGGCATGGTTAGAATGTGAATTTAAAGAAAAAGTGGAACGGATTCGACATCTGATTGTAAAAGAAGAGAGTAAGGCTATCTTGATTACTTCACAAACCAATTTTTTCTGGTTAACAGGTGGTCGACCTTATATTAACACCGTCCTCGAGAAGGCTTGTGCTGAGATATTGGTCACTGAACAAGCGGTCTATTTAATCGTTAATAATATTGAAGCAGACCGTTTATGCAATGAGGAAATAGTGGGACTGCCTATCGAGAAGGTCACTTATAATTGGTGGGAGCCCAAGGGGGCACAAGATAAGATTAGAGAATGTGTTGGCGATGGTGAAGTGTTAACTGATACAAATCTTGGGTTGAAGTTTTCGAGAATAAGATGGGATTTAACGAGTGTCGGGGACGATGGGGACGTTCCCTTTTTGTCACAAACATGATAGGATAAAGACAAGGTGAAATATGTGAACAGGCAGGCCAGAAAATTGAGTGCTACAGGCTTTTATCATATTGTCTTTCGGGGAATTAACCGGCAGCACTTATTTGAAGACGAGAGGGACTTTTTATTTTTTCTCGAAAGCATGCGGCAAGTGAAGACCGAAATGGTATTTGAATTGCATGCCTACTGCTTAATGAGCAATCATGTTCATTTGCTTATCAAGGAAACCCAAATTGGTGATATTTCTCTAATTATGAAACGACTTTTAACAAAATATGCGATGTATTTTAATCAAAAGTATAAGCGCAGCGGTGCATTAATAGCCAGTCGGTATAAAAGTGTGCCAGTAGAGGTTGACGAATACTTTATTCCGTTGATAGGTTATATACACCAAAATCCAGTTAAGGCTGGGATAGTTGATAAGCCAGAAGAATATAGGTTTAGCAGTTATCGGGACTATATGAATGTAGGAGGTTTGACGGATACAGCCTTTTCTTTGGGGTTATTAGGGAAAGATGAGTGGCTGAGGCTACATCAGAATCTTTCAAACGATAGTTTTGATGTTTCAGGGAAAAGAAGCCTATCAGAAGAGGAAATTCGTCGCAGGATAATGCTTTGCACAGGGGGCCGGGAACCTCATGAAGTAGCAGGTTGGCCCAAATCTA
>NZ_DATMYD010000163.1:0-2955 GCF_035561155.1 Sporomusa sp. | reverse complement strand
AGCTTCAGGTGGGGTTTTAACCCCATCTGAAGGTTAGTCGCCCTTATCCAGGGACTTAGCCGCTCGCCTGTGCCCTTTGGGTATAACTCCCACTTGTATACCCTAAAGGGCACAGGAAAGATGGGAGTCTTAGAGCGGGTTGTCATCGGATAAAAAGGCCACCCGGAAAAATCGGGTGGCCTCATTAAATCCTTGATTCTTAGCAGGGTTATCTGAGTCTCTAGAGAGGTTTTAAAAAGGTTGCTGCTCTTTAACTTTGATAACTTCCATGTTAAATCAAAGTTGAAATTTGTAATTGAGTTATGCTGTAGTTTCTAACTTCCTAAACACACAAAAAAAGAAAATTATGGCCGGAATTGACTTAGGAAGTCAATTTTGATTTATCAAACGACCACTCTTTTCCTCTCAAGACTCTTTAGAAGCGAGCTAAATGTAGGAATTTTTTCTATAAAAGAGCTGGCACGCTTCTTGCTAGAATAAGTTTTAGATAATGTTCTGACTTGTTGAAAATATTAACGCGCATCCATTCGTTTTTTTCGCCTAATTTTGCACACGTTTTTTCGTAAGCCGGGGATTGGTGTGGTTTAGTCAAATTGAACAGAACACGAAAGGAGATTAAGCACAATGGCGTACAAAGGAGAACTGATTGCTCTCGGTATGGTGGAAACAAAAGGTGTTGTTGGAGCGATTGAAGCAGCCGATGCCATGGTTAAAGCTGCCAATGTCAGCCTTATTGGCAAGGTCAAAGTGGGGGGAGGACTCGTTACTGTAATGGTGCGGGGAGATGTGGGGGCAGTTAAGGCCTCTGTCGATGCTGGAGCAGCAGCTGCTGAACGAGTTGGGGAACTCATGAGCTGCCATGTTATTCCGCGTCCGCATCAAGACTTGGAGCAAATTCTCCCGCAGTTACCGAATTTTGATGAGAAGCCGAAAGTGAAAACCAGCGAGCCGAAAGCTACTGAAACGAAACCCGCAGAACCCACAAAATAAGAGACAACCCCCGCTGATACCCTAACGGGCACAGGCAGAGTGGGAGTCTTAAGAAACTTAGTCATCGGAACTGATTAAGACAAGTAGGGAGGGTCCTTATGATTGAGCCTATTAAGCCAAAAGTGTTAGCTGTCCGGCTCATTCCGAATGTTGCGCCTGATTTAGCACAGCAACTCGGATTGAAGGACTATCAACGTTCTATTGGGATGATCACGTCAAATATGGATGATCCCACTTATACTGCCCTGGACGAAGCCACGAAAAAGGCAGAAGTTGAAGTGGTCTATGCCAAAAGTTTCTATGCCGGTGCCGCTCATGCCTCAGGACCACGTTCCGGAGAAATTATTGGAATCTTAGCCGCCCCGACTCCTGCCGAAATCAGTGCGGGGATGGATGCCTGTATCAATCATTTAGAAAACGAAGCCTTCTTCTATACATGTGATGGGGGACAAACGGCCTGGTATCCGCATACGATTTCCCGAACCGGCAGCTATCTGTCTAAGATTGCCGGAATTCAGGAAGGCGAGCCGTTGGCCTATTTAATAGCTCCCCCCATCGAGGCAGTCTACGGTATCGATGCTGCGCTTAAAGCGGCAGAAGTAGAGATGAAAGCGTTCTATGGACCGCCGACCGAAACAAACTTCGGTGGTGCATTACTAACCGGATCACAAAGCGCTTGTCGTGCAGCCTGTGAGGCATTCCAACGTGCTGTAATAGATGTTATTGAAAATGCTCTGAAGTTTTAGAAGACAGATTGACCGAGTCATTAATTTCATGAAGGAGGTTGTATTATGGCTCAAGAGCGCAGTGTCTTTGCATTAGGAATGATTGAAACCAAAGGGTTAATCCCTGCTATTGAAGCAGCTGACCAGATGCTGAAAGCTGCAAATGTTTCGCTTTGCGGAAAAGAACACGTAACAGGAGGTTTAGTCTCCGTTATGGTTCGCGGGGATGTTGGTGCGGTTAAAGCCGCAGTCGATGCCGGAGCGGCGGCCGCAGAACGCGTAGGAGATCTTATGAGTGTACATGTCATTCCACGTCCGCATCGTGATGTGGAGTATCTTCTACCTGTCGGAGATAACAAATCTTTTGGTGAAAAATAAGATTTATCCACATACATAGGTCAATGAACGTTTAATCATGTAACTGGGAGGTGGAATAATTGGGACGTTTTATATCTGCTGCAGTCTTACGTGAACTTGCCAAAAACGGGAAAGAGATTAATTTAGAAAAGAATTGTGTTTTGACACCGTCTGCGCAAGAACTAGTCAAAGAACTTGGATTAACGATAACCCGTGGAAATCAGGTCTTATCTGCATCAGGGAACAAAGTGACAAATGTTCATGTTCAAGAGGGATTCGATCACGACCTCAAGAAAAAGGTCCAAAAAATAATAGAAGAGACCCTCAAACCGGCTTGTCCAAATCCGAAAGCCCTTCATGTGCGAGGTGATCAAGTGGTAATTCAGCCGTTTGATCAGGCTCCCCCCGGTCAGAGAATTGGGTTAACAGATGTTGTGACGGCCAAGGAAGGAAATCTTTGTGCAGGCTTCATGACTTTTGACCATTCCGAACTGCCTTGGTTTTTAAATTATGATGAAGCGGATTACATTATTGAGGGAGATTTCATGCTGAAAGTTGGCGACCAAGTCTTCCGGGCTAAGGCTGGGGATGTCGTCTACATTCCGAAAGGGAGTCAGGTTGTTTTTTCTTCTCCTACATTTTGTAAAGTATTCTATGTTACCTATCCAGCAAACTGGGCCGATTTCTGTGATTAATAGAGGTAGACAGATTGGGGGAACATCTGATGATTTTAAAGGCTAAGGTCTACAATAAAATCTTTGCCTTTAAGGACCTTAAAGAGGTCTTAGCGAAGGCAAATGAAGAAAAATCCGGAGATATCCTGGTAGGAATCGCAGCACAATCTGCTTCCGAACGGGTTGCAGCCAAACTCGTATTGAGTAAC
>NZ_DATMYD010000162.1:0-42443 GCF_035561155.1 Sporomusa sp. | reverse complement strand
GGTTGATAGGCCAGATGTGTAAGTGGCGCAATCCACTCAGCTGACTGGTACTAATAGGCCGAGGACTTGACTTAACAACCTCGTTTGCATGAAGTGCAAACATTGAACCTAATGCGCAATGCTTTTCTTCTGTGAAGTTTTGAAGGAACAAGATATTACCAAAAGTTACAAGTTGCAGACAACGAGTAATTATGATAATATATAGTTCCGTCAGAAAACAAAACATTCCTCGATAGCTCAGCTGGTAGAGCAATCGGCTGTTAACCGATCGGTCGTAGGTTCGAGTCCTACTCGAGGAGCCACACTATTTGGAGTGGTACTCAAGTGGCTGAAGAGGACGGTTTGCTAAATCGTTAGAGGTCGTGAGGCCTGCGTGGGTTCAAATCCCACCCACTCCGCCATAAGCAGCGAACTAGGTTCTCACGAGCCGATAGGCGAAATGAGAACCTATGTGAGTCGCTTAGTTCTGAGCGAGAGCGAAGAACTATCTTATTATTAATTATTGGCCCGTTGGTCAAGCGGTTAAGACACCGCCCTTTCACGGCGGTATCAAGGGTTCGATTCCCTTACGGGTCACCATAAGCAGCGAACCGGGTTCTCACGAGCCGATAGGCGAAATGAGAACCTGAGTGAGTCGCTTACTTCCGAGCGGAAGTGATAAGCAGAGAGTCAGGTCTTTAGGAGCGAGAGCGACGCGAAAACCTGTGCGAATCGCTTAGTTCTGAGCAATAGCGAAGAACATCCTTATGCTAGTTACACGGGCGATTAGCTCAGCCGGGAGAGCGCCTGCCTTACAAGCAGGATGTCGGCAGTTCGATCCTGTCATCGCCCACCATTTCAAACGGCCCTGTGGTGTAGCGGTCTAACATGCCGCCCTGTCACGGCGGAGATCGACGGTTCAAATCCGTTCAGGGTCGCCATTTCGCCTCGGTAGCTCAGTCGGTAGAGCAGAGGACTGAAAATCCTCGTGTCGACAGTTCGATTCTGTCCTGAGGCACCATTTAAGCGGAAGTAGCTCAGCGGTAGAGCATCGCCTTGCCAAGGCGAGGGTCGCGAGTTCGAATCTCGTTTTCCGCTCCATACATTCGGCGACATAGCCAAGTGGTAAGGCAGAGGTCTGCAAAACCTCTATTCCCCAGTTCAAATCTGGGTGTCGCCTCCAATAATCATGCCGGGGTGGCGGAACTGGCAGACGCAACGGACTTAAAATCCGTCGGAAAGAAATTTCCGTACCGGTTCGATTCCGGTCCTCGGCACCAGTAACATCAAGGCTTCGCAGGTTTTTGCCTGCGAAGCTTTTTTTGCGCCTACTTTTAAGATAGATCATCTGGTGCGTGGGACGACCATCCGCCTGCGACAAGCTTGTCAGTAGCCTGGCGGGTTTTCTTTTTTAGGTGATGCTATGGAAGCAGCGGTTGGTATGGTTAAAATATAATGCTATAATATTTATAGTTATTATCCAAAATAGTAGATAGAGTACGAGATAGAATAGTATGATAGGAGATCATAATGAGTATATTAGAACAAGTATTAGCAGCTAATCGTCATTTTGTTGAATATTTGCCTGATGAATATATTCACTATTGTCCTGAGACTAGCAAATTGCCTAAGCGGCATTTAGCGATTTTTACGTGCATGGATACACGATTGGTTGATTTTTTAGAACCGGCAATGGGAATCAAACGCGGTGAAGCAAAAGTGATAAAAAATGCAGGCAATTCGGTGACTGGTCCATTTGAAGCTACTATTCGCAGTTTAATTGTAAGTATCTACGAGTTAGGTGTAAAAGAAGTAATCGTGATTGGGCATCTTGATTGTGGTATAGCTCATACAACGGCTGAAAGTCTTATTCAAAAGATGTTAGCACGAGGAATTTCGATGGATGCCATCAAGATGATAGAAGCAGAGTTGAAGGATTGGATAGACCACTTTCATCACCCCGTAGATAATATAGAGGAAGTGGTTATAAAAATTCGTAGTAATCCACTTATTCCTAAGGATGTACCTATTCATGGTTTGATATTTAATCCGCAAACAGGACAAATTGAGGTTGTAGTGGATGGCTATCAGGCTTGTACAAATAGTAATGTCGCAAATCGGGAAGAGTAAAACTCGAGGCACTTGGTGAGTTTAACTTGCATGGCTGCGATTTCAGGATGGTGCACTTTTCCTTTTCGTTCTTTGTAATTAATATCCATGTCCTGGAAATAGAACAGGCCATCAGGTCAATTATCAAAAAAGAGAGAACAATGGTAAATTTACTCCGATACCATGGTAGAAGCCTGCTAATATCCTGATTAGCGGGAATACTAGATATGGAAAGGAGGGAAATATATTGAGTAGTACAATTTGGTTGCTAATTATAGGAGCAGTTGCAGGCTGGCTGGCAGGACAATTTGTAAGAGGTCATGGGTTTGGAATATGGGTAGACATGATTGTCGGGGTAGTTGGCGCATTTATTGGTAGCTATCTACTCGCAGCAATTGGAATCGGAACCTATGGCTTAATTGGAGAGCTTATCGCAAGTTTTGTCGGGGCCGTTATACTTGTTTCGATAATTAGAATGTTTAGTGGTAATCCGGCTAGAGATAAAACATAATGGGAAAAAGAGGATAGATCTCCAGATGGGGACTATCCTCTTTAATATTTTCTCCTTTAATATTGTCTTTTTAATTCGGCCACAGGACTCATTTCTATATCCTCCAGGTTATACATCTTCAGAATAATTTGTATCTTGTCTAATAATGAGATAACAGGCTCTTTTTTTTCTTCAAAAGCAACAACATGCTTTTTGTAAATAAGATTCATAAAACCTATGAAGGTAAATTATGGTAAAGAACGAATATCTATATACAAATTAACAAGTATTGGGGGAGGACGTATGAATAGGTTGTCTGACCTAAAAACCGCCACAAAGATTTATGGATTAATAATGTTTACGGTGTTATGTTTAATGGGGGTCGGTTTTGTAGGAATATATTCAGTCCGAACATTAAGTCATCAAATGACAATAATGTACAAAGAACGGTTAGTGCCTGTCCAAATACTTGGCGAGGTTCGCTTGATTAGCAAGGATTCAGAATCGAAATTGCTTGAACTAATCTTAGCAAAAGATCAGGGTAAACAGCAGATGATTATTCGGAATATTCAAGATAATACTGGTAAAATAAATAAACTACAAGAAGAGTATAAGCAGATACAACTAGATACATATCAAAGAAGCAAATTGGATGATTTGGAAAAAGAGTTGACAGAATACCGGAAGGCTCGTCAAGATATTATTAAGCTTGCTACAAGCGGGCGACAAGATGATGCTGTTGCCTTATACACTCAGAGTATTCCTTTATTTCAAAAGGCAACAGAATTGAGACGCGAACTGATCGACTACAATAAAAGTTTAGCCGAAGAATCAAATGTACAAGGGATTAACGAGGCATCACAAGTGGAAACGGTAGTCTTGGTTGTCACTGTATGTACTTTGATGTTAGCATGCACTTGTGGTTGGCTGATCGTACGGCTAATTGCCAGACCATTGAATCTACTTATGATAAAGGTGCGTGAGGTTGCTGAGGGAAACCTTGCCCAGCGGGTCAATATCAATTCTAGAGATGAAATTGGTCAACTAGGGACTGCCTTTAACAGCATGACAGAAAAGCTATGCCGTTTAATTGGTCAGGTAATCGGCACAACTGAGCAGGTAGCAGCCTCTTCCCAGCAATTGACAGCCAGCGCGGAACAATCTGCTTTAGCCGCAAACCAGGTAGCCTCTTCCATCACTGATGTTGCTCAGGCTTCTCAGGGCCAGTTCCAATCACTGAATCAAACTCGGAGTTCTGTAGGAAATATATCATCTATGATTCGACATATTGCATCAAATGCTAATGCTGTAGCTATAGATACAGATAAAGCTGCTTATGCTGCCCACGGCGGTAATAAAGCAGTTGGAACTGCAATTAGTCAGATGGAACGCATCGAAAAATCAGTTGAGGAATCGGCACAGGTAGTAACTACTTTAGGGGCTCGCTCTGAAGAGATTGGTCAAATAGTGAGTGCAATATCAAATATTGCCAGTCAAACAAATCTATTGGCCCTAAACGCAGCAATAGAGGCAGCTCGCGCTGGTGAACAGGGGAGAGGGTTTGCTGTAGTTGCTGACGAAGTCCGAAAGTTAGCAGAGCAATCACAAGCGGCGGCCAAGCAAATTGCAGCACTGATTGGGGAAATACGCCAAGATATTAATAAAGCTGTTATCGCTATGAGTGAGGGAACTAAAGAGGTTAAAATCGGGACGCAAGTAGTTCACACTTCAGGTAAAACGTTTCAGGATATTGTGGGCCTTATAGAGAATGTATCTAATCAGGTCAAAGCCATATCTACGGATATTCAGGTAATATCTGAGAGTAGCAGCCAAATCGTCACAGCTGTTCAAGAGGTGGAGGAAACCGGTAAAGACATACTTGGACAGACTCAGACAGTCTCAGCCGCTACTGAGGAGCAATCGGCAGCTATGGAGGAAATTGCTTCAGCCAGCCAGGCCTTGTCCAAAATGGCCGAGGAACTGAGTGTGGCCACTAGAAAGTTTCGGATTTAGCGATTCCTCTCAGGCCTGCATAGTAAGATAAATAAAACAAACGCGCTAGTCTATAGTGCGTTTGTTTTATTTATAAGATTTTTTATTACAAGATCTCAACCATGGTTTATACATACCAAATTTTGTAATACTAAGTACTACTAGAAAAAAGGAGTGATTGTTTAGTGGCCCAATGTGGACATACCGGCGAAAGTGATGAATCTAAATTGCTATGTGTTAGCTGCAATACAACTCAGTTTGAGATTGTAGACAAAACGGACGCAGGTGAAGTGATAGCCCGTTGCGGTTTGTGCGGACAAGAGACCGATCTTGGGGTTATTGTTGGCGCCCGCTATGGTGGGGCTGTAGAGGTAATCGCTGCACTCAGGACCTTATACGCTGTCAGTCACTATAAGGCACAAAAAAACAAAGATGAGATTAGTGAGATCAGATATTGCAGAAAACATGACCAGCTTCAAGAGATCATAGCAGGACCTGTATACCATAATCCATTGGACATGGCGGCTGATTTATTCAAAATCATCGAGAATACAAGTATCAACGTAATTGAGGCAAAAAAACTAATTGATGCTATGATAAAAAAACAGAATAATGAATAAATTTTAGGTATAATCAAAGAGTACGTTGCCGTCGTGGATATTGTGAATGGCTCCAATAATTTGGAGGCCTTTAGCATTAATCGCTTTTCTAAGAACAGGGCTAGCTGACTTTAACTTATCAATGTTAAAGTCAATGTTAGCCTTAATTGCATTTGGGAGTAATTCACCTGTACGAGTCTTGGCACTTTCGATGGCAGGTACGATAGCCTGCAGGATGGAACAGATATGTAACGAAGCCTGGTCGCCTGTTAAGGCGGCTTTAACCGCGCCACAGTCTTGATGCCCTAATATCAAGATTAGTCGTACCGCGAGATATTCAACTGCATATTCGAGACTGCCCAGTACAACAGTGTCCACGACTTGGCCTGCTGTTCGCACAACAAATAAGTCCCCAAGTCCTTGATCAAAGATAATTTCGGGGGGGATACGTGAATCTGAACACCCCAATATTACTGCAAATGGCTGTTGGCCCTGAGTTAGTTCAAGACGCTTTTTATAGCCGATGTCAAGCTTAGCATACCTCTCCGTTACATATCTCTTATTACCTGCGATTAGCTTCTCCAGGGCTTGATAGGCATCCATAAATCATCTCCTCCTTATTTACACAGAAAGATTATAGGACAATAACCCAAGTATCTGAAGATTACAACCTGCTAAAAGAGAAAATGGTACTGTCACAAGTATTAAGCGCTAATTACTTGCGAACAGTACCACAAAGAGATCTTACAACGCAGATGACTTACGTCTAGATCCTGCAAAAAAACTTACTGGCTGATTATTCACGGGTTCTAATATCAAGTCAGAGAATAAGTTACCTACGTCTTCTAATATTGTAAAAAGCAATGTTGGGTTGAGCAGCTCAGCAGTATATCCATATGTAGTGATAAAGTGCTGGTCGCGGTAAATTGTCACTGAAACATGCCCGCTTTCCGCGAAGTTGTCTTGCTGGCGGAGTATTCTTGCATGCATAGCATCTAACAAGTCGAAAGAACGAGCATGGTCAGTCTGTACATTATGTTTTTTCGATAAAGCTCTATAGACCTTACCAAGAGACCCATATTCTGATTTAGGTGTTACTTCAGTTTGAAATTGGGTTAATCTGTCTAGCTGTTTTCCAATACAGTCAAAGGCTGCCTGGAAAAATATGAAGGTGATAAACCATCGGAAATTATGTTCATGAAGAACATAATTTTGACGGCAGCAAACAAGTGCTTGAAGCATATTCTTGAAAAATTGTATGCGTTCATCATCCAAATAATATCTGTCACATGTGTACAACAGTTTCGAACGGTAGAAATCCACTAATCGCTGTAATTGCACTGTTTCCGAAACGGGTGTCATGTGCGTATTCATGTTATACGACGCTCAAGTCTTCCCCATTAAGGATTTTTTTCATGTTCTTCATGGGGCACATTTTGCCGCACATAGTACAAGTATCTTCACACTCAGGCTGGGATTCCTTGCGGTATCTTCTTGCCTTTTCCGGGTCAATAGCTAATTCAATCATGCGGGGAAAGTCTACATCGGCCCGGGCAGCACTCATCTGATTATCCCAATCGCGTGCGCCGGGTATTCCTTTGGCGATGTCGGCTGCATGGGCTGCAATCCGGGTGGCGATAATACCTTCTTTCATATCATCCAAATTGGGCAAGCGCAGATGTTCGGCCGGTGTTACATAACAAAGGAAGTCTGCACCGCTGGCAGCAGCGATAGCGCCGCCAATCGCGCTCGTAATATGATCGTAGCCAGGTGCAATATCGGTGACAAGTGGGCCCAAAACATAAAATGGCGCGCCATGACACAATCTTTTTTCTAAAAGCATATTAGCGGCAATTTCATTAATGGCCATATGACCAGGGCCTTCGATTATTACTTGCACATTTCTGGCCCAGGCGCGTTTAGTTAATTCGCCGAGAGTAATAAGTTCCTCAATTTGCGCAGCATCGGTTGCGTCATGGATGGAACCCGGACGACAGGCATCGCCCAAGCTTAATGTTACATCATATTTTTCACAAATATCCAGAAGTCTATCGAAATATTCATAAAAAGGATTTTCCCGGTTATTCAGTTCCATCCAGGCAAATAACAATGAACCGCCACGGGAAACAATGTTGGTCAACCGTTTGTTTTGTTTCACTCGCTCGGCTGTTTTCTGGTTCATGCCGCAGTGAATGGTCATAAAATCTACACCGTCTTCAGCATGTCTTTCAACAACTGAAAAAAATTCGTCAACTGAAATATCTTTTAAATCCTTATCAAGCATTCCGACTGCATCATACATCGGTACAGTGCCAATCATCACAGGTGAATTTTCAATCAGCCTGCGACGAAACTCCCGGGTTTTACCATAGCAACTTAAGTCCATAATGGCTTCGGCTTTTAATTCAATGGCTTTTTTTGCTTTTTCTAATTCAAGCTCAATATCACAGCAGTCTTTTGAAACACCTAAATTAACATTAATTTTGGTACGAAGTTTTTCACCAACCCCCTTAGGGCTCAGGCTGGTGTGATGACGGTTTGCAGGGATGACAACCCTGCCGCTTGCCACTAATTCGCGCAGTAACTCAAGATCAATGTTTTCCTCCTGAGCTACTCTACGCATCTGTTCGGTGAGGATGCCTCGTTTTGCGGCATCCATTTGTGTAGTATACATAATTATTTTCCCCTTCCTCTTTAATTATATTTTAGCTATAGGCGGAGGTGAGGGTAGGCAAGCTTCTTTGCTTTGTAATGAAAAGCTTTCCTACGGTGGTACTAACCACATCAGGTTCGAGGGTTGGATTTTAATCCTCTCAGCCGTCTGGCACCCCTAGCTATAACTAATTAACAATGGTAACGCGGTCTTAATAGACAGTATGTCAGCTACGCTTTTACTGTTTTCAAGAGTTCAATCAACAAGTCACCTGTTTCCACAGGGTCTTGAGGTTTTACATACAATTCTTTTATTACGCCGTCAAATGGAGCTTGAATGGTTGTTTCCATTTTCATGGCTTCAGTCACTACTAAATGTTCGCCCTTTTTGACATGATCTCCTCTTTCGATCATGACTTTCACAACTTTTCCTGTCATGGAAGCGCCAAGATGATTAGAATTGTCTTTTTCGGCTTTAATACGGGAGATGACAACTGTTTTAATGTTTTTATCCTTGACAACAACTTCCCGGGGCAACCCATTCAGTTCAAAATTGACAATCCGGGTGCCGTCTGGAAGCGGTTCCTCGACAGAAATAAGCTTAACTACAAGAGTTTTTCCTTCTTCAATATCAACCCTGATTTCCTCCCTGGGTTTTAAGCCGTGGAAGAAGGTCGGTGTATCCAGAATAGATACGTCGCCATAGGAATTGATAAAGTTGACCCAATCGGAAAATACTTTCGGATACAGGGAGTAGGCCAGCATATCAGAGGTAGTTACAGGGCGCTGCAGCGTGCCTGCCAACGTATCACGGATTTCAGCAAAATTAGCCGCTTCCAGCAGTTCACCAGGACGTTTGGTTAACGGTTTTTTTCCTTTTAGAATGATTCGTTGCAGCTCTTTCGGGAAGCCCTGGTAAGGCTGGCCGATTTGTCCGGAGAAGAACTCCACGACAGAGTTAGGAAAGTCTAAGGTATCGCCTGTTTCATAGATGTCGTCTTCTGTCAGGTTATTTTCGACCATGAACAAGGCCATGTCGCCAACAATCTTAGAAGAGGGGGTTACTTTTACAATATCCCCAAACATGTCATTTACTTGGCGATAAATCTCTTTGACTTTATCCCACTGGCTTTCGAGGCCCAATGATTTAGCTTGCTGTCTCAGGTTGCTATATTGTCCGCCAGGCATTTCATGCTGATACACCTCAGGATTTGGGAAAAAGAGGCTGCTTTCAAAATCTTTATAATAAGCGCGGACATCTTCCCAGTAATGGGATAACTCATTCATTTTACGGATATCAACAATCGGCTGCCGTGCATGCCCCTGTAAAGCGTAATACAGGCTGTTGCCGCTGGGTTGGGACGACATGCCGGACAAGGAAGAGATGGCGGTGTCGACAATGTCTACACCGGCGTCAATTGCACGGGCGTAGGCATAGATACCATTGCCGCTGGTGTCATGCATATGAAGGTGAATAGGGATTTCGACAGTATCTTTAAGCGCAGACACAAGTTGATATGCGGCCTCCGGTTTCAGTAAACCGGCCATATCTTTGATGCACAGCATATGGGCGCCGGCTTTTTCGATATCTTTGGCCATATTTACGTAGTATTTCAAATCATATTTATTGCGTGAAGGGTCAAGGATGTCGCCTGCATAACATATAGCGACTTCGGCTACCTTACCGGAGCGCCGCACTGCGTCAATCGAAGCAGACATACCGGCGAGCCAGTTCAAGCTGTCGAAAATTCGAAAGACGTCAATACCGGCTTCAGCGGCTTGCGCGACGAAAGCACGAATGACATTATCGGGATAACTGGTATAGCCGACGGCATTAGAACCGCGCAATAGCATTTGAAATAAAATATTAGGGGTTTGTTTTCTCAGGTCCTCAAGGCGTTGCCAGGGATCTTCTTTTAAAAATCTGTAGGCAACATCAAAGGTAGCGCCGCCCCACATCTCTAGAGAAAATAGATTTGGCAGCATATGTGCGGTAGGAGAAATAACATTTAACATATCATGTGTCCGCATCCGGGTAGCCAGGAGGGATTGGTGAGCATCCCGCAGCGTGGTATCGGTCAATAAAACTTCTTTTTGTTCTTTAACCCAAGCCATCAAGCCTTCCGGGCCATGCTGATCAAGAATCTGTTTGGTTCCATTAGGCAGTGGGCCTGTGGGCGTTTGCGGAAGTCTAACCGGCGGGAAACCTGGTTTAGAGCGTTTAGTCAGCCCCTCAAAGCCATTGATAGTTGTTTCAGCTAAGTATTTAAGAAGTTTAGTCCCTCGATCCTGAGGTATCGGGAAGACAAAGAGTTCGGGAGTTGTATCGATAAAGGTGGTGTAATAGTTACCACTTAAAAAGTCTGCATGATTAACTACGTTATAGAGAAAGGGTATATTGGACTTTATTCCGCGGATGCGGAATTCATTGAGGCAGCGCTTCATTTTAGCGATAGAACTTTTATGAGTGAGGCCCCAGGTAGAGACCTTAACAAGCAGCGAGTCATAATAAGGTGTAATGACTGACCCCGCATACGCATTACCGGCGTCAAGACGCACACCAAAGCCGCCGCCGCTGCGATACGCTGTTATTTTTCCAGTATCAGGCATAAACTGGTTCGCCGGATCTTCGGTAGTTACCCGGCACTGAATGGCATGGCCGTTACAGGTAATGTAGTCCTGATTAGGAATGCCAATACTCTCATCACTTAAGCGTGCACCATCGGCAATATGCAGCTGGGCTTGAACAATGTCAATACCTGTGATCATTTCAGTAATGGTATGTTCTACCTGGATACGGGGATTAACCTCAATGAAGTAAAATTGCTGGTCAGGTGTAACCAAAAACTCAACAGTGCCAGCACTAATATAACCAACAGCCTTCATCAATTTGACTGCAGCATTGCAGATATCATGCCGTAGTTCTTCAGATAGTGATATGCTGGGCGCAATTTCGATTACCTTCTGATGGCGGCGTTGAACAGAACAGTCTCTTTCATATAGGTGGATGATATTGCCATGCCGGTCTCCCATAATTTGAACCTCAATATGCTTGGGGTATTCGAGGAGACGTTCGAGGTAGATTTGGTCATCGCCAAAAGAAGCTTTTGCTTCTGATTTAGCGCGCATATAGGACTCTTCAAGAGCGGCTGCCGTCCGGACAATCCTCATTCCCCGGCCGCCGCCGCCCAAAATTGCTTTGATGATGAACGGATAGCCGTAGCGTTGAGCAAAAGCTTTGACATCTTCCACACTGTTTACCGGCCCGTCACTTCCAGGGATAACCGGCAGGCCTGCGGCTACAGCCTGGGCACGCGCATTGATTTTATCACCAAACATGGCTAAATGCTCAATGTCTGGCCCAATAAAGATAATACCTTCTTCTTTACAGCGTTTGGCAAGATTAATGTTTTCAGATAGAAAACCGTAACCAGGGTGAATGGCATCCACACCACGGTTTTTAGCTATACGAAGTATGCCTTCAATGTCTAGGTAAGCGTCAACCGGGCTTTTATCCTCGCCTACTAAATAGGCTTCATCGGCTTTATAGCGGTGTAATGAGAATATATCTTCTTTGGAATAGATTGCAATTGTGCGTATTCCTAACTCATTACAGGCGCGGATGACCCGGATTGCAATTTCGCCGCGATTGGCAACAAGCACCGTCTGAATTTTTTTCATCTAATTCCCCTCCCAAAGCAACCAATAGTGCATTATAAAAATACAACTGTCATTGGTAATTTACCACTGATTTACAAAAAAGACAAGATGTATTATGAAAAATATTATAGTTATAACATGTGGAAAAACGGCGCTCTACGTATCTATAAGTCTACGCTTTTAGCATATTCTACATAGCTTTTTATTAATTCTTTTATTTCTTTGGTAACTGTCTCTTTTATAGAACCTGACGGAGGAGGACCGTTACTTACATCTACAGGACCTTCCGGTTTTTCGGAGATTTCCGGGGCTGCCTCAAAAGGCACGGGACTTTGTAATTTAGGCTCTTCCTGTATCACTTGTTGTCCCTCCAATTAAATAGATTTTGATAAGTCTGAAAATTTCTATGGAAAATAATGTAACATAGTTATATAATAAGTAATGGAAAGTTATCAAGTCAATTGAACAACAAAAAAAACAAATAAAAAAACAAAAAAAAATGAAACAAGGTGGTCTCTGATGGATTGGCTGGCGCGGATACTTGAGTCGATTAAACATGAGATCAATACAGGAACAATCTGTGAATTAGAGCTTGAAGGCGAGCCTGTTTCCTATGTCAAAATGCCCAAAGATAAATTTGCTGAAGAACTTAGCAGATTTACGGAAGCTCTCATAGAATCAGCAAAAAGTAATACCTTTACGCCATTCAAGGTTCACATCAGCTGGATGTGTAAACTCCGGCTTGAACAAGGGGTCAGGCTTTCTGATATTATGGCTTTTTTTGATCTGTATGAAACATCTGTAAAAGATGCAATGTCAATATTTCTTAAAGAAGATTTGGTTAGTCTTAATAAGTATCGTCGAGATATTGATTCATTATTGGACAGGGCCCGGGTATTTGTTTCTGAATATTTTTTTACGCTCTATGAAGAAACAGTCTATGAGCAGTTCGAACAGTTAAGAACAATTAACGAGATTACGGCCTACCTTACTTCTTCGCTTGATTTGAATGAAGTATTAGATTTTATTGTAGTCAGCGCGGTACGTTTATTTAAGGCCGACTGCGGCAGTATTTTGCTCATCGATAAAAACGGCAGCTTACATGCGCCGGTTACAGCAGGTTGGCATGAAACAAGCTCGTCTGCGGTCATTTCAGAAACAATAGCCTATACAACAGGGGTTATGGATTGGAATTATGAAGATTTGCTGTCAGATCATATGCACAATGTTTTTAAAAAAGAGAGTCTGTCCAGAGTAAAGGCGATCAAACTCTACCTCCAGGAGCTAACCATTGGAGTTCTCATTATAGGCTTTCGGTCTACCCGGAGAACTACACCGGTTGATCAAAAACTTCTTGAGACATTTGCCAATCACGCAGCGATCGCTGTTCACAACGCCCAATTGTATGGTGATGCTGATTTTAAGCTGAAGCAGCGGATCCATGAAGTAACAGTCATTTTGGAACAAAAACGTGCTATCATGCATTGTATGAGGGAAGGCGTTGTTGCCATCAATGTTGATGGCTATATCAATTTGGCTAATCATGAAGCAAAGCGCCTGCTTGGCCGGGAGGATAATATTATTGGCAGGCATATCAGGGATATTATCCCCAATTCCCGGTTACCTATCGTGATAAAAAACAGGCAAGCTGAATATGACCAGGAGCAGGAAGTAGGAAATAAGGTTATTATTACAAATAGAGTGCCTCTCATTGTAGGCGAGGCAGTCATTGGCGCCATTGCCACCTTTCGGGATAAACAGGATGTCAAGTTATTGGCAGAGGAATTAGTGGGTTTAAAAAGCCTGTTAGAATCCATGCGGGCCCAATCACACGAATTTGCCAATAAGCTTCATGCCATATCCGGCCTGATCCAGATGAAACAGTATGATAAAGTAGTGGAACTCATCACATTGATGTATAAAAGCCAGCAGGACTTGGTTAGCTCGATCGTCAAACGAGTTAAGGACCAGGCAACAGCCGGACTGCTTATCGGAAAAATTAGCCAGTCAAGTGAACAGGGGATTACCTTACGGCTCAACCCCCGCAGTAAAATGGGCGACCTTCCGCCTTCGTTCAGCAGTTTGTCGATGGTAACAGTGCTGGGCAACTTAATCAGCAATGCGATGGAAGCGGTTGCACAATTACCTGCTGAGCGGCGGGTCATTGACGTATACGTCTTTGAGGGGAAGCAACACTTGAATATTAAAGTTAGTGATTTAGGCAAAGGCATACCTGAACCTTATAAGAAAAAAATATATCAGCGGGGTTTTTCTACCAAACAAGGGAATAGAGGGGTTGGACTAGCCCTAGTCAAGCAGGAGGTGCAAATTTGCGGAGGGAAGATTACGGTCAATTCACGTGAAAACGAAGGCACCACATTCTGGATAAAGATACCGGTAGGGTAAACCTTGGAGCCTAAACAGTAGGGAGGGGCCGGATATGGGAATCGATATTGTTATTATAGAAGATGACCCTATGGTACTCGAGCTTCACCGGCAATATATCGGCCAGGTGAAAGGATTTAGGTTAATAGGACAAGCGGCCAATGCTGCAGACGGGTATACTATTATAACGAAATTTAAACCGCAATTGGTGATACTGGATGTTTACATGCCCGGAGAGAGCGGTATTGATCTACTGCGCCGGGTTAGGGCGGAAGGTATTAATATAGACGTTATTTTAGTTACGGCAGCTCACCGTTCAGAAACAATCCAACAAGGTATGCAGTGCGGTGTTGTGGATTATATCATCAAACCGTTCACTTTCCAGCGTTTCAAAAAAGCGTTGAGGAGTTACCAGCAATATATTGAACGAATAAGAAATAGCCAGCAGCTATGTCAGAAGGATATTGACTGTTTAAAGGGCACTGCCTTAGGTGAAAGCAATCCGAGCAGCCTTGACGATTTAAAAGACAATATTCCTAAAGGTCTGGACAAAGCAACCTTAGAGTCAGTGCTTAAGACCATTAATATGCAGCCCGGATATTTTACAGCAAGTGAGATTTCTAAACTGGTGGGTATATCGCGCGTGACCGTCCGGCGTTATCTAAACTTTCTATACGATAATGGCTGGCTAAAGGGAATTCTCTCTTATGGCCCGGTTGGAAGGCCGTTGCATAAGTATATTAAGGACGATCCATTTTCAATATAGGTTACTATGGTTGAACTAGAAGAGATGGTAAACAACTCAGAAACGAGCTGCTTTACCATCTCTTTTATGGTTCTTATGGGGCAAGCTTGTGATTTATATTTACAAAATTATCCTTATTTACCATATAGTAGCCAAGTTTAAGGCGTGTACCTTATAATTACAACTGTAAGATGTTACCAAGAAAGACCACTTCTAAAGGAGGATAACCAGACAATGGAAAAACCCCTATCCTTTAGAGTCGCCGACGCTATGCCGGAAGATGTTGGTCAGGGATACGTTCGGATTGATAATGCAGAAATGGATAAGCTTGAAGTCATTATCGGTGATATTGTTGAGATTCAAGGCCGAAAAACTACCGTGGCCAAAATAGTCCCTTGTTTTAGCCAATTTAAGAATCAAAACCTAGCCCAAATTGAATCTATTATCAGAGAGAATGCCGGGGTCGGGATTGACGAACGGATAACCTTAAAGAAGGCCGTGCGTCAGCCAGCGCAGACAGTGATTTTGAGTCCATTGGACGTTACCATAGATTTTAGTGACGCCCAAGATATCAAACACTTAGAGCGTGTGTTAAACGGACTTCCAATCATAACCGGCGATCGGGTCAAGGTTAATCTAGCCGGGGCTAGGAGTCAGTACTTCACTGTTATCGGTACAGCGCCGCAGGGACCGGTGGTCGTCAATACAGGAACCAAGCTTAAAGTGACCAAAGCAGACGGAGCGGAAGACCGAAGTTTTAGAGCGTCATATGAAGATGTAGGCGGTCTGGACAAAGAACTTCAGCGCGTTCGCGAAATGGTAGAACTGCCGCTTAAGTACCCGGAGATTTTCCGGCAGTTAGGGGTAGATGCTCCCAAGGGAGTTCTGCTCTATGGTCCGCCGGGAACGGGTAAAACGCTGATGGCCAGAGCGGTAGCCAGTGAAACAAACGCTGCTTTTATGCACGTTAATGGCCCAGAGATTATCAATAAGTTCTATGGTGAAAGTGAAGCACGGCTTAGAGAGATCTTTGAGACGGCACAACGGCGGGCACCGGCCATCATCTTTATTGATGAGATTGATGCCATTGCTCCCAAGC
Organism: Sporomusa sp.; assembly: GCF_035561155.1. Classification (GTDB taxonomy): domain Bacteria; phylum Bacillota; class Negativicutes; order Sporomusales; family Sporomusaceae; genus Sporomusa. The sequence goes on along the minus strand of NZ_DATMYD010000162.1, from coordinate 26,733 downwards.
GGACTGATGTAATCGGTGATGTTGAAAAGCGGGTTGTCGCCCAGTTGTTAGCCCTTATGGACGGATTGAGAAATCGGGGTCAGGTCATCGTAATCGGCGCTACCAATGTACCAGATATGGTCGATCCAGCACTCAGGCGCCCCGGCAGGTTTGATCGCGAATTATCCATTAATCCGCCCGATAGAGTCGGAAGATTGAGAATATTAAAAATACACACTCGCTCAATGTCAATTGAGGGTTCGGTCAATTTGGAGAAGCTTTCGCAAATGACCCATGGTTTTGTTGGCGCAGATATAGCCATTCTCTGCAAGGAAGCTGGAATGAACGCAGTGCGGCGGTTATTACCGCAAATTGATTTCACATCAGAGATTAGTGAAGACGATTTAGCCAAGCTCAAGATAACCATGGATGATTTTTACGCTGCATTCCGGGAAGTGGAACCTACAGCGACCCGGGAGTTTTTCTCAGAACGCCCCAACATAAAGTGGGAACAGGTCGGAGGCATGGCCGATATAAAAGAAAACCTACAGGCCATGATTGAGATGCCGCTGCAGCACCCGGAATTATTTAAAGAATCGCAGCACAATATGCCGAAAGGCTTTATGCTGACAGGGCGGCCGGGAACAGGCAAAACACTGATTGTAAAAGCACTTGCCGGTTCCAGCGAAGCACACTTCATATCGGTAGATGCCGCAACACTTAATTCCCGCTGGTTTGGTGAAGCAGAAAAAGGCCTACGGCTGATTTTCAAACGGGCTAAACAGATTGCCCCATGTATTTTATTCTTTGATGAAATAGACGCTTTGGCGCCTGTACGCGCGGTAACAGACAGAAATGGCACTGACCGGTTAGTAAGTCAGCTGCTCCTGGAACTGGACAGTTTAATGGACAGCTCCAACGTAATTGTTATCGCAGCGACCAACCGGCCTGATATGGTAGACCCGGCTCTGATGCGGCCAGGTAGATTTGACTTCAGCGTAGAACTGCCGATGCCTGGTAAAGACGAGCGCCTGGAAATATTCAAAATTCACACCGCGAAATTGATACTGGCTGATGATATTGACTTCAATAGCCTGGCGCAATCCACCGAGGGGACGGCAGGTTCTGACATTGAGGCCATCTGCAAACATGCATCGTTGTCAGCCATGAAACGCTATGTTAGCCAACCGCAGAGTATAGCTACTATGTCTGGTGTTTACAAAGTATTAAGCGAGGATTTTAGCTGTGGTCTGCGACAAGTATTAAGAAAATAGAATGGCGTATGCCAACGGGGGTGAGTATCAAATCTAGTTAGAGGGGTTCTGACGGTCACCTGTTGTCAAATCTCAAAGTAATAAAAGGGGGAGAGAAAATGACACTGGCAGTTGCTGTTGATGCCAAGATGCAGGAAGTTACTGTATGGACTCGGGGTGTAACCCGGGCCAAAGAAGCTCGCGACACTGCTACCCTGCTCGCCAAAGCAGGTAGCCTTGAAGGAAAGTATAATCAATCCTTCGACAACTATGTGGATCTGCCTGACCGTATCAATGTTCCGGTTAAGAGTTATGCCCGGATCAGTTCTGAGCCTATCGAAACATATTATGAATATGAAAACTATCGTCCCGACATTGTAGTAATTGATGAAGAGACTATTGTTAAAGGCAACGATGTTCTTAAAGGCTGCAAGGATGCCTGCGTTGTTGTCATCAATACTAAACGTGATGTAAATAAGTTAATCAAGTATCTTTCTCCAAAAGAAAACGTGAGCAAAGTAAAAGCGGTTGCCGCTATAGCCGCTGATGATCTGGGCGCAGGTCTATATCATACCTTTGATGGTACTGAAGGTTGTATTGATGATACCAAGATTGGTGCCGGTGTCGGCGCTGCTATGGCCGCTGCGGTTGCAAAAGCCAGTGGTATCGTTAAGTTAGAATCCCTGCTAAGAGTTGCTGAAAACAAAGACGCTGTTCAAAAGGGATGGGACACTGTAGTTATATTGCCGATTTGCCAAGGCGAAGCTGGCTGTCCTACAAATCCGAGCAGACTAGAACTTGAATGGAAATAATCAGTTGGTAAAATTCAAGGAGGTGTAAATATGGCAAAGGTTTATAAACAAGTGCCATTTGCTGCTATAATTCCTTCTCCCCAGACCGAGAACGAAGGTATGATTACCGGTAACTGGCGGTTTCTCCGTCCTGTAGTTGATAAAGGTCAATGTACCGAGTGTAAAACCTGCTACATTTATTGTCCAGACGCCTGCGTTAATTACGCCAAGGACGACGGAGTCAGCTTCAACCTCAAGTATTGTAAGGGTTGCGGTATCTGCAGCAACGTCTGTCCGGTTGGGGCAATTAGTCGAGTGCCTGAACTTGATTTTGATGAATAAGGAGTGAATAAGATGCCAATTAAGAAAAAAGGTACAGGTTTAACTGCGGTTGCAGATGCTTGGCAGCTTGCGGATATTGATGTTTCAGCATCCTATCCTATTCGCCCGTACACTGCAGTCATGGCTGAATTGGCAAAACGGATTGCTAATGGCACCATGCAGTGCGAAATGGTTCATGGTGAAGGCGAACATGCACAGTTTAGTATTGCTCACGGCGCTTCCATGGCGGGTGCACGTGCCACTACCGGTACTTCCGGTGTAGGCGTTACCTATGCGTTTGAAACTTATTCACCAATTGCCGGCAGCCGGTGTCCTATCCAAGCCCTCATCGGTGACCGTACGCTTGATCCCCCCGGTGATTTCGGTTCTGAGCACACTGACTGCTTGACACTTCGCGATAATGGCTGGATTTATGGCTGGGCCCAAGACGCTCAGGAATCCTTAGATAATAGCTTGATTTACTTCCGGATTGGTGAAGATCCTGAAATCATGTTGCCACAAATCGTGGCCATGGACGGTTATTTTGTAACCCATATTGCTCAGGATTATATAATGCCTGATCAAGAGCAAGTTGACAGATTCCTGCCTAAGTTTAATCCGAAATTCCGCCTTGATGTTAACAACCCTGTTATCATGGGGCCGCAAATCGAGCCGGAAATGGGACCTCCGCTTGAGTGGGATCGCCATATTGTCATGAATAAAGTTAGAGAAAAAATCGTTCAGGTAACTGAAGAATTTGCACAAGTATTCGGTCGCAAGTATGCTCCGTTCGTGGAAGAGTATATGACTGAAGATGCCGACATGGTATTTGTTTTGATGGGCGCTCACGCGGTTACCTGCCGCAGTGCGATCAAATATCTCCGTGAAGCCGGCTATAAGATTGGTTTGTGCAGACTCCGTTGGGTTCGCCCATTCCCGGATGAAGCACTTGCTCAAATTCTGCCTAAATTTAAAGTTGCCGGCGTTATTGATACCGGTACATCTTATGGCGCTCCTTGCGGCGGCGGCGTTCTCTCTACTGAGGTTAAAGCTGCTATGTCCGAAGTTGCGGGCAAGCCGATTATTCAAAGCTTTACCTCCGGTTTGGGCGGCGAGACAATCACTCATGAAGAGTTCTTCGCTATGGCCGAAATGATGAAGCAAACCCTGAAAGCCGGAAAGATTATTCAAAGCGGCACTTGGGTTAACTTCAATGATTATCATGAAGGCGCTTCCCAGATCAATGCTGCTAAAAATGAAGCTGCCCCCAGTAAATAATAAGGAGGAGTAAACGATGGCAGTTGCTGAATTAATTAAGTCAATTGCACACACGACTGATCTACGGGACACTTATGTTCCTGGTCACCGCACTTGTGCTGGTTGCGGTCCGGCTCTTGCGTATCGCCTGGTAGCAAAAGCTGCAGGTAAAAATACAATCTTTATTGGTCCAACTGGTTGTATGTATGTTGCTAACACTAGTTATGCCTGTGGTCCCTGGGCTGTGCCCTGGACTCATGCGCAAATCACAAACGGTGGCGCAGTAGCTTCCGGTATTGCTGAAGCTTTCCGCATGATGATTAAAAAGGGTAAAATTCAGGACGAATTCCCTAATATTATCGTAATGGCCGGTGATGGCGGCTGTTCAGATATCGGTCTTCAGGCCATGTCGGCTATGTTCTATCGCGGCCATAAGGTTCTTTGCGTAATGTATGATAATGAGTCTTATGCCAACACTGGTATTCAGGTTTCTCCGTCCACCCCGTACGGTGCTACTACTATGTTCACCCCGGCCGGCCCGGCGATTCCGGAAGCCAAGAAACATCATCTGAAAGACCCTATGCCGATATTCCTGGCTGGCGGCCATCCATACCTCAAGTATGGTGCAACGGCTTCCATAGGCTATCCAATTGACCTTATGAACAAGATTCGTAAAGGTCTTGCTGAAGATGGTCCGGCGTTCGTTCATCTTCATTCTCCGTGTCCTAAGGGCTGGTCGTTCCCTGCTGACCGGACCATAGAGATTGCTAAACTCGCTGTTGAGACCGGCATGTGGAATCTTTACGAAATTGAAAACGGCGATTGGGCTAATAAGAAGTTTAGTGTTATGCCGAAGAAACTTAAGCCTGTTGACGAATATCTCCAAACACAAGCCCGTTTCTGCCATCTGCAACCTGAGCATGTGGCCGAAATCCAAAACTTCGTCAACAACCGCGCAAGAACACTCGGTATGGAAGTTCCTCTGCCGCCTGCTAAGTAAGGCAGCTTAAAACACTATAGGCATTAAGCCGTAAGTCCCTGGCTCCTTCATGAACAAAAGGAGCCAGGGACTTACTAATGTAAGTAATCTTTGTTCATGAATGAACAAAGGTTTGAGGAGGCTCGGTTGTATGGATAAGGGTGTGGCCTTAACCTTTACGAACTGGATACTAGCTTTCCTACCTATATTAGTCTTGCTATCTACCATTTTACTCTTTAATTGGGGCGCGCCAAAATCAGGAGCCGTCTCCTGGTTTACGGCGGTCATCATTGGTTTGTTTGTCTTTGGCGGCGATTCTCAGTTGCTCGCCTTAGCCAATAGCAAAGGCATGGCAATGTCACTGTATGTATTACTCATTATCTGGGGCGCTGTTTTTCTCTATAACCTGGTTGAGAAGATTGGTGCGATAAAAGTAATTGGTGACACCATGATAAAAGTAACTGAGGAAAAATTATTGCAATGTTTACTCATGTCATGGTGTTTTGCCAGCTTCATGCAAGGTATTGCCGGCTTTGGCGTACCTGTTGCAGTTGTGGCGCCCATTATGCTAGTAATGGGCTTCCCGCCGGCCATCGCGGCTGCTACTTGTTTGGTAGGACACTCTTGGTCCATTAGTTTTGGATCGATGGGTTCATCCTATTATACTATTCAATTGGTTACCAAAATCCCTGGCGAGGTTATAGGACCCTGGATGGCGCTTTTGTTTGCTGTACCTATCTATGCCACCGGTATTGCTGTGTGTCATATTTACGGCGGTTTTGCGGCAGTTAAAAGAGGCCTGCCTGCTGTACTGATAACAGGGACTGTCATGGCTTTCATGTGCTGGTTCATGAACAAGATGGGGGCAGCCCAGTTGGCTACTCTGATTCCAGCGCTTTTTGGCTGTGGTACTATGGCTGTTTTAGCCAAGACAATCTATCGTCATGAGTCTGTCGAGGATGAAAAACAACATGAAGCACCGGTTATGGGCTTTAACATGGCGTTCTCTCCGTACTACATCTTAATTGCGCTCTGTATTATGACTCAGATCAAAGCCATCGCGAATGTTTTCGCTCCCTATACCTGGGGGCTAAATTATCCAGCAGTGACGACTGCGGCTGGTTTTGCCGTCAAGGCCGAGAAAATGTATTCTAAAATCAATATTTTTTCGCATCCGGCTCCGCTGTTGCTTACTGCAGCAGTTTGTGGTTACATCATCTTCAGAATGACTGGTAAGTGGAAACAAGGGGCAGCGACTGAGGCTCTCAAGGCCACCTATTCCCAGTGTGTTCCTACCAGTATCGGTATAGCGACCATGGTTATGATGGCGTTAATTATGAACGATACCGGTATGACAAACATGCTGGCACAAGGGATCGCGAAATCAACAGGTGTCTTGTTCCCGATATTCTCGCCGTTTATCGGTGTGTTGGGGGCATTCCTTACCGGTAGTAACACTAACTCTAATGTAATGTTTGGCTCCTTACAGTATGAGACGGCCAAGGTGCTCGGGATCAGTACTGTCATCATGTCGGCCGTCCAGTCTGTTGGCGGCTCGGTAGGCTGTTCAATCGCTCCATCGAAGGTCTTAATTGGTTCTGCAACTGTCGGCCTTGATGGACGTGAAAGCGAGGTACTGAATCGCACAATACCTTATTGTATAATCATTTCGCTGCTGGTGGGCATCAACGCCTGGATTTTTGCCTACATGTTGTTTAAGGATTTGCCTTAGGTCAACTTAAATTGCGAAATATGCAAAGGAGGTACTGTGATGACTGCAAATCTTACGCCTACCCCAAATCAAAATCAGAACGTTGTTATCAAGCCTGTTCCTTGGGGGAAGAAATATCGTACTCCGCTCATGAATGCAGCTTTCTGGGCATTTTGGGTTGGCTTTGTTTTGGCACATCAAGGCGGCGTGACAAATAATAGCTTATTAATCAATCTTTCGTATCTGGTGTTTGCGTTGGCGTGCTTAGTACCGCTGGTTACAAAAAAATAGTTTTCCCGGGAAATGCCGTTCTTACGGCATTTCCTATTTCTACTACGAAGGAGGAGCGTAAATGACTAACGGCGTACCCCAAAAAGAAACTCAGGCAAAAAAGACAACTTGGGCGGAACACATAGTTCCTTCAGGTAGTGAATATTTGCAAAAGATAACTTCGGTGGGCAAATGCGGCGTAGGCTCACCGCCTGCTTCAGAGTGTTTTTGGGCACTCGTCGGATCGTTTGCAGGTATTGGCATAGTTACCTATCTTACTTTTCTGCAAGGAATTCCTGTTTTAGTTGCCTCTTTAGGAGCATCGGCCTGCTTGATTTATGGGGTTCCTTCTGCGCCGTTTGCTCAACCAAGAAACGCAATAGCGGGACATTTACTGTCAGCTGCTATCGGCGTAACTGTATATCAATTAGCCGGGGCTTATTGGTATACAGCCGCCTTTAGCGTAGGGCTCGCGGTAGCTGCTATGGTAGGCACGAGAACCGTTCATCCACCAGCCGGGGCAACTGCCTTGATTGCCGTAATTACTCAGCAAAGCTGGCTGTTTCCCCTATTACCAGTAGGCGTTGGTATTTGTATCCTGGTACTTATTGGAATCGTTGTTAATAATATTGCCGCCAAACGGCAATATCCATGCTATTGGTGGTAGAAATATGAAGTCAGATCATAGGTGGTTCTGGTTTGAAAATATATTGGAACAAAACAATTCTATTATTTATGTTCTTAAATGGAGTTTTCTGGGGATAACGACTGGGATCATTGCCGGGATGGGTGTGGCAGTATTTCTAAAATTATTGGCTTGGTCAATTGGCGTATGGACGAAAGCGTGGTATTACTACTTTTTTATCCCTGTTATATTATTTGTAAACAGTTGGTTGGTCAATTGGTTGGCGCCCCAAGTAGCAGGCGGTAGTGATAAAGTGATTGAAGCCATTCACCGGCAGAACGGTTTTCTTCACCTGTCAGAAGTACCGGTAAAATTAGTGGCGACTGTTATAACAATTGCCGCTGGGGGCTCAGCTGGAAAAGAGGGTCCTGCCGCCCAAATTGGTGCAACCCTTGCATCAGCCTGGGCCAGGTTTTTGCAGGTCAGTAACGCTGACTGCCGCAAAATCGCCATCTGCGGTTTAAGTGCCGGTTTTGCCGGTGTGTTTGGTACTCCTGTTGCCGGCGCAATCTTTGGAGTAGAGGTGTTATTTGTCGGGAAAATTTTGTACGACACCTTGTATCCTGCTTTTGTAGCAGGGCTGACAGGCTATTACGTCTGCCGGCTTGCCGGAGTTTCTTATTTTTATCTTCAGGTCAGTGTACAGCCTGAGTTTCTCCTGATCATTCAAGCCATTATACTGGGACTCGTGTGCGGTATGATGGCTATATTTTTTATTAAAACGATATTTTGGAATCAGAGATTTTTTTATCTTTTACGGCTGCCCAGCCAGGTAAAAGCATTTGTGGGCGGGATAATGCTCACTCTCATTGGGTATGCTGTCAGCCCACTGTATTTGGGTTTGGGTTTGGAATTGTTAGAGACAGGTCTCAGGGGGCAGGCAATTGCCAGTGATGCATTTTTGTGGAAAACATTGGCTACAGGTATAACCCTCGGCTGCGGCGGAACAGGCGGTATTATTACTCCCATTCTTGTAGTTGGGGCTGTTACCGGTAACTTGTTTGGCCAGCTTTTTGGGACTTTGGACATATCAGTCTATGCGGTGATTGGCATGGCGGCGCTGCTGGCAGGAGCGGTCAATACTCCGGTGGCAGCCGTACTTATGGCAGCCGAATTATTTGGCGGTGACATAATTCCCTATGCGGCGATAAGCTGCTTTGTTAGCTACCTGGTTTCAGAGCATCGCAGTGTTTATCCGAGCCAAGTTATCTTTACCGGCAAGAGGCCGTATTTGTGTGACGATGAAGGGAAGTCTGTTGGCTCTGCGGGTAAACCTTAGAAATCAATGTTTTTTACTGACAAAAGACACATGGACGAAGGAAGTCGCCTTAGCAGAGAGAATATTAGGGAAGTAGACAAATAAACATGAAGCATTGTACCAAGCATCGCGGAGGTTACGAGGATGGATATATTGTATAACGTTGCAGACAGTCTTCGCTTATTGAGGGAAAAAAGACCACTCATCCACCACATTACAAACTACGTTAGCATAAATGATTGTGCCAACATCACGCTGGGTATTGGTGCGTCTCCCGTTATGGCAGAAGATATCGACGAGGTACAGGAGATGGTTTCTTTCGCCTCAGCGTTAGTACTCAATATAGGTATGCTGAATCCAAGAAAACTAGAAGCAATGATCGTTGCCGGCCAACAAGCCGTTCAGAAGGGGATTCCTATTATTTTTGATCCTGTTGGCGTTGGCGCAACCAAGCTGCGAATGGACGCGGCCCACAGAATCCTCACTGAACTTCAAGTAACTGTTATACGCGGTAACCTGTCGGAAATTAAAGCGTTACTGGGGCTCAGCAGCGATATGCACGGTGTTGATTGCCTGGCAGAAGCAGACAATGGCCGGGAGATTGCTCAAAAACTCTCAGAAAGACTGGGCTGTGTAGTAGCTATAACTGGTAGGACTGATGTTGTTGCCTATGGTAGCCGTGTTTGTAGCATCTATAACGGTCATGCTCTCTTAGCCGGAATTACAGGGACAGGATGTATGACGGCCTCGTTGATTGCCTGCTTTTGTAGTGTGACAAACGATCCGTTTATTGGTACAGTCGCCAGTATCGCAACTATGGGGATCGCAGGAGAACTTGCCGAGAAAAGGCTTACACCTAATGAAGGGCTGGGGACTTTCCGGGTGCGGCTTCTTGATGCGATATCTACTATGAATCCGGAAAATCTATTGCAGCTGATCAAACTCAGCTAATTTCTTAACGAGGAGCAAAGATATATATGCAAATTAGAAAACTAGCCTATACGGCTATCTTTATGGCCGTAGGTGTACTTTCTGCTCATTTGGTTTATATCCCGGTTGGCATTGCAAAATGTTTTCCCTTACAACATGTTATCAATATATTGCTTGCCGTACTTTTGGGAACACGCTATTCTGTCAGTGCTGCCTTTGGGATTTCGCTGTTGCGTAATATTTTAGGGACCGGGTCTTTTCTAGCTTTTCCCGGAAGTATGGTCGGCGCAGCGTTGTCCGGGATCTTGTATAAGAAGACCAATAGTATCTGGGGCGCAATTATCGGCGAGGTTATTGGTACGGGCGTTATTGGTGCATTGTTGGCTTATCCTGTTGCAAAATATTTCATCGGTTCGCAAGTGGGCGCTTTCTTTTTTATTGTTCCCTTCCTCGTTAGTACTGTTGGGGGCAGTGTTATAGCCTACTTCCTATACAAAACCTCTATTCCCGCCATTCTTTACGAAAAGCTTAATGTTGGCGGCAGAGGCTAACAGGTTGCGAGGGGCAATACCGTGCCAAGAACGAAAGCCAGTGGTTAAAAACCGCTGGCTTTCGTTTTTAGGTTTGGCCCATGATATAATAAAGGACAAACCCTATCCGACTAAGAACTAATAAAATATCTAAAGCAATTGAGAACGTCAACCAAGGAGTAATGTATGCACAGAATTGGTGTAGTCGGTCCTGACCGCTCTGTAGACCGGATCCTGAAGGTGGCCGAAGAATTTAATCATGGAATTGAATTTATTCCATTTGCTTATGAAGATGAGAATGAAATCCAATCGATTTTACAACAAAATCGTGGCAAGGTGAAAGGCTGGCTTTTTTCTGGTCCAGTTCCGTATATCATTGCCGAGGAGTTTCTGGAAGCAGACGATACTGTGGCCTATTGTCAAACAATGGGTGGGGGATTTTACCAGTGCTGTCTGCAAATGGCTTTTGCTCACAACGTGATTTTACAGCGTATCTCTGTTGATATAGTTGAATCCGAAGTGGATATAGAAAAACTACTCCACGCAACAGGGATACCATGGCGTGATTTTTACATTAAGTATTACAATCGTCAGTATAATCCGGAAGAGATAATCCAGTTTCATCTTCAATTATGGCGAGCGGGCAAAATTGATGGAGTCATAACTGCTTTGCGTAGTGTTATGAATGCGCTGCAAAAAGAAGGAGTGCCTGTTTATCACTTTACTTTAACTGAACGAGAAATTTATCAATCGATAAAAATTATTATTGAGAAGGTAAAGTCATCGTACTTTAAAAATACCCAGGTAGGTCTGGTAATTATTGAAGTCGGCAGCTATGGGGAGATTATTGAAAAGGCTAAGTCGCCTTATGACTTGCAACTTTTAGAGTTGAGACTTAAGGAGATTTTATTGCCTCTGTGTAAGAGTTTGGATGGCTATCTCTTGGATAAAGGAACAGGTGTGTATGAGATTTTTAGTTCCCGCGGGGTAGTAGAGCGAGAAATAGCCATGCTGCAAGATACGATTGAGCGATTAATATTGGCGGTAAATATTGACGTCCCTATCACAGCCGGCATCGGTTTCGGCGAAACGGTTTTTGCAGCTGAGATCAATGCGCATCGAGCTCTGCGTAACACCAGAGGGCACAAAGAGGCCCCGATCGTTATTGTGCAGGATGATGGTAAAATGGTCGAAGTAGAAAGGCACGACAAGGTATTGAGTTATGATTTTTATTCCAATGACACTGACTTGCTGAAGAAGTTAAATCAAGTCAGTGTGGGAATCAAGACCTACCGCAAAATCGAAAACATCATACAACGTATGGGATGGGGGTCTTTTTCGACCTCCCAGTTAGCCTCTCAGATGTCGGTTACCGAACGGAATGTTCGGAGGATTATAACCAGTCTCTGTGATGCTGGTCTGGTCGAGCATGCTGGCGAAGAGTCTGCGGTGACGAGGGGGCGGCCTAGCAAGTTGTATCAACTTGCTACGTCCAGAAGCTAAAAGGGTTTCCCTATTGCTATATATAATTTACCGTTCTTTTCCGTAAGATTAAAACCCGCTAAAACATTATGTTTTAAGCGGGTTTTTAGCATGTAATTCCCACAGCCCCTGTTGGTCTGTCAATAAATTTTTGCTTGATAGTTCTGATTATACTGTTATATAATTAATTTCGGAAAAGTTCCGAATATATTCCAAAAATACAGAGGTGATTTGTAACAACACAAACGACTTGGTCGCAGGAACTGGTTTTACACAGTAATAATTTGGGGAGTGATGTAATGGACATTTTGCGCAATTGGAAAATTCACGTTTTAGTGCTCATCATTGTTGTTATGTCAGAGAAGATTGGTATTGTAAAGTATGGTCTAATAATTCTGTTGCCTTTACTGCACGCAATGATATTAGGCGGCGTAGTCAGTTTTCCCAGATTTAATATTCTATCAACAAAGCAAATGGAAGTGGCCGCCGGGATTTTGCCGCTTTCTATGATGCTGCTAATAGTCAAAATTGGTTTGGATATTGGTCCGAATATTTCCCTGTTGTTCCATTCGAAAGGGGCGCTGCTTTTTCAAGAAGTAGGGCATTTTTTCGGTACTGTTCTGTTGGGGTTGCCGATTGCCGTACTTCTAAAGATGGGGAGAGAGGCCATTGGGGCAACTTATTCAGTTGCTAGAGAACCGAATATTGCCATCATTGCTGAGAAATATGGTCTTGATTCACCGGAAGGCCGCGGCGTAATGGCGATGTATATTTGCGGAACACTATTTGGTGCCGTGTGGCTGGCGATTTTAACCGGTGTAGTGGCCAAACTGGGAATTCTCCATCCCTATGCCTTAGCAATGGGATCAGGTGTAGGTAGCGGCAGTATGATGGCCGCTTCGGTTGGCTCAATTATTGCGGCCTATCCGGATATGGAACAACAAATCCGGGCCTATGCGGGGGCAGCCAACTTGATGTCTACTATTTTGGGCATTTACATAAGTCTCTTTCTTTCTTTGCCGTTGGCGAACAAACTGTATAATTTTTTAAGTAAGTTTCAGAGCAATGAAGAGACTGCAAAGGAGACGGTATAATGAGCAAATTGCTGAATATGGCCATCGTCCTGATAATAACAGGATTGTTTGTGACGGTTGCTAATATGATCGGCTATAAAGTAGATTGGTATAGTTCGTTGCTAGGCATTACTATTATAGTCGTGATTGGCCTTATTGGAATGGCTATCAGTCAAGTACCAGTGTTCAATAAATTGCCGATGGTTTTTTGGATCTCTTTTGTTGCTGTCATTATCTCTCTCCCTGGTTTTCCCGGCAGTGCATGGATTATCCAAACGACAAAAAAGGTACAATTTTTAGCCATTACCACGCCTATTCTGGCCTATGCCGGGCTTTCGCTGGGGAAAGATATTGAGATGTTTAAAAAGTTGTCATGGCGTATCGTACCAGTAGCGCTGGCTGTAATTACAGGGACGTTTATCTTCGCTGCCATTATCGCCCAATTTGTTTTAAAATGGGAAGGCGCGATTTAGTCATAAGATAAGCAAGATTGGTGCTGGAGGTAGACAATGACGAAAGCAGAATTAAAGCAGAAGGTTTGTCAGGCAATTGAAGCAAAACGGGAGCAGATTATTGAGCTGGGAGAGTCTATCTATCGTGAACCGGAGCTAGGTTTTAAAGAAATTAAGACTGCCGCCAAGGTAGAAGAAATATTTCGTACATTGGGTGTATCTTACGAAAAAGAGTTGGCCCTTACCGGCGTGAAGGGACGGCTCAAAGGTAAAGCGTCCAACCGCACTGTTGCTGTCTTAGGTGAACTTGACGCTGTTATTTGCGCCGGACACCCGGCAGCAGACCCTTTAAGTGGTGCTGCTCATTGCTGCGGTCATAATACTCAGATTGCACTGCTAATGGCTGTAGGCATGGCGCTGGTTGATACCGGTGCGATGGAGTTTCTGGCTGGCGATGTAGTACTGTTCGCTGTTCCGGCTGAGGAATATGTTGAAATTTCGTACCGCAACAAGCTGCGTGAAGAAGGCAAAATCAAGTATCTTGGCGGCAAACAAGAATTGATTTACCGGGGAGCCTTTGATGATATTGATATGGCGTTACAAATTCATTTGATTACCAATGCCGCATCAGATTGTTTTGTCCGGCTTGGCAGCACCAGCAACGGATTTATTGGCAAATTGGTTCAGTATCGGGGAAAAGCCGCCCATGCCGCAATGGCGCCTTCTGAAGGTATAAATGCTCTGAATGCGGCTATGTTAGGCGTTATGGGAGTTCATGCGCAGCGGGAGACCTTCCGGGAACAGGATTATGTACGGTTCCATCCGATTATTACCCAAGGCGGCGATTTGGTTAACGTTATCCCTGACGATGTACGCATGGAGAGTTATGTTCGCGCCGCGAGCATAGAAGCGTTACGTGACAGCAATATAAAAATTGACCGCGCTCTGCGTGCTGGTGCTGATGCGGTGGGTGCTGAAGTGTCTATTCAAAGTTTACCCGGTTATTTGCCGATGAATAATAACCAGGATCTCAATCAAGTGTTTAAGGCCAATGCGGAAGTTTTATACGGACAAACGCAGGTGGTTACAGGAACACATGAAGCAGGCAGCACCGATACAGGTGATCTTTCTCACATCATGCCGACTATCCATCCTTGGCTTGGTTGTGTTTCAGGTGCTCTGCATAGCAAAGATTACACTGTGTCTGATTCCCACGCGGCTTATATCAAGTCCGCACAGGCACTGGCTATGACTGTTATTGACCTATTATATGGTAATGGCGAAGTAGCAGAGAAGATATTGAATGAGTATAAGCCACTGCTAACGAAAGAACAGTACTTGGACTTTTTAAATTCGTTTAATCAAGCTAATTAATAGGATATAATGTCATGAGCCCACAGTTTCACGACACTTTTATCAATGGAAGCATCACTTTGTCTGTAGGCAAGGTTATGCTTCCATTGATAATTTTCAGAAAAAATCAGTAATTTGTGACAACTTGCTTGACAAGTAACTTTTTCAAAGACATACTGAAGATGATTAAACCATGAGAATTTCTGGTGTAATGAGTTCGAAAAAGAGGCGGCTTTTGCCGCAATCGTATCAATGAAGGATGTCGCGTTTCAATAGGGCGGTCTCGAACGGTGCATTATCAGGGGAATTTGGGAAAGTTACATTGTTGGAGGTTTTCATTATGAGCAGCAACTTACAAGCCATATTGGAAGATAACCCGGTTATCGCCGGAATAAAAAATGATGCGGGTTTAGAGGCGGTATTGACTTCCGATTGCAAAATAGTTTTTATATTGTACGGGAATATCTTGAACATCGGCGACATTGTAAAGAAAATAAAAGCCAGTGGAAAAATATCTTTTATTAATGTGGATCTGCTTGAAGGGCTTTCGCATAAAGAGATTGTTGTTCAATACCTGAAAGAACACACGAAAGCCGACGGCATTCTCAGTTCCAAAGCATCCATGATCCGAGCTGCGAGGGCGCAAGGATTTTACACCATTCACCGGTTCTTTTTAATCGATTCCTTTTCTTTTCATAATCTGGATAAGCAAATTGACATTTCGCAACCTGATTGCATCGAAATTTTGCCAGGCTGTATGCCGAAAGTGATTTCCTGGGTAATTGAAAAATTTGACCTACCTGTCATTGCGGGTGGCTTAGTTTGCGAAAAGGACGATGTGGTTGCCGCGCTGAAAGCCGGTGCTGTCGCCATTTCTTCGACCAATACGGCGGTATGGAGTGTGTAGGCCCACAAAGCCCGGGAAGTGTGCGTTTAGATTTAGCTTATGGCAGTTATTTAATGAATATTTAGAAATGAATAAAAAGTCTTGACATTTTATTAAGCTGTTTATATACTTAAAGCAATTACTAGTGTACAGAGGATAGTAATTTCCGCAAGGGAATATACTGTCCTCTGTTTTTTTATGTTAACTGTAGGGGCGAAATTAATTCCGCCCGATCCGGAGGAAGTGCCAGGAGGAGCGAAAAATTCCCTTGCGGCGAGAAGAGGCAAAAGGGTTAGAGTTAAAAAGGAGGCAAAAATCATGAGTATTGTGGATTTTTCAATGGATTATTTTTCGCTGAAAGGCAAAAATGCGATTGTCACCGGGGGAAATACCGGATTGGGGCAAGCCTTTGCTTTGGCTTTGGCAAAAGCCGGAGCCAATCTGCTGATTCCAAGCTTTATGGAAGATGACGGTACTACAAAAAGAATGATCGAAAATGAAGGCGTAAAGATGGAGTTCATGAAAATAGACATTACTGAAGAAGGGGCCGCCAAGAAAATCATCGACCGCTGCGTCGACGCGTTCGGTTCTATTGATATTTTGGTGAATAGTGCAGGCATTTGCAAGCTCGCCACCGTACTGGAATTTGGCAGGCAAGAGTGGGATCCCATGATTGATGTAAATTTAACCGCGGCTTTTGAATTAAGTCATGAAGCGGCGAAGCGAATGATTCCCCAAAAAAGCGGTAAGATCATCAACATTTGTTCCCTGTTTTCCTTTTTGGGAGGTAAATGGTCGCCGGCCTATGCCGCGACCAAACACGCGTTAGCCGGATTTACCAAGGCGTACTGTGACGAACTGGGACAATACAATATTCAAGTTAACGGGATTGCACCAGGATATTATGCAACAGATATTACAAAGCAAACCAGAAGCAATCCGGAGACCAACAAAAAGGTATTAGATCATATCCCGGCAAACCGTTGGGGAGAAACGCTGGATTTGATGGGAGCGACGGTCTTTTTGGCCAGCAGAGCTTCGGACTATGTCAATGGTCACTTGCTGGTGGTGGATGGCGGATACTTAGTCAGATAATACGGATTTTTCACAACAAGAAAGAACCGGTTTAGGAATTAATTTCGTTTTACAAAAAGGAGAAGAATGGCAATGAAACTTACGCGGGAGCAGATTGTTAAAAGTCTGAATGACATTGTGGGAGAGGAACGCGTTATTACCGATGAGCAGGTTTTAAAAACCAGCAGCATTGATCGCTTCCGAAAGTACGAAGATATCTGCGGCGTATACACCCAGCCGATTCCAGCGGCAGTCGTTAAGGTCAAGAATACGGAACAAGTGGCCAAAGTATTAAAGTTCATGAATGAAAACAAATTGAATGTTGTGCCCAGGACCGGCGCATCAGCTACGGAAGGCGGGCTGGAAACTGCCGTGGAAAACTCGGTGGTCATTGATGGATCGGACATGAATGAGATGATAAACATTGATCCTTACAATATGCTTGCAACGGTTCAGTGCGGTGTTTCCCTGCAATACCTTGAAGATTCTCTGCGTGAACAGGGATATACAACCGGCCATTCGCCACAGTCAAAACCTCTGGCGCAAATGGGGGGATTGGTGGCAACCCGCAGCATTGGACAATTATCTACACTCTATGGCGGGATTGAAGATATGGTTGTTGGCTTGGAAGCCGTGTTTCCCAATGGTGAAATCACAAGAATCAAGAATGTGCCTCGTCGTGCCGCCGGGCCTGATATCCGGCATGTAATTATCGGGAGCGAAGGCGCCCTTTGTTTTATCACGGAAGTCACTGTCAAAATATTTAAGTACATGCCGGAAAACAACCGCTTCTATGGATATACCCTTGACAATATGAAGACCGGATTTGAAATACTGCGGGAAGTCATGGTGGAAGGCTACAAACCCTCCATCGCCCGTTTATATGACGTGGAAGACGGGGCCTTTCATTTCTCCCACTTTGCCGAAGACAAATGCGTATTGATATTCATGGCCGAAGGTCCGCAGGGAATCGCGGAAGTGACGGGCAAAGCGATTGAGGAGATCGTTACCAGATATCCGGAATGCGCAAAAGTCGACAGCAAATTGATTGAACGCTGGTTTGCCCATTTGAACTGGGGACCCGACAAAATTGCTCAGGAAAGAACGGAAATCATGGAAACCCGGAACATCGGATTTACAACAGAAGTATCAGGATGTTGGGACGTAATCAACGAGATCTATGAAAACTGCGTGCAAAGAATTCGGGCGGAAGCGCCGGACATCACCATGGTAGGCGGACATTCCTCTCACAGCTACTTGAATGGGACCAATATGTATTTTGTTTACTATTACAATATTGTGGATTGTAAACCTGAAGAAGAAGTGAAGAAATACCACAACCCCATTAATCAGATCATTGTTGAAGAAACTGTCCGGCTGGGTGGTTCAATTGTTCATCATCATGGCATAGGAAAAGCGAGAGCACCTTGGATTAAGGACGAGTATCAATCATCCTATTATATTCTTGAGACATTAAAGAAAGCGTTTGACCCTAATGGAATCATGAATGCCGGCACCATTATTCCCCTAAACGCCAAATAGCATGGACATCCTAGTGTGCTTTAAAGTGGTGCCTGATTTGGACATGATGTCTGCGGAGGACTGGGTAGTTAAGGGTCACTCGCAGGTGGATACGGGTTGTGTGCCAACTATGCTCAACCCTTATGATGAAAGCGCTCTTGAATTGGCCCTAAAGCTCAAAGATGCCAACACTGGAAATCCCGTGGATTTGCAACTGACCGCCTTAACCATTGGCACGAATCGTTCCCATAAGGTGCTGAAAAATTTGTTGGCGTTGAAGTATGATCATGCCGTAAGGGTGGACTGCGGTCTTGATCTTCGGTTTAATGCCCCGGCCGTTGCCGCAATGATTCATCAGTATATGAAAAGCCAAAGAAACCATCAGGTGATTCTTTTCGGGAGTCAGAGCAATGAAGGGGATAATGGAAAAACCCCGCTACTGGTGGCGGAAAGCCTGGGAGTTCCTTGCATCAACGCTGTAACCAACGTTACATTGTCGGAGCAAAAGGGCTGCCTGGACGTGACCTTCAGGCTTGATGACTGGCTGATTGAGCAGACGGTTAAGCTGCCCGTGGTATTGGCAGTGGGAAATGCTCCCAATACCTATATCAGAGTTCCCACCCTGAAGGACAAAATGCAGTCTTCCCAAAAGGAAGTAGAGGTGTACTTCCTTAAGGATTTGGGGCTGGCAGAACAGGCGCTTGAAGAAGCAAATGACATTGAAATCATTGAACTGTTCTACGAACAGCATGAGCGAAGCGGTGTGTTCATACAAGGCCGGAATGCTGCGGAAAAAGCAGATGTGCTTTATGAAGATTACATAAAGAAGCGAGTCAAGACATGAAAATAGCGATTGTTCTGAGCGGTAGTCTACAATCCATTATCAGTCAAGCAGAGGAATTAAACGGTTATATGAACCGAAACTTTTCCAAAGTAGAGGAAATGGAAGCATGGATTGTAGCAGCTCAAGAGGTTGATGTGAAAACCATTGGTTTTTCACATAAGATTACGAGCGTAAAGCTTGTGGAAGTCCGGACCAATCATGTGGCCGAAGAGTATTTGGAAGCGATAACCAAGATGTATGAAGGCACAAAGCCGCAGATCCTGGTATTTGGCAGCGACTGGTTTGCCACCGGTCTGGCGGTCAGAACCGCCTATCGGTTAAAAGGCACTTCGTGTACAGGCGTAAAAAGCAGCCAATATGACGACGGACGTTTTTTGGTTGAAAAGGCGGTTTATTCCAATCATTTGACGGCAAAATTCCGAATGAAAACCCGTCCGTTCTGCCTTTCAATCGCAAAAGGGTTTAAAGAAAAAACGGAATTTGCGGCAAAGCCGCCGGCAGTGGAAAGGCTTGCATTTGCCTCTTCCCTCAGTACGGCTTGGCTGCAAGGGTACCGGTGCGAGCAAATGAAAACGCCCGCGGGGCTGTCTGCGGCTAAAATTGTTGTTGCTGTAGGCAAAGGCATCGGCAGCAAGGAAAAAATTCCGTTGCTGGCAGAACTGACAGAACGTTTAGGGGGCGAGCTAGGGGCCAGCCGTCCTGTCGTTATGAATGCCTGGCTGGGCATGGATCGGCTCATTGGCGCATCAGGGTCGATTCTCTCCCCGGAGGTATGTATTGTAATCGGCGCTTCGGGCGCTGCAGCATTTGCAGTTGGGATAGAAAAAAGCAAGCTCATTATCGCCGTGAATCGTGATGAAAAAGCGCCGATACTCAAAATCGCGGATGTGGCCATTTGCTCTGATTATCAGGAATTTGTCGATGAACTGATCAAACGGTTAAATGCAGAATGATAAAGTGGTGATACAATGACGACGGAGTGGATTCAACCCTTCGAGGCAAGATTTGAGGACTATCTGAGAGATGAGTCCAAAATGAGTGGGCAAGCGGCCAGCATTTCTTTTCCGGAAACCAAAGAGGCTGTTGTTGCGATCGTCCGGCAAATGATAGGTGCTTCCATCCCTATTACCGTGCAAGGCGGCAAAACTGGTATTTGCGGTGGGGCAGTACCCTTGTCTGGGCATGTCCTGAATTTGTCTTGCCTGAATAGAATCCTAGGTCTTCGCAAAATTGGCGAAGGATATTTTCTTAAAGTTCAGGCCGGAGTCCGGTTAGATGAATTAAAAAAACAGCTTTATAAAAGAAGCTTTGAAACGCACGGTTGGGACGAAGAATCGTTGGCAGCGCTGGCGGCGTTTAAGCAGGACAACGCTTATTTTTGGCCGCCGGAGCCGACAGAAACTTCGGCAACCATTGGGGGTATTCTCGCAACCAATGCCCAAGGTATATGCGGATATTTATATGGTGATACCCGGCAATACGTGGAGGAATTAGGCCTGATTGACGGTCGGGGGAATGAAATAACCATTCCCAGAGGGGAATACAAGCTTCATGCACAACAGTGGATATTACCAGTCGAAGAGTCCCCTGCCGCGAATTCAGATATCTTGAAACTGCAGCAAGATGGTGATTGGCTGGACCTTTACCTGGGTAGTGAGGGGATGTATGGAATTATTGTCGATGCGACCCTGCGCTTAATCGAACGGCCCCAGGAAATATGGGGCGTGGCATTCTTTTCTGAAGGACAGGACAACCTTTTCCAATTCGCGGAAGAATTAAGTCGTGCAGCCTATAAAGAAGGCACCGCTGCCATTGCTGCCATCGAATATATTGATAAGGCGACCCTGGATTATATCCGGAAATTGAAGGAAGTGGCTACAAATTTGCAGGCACTGCCGTCGGTCGACGAAAAGTACGCGGGGATGATCTATATCGAACTCCATGGGGAACAGGAGGGGGATATTGAAACGATTGCAGAAAAACTGATGGAGTTATCCGGAAAATGTGGCTGTGATGAAGAGTTTACCTGGGCTCTATCCGGGGTAGAGGAAATTGAGAAAATGAGGGCTTTTCGTCATGCCGCGCCGGAGTCAATTAACATGGCGCTGGAGCAAGCGAGACGATCGGACCCGCGAATCATGAAGCTTTCTACCGATATAACGATGCCGAATCAGAGTTTTGGCAAGGTTCTTACGATGTATCAGCATGACGCAAGGGAAAACGGGGCTGAAATTGCTATTTTCGGACATGTGGCTGGCAATCATGTGCATGTAAACTTTCTTCCTAAAAACTATGAGGAATATGTAGTTGGTAAAAAACTTATTGAGAAGTGGACGATCCAGGCCGCCCGGGAAGGGGGCATTGTTTTCAGCGAGCATGGTGTAGGGAAAATAAAAAAAGAGTTGTTTAAATTGGTAACCGACCATGAGGTCTTAAGTCACATTCACAAGGTCAAGAAAGCAATGGATCCGAAAAATGTGCTGAATCCGGGCAATCGGTTTGATGAATAGTCATTCAAAAAAAACAGGTTTGTGATTTTATATAGAAGGACGGGAGCGAGGGTAATGAAAAAGAAGTACATCATCGGCGTCGATGGTGGGTCGCAGAGTTCCAAGGTGATCATTTTTGATCTGGAAGGAAACATTGTTTGTGAGGGTAAGCAGAATTTGCGACCTATGAGCTTGCCCGCGCCGGGTGTTGTAGAACATCCGGATGATGATTTGTGGGATTCCATTGTCGCCGCAAGCAGGCTGGCGATGAGCAGTTTTTCCGGCAACCCGGAAGACATTATTGGTATAGGGCTGTGTACGATTCGTTTTTGCCGGGTGTTACTAAAAGAGGATGGTACCTTGGCTTCACCCGCGATGAGTTGGATGGATGAAAGGGTGTCCAGACCCTATGAGCATATCAACCCTTCC
Organism: Sporomusa sp.; assembly: GCF_035561155.1. GTDB lineage: Bacteria > Bacillota > Negativicutes > Sporomusales > Sporomusaceae > Sporomusa. Next base: position 5,166 of record NZ_DATMYD010000162.1, on the reverse strand, counting down.
GTTAAATATGTTACCACAACGTCAGGATATATCACCCATCGCCTGACCGGGAATTTCCATGATACGGCCGCCAATTATCAAGGGCAATGGCCCATTAACACCGATACCTGGCAATGGAGCGAAGATCCGGAAGTTATAAAGAAGATGAATATTCCCCGAGAAATGTTATTTCACTTAAAAATGCCGGGAACCATTTTGGGTCATATGTCAGAAAAAGCAGCGCAGATCACCGGCCTTCCCGCCAGCATTCCCGTAGTTGCAACCGCTAATGACAAAGCGGTTGAAGCCTTAGGTGCCGGGTCATTGGCGGAAAATACGGCGCTCATTTCTCTGGGTACCTATATTGCCTCGATGGTGCACGGCCATGAAAATCCGAAGGATACAATGCAGTTCTGGACGAACTTTGCCGCAATTCCCAATCACTATCTCTATGAAAGTTATGGTATCCGGAGAGGGATGTGGACGGTCAGCTGGTTTAAAAACCTTTTGGGTGATGATATCGCTTTAAAAGCGGAAGCTCTCAGCATTACGGAAGAAGAGTACTTGAATCAGGAAGCACAAAAAGTTCCCGCCGGCAGTGATGGGTTAATGACTGTTTTAGATTGGTTGGCGCCTGTTCATGAGCCGTTTAAAAAAGGGTTGATGATTGGTTTTGATGCTCGTCACAGTGGCGCGCATATATATCGATCCATTTTAGAGGCAATCGCATTAACCATGAAAGATCGCGCGGATGCGATGTGCGCGGAATTGAGTATTGAACTGGATCATATCATTGTTTCCGGTGGTGGCTCCAATAGCAGTCTGTTTATGCAAATTTTTGCCGATGTGTTTGGTGTGCCGGCTTCCCGAAATATAGTAAACGGCTCGGCCAGTTTAGGATCGGCTATTTGTGCGGCGGTTGCGGTGGGCGCGTATGATAGCTATCAAACGGCCACTGAAAAAATGGTAAAGATTAGGGATACCTTCCAGCCCAATAAAACGAACACTGATTTCTATAAAAGGATAAACGACGAGGTGTATAAGCATATTACCGCCTATACCGATGAGATCTTAAAGAAATCCTACCCGATTTTTCGCTGAACAAAAGCAAGGAATGTTTTGAGTCTGTTAGTCCGTTATCAGGGGTTTTATCATCGCTCATTTCACCGGCGACAACTTATTTAACGAATATTTGGAAATGAACAAAAATTCTTGACATTTTATTAAACTATTAATATACTTAAAGAAATTACTAGTGAACAGAGAACAGTAATTTCCGTAAGGGAATATACTGTCCTCTGTTTTTTTGTGTAAATTTTGGGGCGGGGAATCTGTGCTAACCGTGTATTGACAGAAACGGTTGGGATAAAGATGCCGGGCTGCCAGAGGAGGAATGATTTCGGCTTTCAAAGTAAGCCAGCACAAGCCGCGGCGAAGTACTGAATGTTTGGGGAGGAATGAACATGTACACATAATCAAAGCAATCACTTTAAACCATTCTAGTTTTGGCCGATCAGCCTGAGATACTGTTAATGTTAATAATGAATGTTCTATCTTTGTAAATCTGGAAGCGGTTTTCCCAGTTCTTTGGCGGTTATCATCGAAAAAGCCCTGTAACGTATTCAAGGCTCGCTTTTCAAGTTGAATGAAATTTGAAAAGCCATACTGATGTACAAAAAAGGAGGAAATACTATGGGAAAAATCAGACCGATCGCGTTTTGGCCTCCGGTAATTCTTTTTATTGCGGCATGCGCGTATAACTTCATTGACAAAGACGGCTTTGGTAAAATGATCGGAATTGCAAACAAATGGTTAATGGGCAATTTTGCCTGGGCTTTCTGTTTAGGAGTTTTGGCAATGCTCGGTGTCGTCGTTTTCGTCATGTTTTCCAAGTTCGGTGATGTGAGAATCGGCGGAAAAGATGCTGCTCCTATGCTCGACGATTGGCGTTATTTTTCTATAACCTTGACCAGCATCATTGCTATCGGTATTTTGTTCTGGGCTACGGCAGAGCCACTCTACCATCTGACAGCCCCTCCGAAGTCTCTCAATATTGTGCCCAACAGTCCGGAAGCGGCCGTGTTTGCAATGTCTACACTGTTTATACATTGGGGATTCCTGCCGCTGGCAATCTACGCCGTACCTTCCATAATGTTCGCGTTTGCGTACTATAACATGAAAAAGCCTTACAGTCTTGGTTCTACCCTGACACCTGTCTTTGGCGACAAGGTGCTCGGCAAATGGGGACAGGGAATCGACGCAGTCTGTATGTACGCGTTGATCGCCGGTATGGCAGCCTCCCTGGGAACAGGGGTTCTCTCAATCGCAGGTGGGCTCAATAAACTCACAGGAATCCAGACTGGCTCGTTCCTCTGGGCAATGGTTGATATCGCGGTAGTACTGACCTTCGTACTTTCTTCGATTACTGGCCTTTTCAACGGAATCAAAAGGCTATCGGAAATCAACTCCATCGTCTTCTTTATCATGGCGATATTCGTATTTGTCTTCGGTCCGACATTCTGGCTTCTAAACATCGGTGCGGAAGCGTTTGCAAATCACCTGCAGACATTTTTCACCAAGGCAGCATTTACAGGCGCTGCGGCTGGCGATCCCTGGGCCGGTTGGTGGACCATATTCTACTGGTGCAACTGGCTGGCATGGGCTCCGGTATCGGGGATGTTCCTGGGAAGAATCTCCTATGGCCATACCATCAGAAAAGCTCTGACTGTTCAGTTCGTACTTCCGGCTCTGTTTGACATCATATGGATGGTCATATTCGGCGGAGCCGCCATCCATAGCGAACTGGCCGGTGGCAAACTTATGGAGGCCATGGCCCAAGGGCCAGAATTTGCAGTTTACGCTTTTTTAGATCAATATCCGATTGCCTTAATTACGATTTCCGTATTCGTATTCTGCATGTTCCTATCCTATGTAACGGGTTCTGACGCCTATACCACGACGCTTGGCGGCATGAGCACGACTGGCGTTTCGCCCGCCGACCCGGAACCGGCCATGAGCATGAAGATTTTCTGGGGCGCAATCATCGGAACTTTGACATGGGTGATGATTTCTACCGCGGGGGTGGACGGTGTCAAAATGTTATCAAACCTTGGCGGTGGTCCAGCACTGCTTCTTGAATTGTTGATTTGTTTTGCTCTGGTAAAGGTTGCAGTCAACCCGAGCCACTACGATACATTCAAAAATGACTATCATGCCGACGGAAGCCCGATCAAATCGAAAGCTAAGAAGGCGCTGATGTCTGAAGAAGCGGTTACCGAGGCGTATCATGGAAAACCGACACTGAAGGTATAAGTGAGAGCCTGATAAACGATCTAAAATTCACGATGTTCATTATGTAACGGCGCCACCCCGGTCTATGACCGGGGTGGCGCCGTTAGTGCCGGGAAGTGAAGAAATTTATCTACAGTTTTGGCAGTAAAATCATATACTAGGGAGGATAATCTAGTAGCGGGCTAGTATTTGTTAAACATAATAGGAATATTGTTAAGACTGATTAACTAACAGGCGTTACAATGAGGCAACTTTCGGATGAATACCAATAACATAAGCTATCTAGAAAGAGGGGCGACTGTGTGAAGGAGTCTAAGAATGTGTCAACTGAAACTAGCCAGCTGAGCAGAGAAACACTATTAAAAATTCTAGATAATTCGTATGACGCGATTTTTGCTACTGATGGTAAAGGTGTAACCATTTATGCGAATAAAGCCTGTGAAAAGTATTATGGGATCAAACCAAGCGATGTAATTGGCAAAGATTCGTGGCAATTCATGGAAAAAGTCGGGTGCTACCCACCGACTGCCCCTATCACACTTCATAGTAAGGACAAGCATACACTGGAACAAACGACGCGAACTGGCGCCAAAATGTTGGTAACCAATAATCCTATCTATGACCAGGGAGGAAACATTGAATTATTGGTTCAGAACTGCCGTGATGTCAAACAATTAGAAGATACAAAGCGGGACTTAGAACAAACAAAAGAATTACTGGCGCGGATGCAAAACGAGGTGGTGGCATTAAGAAAAAAGGAACTGCGGAATGTTACGCTTGTAGCAAACAGCAACCAGATGAAAGAAGTGCTACAATTGGTAGACAAAGTAGCTGCTGTAGATATTAATATCTTGATTTTAGGCGAAACAGGAACCGGTAAGAGTGCTCTTGCCAAGCATATCCATAAGCTTAGTTCACGCAAAGACGGACCTTTTATTAGTATCAATTGTGCGGCTATTCCTGACGAACTGATTGAGTCGGAGCTGTTTGGGTATATGGGCGGTGCCTTTACCGGTGCTCTTCAGAAGGGCAAGACAGGTCTTGTTGAATTAGCTGACGGCGGCACATTGTTTTTGGATGAAATAGCTGAATTGCCGCTACGGCTGCAAGGGAAGATTTTAAGTGTTATTCAAGAACGCCGTTTTATTCCAGTAGGTGGTCGTCAGGTGAAAGAGACAGATTGCCGGATAATTTCGGCTACAAACAGGAACCTGGAAGAGATGATCGAGCGGGGAAGTTTTCGTGAAGATTTATATTACCGGCTTAATGTTATTGAAATGGAATTAAGACCGCTGCGGGAGCGGCCTGATGATACTATGGCGCTTATCTATTACTTTTTAAATCAATTTAACAAAAAATACAAGAAGGAACATAGCATATCTCCTGAGTGCAGGGACATCTTGCTTGATTATTCATGGCCAGGAAATATCAGGGAACTTGAGAATATGATTGAGCGGCTTGTTGTGGTTGTGGAGGATTCTGTTATTAATGTTTGTCATTTGCCAAGAGTTTTTTCTGAGGCATTTTCGAAAAAAATTCAGTTATTGGATGTGGATGAGCCTCAAGCCAGTACATTAGATACAGCTGTTATTCAGGTGGAGCGTAAAATGGTTGTGGAAGCATTTCGTAAATATGGTAGCTCCCGTAAAGTTGCACATGCACTTAATATCAGTCAGAGTAGAGCTCACCGGCTGATCGAGAAATATTGTAATTACACTGAAACTATTGCTAACAATCAAGATATTCACGACTAATTGTGAAGCATAAATGAATCAGTTGGGTTTCGAATATGAATCGAAATCGCTATCAAATGCTCAATTAAACAGAATATTTCAGTAAGTTATTGTCTGAATTTTATTTAAAATATCTTGGATAAATGCTAAGAAAGCAAGGAAT
>NZ_DATMYD010000161.1:0-19984 GCF_035561155.1 Sporomusa sp. | reverse complement strand
TCGAAAACTTCAAGAATCCAAGCCCACTACCCGAGAGTATTCAGCGGCAACTCCAAGAAATTGTTAAAGAAGCTGAAGCCGAAACCACTGAGATTAAGGCTAAAGAAAAAGAGGCTTCCAGGAAAAAAGCGAAGTTCTAATACTAATCCAATCATTCAATTCAGTGAGGGAACCCAAAGAGGATTTGGGTTCCCTCACTTTTTACGCGCCAATAAGTTCTTTGCAAAGATCTGTTGCCGTAGCGGCATCAGGAGCATACCCGTCAGCACCGATCGCAGTAGCGAATTCTTGCGATACCGGCGCTCCCCCAATGATGACTTTAACTTTGTCTCTAAGTCCTTCTTCTTCCAAAAGCTCGATCGTGTCTTTCATTGCCGGCATCGTCGTTGTCAACAAAGCTGACATCCCCACAATATCCGGATTATGCTCTCTAACTGCTTCAATAAACTTTTCCGGTGAAACGTCGATGCCGATGTCAATCACTTCAAGACCACCGCTTTGCATCATCATCGACACAAGATTCTTCCCAATGTCATGAAGATCCGCTTTTACCGTACCTATGACTACTTTTCCCCGACTTTGAATATCTTTTTCAGCAATCAGAGGTTTAACCAATTCGAGACCAGAACTCATGGAACGAGCAGACATCAACACTTCAGGAACATACATATCCCCTGCTTTAAAGCGGGCTCCAACGACATTCATTCCGGCAATTAAACCTTGATTGACGATCTCAACAGGATCGGTTCCACTGGAAATAAGCGATTTAACTTGTTCTTTTACCTGATCTACGTTACCGGTAATTACGCTTTGGGCAAGTTCATTTAATGTTGCCATTCTTTTCCCCCCTTAGATTTTATTATTAGTTTAAAGGCGTACACTATAATGCCTGGGTCAGTCTAGAACTCGAACACTTGTGAGCGGAAGGCTCGAAGATAGTTACTGCAATAATCATCACGTCCAACCAAAGTTTCTGCTGTGATGAGGTTTGCCATCATTCGTTTATCTAATGGATTGATAATTAGACCATCGAGACCTTTAGCAATGGCCATGATTGCAAAGGCTTGGTTGATAAATTTACGGTTAGGCAATCCATAGGATATATTTGACAATCCACACATGGTGTGAACTCCTTTGAATTCGGTGGAAATAGCCGCAATCGCATTGAGAAATTCTATTCCGAAATCTTTGTTGGTCGCAACAGGTTGTACAAGCGGATCGACGTAGATATTATCTATTGGGACATTGTTTTGTACTAATCCATTGATTAGTCGATCTGCAACACTGAGTCGTTGTGCGGTTGTCTCAGGCATTCCTTCATCACTCATGCAAAGAGCAACGACTTTCAAATCGGTACCGGCTATGATTGGCAGTAACGCATCAAACCGTTCCTTTTCCAGTGAGATTGAGTTAATCATTGCTATACCTTTATGTACAGATAGTGCCGCATGAACTGCTTGCGGATCCGGACTATCAATACAACAAGGCGCGTTAGTAGCCTCTTGAACAGTTTTTACAAGCCACTGAAGGTATTTCGCTTCTTCTCCCACGAAGATTCCAGCATTTACATCAATGAAATTCGCACCAGCTTCGCGTTGATCAATTGCTACCTTTTTAACGGCCTCTGCATCTTGAGCCCGTATGGCTTCACCAATTGCCTTGCGACTCGCATTGATGAGTTCTCCTACAATTAACATCTCTTTCCCCCCCTAAAGATATCCTGTACTCTTTCATTGCAGGCAATCGCTATTCTTCGCATCCCGCTGATTGATGAACTTCTGACGACTACCGCTCTTCACATCCGAATTTATTTGCAGCATATCGTAATGCTTTTACTACCGGCAATTCTTCGCCGGAAAGGAAGCGGATCAATGCCCCACCACCAGTACAAATATAGGAAATCCTTTCCTCGACTTTATACTTGTTTGCAGCCGTGATACTGTCCCCGCCACCAAGAACGGAGTATGCCGCTGACTCGGCAAGCGCTTCCCATACGACTTTTGTGCCATGTTCTGATGGTTCACTTTCAAAAATGCCCATAGGTCCGTTTACAAAAATTGTACTTGCTTCTTTTATTGCTTTTTTGTACGTCTTAGCTGTTAGACTACCGATATCGACCAAGATGTCCTTAACAGGCAAATCAGCAATAGCAACTTCTTTCCTGTCACCCTCTACATAAGCCAAGTCTACAGGAAGCAGGATTTTATTACTGAATTTGTCCAGAATTTCCCGGGCAATTTCTACATATTCGGTCAAGTTCATTTTTTTTATAAGATCTGTAGATTGAACACCTATATCTATTCCTTTTGCAAGAAGCATGATATTGCCGACTAGTCCCCCTGTTAATACTTTGTCAGCTACCCCATTTTTCAAAGCAGTGTTCATCATCATAAATGCATCCTGTATCTTGGCCCCCCCTAATATGAACAAACAGGGCCTGCTAGGACTTTCCATAATATCTGCTATTACACTGAATTCTTTTTCAAACAATCTTCCCATAGCAGAAGGAAGTACCTGTTCAAATCCTACAAGCGATGGTTGAGACCGGTGAGCAGCCGCAAAGGCATCACACACAAATAAGTCTGCGAGTGGTGCAAGCTTTTGCACTACCTGCGTCTTACTCTGGTCTTCTTCATTTAAGTTTAGCTTTGTTTCAAATAAAGTCATCTCTTCCGATACGAATCTGACATTGTCCAGAAGTAGAATCTCGCCTTCTTCTAAGTTGTTTATCATTTCTCGTGCAGCTGGTCCGGTAACATCATCAATAAATTTTACTGTTCTACCTAGGAAATCACTCAAGATCTTTGCGTGTGGCTTTGTGGTAAAATAATTTTTGTATTCCAGATCCCCACCTTGATGGGCCAGCAGAACTGTTTTGGCATTTCTTTCAGAAAGCTCTTTTAACGTAGGAATACACCCTTTAATGCGGGTAACATCTTTGAGAGTTCCGGTCTTCCTGTCGATGGGCTGGTTTATATCGACTCTGCACAGGACAGTCTTTCCTGTTACATCAAAGTCACTGAGTGTGCACATGCCGAACTTCATTGATTATATCCCTCCCTTGCTCCCACCTCATAATACTCATTGGCTAAGTCGCTTTTTGCACAAGAGCAGGCAATCACTATGCCCGCTCTTGTGCTTTCCAAAGATATGATCCATGTAAAGTGAGACTTAGCTTCAGATGGAGTAGGTCACTATTTGATCATGGATTTAGCATTTTCATATTCTTGATCATATGTGCTTGGGATGCGAGCCACATTCGAATCTACCGCTGCCTGCGCTACAGCTGCTGCTACCCTGGGCCCCACATTTTTATCAAATGACTTAGGCAAAAGATTTTCCTTACTCAATTCTGAAGCAGGTATCATATCGGCAATAGCCCGGGCTGCTGCAATTTTCATTTCCTCATTGATATCTTTCGCTCTGACATCCAGCGCTCCACGGAAAATACCGGGGAAAGCCAAGCTGTTATTAATCTGATTCGGGTAATCTGACCGTCCAGTGCCTACAATTCCGGCACCTGCTGCCTTAGCCTCCTCAGGAAAAATCTCCGGAATTGGATTGGCCATAGCAAAAACAATAGCATCTTTGTTCATTTGTTTAATCATTTCCTGGGTCACTGTCCCCGGCCCAGACACACCAATAAACACATCTTTGCCTGCAAGTACATCTTTCAAGGAACCCTTTTCATTGTTCTTGTTGGTCTCTTTGGCCATAAGCTCCTTCTCAGGGTTCATGCCTTCCTTGCGGCCAAGATAGATAGCTCCTTTTGTGTCACATAAGACAACGTTTTTGACACCGGCCGCCTTCAGCAGCCAGGTAACACTTATCCCAGCGGCTCCGGCCCCGCTGATGACTACCTCCAAATCAGCAAAATCCTTTTTTAAAACCCGCAGAGCATTGATAAGTGCAGCCAGCACCACCACTGCAGTCCCATGCTGGTCATCATGAAAAATCGGGATATCCATCTTTTCTTTTAGTTTTCGCTCTATTTCGAAACAACGCGGAGCGCCAATGTCTTCCAGATTGAAACCACCAAAGGCTGGGCCTAGCTTTGTAATCAGATCAACAATTTCATCCGGATCCTTGGTCGCCACACATAAAGGCACGGCATCCACACCGCCAAATTCTTTGAAAAGAATACATTTGCCCTCCATTACCGGCAGTGCTGCTTCCGGACCAATATCTCCTAAACCAAGAACAGCTGTGCCATCAGTAACCACCCCGATATAATTGCCTTTAATGGTATAGTCATAGGCCAGGTTCTTGTCTTTATGAATCTGCCGGCAGGGTTCAGCCACGCCGGGGGTATAACCAATGGATAAATCATCCTTGGTTTTAAGGGCTACCTTGCTGGCTATTGCCATTTTTCCTCTGTTTTCCTTATGCACTCGTAATGCTTCCTGATTATAGTCCATGATCTACTCCTTTTTGCCATCTACCCATCCCCAGATGTTTATTGGTAAGGCCTACGCCGCTTTCCATGTCAGCCTGCATACCCAGCGCGGCTCTTATGGCGTCAATTGATTCAGGAATTACGACCGCTTCCTGGGGAATATTAATAGCAAACATAATATCATCACCTGAATTTACAATGGCCTCTTCCCAAACGGCTATTTCATACATATCTCCTCTTGGGTTGCCTAAATCCCGGGCATATCTAAACAGTGAGGCATTGCCTAAAAAGCCGTCCTCTAGCCGTACCACTCTAATGCGGGGGTGCGCACGAAAATACTGCAGCACCGCTTCTTTATTTATCTTCCTTTTGGGGGTTGCTACTACAGTGATGATATGACCATGAGTAACAGGGGTATGGACAAGTATACCAGTAGCCTGCACCTGTGGCATGATAGTCATAAGATCAATAGCCTGGTGGCTTGGAGCTTTATCCATCTGTAACGCATTGGTCAAACCACGGTGATAGTCTCCGGGATCAGCTACCCGTCTAATTATAGTGATAGCAACCTTTTCAATTCCCACCTGTCTGTCCAGACAATCTACAGCCCGGATTAATCCAGTGGTGTTACAGGAGGTTAGCTTTAAAAACTGTTTGTTAACCCCCTGTTCATAGTTGGCGTAGCCATGAAAGAACACATCAGCCACACTGTTTTTTTCACCGCCCTGAAAAACGGCTTTAACATTGTGCTTTTGATATAGCTCTTTGTTTCTAGCACCTACCCCGGCGCTAGTGGCATCTAATACAATATCGACCGACTTGATTAAATCTTCAAGAGTACCCGATACCGGAATACCTGCTTCTTCCAGCAGTTTCTGGTTTTCTGGCAAAGAATTATAAAACCTGTACGGCATGCCTTTTTCTTTTAAAGCCCTTACCGCCAGAGTTGGCGCCACATCAGCCACTCCTACTAACTCCATATCCTCCTGGAGGTCAACTCCGTCTGCTAACCTCTGCCCGATAACTCCGTAACCAACTACGCCTACTTTGACCACTTCATTCACCCCTTATTTTTTTATCCGATGACTAACCTGCTCTAAGACTCCCATCTTTCCTGTGCCCTTTAGGGTATACAAGTGGGAGCTAAGCCCCTGGATAAGGGCGACTAACGAGGCTAAGTCTACTTTATAATGCCAAGTTCCGACTCATAATCAAAAATGATTTGATGTATGGTCTCTGCTGCTCCACTGGGTAGAGGAGCCGGTTTATGAGTACTCATGATACGAATTGCTTCCTCATATGCCCTTTCGGTAACCTCTTTGCCCCCTAGCTCTTTCCATGCATCGCGAGTTCTTCTGTCGAATAATTTAGGTTGCGATTGCTCCCGCATATGACGATGAGTATGCTCAGAAGTCAGGAATTCTCCGCTTGGGCCCACTTGATGAATCAAGTCCAATGCCAAGGCGTCTTCCGAGAAATCAAACCCTCTTAAAATTGTATGAATATAACGAATCATTTCCGCATCCATAACTAACTTGGCATAGTCAATGGTGAGTCCCATTTCTAACGCTCCTGCCCCATAAACGATATTGGCACCAGCTAGCGAACCGAGTAACGCATTCATGGTGTATTCATACCCACTTTGCGCATCGGGAAGCTTACTATCGGATACTCCGCCGCCAACCCAACTGGGTAACCGGTAGAATTGAGCCAATTTAACAGCTCCGGCACTAAGTATCCCATGTTCGGGAGCACCTACTGCACTCACCATCCTTTTGAGATCCATAATCGTACTCATCGAACAATACGTGCAGGTCGTTCCTTTAACGGTTAATTGGGCAAGAATTAAAGCACTAAGCACTTCGACATTATGGGTAATCAGTGTTCCGGCCAATGTTACCGAAGATGTTGCCCCCGCCAAAGCCATGGGAATAATGGCTACGCCTGCTCCTCTCCTGGCAGCCTCGATAATAACTTCACAGCACTCCTTGACAAGCATAAGCGGACTCGTCGGACAAACAAAGATAGTCAAGTTGGGGCGTTTACGAAAATTCTCGCTGCCGCCAATGGAAGCTGCCGCCATCTCAACCATCTTGCTGCAATTTCGCGCATTTCCCCCCGCCCCAATGAATATGTGCTTCGCCGTATTCGACAACATGGCTTCCAGATTATGCAGGGGTTGGGTTGCTGGATTTTGGTCACCTGAACACAGGGGCCTTTCCATCACGCTTATTTCATCTAAGTAGTCACAAACTAACGTGACCTGCCCAAGATCCTTTTTCGTCGATTTCCTCACTTGACGGGTAACCGGATCAATAATTTGAATACACTCGCCGAAAGTGCTATGGCCCACTCTATTGGGTTCTGCTATGAAGTCGGCTTCGGGAATTCTTCCATAATAAATTGCAGTGCGAGGTGCAGCTTGTATACACTCTTCTACAACATGCGCAGGAACTTTAACAAGGGCATAGCTCCCGTGACGTTCAACCGTACATCCTGCTGCAGCTAATATGTCAGCAGCCTCTTTGCTCTCAACCTTTATACCAGTGTTCCAAAAAACCCTGAGAGTGGCACTATGGATGATCTCTAGTTGAGCTTGAGTTAAAGTCTGCATTCCGAATCCGGATAATAATTCCATGCCTATCACCGTACCTCCCGACTCTTAAATCCTTATCCAGTCTATTTGCGCTTGACTCCATATTCTTGTTCTGCTTCCTCGACGATGGTGTGAATGGTTTTCAAAACCCCTTCGGGAAGTGGGTCAGGCTTATGATTCTCCAGTAAATAAATTGCCTCTTCATAGGCTCTTTCGGTCATATCTTTGCCGCCCAGCTCCAACCAGCCATCACGCATCCGCCGGTCAATTAACTTACTTTGAGACTGCTCAGTCTTAAAATGACGATAAGTGTGTTGGTGGCTTAGGAATTCACCGGAGGCACCTACCTCTTTGATGACGTCCACTGCCAGACACTCGTCATTGACTGGAATCCCGGTTACCGCCTTATTGATCATTCGTGCCATTTCATTGTCCATGACCAATTGAGCGTAATCAAACGTCTTCCCAAGCTCTAGCATACCTAAGCCATAAATTAGATTGGCTCCCGCTAAAGCCGTGAGAAGTCCTGTAATGGTCTTTTCATGAGCTGCTTGTGAATCAGGAAGCTTACTGTCTGCCTATCCGCCTGCTACGAAACTAGGCAGCAGATAATACTGCGCCAATTTCGCGACAGCGGCGTTAATCATGCCCAGTTCGGGAGACCCTACCGGGGCTGTCGTAAATTTTAAATCCATAATCGTCGTAGAGCTTCCGTAGATTACTTTAGCCCCTGGCTGAGTCAATTGACTTAGTACGATTCCCCCAAGAACTTCTGCGTTATGAGTAACCAGGGTTCCTGCCAATGTCACGGGAGATGTTGCACCAGCCATAGCCATTGAAAGAATATTACAGGTGACCCCGAGCCGTGCCGCCTCAATAATAATATCCGTGCAATCCGGAGTCAGTTTCAGCGGGCTCGTGGGACAAACAATAATGCTATAAATGGGCCGTTCTTTCAATTTTTGCTTGCCACCAACAATGGCCGCAGCCATATCTACAATTTTGCGGAAATTTTTTACATTGCCTGCACCAACGAAGCAGTGCTTCGAAGTATTGGGAAAAATGGCTTCGGCATTATGCAGGGTTTGAACTTCAGCAGGCTGTTCATCTGCACCAACTGCACGGTTATAAACTACGATTTGATCCAAAGCATCACAAACCCGCGCTGTATCTGCTACGTCTTTTTTCGTCGTTGTACGATATTTTCGGGTATAGGGATCGATAATCCGAAGCCCTTCACCGAAGTCTAAAAAACCTACTTTTTTACCACCGACAACATAATCATGCTTGGGGTTTCTCCCCGCCATCAAAATAGCCCTTGGAGCGGTTCGAATGGCCTGCTCCACAATATACGGAGGAATCTTTACCATGTTAGTCTTCTGATCAACAAAGGCTCCGCCACCATCAAATATATCCCTTGCCTCTTGGCTATATACCTGGATGCCTGTATGTTCCAGTACATCAAGAGTCGCACAGTGGATCGCGTAAAGGTCTTCTTCAGTGAACATATTAAGACCAATGCCCTCAAGTTTCGCTACGCCCGCCTGAATTGCTCTCCCCATCGGGACACCTCCTTCTGAGTTGAATCTTTTCCCTCTCTAGTTACCTCATTTAATACCCTAGAGCTTAATTCTTACAAAGCTTTGGTTTTTAATAATTCTAAGACTTTAGTCAGAGCCTCTGCTGCATCCTCGGCATAAGCATCGGCTCCAATTTTATCGGCCCAACGCTGGGTACAAGGTGCACCACCAACAACTGTCTTAAACTGCTGACGCAAATTTCTGCGATGCAGTTCGTCTTCCAATTTCTTTTGAGCCATCATCGTGGTTGTTAGAAGCGCACATGTGCCTATAATATCGGCGTTATGATCAATAGCTGCCTGAATGATTTTGTCTGTCTTAACATCTCTCCCCAAGTCAATAACTTTGATGCCTTGAGTACTTAGCATCGATATGACAATTCCTTTGCCTATGTCGTGAAGGTCTCCTTCTACAGTGGCTATAATCATGGTTCCTTTGACAGGCATTTCGCCTTGTGCTTTGAGGGCGGCTTCCAGTATGCCGGTTGCTGCCTTCATCGTTTCAGCCGCTAATATCAATTGAGGAAGAAATACTTCACCTTGCCCGAATTTTTCCCCCATTTCTCTAATTCCTACACTAAAGCCCTCGCTCAGAAGCTGTACCGGGTCGCAGCCTTCAGCCAATGCTTGAGTCGCAATCTCGGCAGCCTTCGGTGGATCACAATTAATTACAGCATCTATGGCTTCAGAAATATAATTTTCCAAACTCATTTCTTGGACCTCCTTGAGATTGTATTAGAAACCTTTTACGTCGAAGGGTACTACCCTTAACCTAATCCTGATTTGGAAAGGAATCGTTGAACTGAGTTAATTTGAATATCCAGCAGTTTGGCGATACGTAGCTTGGCTTCCATACCTATGGCTGCCCCGGGACGCGCCAACACATGACCAATATTCAGTTCTTCCCTCAGTTCTTTCATCAACGCCTCATCTGCGAGGTCAAACGTGGATATGCCTAGCTTTTGGGCTACATACTGTTTGGCTTCATTGATCTTTTTCCCTTTAAGCATGACCCTCGCCACCAGATCTCCGGAGGTTCGGATACCGCCCATTCCTGAAGCCATTTCGTGCCCAAAGGCCATTGCATAAGTATCTCCATGACCAATCTAGAGCCCATCTGCCTTGCCTATTTCCACCAGCGCTTTCGAGGCACGCGACATACAATCCATGGGGCAAGTATTGGTTAAGGGTATCCCGCCAACACCCATGCCGGCATTGGGATGAATGGGTATGCTTGCTGCTTCAGCACAGGCTTTGACATAGGTTACCGCCCGGGCTAAATTCCAGGGAAAGGTTTTACTGCTATTCGTGTTGATAACAGGCCCAAAAATAGTACCCCCGGCTTTTTCTACCATTTTCACTTGCTGATGCGGGTACATTCCGGCGAGGCGAGAGCCATCATATTTTAGCTCGCCATGCATACCTAAGACGAATTCACCTGCCATCCCCACTTCAATCTCCATATCGGGAAACTTAGTTTTGAGAAGTTCAATCGCCCGGAGAGTAGCGAGAAAATCGGCGTCTCCAGATGCCCCAACAGAGTCAAAATTGATTCCATCGGCTCCGCCCTCATACATGATATCTGAGACATAAACCATGTCATTGATCGCATGTTCCATTGCTTCTTCCTGGGCAGCTTGAGCCTCTTTGATCTTGGCCAGCGGTAACAGTTCCGCCCAGTTGTCAATTGGGCCATCGGGTTTTGTGTAAAGGCCAACATTAGGCATGGCTCCATATAAGACCGGTATAATCGTATTCAACTGAATTTGCTCAAGAACTTGCCGTTCTTCATGAGCAATGGCTTTAACCGGCTTAAAGCTATAGTCAGGATGTGCCAACTCCATCGTATCTGAACACATCGCCCGCTCATGGGCTAAGACTGTTGCTACGCGGTCGACCGGGATACCTCCTCTAAGCCCAAGTTTCAGAGTCCCTGCATCAAAACTATGGACGACCTCATTTCCCCGTTCGACACTGACCACCTTATTGGGAGCAGTAATAATCTCATACAGGTGTTCCATTTCTTCATCGGTAAGTGCCGGAATCTTCCCTCTCAGGGAGGCATCTTTCATTCCTTTTTCTAAGTCAGCCCGGATTTCTTTTTCAGTCATCCATATGGCTGAACCATCCCCCATACGGGTAAAAAATTTGCTCATACTACCTATCCTCCTGTCCTTGTTCCTAAAACCAGAGTTTTAAATTATCCGCCGATAGGCCTCTTTGATCGAAACGGCCATTTTCTCAACAAGCTCATCAATATCTGCTTCAGTAATGACTAAGGTCGGTGAAAGTTGTAACCCATCATCAATTAAGGGTCTTAGCATTAGGCCGTTTTCCCAGGCAATCATTGAAACGAGATTCGCGAAACCTACTTTAGCGTCAAAAATTGTATGGGTGTCAGGATCTCTGACCAACTGGACAGCATTCATCAGCCCCTTACCACGAACCTCTCCGATACAGGGTAAGCCTAACTCCCTGATCTTAGAGCGTAATAATTCACCCTTTTCAGCTGCATTTGCTACTAAATTTTCCTCCTCAATTATGGTCAGGTTTCTTAGAGCAACTGCACAACCTACGGGATGCCCGCTATAGGTATAACCGTGTTTGAAGGTTCCAAACTTATGAATGGGTTCATAAACTTCCCCCGAGAGAGCTACTGCCCCAACCGGGAAATAGCCGCTCGTAATCCCTTTTGCCAGCATCATGATGTCTGGTTTCACACCCCAATGTTCAATCCCAAACATTTTGCCAGTACGACCGAAGCCGCATATGACTTCATCGGCGATAAAGAGGACATCGTATTCCTCACAAATCTCCTTGATCTTTTGATAGTATCTATCTGGTGGAACAATAGCCCCGCCGGTCCCAATGATCGGTTCAGCCGTAAAGGCAGCAACGTTGTGCGGACCTAGCTCTAAGATCTTTTGCTCCAGAGCATCCGCGCATTCCAAACTACAATTCCCCTCTTTTTTCCCCCAAGCACAGAAATAACAATGAGGATGTCCGATATGCTCAAAATTGGGAACGAGTGGTCTGAATCCATCCCAGAAACCTGGCAGGCTCGTTGCACTGACTGCTCCGTAGGAGACTCCATGATAGGCTTTCGTTCGCCCAATAATATGATTTTTTTGGGGTTGGCCCTTTAGATACCAGTAAACCCGAGCGAGTTTATAGGCCGTATCATTGGATTCTGAACCACCGCTTGTAAAAAAGATCTTGGCTTCGTCGAGCGGAACCATATTGGCAACCTTCTTAGCCAGTTCGATTACTCCAGGGTGTGAATATCCGTTAAAGGATTGGAGATAGGAAAGCTTCTCCATTTGCACTCTTGCTGCTTCGCCTAATTCTTTTCTACCAAAGCCTACATCGTTGAGCCAGAGTCCGGCACCGCAATCAATATACGTTTTCCCCTCAACACTCTTTACACGAATGTGGTCGACTGCTTCGGCGATAATCCGTGGACCACCCCAGGCCTCCATGTCCGTGATAGAACTGGTTGCATGAAGATGATACTTTAAGTCATCCTGTTTCATTTCTGCAATTTTGTCTTCAGAATACATGCTTATCCCCTCCATAACTTAAAAATCGGCTATAACGCGATCTAAAGGGATATACTCTAAATTTAGCGCTTCGGCAACTGCCGGATAGACGAGTTGACCGTCGTAAGTATTTAGTCCCTTTGCTAAAGCCTTATTCTCGCAGATGGCCGTTCTAAGCCCTTTATTCGCAAGCTGTAAAGCGTAATCCAAGGTCGCGTTGGTTAAGGCATAGGTTGAAGTCCTGGCAACAGCTCCTGGCATATTAGCTACTGAATAATGGATCACACCAAATTTTTCATAGACTGGATTATCATGAGTTGTCACACGATCGATCGTTTCGATCGAACCCCCTTGGTCGATTGCTACATCTACAATCACGGAGCCGGGTTCCATGGTTCTCACCATTTGCTCTGTGACTAAGTGAGGAGCTTTAGCCCCCGGAATAAGAACTGCCCCAACGAGTAAGTCAGCCCTTTGAACTGCGGCTGCAATATTATAACTGTTGGACATCAAGGTTGAAATTCGGTTAGCAAAGATATCATCCAGGTAGCGAAGTCTATCTACACTCTTATCAATAATCGTGACATGCGCTCCCAAGCCCATCGCCATTTTCGCAGCGTTTGTACCGACTATTCCCCCGCCGATGATCACGACTTCAGCAGCTGGTACCCCAGGTACCCCTCCTAGAAGCATCCCTTTCCCGCCGGCGTGTTTCTCTAAGTAATGACTGCCAACTTGAACAGACATTCTGCCAGCAACTTCGCTCATTGGGGTAAGCAGTGGCAAAGCCCCATTGTCCAGTTGAATGGTCTCATAAGCAATACCTGTTACCTTTGTCTCCATTAAGGCTCTTGTCAATTCCGGTTCCGGTGCCAGGTGCAAATACGTGAATAAGATTTGCCCTTTTCTAAAGAACTTGTATTCTGAGGGTTGCGGTTCTTTAACTTTAATGATCATATCTGCTTGACTAAAGACCTGTGCTGCGGCTGTTACGATTTGCCCCCCTGCGGCAACGTAAGCATCATTTGAAATCCCGCTCCCATAGCCCGCATTGTTCTCGACAACCACTTGATGTCCCGCATCTGTTAAAGCCTTTGTGCCTGCAGGTGTCAGGGCTACACGGTTTTCGTTGTTTTTTATCTCCTTGGGCACTCCTATGATCATGAAACTTCCTCCTTAAGTTTTGAATAACTTGCTCTTATTCTTTAGATAAAGCAAATTCCATGCCAATATCATGCAAACTAGAAAATTAGGTTATTTGTGATTGAAAGTCTGTTTATTCAGGGATAACAAGCTAATTACTGCACCTTTTAAACACCCACATTAGTCGATTGTCTTTGAAAACTCCATTCTATATAAAGTCAGATGATGAAATTTTTCATTACAATGAATAATTTCATCAAATCCCGTAGTGGTCGATCTGTAAAAAAAATGTAGCCAGCCTTTGAAGAGGTTAGCTACATTTTTTTCACTTATACGACTATTGTATTGTTTTGACAGAACTCGATTCTGCAAGCGTCTACCCGTTGGTCTCTGAAACCTATTTTTGCAACAAATCATAGACTTGTTCTGAAATATACTTGTGGGTTTCAGTCATTAAATGCCACTCATCATACCACATATACTCTCCGGGGTTGGGATAAAGATACGAACCGCCCCACTTTGTGGTAGTGCTTTGGAACTTCTTATGGATCTCCTTCATGCCATTATCAGTATCATAGAAATAAATCTTGACATCGGCATGATTCTGGGCTTCAGCAGCCACGGCTACTGCGATCAGTTCATTATATTTCACAAATTGTGCTTTTGCATCATTCAGTTTAGGAGCATAGTATGAATACCACTCGTATTTTTCGCTAGTATACCCTGGAAAGGTTATCGACGCAGGAAGGTTCCAAACTATGATATGTTTTGCACCCTTGCCGATAAGATCCACCATAGCTTTCCGCACGTTTTCTACAACAGCGCTCGGGGGTATTTTCATGGACGGATCATGTAGATCATTAATGCCGATTTCGATCGCAAAAAGGGTCTGTCCCGTTTCCAAATCAGGAGTATAACCCTGAACCTGCCAGAGTAAGCCGGACCAGGTCTTTGCCGGCGAATTATAGTTGCCTTGACCTGATAAAGCGCCGCCCCACGCTCTGCCTTCAACAGACTTGACGCCCAACATATTGGCGAGATATTCGTACCATAGCTTTCCATTTGAATAATATCTAAAACCGTAGCCGTCATCAAACCCATTATCGGACCAGCTATCACCAAAAACTACGATTTTGGTAAACTCGCCTTCCGCCGACGCAGTCTGTGGAAGATATGCCCAAAGGATTATGGTCACGGTAAAGAGGCACACTACCATCAAACTTCTCTTATTACTCATCATTTTACTCATCAACTCCGCTTTCATCTTTTTCCTCCAAGTAAAAAACGACATCCGTTTCCTTTGGAAACTCGATTCTAACAGCGGTTAGCTAATGAAATTATTCATCAAAATGAATAATTTCATCAAGTGCCATAGTGGGCAATCTATAAAAGTAATGTAGCCTTCCTGTTGAAGAGGTTGGCTACATTACTTTTACTTGCAACTATTACATTGTTTTGACAGAGCTTGATTGAGCAAGCGTCTGTCCTTTGGTCTCTGGAGCCATAGTTATTGATATAATCAAGCCAAGGAGTGTAACTGCTGCTCCAGCGAACATTGTTGCTCCGATTCCGTACTTAGCTAATAAAAACGGTAAACCATATATACCGGCGACTGTCCCCACCCGGCTCAGGGCCATTGCTGCACCGACAGCCGAAGCTCTAATCTCAGTTGGAAAAAGCTCATTGGGATAAAGCCATTGTAGAATCCCAGGGCCGCCGGAAAAGAAGGCGTATATTCCGAATAAAGCGATTATAATCCATAGAGGTGCAGCGGGGAATATTCCCAGAAGGAGCAATGATACAAACATGACTACGAAGCTCCAAATACACAAGGGTCGTCTGCCCATAGACTCTAGCCAGTACATGGCAGGGATACAGCCGGCTAAGAAGAACAAGCTAATTGCTATATCACCAAAGAATGCAAGCTTCCCTGTTCCCAGACCAAAACCATCCAAAATCTGAGGGCCAAATGTATAGATCGCAAACATCGGCACGACCTGGCACATCCAGATTGTACCTACAAAGATAACTCTTGATAGATATCCCTCTGTGAATAATCTGCTATATCGAACCTTTTCTACTCGCTCTTCAGTCAAATCAAGTTCTGCATCAGGACCAAATACCTTTTTTACAACGTCCCGTGCTTCATCGACACGCCCCTTCATAACTAACCAGCGGGGCGATTCTGGTGTTCCAATACGACCTACTAGGAGTGCCAAAGCAAAAATGGCTGAACTTCCAAGCATCCACCGCCAACCACCAGACACATCAATCAGAAAGTATCCAACTATGTCCGCGCAAGTTGCTCCGACATACCATACTGCTGCTATGAATCCCATCGCCATCGCTCTATACTTACGGGGCGTAAATTCAGCGACGAGGGAAGTAGCAATCGGATAATCTGCCCCTACGACAATTCCGATGAGAAACCGTAAGACAACAAGTTCCAGCGGGGTAGTAATGAACATTGTTGCGATTGAAACAATGACTATCGCTATAATATCAATAGTGAACATGAGCTGTCGCCCTAAAATATCTGTCACATATCCAAAAAGTGAAGTTCCGATAAAAAGTCCTACAAGAGCAGATACCCCAATCATTGCAGTCCAAAATGCATCAAGCTGAAGTTCGGGTCCTAATTGAGCAAGTGCTACTCCAATAATAACTAAGATATACCCATCCAAAAAGGTTCCACCACTTGCAAAAAGAGTTAGTTTTTTTAGATATGGCGTCAACGGGGCATCTTCAACTGACTTGGATATTGCCATATTCTCATCTCCTTTTTTTCATAAGCCTCCTTAGGTATTTGAGCACTGCATCTCTACAAAAAATGGTCCACAGCTCTAATGTGTTCACGCATACGCAGTCCCCCTTTCTTTGTACTTGACCGTCGCATACCTAATAAGAGCAATTTCCATACCAGATCGAGCCAATATAATAGAATAATTTAAATATTCTTCACACTCTGTTGCATGCGCTTTATTTACGGGCAGTTTTGACTTGATCAAGAAACGAAAACAAGACGTAACACGCACTAGAGCAAGTACTTTCTGTAACGTAGGATGAAAATTTTCATAATTGATGATTTTTTTCATCCCGGTCGCACGATTCTATCTGTTTAAAAAAAGCCAAGACCCTCAACAAAGTGGAGTCTTGGCTTTCATTTTCCATGCCTATGTGGCCCTGATTTGTCTGCTTGAAAACAAGCTTTGGTGTGCCCGGGGTGGCTCACTTCTCTATCTGTTGTTTATTGTAATTCAGGCAATGTTTGATTCCCATAGGGCAAAATATAGATGATATCCGCTTCCTTCACAGGTAGGTCAGAAAGATTATCAAGAGGTTTTAAAAATACGTTCCTGACTGATTCTGCGGGGAGCGTGGATAAAAGATAAATATTATAATTCTTAAGTAACATAGCTATTGCTGCTGCTTTATGTCCACCTAAGACAAATTCCTTCTGAATCCTCGCAAGTATTTCTTCTGTAGATTTGCAGTTCTCTAACCACTGCTTAAACGTTTCTTCCCCAAACCCTTCTTTTAGCTCTGCTACCAAAACAATAGTACCACCTTCTTTCGTAACCCTTGCTGCATTTTCTAAGGCCTTTTGCGCTTGGTAAAGATTAATGTCCTTGGGATACCCTCCTGAACTCACAATTATTAGATCAGCCGCTTTGGGGACGCGCACTTTAAAATACTGATCAAGTATCCCACAACCTACACGATGGGCGAGAATCGGGTCCCCTGCAAGAACATGTGTTACTTCTTTTTGAGTGCCGAGCAGGACATTCAACAAAAAAGTGTTGGGAAGGACTCGTCCAAATTCCTCAATATCGTTCCGAACAGGATTTTCATCGGTAGTTCCAATAGCTGCCTTAGGATGAAGCATCATTTTATGATTATTTTGAATCGCTTTTTTTGTTGAAACGCCAGGCATTAAAGCTTTATACCCACCGCTATAACCAGCAAAATAATGGTATTCGATATTTCCCGTTAGAATAACAAAATCAGCCTCGGCTACCTCCCTGCAAACTTCGATCGGCGTACCTCGTGTTGTTTCTCCCAGGCAAACATATTCCTGGGGTTCAATCGCGCGATAATTTAAGAATACCTCTTCACCTAAAACTTGGGCTTTCTCTGCAGTCGTCATTGACCGATGAATCCCCAAACCAAAAATTATTGTTATTTTTTCAACCGGTATTCCACATGATCGTAGTTCATCTAATAAGGGAGGTAAGATTTGAGCTGTCGGTACGGGGCGTGTGATATCGCTTACAATGATAGCAATTCTATCCTCAATTTTTACTTTTTCCCTTAAGGGTTTACTCCCGATCGGAGACCTTAAAGCTTCTATTACAGCATGTTGAACGTTCAGCAAAGGAATGGGGTCTTCCTTGGGAATTAACCACTCAGCCTTACCGAAGAACTTGGATGGAATAGGTAAAACTGACTTACCAAAGTTTACGCAATTCATTACTTAGCTCCCCCGTATTCATCTTTAACTACCTAGACTAAGATGGGATAGACGTTCTTTTATCTTGTATTTTTTTATTAACTTTACGATCGTCGATTGGTCTACCTCAAGCATTTCTGCCGCCTTATAAGTTGAATGGCATTTTGCATACGCAACCCGTACTAATTCTTCTTCTACCTTGGCCTTTGCAGCTTTTAAAGGCACGATTTGAGGTAACGAAGCTTTTTGTTCTTTAGATTTAATTTCTAATTGATCCTCTATATTATCTAAACTCACGACATCTGAGTCACTAACCACCATAAGTCGTTCAACTACATGCTCTAATTCCCTTACATTTCCCGGCCAATCATAATCATACAAAGCCTTCTTTAGCTCTGGAGAAATACGTTTCGCTATACCGTATTTCTTATTGATCCTTTGCTTAAAGAATTCAACTAAAATATCAATATCTTCTTTACGTTCTCTTAGAGCAGGTATCTTGATAGTCATAATATTCAGACGATAATATAAGTCTTGACGAAACAACTTTTCTGTGACCATGTCCTGCAAATTACAATTCGTTGCAGCTAGAACTCTGGTCTCGATCGGAATAGAGCGGGTACCCCCTACTCGGCAAATTGTTTTATCCTGCAAAAATTCTAATAATTTAACTTGCAGCATTAGAGGCATCTCCCCAATCTCATCAAGGAAAAGCGTCCCTCCATTTGCAAGCTCAACCTTTCCTATTTTCCCGTTCTTGTCTGCACCCGTAAAAGCACCCCGTTCATAGCCAAAAAGCTCGGATTCAAGAAGGTTCTCGGGGATTAACCCGCAGTTGATCTTGACAAAAGGCTTGTTCTTACGCTTACTTGCATAATGAATAGCCTTGGCAATGACTTCCTTACCCACTCCGGATTCGCCGTGGATTAACACGCTTAAATCAGTATCTGCAATTCTAAGAATCCGATCTTTGATCGAATTCATCGCATCACTGGCATAAACAAATTTTACTCGAGAAAAAATTTCACTTCTTAGCAGGTCTAGTTCTTGATCCCGCAGTCCTAATTCAGTTTTCTTTTTATCCAATTCTGACTTTAGACGATTAATCTGATCGATGTCTTTTGAGGTACTTACTACACGAACAAGTTGACCTACTTCGTCCAAAATGGGAATAGCAGTTCCAATAACTTTTTTGCCTGATATCATCATGTCTTGCATCATATTCACTCTGCATTTTTGTTCTAATACAGCTTCGGTGGTACTTGCTGAAATAATGTTTCTTTTAACGAGCTCAGAAACATGTTTACCAATAAGATCCTGCTTCTTAAGTCCAAAAACTCTTTCAGAAGCAGGATTTAACCTGAGGATAATTCCCTGTTGATCAGTTACAAAAATTTCTTCTTCTAGGGATTCAAAAATTGCTTCATACTCCATCAGTGTTTTTCTAGCTTCAGATTCTTGAAAGTTAAAATACTTGACGCAGTCTACTATGGATTCTACGTTACTGATAACCCCCGTAGGATAACCTTGCTCGTTGACCAAGACGATTACTTCGCAGTCTAGATTTTCTATACTGCCAAAAGGCTCACAAAAAGGTAGAACTTTAAACCTAAGTTGCGAACTATTTATTAGTTCTTCCTGCTCCAGAATGCCATTCCTCATCAAAGCCTGCAAGCAACAAACAGACAAAAGTGATACAATCATATTTTGGTTAAAAATTATCCCGTAGCGTTTACCTTGCAAATCTACAGGGTTATTAACCACCAATTGACTTAAATCTGAGTAAACTGCATAGTCATGGGAAGCAATAGCTAACAAATCTAGCATGGCGATCCCCTCTTTTATTTTTTTACTAAACAGTTCACCACCTATCCGATTATTCCTTCCAATTTTTGTATAACAAATTATCCGGAATTTATTGTCTAAATTCCTTTTTCACTCCAAAAATGCCAAGTTCCGACGCATAATCAAAGTATTAAAGCAACTTCCGTGCCAAAATTAAATGGTTGAAATAAGTATCAGGTTATCTAAGTTAAAATAAACCTTGATATGAAGCGATTTAATCCTAATTCGTCCGATGGATATCTCGAAATTGAAGGTTCAATTCTCTGTTATTGATTAAAAGCAAGTTCCATGCCATGAGGGCATTGTCTCTAGGAAAGTAATTCAATGGGTGTAAATAAAATTACGATAGGATGAAAAATTTCATTGATGATGAAATTTTTCATCCTATCGTATTCAATTTTTATGATCTACCTGTTGATCCAATACAGTATCACAT
>NZ_DATMYD010000160.1:0-83389 GCF_035561155.1 Sporomusa sp. | reverse complement strand
ATCTAAGCTACCCACCACAGTTTAGTTGTGAATCTTGCGGTGGGGTAATGCATCCACGTTATTACAAAGGGGTTCATGGATTTGAGTACCGACTTTCGGATGTGCTCAATACCAAAGGACCGCGCTAGCGGTTTTTCTTACTTAATTGCCATAAAATAAAATATTAAGGATTTTATGGAAGATAATTACGAAACAGGTAATTATTAGCAGGAGATAAAAGAGAAATATAGAATATTGTCATTGTTGCGCTTGCGGGCCGGGAACAATTGTCCTTGGTGTGTAGCTGCTGCCACGTACTTTATCGTAAGGAGGCGCAAAGCAAGTGGGCGATTTTTTCAGTTTACGCAGCCAAATACCGCCGGATATATGGGAACAGACTTCAAACCATATAGGAAGCGGAATAGCGCTTTTTAAACCGCGCGTATATATCAATAATGTTAAAATGCTTAATCCGGATTACCATTTGGTACTGCCTTCCACTACTCCGCCGCCGGTACTTATCGGCAAAAAGGAGTATGTAGTCAGCAAAAACCGGTTGATTACCTTCAATCCGGGCGACGAGGTATATATCCGGCATGCCGTTAAAACCAAGGAGTACACAACAATAGCCATTGATAAACAGTTTTTAGCAAAGATCGCAGGCGAACTGGGCTTTGAGAAAGCTAGTGGTATTGTATTCGCTGAAGTTGATAATCCGTGCTCAACGAATATTCGTCAGACGATCATGCAACTTCAGCGCGAAATCAGTATATTTGGCGGCGGTTTGCCACTGATGCTGGACAGCATTGCGATACAGCTTGTTGTTTACCTTTTGCGCGAGACGGCAAGCAATTTTGACAGTAAATTGGCGGCGAAAGACAATTACAGCTATGTACATAAAGCCATAGACTATATGCAGGCCTATTATGACATCCCTATTTCACTTGACGACATGTGCCGTTTGCTTCATATCACACCCTATCATTTTATCAGGCTATTCAAGGAAAAAACAGGTCTGACGCCACACGCATTTTTGCTGAAGATCAGAATGGAAAATGCGAAAAAAATGCTGGAAAGGCGGGAGTGCACAGTCGCCGAAGCAGCCTATGCCTGTGGATTTTCTACTATTCCCCATTTTTCTGCGGCCTTCAAACAACAGACAGGCACAGCGCCGTCAGAATATAAAAAAATATACTCTCGATAATAATCGAGGGATCGAACCATGAAGCCGGCTGGGCTGTAGACCCGGACGGTTTTTTTTACCTGTTTACTTTAATAAGGCAGCAATTTTACGAAAGTCATATCAGCAATTTACCGTAAGCTAAATACATCAAATTCCCTTATTATTGAGATAGAGTAAATAATGAAGGGGGGAATGTATGCGGTCGGGCTGGCGAAGGCTTACTGTGAACTTGCCAGTCGGGAAACAGGCATTGCGGCACTGGAACAGAAGCTTGTATAGTTCCGCCGCTGCCACCGGATTTATGGCTGCAGCAGGTAGCAACAAATAGCCAATGGCGTTATAAAATATAATATAATTTATTTGGAAAAAAATTCAAATCGGCTTAATTTTAACAGGAAATAAATGGGAAAAATAGAATATTGTTATTGTTACGCTTACAGTCTGGGAACACTTGTCCTTGGTGTGTAGCCACTGCGGCTTTTTTTGATTGAGGAGATGATGTTACGATGTTTGAAACAAAGCCGCTCACAGAAACAGGTTACGCTGACGATGGAGATGATTCTGTGTTTGGGGCAGTAAATGTAATGTATCACATTGCTATGGCTCTGGCGCAGAATTTGAATCTGCAGGAAATATACCGGACTATCGTTCATATTGCGTGTGACTTAGCCAAAACCCCTCACGGATTTATCTATATTGTGAATGATCAGCAGGAAAGAATGGAACTGAAATATGGTAAAGGACTTTACCGTTGTTACCAGGGGGTGGCACGAAAAAAGGAAGAGCCTTCGGTTTCCAGTGTAGTTTGGAAAACCGGGCAATCTGTAACGGTCGAAAATATTCAGCAATGGAAAGGACGAGCACTCGATCGGCCTTATGGCTGGGATATTGTTCAATCTGTTATGGGCATCCCATTGCGTTCAGACAATGGCGTGGTTGCCGTTATCGGATTGGGATTTTCTAATGAGAACAGGGTATTAACAGAACGGGAAACAGATTTTTTGACGCGATTTGCAAATCTGGCGGCAGTATCGTTGCATAACGCCATGATAAATAATGCTTTGTACGACGAGCTGATGAAGCAGAAAGTCATCCGGACGAAGTCGTCCCATAACCTGCCCGACCTCACGGAAAAGGAAAAAACAGTGCTGGGCCGGATGGTCGCTGGGCTATCAAACCGGGAGATCGCGCAGGTTATGGGGGTAGAAATCAGCACTATTAAAACCCATGTACACCATTTGCTTGCAAAACTGGAGGTTCGCAGCCGTACACAGGCGCTTGTGAAAGCGTGGGAGCTCGGTCTGATCGTCAATAATCCATAATGGGAGGGCGTTTCCGCTCTCTCTAAAAGAAAATGGAAAAAAATATCCAATATACACCTAAAGGTGGAGGTGTATTTTTCCATTATTCTATATAATATAAAAGAAACAAGAAAAAAGTCCTAAATCTATAGGACTAAGGTCTTGGATTAGTGGAGGTGCCTTGCCCGTGGAAGAAATTAAGGAAATACAAGATTTAATAAAACAACTCAACAACCTGGGATATTTTCCATATCAAGTAAGTAGTATAATCCAGGAAACGCTTGGTACTGTAGCTATAAACAACCTGACCACATCGCAGCAGAGCGAGTTAATAGAGACTTTGCAGGACTACATTACTTTTGCTATTAAGTGTCGCAAATCTGTTAAGTAACCAAGATTTGATAATAGAAATTTCAGTGAACAGGTGAATCTTCTAGATAGTGCAGAAAATGTCGAAATATATATATTTATGTATATTTTGACATTTTCAAAGGATTTTACAAGTTAGTGTAGTATTAGTATTAGTACTAAAGCCCTATGGTGACAGAACAAAACGAATCGCCTTACTGTACTAAGACCTCTCAAAATAGTAAAATTAAGCAACCGTTGCGTGCTTTTTATAGTAAACTTGATTTAAGGTAGCAGTATTTGCATATTCAAATTGAAAGTCAGCAACGAAAGCAACTGGACAACAATTCCAGGTTGTTTTTTTATTGTGTAAGTTAACAGTTTGCAATACTGACTGCAGGATTTAAAGCTATAACGTCTAATAATAAGAGAGATATTATGAGGTTTTATGAGGTTCGTTTTAAATCCGCAATTAACAATAACCAAGGAGGAAACAGATGCGACGATCGGTATACGTATTAATTATTTTATTCTTAGTAATGATTTTACCGCTGCCTATAGTGGCCCAAGACTATCAACTTGGGGCTGGCGATGTACTAACCATCAATGTCTGGGGATTTGATGAGCTTAAAATTGATCAACTGCCCATCAGACCGGACGGCAAGATCTCTATTCCATTATCTGGTGAACTTCAGGCGGCTGGTATGACCCCTGGCGAACTGGCCACTACAATAACATCCAAGTTGGGACAATACATAAAAGACCCTGTAGTAAGTGTCAATGTGTTCAAGTTTAGGACTACCCGCGTGTACGTATTTGGCGAGGTAGTAAAACCCGGCATGTATGAGATTGAGAAGCAGCATAACCTGATTGATGCACTTGGCAGCGCAGGCAGTTATACCCGAGACGCCGCTAAGAAAAAAGTGTATATTATTCGCAAAGAGCAAACCAATGCTCCATTGAAAGTCAATTTACTTAATCTGTTGGAAAAAGGCGACATGTCGCAAAACGTTACTCTAAATGACGGCGATATTG
Source organism: Sporomusa sp. (assembly GCF_035561155.1). Taxonomy (GTDB): domain Bacteria; phylum Bacillota; class Negativicutes; order Sporomusales; family Sporomusaceae; genus Sporomusa. Next base: position 79,543 of record NZ_DATMYD010000160.1, on the reverse strand, counting down.
TCTATCTGACGAAAAATAATCGAATTGAATTTGCCAAAGACATCCTTCCGTGGATTTCGGCCACTTATCAGATTAGTGTAATAAACAATAATTAAAGTTTGTAAAATCCTTATTTGGAGGTATCGCAGTGGACGAAACCACGTTGGACTTGAGAGATATAATTAAGACAATAAAAAAGAAACGAAAACTAATTTTTGGTACCTTAATGCTTTTTATAATCATAGCTGCTTTAGTCAGCTTTCTTATTCCTCCTACATATGAGGCAGAAACATCCCTCAGGGTTAAGCAACCGAAGGGCTTGGCAAGTTCGCTGCTAGCCGACCTGCCTACTGGTAGCCCCGCAGGAACCAAACAATTAATGTCTACTTATGCCGAGATTATCAAAAGCCGGACGGTAGTTCAGGAGGTTATTGACAAAACACAAACCAATAAGGAAGAAATACCTACATACGAAGACATGCTAAAAAGGATAACCACTCAATCGGTAAAAGATACCGAGATATTAGATGTCAAAGTGCAGGCTGGTTCACCTGAAGAAGCACAACAGATTGCTAATACACTTGTGAATGTATTTCTCGATAGAATGACAGCTCTCGTCAGGGGGGAACAGTCAACAGTTAAAGAATTTATCGGTCAAAGACTAAAAGAATCTAAAGCAGAGCTTGAGCAGGCGGAATCATTATTACAAAAATTCAAGCAAGAGCAGAAAATAGTGGATCCATCTCAAGAATCAAAGGCGTTATTAGACAAGCTGGCCAGTATCGACAAACTCGCCGCCGATAATAAGGTTGCCATGGCGTCCTCGCAAGCAAAATTTGCCAGCACTGAGCAGCAAATTGGCAATCAAAGCCCCGGAATTATAGCTGATAATCCCTTAATTCAACAGTATAAAGCGAAGCTGACTGATTTAGAAATTCAACTTGTAAGTCTAACACCAAACTATACGAACAAGCATCCGAAAGTGACAGCAATACAAGCTGCTATAACAGAAACGCGAGCTATGCTCAATGCGGAAATTTCCCGGGTAGTAAACGCGGAAGCACCATCAATTGACCCGATTCACCAAGGGCTGTTACTGACCAAAATTCAATCACAAGCTGAGATAGCAATCGCTTCTGCCCAAAAGCAAGCTATTGACCAGATTATCTTGGAAGGCAGCCGGGAGGTCGCCAAACTGCCGGCCAAGGAACAAGGGTTGATTAAGGTTGCCCGTGATGCCAGTGTTGCTCAGGAAATCTACATTATGCTGGCTAAACGTTATGAAGAAGCCCGCATTAGTGAAGTAATGGAACCAACAGATGTGCAAATCATTGACAAAGCAATTGCGCCAGAGAACCCGATTAAGCCGAAAAAAGCTCTTAATGTAGCTATTGCCGCTATTCTTGGTCTCTTTGTAGGTACTGGCCTGGCCTTCTTCAACGAATATATCAATAAAACAATCAGAACCGCCGAGGATGTCGAGCATTATCTTGATTTACCGGTCATTGGCAGCATTCCTGACTTTGATAGTGATACAACCTCGCGCAATATTAGCTGGTTTGCACAAATCAATGAGTTAATCAAAGGTAAGATCGGGCATCAGGGTTAATGCAGTATGAACATTAGAATGAGGTGAATTATGACTCAAAAAAGACAGCTTATCGTCCATGAGGACGCAAAGTCGCCGATTGCCGAAGCCTATCGCACGATGCGGACAAATATTCAGTTTGCAAAAGTAGACAGTGATCTGCGGGTAATCATGTTTACGAGCGCCGGACCAGGCGAAGGCAAATCAACTACGACTGCCAACACAGCTGTAGCTATGGCTCAGTCGGGGAAAAAGGTAATTATTGTAGACTGTGACTTACGGAAGCCAGTCCAGCATAAAATTTTTGGTAAGAAAAACAGGGGCGTGACCAATATCCTTGTCGAAGAACGCCCTGTGGCAGATTTAATCCAGGATACTGATATCGATAACCTGCAAGTACTAACCAGCGGACCGATACCACCTAACCCGTCGGAATTACTGGGGTCAGCCAGGATGCGTGAAATCATTGACTCTCTGAAAGAATTAGCCGATATCGTCATTATTGACGCGCCACCAACGGTAGCCGTTACAGATGCCTGTGTGCTAGCCTCAAGCGTAGATGGTATTCTGCTGGTGCTGGGCGCGGGCGAAGTCAGGCCAGAGATGGCGCAAAAAGCTAAGGAGCTTCTAACCAAAGCCAACGGGCATATACTTGGCGTAATATTGAACCGGGTAGAGATTGAGGAAGAGCATGCGTATTACTACTATTATTACGGGAATGAGAAAAAAATTGCAAAGTAAGGCTGAGGTGTAGTCTTATGCGACGTAGAGTGGTGTCGCTTTGCTTATTATTAATAGACTCGGTCATAGTAGCTATCGTACCGTTTATAGCACTGTACCTCCGTTTTGAAGGTACAGTCGATAAGCGCTATTTGGATTTAGTTTTCGGCTACTCACCTGAGATTGTTTTGATTAGATTAGTTACATTTTATCTCTTTGGCTTATATCAACGATTATGGCGGTATGCCAGTATCCATGAATTATTAGGAATTGTCTTTGCGGTAACAATAAGCAGCTGCATTATAGGCGTATATATGTATTCAACAGGTGCAAATCTTCCAAGAAGCATCTCGATTATCAGTTGGCTATTGGTTATTGTACTTGTCGGCGCCAGCCGGTTATGTATCCGGATTCTACACTTTATTCGACAAACGAAAAGAGCGAAGACCACCAATACTGTTATTGTCGGCGCAGGGGATGCTGGTGCAATGATTGCCCGGGAAATCTACCATCGTTACTGTGATACGAAAAAACTAATCGGCTTTATTGATGATGATACATATAAGCAGAACCAAATGTTATTTGGAGCGAAAGTACTGGGTAACTGCCAGGAGATCAAGCGCATAGCGGTAGAATACAAGGTAAATGAAATTATAATTGCTATTCCTTCAATCGGCGGAGCACAGCTTCGAGAAATCGTCCAGGGGTGTAAACAGACAGGCTGTGCGGTTAAAATAGTTCCGGGTATCTACGAATTAATTGACGGCAAGATAACTGTACAACAGTTACGGGATGTTGATCTGGAAGACTTGCTGCGCCGTGAACCGGTTAAGCTTGACCTTAAACAGATTGCCGGTTATCTTACCGGGAAGCGTGTATTAGTTACCGGTGCAGGCGGGTCGATAGGCTCAGAGCTCTGTCGGCAGATTGCCAAACTTTCACCGAGTGAGATTGTACTATTAGGCAAAGGTGAAAACAGTATTTACGAGATTGACAGAGAACTGCGTGAAAAATATAGTGGTCTTAAACTCGAACCTGTTATTGCCGATGTCCGTGATAATAACAGAATTAACGACATCTTTACTCGTCTAAAGCCTGAAGTAGTTTTCCATGCAGCTGCCCATAAGCATGTTCCTTTAATGGAAGCACAGCCTGAGGAAGCCGTTCGTAATAATGTATTTGGAACAAAAACTGTTGCCGAAGCAGCTGACAAAGCTGGTACGGGAATATTCATCATGATATCAACCGATAAGGCCGTTAATCCTACGAGTGTAATGGGGGCAACGAAAAGAGTTGCTGAGCTTGTTATCCAGAATATGAACAGGGTAAGCAGCACGAGATTCGCTGCTGTACGGTTTGGCAATGTACTGGGGAGTCGTGGCAGTGTTGTTCCTCTATTTAAAAAGCAGATTGCTAAGGGTGGTCCGATTACTATAACCCATCCTGATATGAAGCGGTACTTCATGACAATTCCTGAAGCCACGCAGCTTGTTCTGCAGGCTGGTGCTTTGGCTAACGGTGGCGAGGTATTCGTTCTGGACATGGGTGAACCTGTTAAAATCGTAGATATGGCCTCAGATCTGATCGAACTTTCTGGACTAGAGCCTGGTAAAGACATTGAGATTAAGTTTACAGGTTTAAGACCTGGGGAGAAACTTTTTGAGGAACTGCTTACAGCGGAGGAAGGCACAACTTCAACTAAACATGAAAAAATTTATGTAGCGAATCTTAAGGCGGTAGATATGCAGCAATTCCAACTGGGATTAGGGTATTTACGAGCAGCGTTGCATTCCGAAGAAATTATTTTTAATCTTACTACGTTAGTTCCGACTTATCTCCACTCCAGAGAGAGAAATTGTGTAGGAAATACTAAGAAAGCAAACTTTGATGTAAAGGGTGAGCTTAACGGCGTTCCTGTACAACATCAAGCAGAACAGATTTATGCTAGTTAGGATTGAATGTTGGAGTCTCATTATGCCCCAGCTTGCCTATTTGCGTCTAATACGGTATCTGATCTTCTAATTGGCAGATGTAACTGTTGAGAGGTTGTCAAGTTCAAGTAATTTAAAAGGAGATACATATATGGCGAAAATTATTATCGCAGGTGCTGGCGGAGCACCCTCGGAAAATGTAATTAAGTCGATAATACAGTGTGATAAAGGTGAAGAAATCGTTGGCATTGGTAGCGAGCCGGCAGATTTAATGTTGTCTGCTGTGAGAAAAAAATATCAGGTTCCTTATGCTAATCATCCTTCTTATGAAGAAAAGCTGTTGAAGGTATTGGCTATAGAACGACCTGATCTCATTCATTTCCAAAATGATGTGGAAATACTTGAAGCTTCAAGACTTCGTGATAAAATCAGATCGACCGGGACCAAATTATATATGCCCGATCATACAGTTATAGAGAACTGCGTAGATAAAGAAAAGTCATATCGGATTTGGAGCAGAAAGGGTATCCGGGTTCCTAAGACGATAATGATTAAAAATGAAAATGACCTTAAAGTAGCATTTGATGAGCTTGGCAATGAAGAAGGGAAAATATGGCTGCGTGCTACTGTCGGTGGTGGGGGCAAAGGGGCGCTACCAACAAACGATTTTGAATTTGCGCGTATTTGGATAGAACGCTTCAAGGGTTGGGGTGAATTTACGGCGGCAGAATTATTGACGCCAGACTCGGTTACGTGGCTGTCCATCTGGTATCAGGGGGAATTAGTGGTAGCTCAGACACGTAAGCGTAAATCGTGGAATTTTGGTAACCGTACCCTATCAGGAGTTACTGGTATAACAGGCGTTGGGGAGACTTGCTCCGATGATACTGTTACGCAGGTCGCCAGGGATTCCATTTTAGCAATAGACAAAAAGCCTCATGGCATATATGGTGTTGATATGACCTATGACCGACGCGGTTGGCCTAATCCTACCGAAATCAATATATCACGGTTTTTTACAACTGTGTTTTTCTTCACGCAAGCCGGATTAAATATGCCGAAGATTTTTAAGGATATAGCGCTGTATAACGAATTTCCGTCGCTGGAGAGAAAGATTAACCCTTTGCCTAATGGGCTGCTTTGGATACGAGGTATGGACAGAGAACCTCTCTTAACTACGGAACAAGCCATCTTTGACACTGTTAGGGTTATCTAATGAATATCTTGGTTACCGGAGCAACCGGCTTTATTGGAACTGCTTTATTGGAGTGTCTGAGGGATCATACTAAGAGTACGGGCGATCAGATTGTATTATTAAGCAGTTGTGATGTCGATGGTTATACATGTATCAAGCATCGGAATTATACTTTTACCATGAACGATTTTTTAGTAAAAGGTGTTGAATTTGTTGATATTGTCTTTCATTTAGGTGCTTTTATTCCTAAAGAAATTCAGGATGCAAATAATATTAATCAGTGTTTTAGCAATATCGAGGGAACGAAGCATCTTTGTGATAATCTTCCATCGCTGCCGAAACGGTTCATATTTGCTTCTACAGTAGATGTGTATGCGCCACAATCTCCCCTTGACGAGGCAACGCCGATACAACCTGTTACGCTGTATGGTCAGTCTAAGTTATATTGCGAGCATATGTTGGAAAGCTGGGCTGTCCAAAAAGGGGTTGTATTGCAGGTACTACGCATTGGCCATATTTATGGAGTAGGAGAAGAGGCTTACAAAAAGATTATTCCCCAAACCATTAAGGGATTAATTCAAGGGCATCCACCTTGTATCTTTACAAGTGGTAGAGAAAAGCGCTCCTTTATGCATGTTTCAGATTGCTGTCGCTTACTGTGGAAGGCTGCGCAATTGAATACTTATGATGGACCGATAAATCTAGCATCTGGTCGGGCTCTATCCATACTGGAGTTAGTTAATATGTTGATGGAGATATCGGGCACAGGTCTGAAGCCTATTGTGGAAAACCGCGATTTACCTACCCGGGATTACGTGTTTAATACGGCAAAAATGGAAAGGCTGCTAGGAGCTGAGACTTTAAACTTGGAAAATGGGTTGAGGGAAGAGTATGCCTATATTCGATCCAAACAGAATTAAAAAATGGCTATTACAAGCTAGCTACAAAGGTCTTTTTTTTGATGGGGACGTGCGCATCCTTGGTGCATTACCCTATATCAAGATGTACGAGCACAGCCAATGCCGCATAGGAAAGAATGCTGTTATTAACTCCGATTTCGCCTGGTCTAATACGGCTTTAGCATATAGATGCAAGTTTGTTATGGGCTATGATGGCTTAATTGAAATTGGAGACAACACGCAGTTAAACGGTGTTTCAATTACGGCCTATAAAAGGATCTCTATCGGTAAGAACTGCCAGATCGCATCAGCCACTTTTATCGCAGACACCGATTTTCATCCTGTTGATCCAGTAGAGCGCAGAAAGCAGGTTATGGGTCAGAGATATTCTTTTGATAAAGTTGCAAAAAAAGAGGTAATCATTGGCGATAATGTTTGGATCGGGTGGGGGTCAATTCTACTTAAAGGAGTAGAAATTGGTTCTAACAGTATTGTTGCGGCTGGTAGTGTAGTATTAAGTCAATTTCCGGAAAATGTAATCATTGCGGGGAATCCCGCTAAAATTGTCAAAAGAATTTAGGTGAGACTATATTTAATCAAAAGTTGGATTATATTTTTTTGGATTTGGACGGGCCTATATTGGATGGAAGACACCGCCATTATAATTGCTTTCGTGATATTGTAGTGCGCGGCGGAGGCACGCCCATGGACTTGGTTGAATACTGGGAGTTAAAACGAGATAGGGTAAGTCGAAAAGAAATGCTACGTCTTTCTTGCTATCATGAGTCATATGAGCGTTTTATGGAAGAATGGATGGATTGTATTGAAACTAAGGAGTATTTGCAGTTCGATACTCTAAAGCCTTTTATTCATCAAACACTTCGGAAGTGGAGAAAACATGCAAGCGCTATCCTTTTGGTGACAATGCGTAACAAACGCGAGAATCTTTTATGGCAGTTAAAACGACACAACTTGGCAAATGAATTTGACGAAATAATTAACTGTAATACTAACCAAGGAAATGGGAAGATTGATGCTCTGAAAAACTGGCAATTTACTCGGGCTGTAGTTGTAGGTGACACTGAAGAAGATACGAAAACTGCCCGTTTGCTTGGTGTGCCAGCTATTGCCATTATAAATGGTTTACGGAAAAGAGAACATTTAGAGGCGCAATACTTCGCAGAGGAAATAGCAGAAATTGACCTCGCGAATATCATCGCAACTATGTAATATAGGACCTCTACGAAACGGAGGGAATAATATGGGACTTGAAGCAGTCAGAATAATTGATTTGCCAAAGATATCTGACCCGAGGGGAAATCTTACTTTTGTCGAGGGGGGAAGACATATTCCCTTTGATATAAAACGAGTATACTACCTATATGATGTACCTGGCGGGGAAACCCGGGGGGGGCACGCACACCGAAATCTTCAGCAATTGATCATTGCTATGTCAGGAAGTTTCGAAGTTTTATTAGATGATGGTTATAAGCGGAAGACAATTAGTTTAAACAGAAGTTACCGTGGCTTATTGATCCCCACAATGGTGTGGAGAGAATTAGTTGATTTTTCATCAGGTTCAGTTTGTATGGTACTTGCATCAGAGTATTACGACGAAGCAGATTACTACCGGGAGTATGAAGATTTTTATAAAGCGGTGAGGGAAAAATAGAATGAACACGTCCATTCCTTTTTTGGATTTAAAAGCTGCCTATCTTGAGATTAAAGATGAAATTGACGAAGCTTTTCGGCGAGTTATGAACTCCGGTTGGTATATATTAGGCCCTGAAGTTGAGGCTTTTGAGGCGGAATACGCCCAGTACTGTGGCACAAAAAACTGTATTGGGGTTGGTAACGGACTTGACGCGCTATATCTGGTACTCCGTGCATGGGGCATTGGCGCGGGTGATGAGGTTATTGTTCCAAGTAATACGTTTATTGCTACTTGGCTTGCAGTAACCTATACAGGCGCTACCCCGATTCCGGTTGCGCCTGATGAAAAGACGTACAATATTAACCCCGATATGATTGAATCTGCTATTACGGAGAAAACAAAAGCAATCATCCCAGTGCACCTTTATGGGCAGCCTGCAGACTTAAATCCGATACTGCAAATAGCCGAGAAATATAGGGTGAAAGTATTGGAAGATGCAGCACAAGCCCAGGGCGCAAGATACTACGGAAAACGTGTAGGCGGTTTTGGAGATGCTGCTGGGTGGAGTTTTTATCCTGGAAAAAATCTCGGTGGTTTTGGGGATGCCGGTGCGATAACAACCAATGACGACGAACTTGCTAACAAAGTACGGATGTTAAGAAACTATGGATCAAGCATAAAATATGTTCATGAGCTACAAGGGGTGAACTCCAGGCTTGATGAAATTCAGGCGGCGTGTTTACGGGTAAAGTTAAGGTACTTGGATGAATGGAATGAGCGAAGAAGAAAGATCGCTCAAGTTTACTCTCACAGCTTGACAGGGACTAACTATGCATTACCATATGTTCCAGATTGGGCTGAGTCTGTATGGCATTTATATGTAATACGGAGCAGTAACCGTGATCAACTCCAGGAGTATATGACTAAAAACAACATAAGCACACTAATTCATTATCCATTTCCGCCACACGTGCAGCAGGCTTATAAGAAATGTTTATATTTGAAAGATGCCTATCCAATAAGTGAAAGTATATCGCGACAAATAGTTAGTTTACCAATAGGCCCTCATTTAGCAGAGGGGGACGTACGTCGCGCCATTGAAACACTGAGGCGTTTTGATGAAGAGAATTCTTAAAGCATCCAGGATAATGGGAAGTAGTACCGCTATTTCCATTTTTACAGGGATAATAAAGACGAAATTGTTGGCAATCTGGCTGGGTCCCCAAGGTATAGGGCTTATTGCCATGTTGCAAACGCTACAAAATACTGCGAGCACAGTTACGGGTATGGGATTGGCCAACAGCGGTGTGCGACAGATCGCCGCTAGCCAGGGAGAAAATTCGGATGATCTTCGAGAGCAGAGTCAAGCAGTATTGTGGTGGATTTCCTTGTTACTTGGAGTTGTAGGGTTTGGGTGTATGGCATTATTTTCGAAGACTATTTCCCGGATATCCTTTGGGAACGGGGAATTTGCTTTTGCTGTGGCGGTTATAGGCGTTGGTGTTTGGGCCACAAATGTTGCTGGAGCTCACATCGCCATATTAAATGGGACACATCGCTTAAAGGAAATTGCAAAGTCTAATGTCCTGAGTGGGGTCATCAGCGCTGTAATTGCCATCATAGCTGTCTGGAGTTGGGATACGAGCGGAATAATTGCTGTAGTAATTGGTCCGCCTTTGATTTTGATGGCAGTATCAGGATGGTATCTTAGGAATACGAAGCATTTGATATTTAGGTTTTCTTTGCTAGATTCGACATCTGTTGTTAATAGCATGATTTCACTGGGTTTTGTGTTTATGCTTACCGCATTGATGGGGGCTGTAATGCAATATTTAACCCGTGCGATATTAATATATTCGTTTGATATATCTGCTGCTGGTTTTTTTCAGTCGGCGTGGACAATTACCATGCTGTACCTTGGTTTTATACTAAAGGCTATGGAAACAGATTATTATCCCAGGTTGGCAGAAGTTTCTGAGAATAAACAGGCGGTCAGTGAAATGGCGAATCAACAGGTGGAAGCTTCTTTTTTGCTTGCAGGACCTGTTATTCTTGGGATGATTACTTTAGCGCCTAATGTGACAGCATTGCTCTACTCAAAAGAATTTTTTGAAACCGCAGAAATTCTTCGATGGCAATTATTAGGGTGTTTTTTTAAGCTTGCTACACATGCATTAGGATATATACTCATAGTCAGTAGAAAAAACCGATGGTTCTTTATCACTGAGAGTTATTGGAATATAGTTTATCTCTTATCGCTATGGTTCGGCATACCCTATTGGGGAATGGGTTCTGCCGGGATATCCTTTTTGATTGCATATTTGACTAGTTTTCTGCTTATATCATGGATTGTTGGCAGAAAGGCCGAGTTCACCTGGCATCGAGCGAATTTATGTCTTTTACTTATTTTTGTTTGTAGTGGTAGTGTTATTATGTCACTTCATAGCTTTATGAACCATAAATATGTCGTATTTTTTGGTCTGGTTTTTACTATAATCGCCTCATGTTACTCTGTGCTAAGGTTATCAGAGGTTATATATATAGGAAATCTAGGCAAATTGTCAAGACTTATTAGATTTCTATCCAAGAAAGATTGATGATTCTTTACAAATAGATAGATTCTATATGCAGGGATTTCGTTGATAAGGAGTATTTATGAAGATTCTGCTCTTGGGAGAGTTCAGTGGTGTTCATAAGAATTTGAAAGAAGGATTAGTGGAATTGGGGCACCGTGTGACCACGGCATCTTCCGGAGACGGATGGAAAAATATTCCGGCAGATATTGTTTATGCGTATGGTGGGTATGGCTTAGTAAATAAGCTACGAAGAGTAATTGATCCTATAATTAAACTACCGTATTTTATTGGATATGATGTTGTCCAGCTCATCAATCCCTTTATATTCTCCTACAGGATTAACGCAATACTTCAAGACATAATACTACAACTAAATGACAGAGTCTTCCTTCTTGCAGCTGGCTGCGATAGTGTATACTGCAAAAACTCAGACCGACATCAGTACTCACCTTGTGAGACGTGTAAAAAGATAGATTTAAATGATACCTGTAATTTCAAGAAAGAGGAGTTGCTTCATTTTAACCGAACATTGGCGGATAAAGTACAAGGGATAATACCCATCGCCTATGATTATGCAGAAGTATATAGGAACTATCGCAAATTACGTAAATCCATTCCGTTACCCATAAATACGAAAGAAATTCTATATAAAGATAATATTGTGCAAAATAAACTTATATTATTCCACGGCATTAATAGAGAGGGGTTTAAAGGTACTCCTTTAATTCAACAGGCTGCTGAATATGTTCAACAGAAATACCCTAATGATGTAACGGTGATTATTGATGGAAAAATGCCTTTAAATAGATATTTGGAGGTGGTTGACCAAGCACATGTAATAATTGACCAGCTTTACAGCCAAGCCTATGGAGTTAACGCAATCTATGCACTTGCAAAAGGAAAGGTTGTGCTTGGGGGTAGCGAAGAACATAGTTTAGGCGAATTTGGCTGGGCGCAGTCACCTGTTATTAATATACGACCGAGCGTCACTGATATAATAGAAAAATTTGAATATCTGATAGAGAATAGGCAGCAAATTAGGGATTGGGGCTTTCAGGGAAGGAAACATGTGGAAACGGTACATGACCATATTAATGTAGCTAAACAATATGTTAGCACATGGTCAATTGATTCCAGGTTATGACTAAATGAGGTGTAACAATGTGTGGAATTGCGGGTAGCTCAAAAATAACAACTGAGACTTTGAAGGTTGCTATACAGAAGATGCAACATCGGGGACCCGACGCTGATGGTGCTATTGGCATCAATAATCAAATGGGAGCAATGGGCCATGTGCGGTTGGCTATTATTGATCTTGATAGCCGTTCTAGTCAACCAATGGTTTGTCCCGTTTCTGGAAACGTTATATCATTTAATGGGGAGATATATAATTATCGAGATATTCGTGAGGAGTTAGCGGTATTAGGATGGAAATTTAAAACTACTTCCGATACTGAGGTACTACTCTATGCATATAATGAGTGGGGTACGGGGTGCCTAAGCCGTCTTAACGGTATGTTTGCTTTTTCAATATATGATATAGAAAAAAGAGAAATTTTCGTTGCTAGGGACCGTCTGGGAAAAAAACCCTTTTATTATACGCTATGGGGAGGGGAATTTTCTTGGGCTTCGGAATTAAAAGTGCTTTTGACACTACAAGATACAATGCCCAGAGATATTGACTTAGAAGCTCTAGGCGAGTTTATGGCATTAAGTTATATTCCAGGTAGTTTAAGTATTTATAAACACGTAAGAAAATTACTACCTGGGCATTTCGGCTTGTATGACTGCAGAACTCGAATATATAGGGAGCAACGATATTGGAGTCTACCTTTAACAGTATATGATAAGATGGAGGAAACAGAGGCTGTTAGGCATCTAGAGGAGTTACTCCGCGATGCTGTTCGGTTACGCTTGGAAAGCGATGTGCCAGTTGGAACTTATTTAAGCGGTGGTTTGGATTCAAGCTTAATAACCGCGATAGCCGCACAATACAACCGAGAAATAGTTGCCTTCACTGCTAAGTTTTCTCATCAAAAATTTGATGAGTCAACTATTGCGGACAGTGTAGCAAAGTGGGTAGGGGTTAATCACCAAATAATTCCTGTGGAGGCGCATGATGGCGGGCTACTAGATCGGCTTGGTTCACAATTTGATGAACCCTTTGGAGATTCTTCGCTGTTACCCACATATATGGTAAGTAAAGCCATAAGCAAATATGTAAAAGTGGCATTGTCCGGTGATGGCGGTGACGAATTATTCGCAGGGTATCCCTATTATTCTCTAATCTTAAATGAACAAAAATATAAAGGTTTTCCAGCTCCAATTAGGAAAGCAATGTCAATTTTTCATCATCTATTACCCGTCGGGGTCAGGGGAAAGAATTTCCTAAGAAGGTTAGCGCTCGACGACCTAGATAAATTTCTACTTACTACTTCACTAAAGGAATATACTGAAATATCGCCACTAAAGGATAATGTTGAACAAGCCATGCGGGGACTGTCAGGGGTTAACAACTACCGCAATCTACTAGCAAATAACCTTGAAAAGGTTAGGGAGCTATCAATACTACAAAAGATGACTCGAGTTGATTTATATAGTTACCTTCCTGATGATATTTTAGTGAAAGTGGACCGTGCTTCAATGTATTGTTCTTTGGAGGCAAGGGCACCTATGCTGGATTATCGAATCGTTGAATTTGCATATGCTTTGCCAGATCACCTGCGTCTTTCAGGTATTACTACGAAACACCTTCTAAAGAAAGTGGCACGAAACTATCTACCACCTGATTATAATTATGAGAGAAAGCAAGGTTTTAATATTCCGGAAGCTGAGTGGATGATGAAGCAATGGAGGCCCTTATTCGAGGAAGCAGTGAAAGCGGACATGTACTTGTTGGATAAGAGCAAGGTTGAGAAAATCCAGGAAATGCACCATAAGACTGGGCGATTGGGTAACTTATTATTTAAGATAATGATGCTTGCACAATTTGAGAAGCAATATGGAGTAGTATTTAATGAATAATCTAAGCGAGAAAAAACGTGTAGCCTTTCTATTCGGGCATTTGCATAAAGGAGGAATGCAAAAAGCAGTAAGTAACATATCTTGTGCATTGCCTGAAGATATTGAACAGTACGTCCTGTTTTTTGGGTCGGAAAATCCTGAGTTCAATTACAACGCCAAATTAGTGGACCTCAATATACCTGGTAAAAAGGATAGGTCCATTATTTCACGTATCCATAACTGTTTTATACGTATAAAGGTACTTCAAAAATTTATCGATGATAACTGTATTACTACGGTGGTTAGTTTTGGTGAAGTTGCTAGTCTTCTGAACCTGATGACCAAGCGGGCAAGAAAGGTGATATCTGTTCGAGTATCAATTGACGAACAGTTCGATAACTTAGGATGTTATGGTTGGGGAATGAAACAACTTATTAGATTTCTATACCCCAATGCCGACCTTGTTGTACCCGTGTCACGAGCATTAGGTGATCAACTCGTAGAAAAGTATGGGGTTAGCAGAGAAAAAATCCGAACAATATATAACCTTTACGATATAGATAAGATACAATACCTTAGTGGCGAAACGCTCACGCAGGAAGAGCAAAGAGTTTTTGAGAAGCCAACCATTATTAATGTTGGTAATCTATGCTATCAGAAGGGACAAGATCATCTAATTCAGGCATTTGCCAAGGCAAAAAAACAACTGCCAGATCTTCAGCTTGTCATTATCGGGGAAGGGGAGCTAAGAGACGAACTTACTCAACTAGGTAATTCTTTAGGTGTATCGGAATCTATTCATATGCTTGGTTTCAAAAGTAATCCGTATAAGTACATTGATAAGGCGGATGTTTTCGTATTAACTTCCCGTTTTGAAGGCTTTCCAAACGCTTTGGTTGAAGCTATGGCATGTGGTATTCCGGTCATTTCTGTTGATTGCAATACAGGACCTGGGGAAATATTAGGTGATTCAGAATACGGAATTCTTATTCCTCAGTTTTCAGGCGGTAATAGAAGCAGAATTGAAACTTCTCTTTGTTCCAATATTATCAGATTATTAGCTGACACAAATGAGCGTACTTCATTTATCTCTAAAGCAACTGACCGTTGTCGTGATTTTAGCCATTATAAAGTAATTCCACAGTGGTATGAAATTATGAAATAGTATAGATTTTGTAGTTCGAAATGAGGAACATGAAGAATGAAATGTTTGGACACAGTAATAGTTTTGTTGATGACTATGGTATTATTTTTTCCTTCAAGCTATCCAGTTATAAAATTTGGTTTTCTTGCATTCTTACTACTAGCGTATATGGTGGAAAGTGGTAAACAATGTCTTTGCATCAACTCTACTATTTTTTTTCTAAGCCTGGTAGCGATAATTCTCGGACTATCATTAAACTTATATGACGTTTTTCTTAATGGATTATCAACTCGTGGTCTAAATGTATTCGTTATTGATATTTGCGTCTATTTAGCTGTTATGTTGTTGTTATCAACGAGGCCAAATATAAATTTAATATTCGACAGAGCATTCCATATTAGTAGCCTGCTGATATCTACGAATGCGCTGTTGTATTTGCTTTTTTCTGTTTCCATTGGTAGAGAGAGTTATCCATTAATGTTTTTAGATCTAGATTATCGTATGGGGTTAGGTGGGAGTGGCTTAATGGCCTTTTCAACGAATAACCTTCCAATCCTTATTTTTACCCTTCCGTATATGTTGGTTCACTATTTTTATGGAAAAACATACAGTAAGTGGAAGAAGATGACATTGTCTGTTTGTTTATTGGCGAGTTTTTTCTCACTACGGATTGCGCTAATTGGTGTAATAGTCCTATCCATTTGTTGTTTAGTTCTATATAAGGTACTACGTACAAAAAAAAAGTTATATTTTCTTACATGGATGATGTCTTTGTCCATGATGATCTTTTCTTTAAGCTTGATATTTACCGATGGTGCAAAACTCGATGAATTCTACAATTTAAAACTAGCGAATAAGTTAAATGGTTCTGATATTAGATACGAACAATTTGATGTATGGTATGGCTACTTTCAGGAGGCGCCGCTTTTCGGACATGGCTTAACCAGTGTTAATTTGATAATTTATAAGGGCGATCAGTTTGTGCATGAGAATGTGGGAGTAATAGAAAATCCATTTGGGTATGAATTAACGTTTGCAAAATTATTAGTCGAAATAGGGTTAATTCCTTTTTTAATTTATACAGTTCTGACTATGTACATTATTATACAGATATTGAAAATAGTTAGGGATAAGGCAATTCCATATCAGTATCGCGAATATGCTCTTGCACATATGTTTGGTATTGTTTCATTTATTATTTCAGCTAATACAAATGGTTATTTGCTAACATTTGGCTATTTATGGGTAATTTTTTTCCCTCTTACATCAGTCGCCAGGTATAAAATTAAGGAGGCGATTTCTCTTTGAAACGAGCCTTGGATATAGTTATTATTAATTGGAACTCAGGAGATCAACTCAAAAACTGCTTGGATTCAATAGTTGAAACTGATAAAGATAACTTCATTCTGGAGAGAGTTGTCGTTGTAGATAATGCCTCATCTGATGGATCTTCAGATTACCTAGATTTTAATTTACCGTTAGAGATAATTAGAAACCCGCAGAATAGGGGGTTTGGTGTTGCTTGTAATCAAGGTGCAAAAGAGAGCGATGCTGATTATATCTTGTTCTTTAATCCTGACGCTTGCCTATACAAAGATTCGCTCACAAAGTGCGTTGCATTTATGGATAAAATAGAAAATTCAGGCGTTGGTATTCTAGGAATTCAACTGTTGGATCAATATGGAATTATTAGTCGAACTTGTGCTCGCTTTCCCACTCTTTCCCGTTTTCTTTCTAAAATGATCGGTGCAGATAAAATATTCCCTCGACACTGTAGGAGTCATTTTATGACAGAATGGGATCACAAGCAGAGTAGAGAAATTGACCATGTTATAGGTGCTTTTTTCTTTGTTAGGAATAATCTTTTTAAAAATTTAGGTGGATTTGATGAATTATTCTTCGTTTATTTAGAAGATTTAGACTTTTCATGTCGGGCGCGGCAAGCGGGGTGGAAGAGCTTTTACCTGACTGAGGCCCAAGCGTTTCATAAAGGTGGGGGAACCTCTGACCAAATTAAAGCAACTCGTTTATTTTATTCTCTTCGAAGCCGTATTCAGTACTCTTATAAGCATTTTAATGCATTGGAGGCACTAACAGTTTTAGTTGGGACACTTTCAATTGAATTTTTAGCTCGTATTCTATTTGCAATAGGAAAACTATCTCTTTCTGATCTATCCGAGACATTTCAAGGGTATCAGAAACTTTGGGTAAACTTACCACGAATGGGATATGATCGTTGGAGAGACCCCTTATGAAAGTATTACTACTAAGTAGATATACTACTTTTGGAGCAAGTAGCCGTTATCGCTCATATCAATATATTCCTTTTTTGAATGAGTGCGGAATTAAAGTTACAACTGCACCTCTGTTTGATGATCAGTATTTACAACAGTTCTATTCAGGTAAGGGGAAGTCTGCTTTTAAAATTCTCAATGCTTACTTAAAAAGAATAGTTTACTTATTTCATGCTAAAAAGTACGATTTGCTTTGGATTGAAAAAGAACTTTTTCCATGGCTTCCGGAATGGGTTGAAAGTTTTATGCGATATCGGAAAATAAGGTATGTTGTGGACTATGATGACGCAATTTTTCATAACTATGATATCAACAATAAGGCAATTGTCCGTGCGACATTAGGTCATAAAATAGATCGAGTAATGAAAAACGCGTCAGTGGTTATCGCAGGAAACCAGTATCTAATGGATCGGGCAATTGCAGCTGGAGCTAAACGTGTTGAATATTTGCCGACAGTTGTTGATTTAGATAAATACTCTAGCAAGTCAATTAGTAACAATGAATTGTTTGTTATTGGCTGGATTGGGTCACCAAGCACAACAAAGTATATCAGGTGTGTTCAAGAACCTTTAACAAAATTCTGTGCAGACGGCCTTTCTAAACTTGTACTTGTTGGTGCTGGAAAAATAGACCTACCTAATATTCCTGTTGAGATAAGGTCATGGAGTGAAGCCTCAGAAATTCAAGAACTGCTTTCTTTTGACGTAGGCATAATGCCTCTTTTTGACAGTCCGTGGGAGAGAGGAAAATGCGGGTTTAAACTAATACAATATATGGGTTGCGGTAAACCTGTTATCGGATGTCCTGTGGGTGTAAATCAGCGGATTATCCGTAATGGATTAAATGGATTTCACGCAACGACATCTGAGCAATGGCAAGCCGCGCTGCAGAGATTACGCAATGATAAACATGTGAGGGATAAAATGGGGCAAGAGGGACGCGCTGTTGTTGAGAAAGAGTATTGTGTACAGGTCACAGCACCAAGGCTAGCGGAGATATTATATTCGGTTGTTCAATAGGGGGAATAATTCTGGCAAAGATAGTTATTACAGCTGGATATGCTCGATCGCTAGTGAACTTTCGCGGCGATATGATCAGAGCTTTTATAAAACAAGGCCACGAGGTTGTTGCCCTGGCCCCGGAACAGGGGTTCGAAGATGAAATTGCAGGACTTGGCGCAACATATCGAACGTTTCCGTTGCAGCGAACAGGTATGAATCCATTAAAAGACCTAGGTGCTCTAATTCGCTTGATACAGATCATCAAGGAAGTTAAGCCTGATATAGTCCTTACTTATACAATTAAGCCTGTCATTTACGGATCTCTAGCTGCCCGCTTTGCTGGTGTTAAAAACGTATATTCGATGATTACAGGCTTGGGATATGCCTTTGGGAATGATACGGTGCGTCAAAAGCTTATAGGTTTATTCGTAAAAATACTTTATAGGATTGCGCTTGATTGCAATAACAAAGTTTTTTTTCAAAACCCCGACGATCGTAATTGCTTTAGAAAGATTAGTTTGATTGTGGATGAGCAGGCGGTATTGATTAACGGGTCAGGAGTAAACACAGAACGGTTTTCGTTATGCGAAGCCCAGACCCATCCGGTACGCTTTCTACTGATTGCCAGAATGATCAAAGAAAAAGGTATTCACGATTACATTGCTGCCATAAAACTGATCAGGCAAAAATTTCCTGAAGTCGAATTTGCAATATTAGGTAGTATCGAAACTAGTCCGTCCGCTATTAGCAAGTATGAAATTCATGCTTGGGAGGAAGAAGGACTTGTGCGTTATTTAGGTGAAACAGCAGATGTTAGGCCGTATATCGCTAATGCAAGTGTATATGTTTTGCCATCGTTCTATCCGGAGGGAACTCCCAGATCAATTCTAGAAGCCATGTCTATGGGAAAGCCCATTATTACTACCAACTCTCCCGGTTGTAAAGAGACCGTTCAGGACGGGGTGAATGGTTTTTTGGTTCCGGTTAAAGACAGTAGAGCATTAGCACAAGCAATGGAAAGGTTCATTGTTCAACCTGGCTTAATTACTGCTATGGGTGGGGAAAGTAGGCGTATAGCATTGGAAAAATACGACGTACATAAAGTGAATAAAGCAATCTTAAACACAATGGGTTTGATAATGCATGAAGAGAATATTTGATTTTTTGGTGGCATTTTTTACTTTGATTTTCCTAACACCGATTATATTGGTTGTAGCAGTATTGATACGAATCAATCTTGGCTCACCGGTTCTTTTTAAACAAGAACGACCGGGTTTACACGGAAAACCATTTTACATCTACAAGTTTCGAACAATGACTGACGCACGTGATAAAAATGGTAAGTTACTTTCAGACCCAGAGCGCTTGACAAATTTTGGAGTGCTTCTTCGCCGTACAAGTCTGGATGAATTGCCACAATTGATCAATGTCATTCATGGAGAATTAAGTTTGGTAGGACCAAGACCTCTTCTGATGGAATATCTACCGTTGTATTCTGCTGACCAAGCTCACCGTCATGAAGTAAAGCCTGGTATAACAGGTTGGGCACAGGTAAACGGAAGAAATGCAATCAGCTGGGAAGAAAAATTTAGACTGGATGTATGGTATGTTGATCACTGGTCGTTCTATTTGGATATTAAAATACTTTGGTTGACCGTGTTAAAAGTTTTTAAACGTGATGGGATTAGTCAGCGGGGGCATGCAACCATGGAAAAGTTTCGAGGTACCGGTATATGACTTGTCTTTTGATATTAGGCGCCGGTGGGCATGGTGTAGTATTGGCGGAAACAGCTGAAGAGACGGGGCTATGGGATAAAATCGCCTTTTTAGATGATAAATATCCATCAATTTCAACCGTAGCCGGGTGGTCGGTAATTGGTAAGGTTGAGATGGCCATCGACCTAGTAGACCAATATTTTGATGCGGCTATTGGTATTGGGGATAATTTGACCCGTGCCAAGCTGTTATATCAGGTGAAACAGTTCGGATATAGGTTACCAGTTATCGTGCACCCTTCTGCCTATATAAGTAAATCTGCTGAGCTTGGCGAGGGAACAGTGGTTTTTGCGCAAGCAGCAGTCAATGCAAGGGCAAAAATTGGTTGCGGAAGTATAATTAATACTGGCGCAACCGTGGATCATGACTGTGAACTTGCACAAGGTGTTCATATTTCTCCGGGAGCCCACGTAGCTGGAGAAGTAAAGGTGGGCGAATTTAGTTGGATGGGAGTAGGCGCTTCCGTAATACCTAGGATAGAAATTGGAAAAAATGTTTTAGTCGGGGCGGGAAGTGTTATAATTCGTAACATTTCTGACGGTGTAGTCGTTGTTGGAAATCCTGGCAGAACTTTAAAACAGAATATTTAATTATGATGTGGAGGTACGTTCTGTGATAGAGGACAAAAGCAAGCGTATATATCTTTCATCGCCACACATGAGTGGGTATGAGCAGGAATTTGTAGGAGAAGCGTTTTTAACGAATTGGATAGCACCACTAGGTCCGCATGTTGATTTATTCGAACGTGAGATGGCCGATTATGTAGGAATAAAAGGGGCGGCGGCACTTAGTTCAGGTACTGCGGCAATACATTTAGCTCTGAAACTATTGAACGTCGGACCCGATGATGTGGTCTTTTGTTCTTCTTTAACCTTTGCGGCAAGTGCAAATCCAATTCTTTATCAAAGAAGTGTACCAGTTTTTATCGATTCAGAGCCACAGTCTTGGAACATGTCTCCAATAGCCCTAAGGCGAGCTTTTGAAGAGGCTGGCAGGAAAGGAAAACTCCCTAAAGCTGTAATTATTGTAAATCTTTATGGACAGAGCGCAGATATAGATCCACTGCTGAAAATATGTAATAATTATGGAGTGCCGGTTGTTGAGGATGCGGCGGAGTCGCTTGGCTCAACATATAACGGTAGAGCAAGTGGAACGTTCGGTAAGTTTGGTGTTTTTTCTTTTAATGGCAACAAAATCATTACTACATCCGGGGGCGGAATGCTAGTTTCCGATGATCTGATGGCATTAGAGAAAGCAAGATTCTTGGCAACGCAGGCCCGGGATCCTGCACGGCATTATCAGCACAGTGAAATAGGTTATAATTATCGCATGAGTAATGTACTAGCTGCTATCGGTCGGGGGCAATTGAAAGTACTGGATGATAGAGTCAGGGTGCGGCGCGAAGTTTTTAAACGTTATTTTGAGGCTCTATCAGATATACCAGGTTTTGAGTTTATGCCAGAAGCCCCTTATGGGATGTCGAATCGGTGGCTAACGACATTGACTATAGATCATGGACAATCCGGAGTAACAGCAACTGAGATAATGGACGTACTCGCGGATGTTAATATTGAGTCCCGCCCGGTATGGAAACCATTACACTTGCAACCTATATTTAAAAATTGTGGTTATTATTCTCATTATGAGGATAATAGTGTATCCGACGCTCTATTTCAGCGGGGTATCTGTTTACCCTCAGGATCAAACATGTCGCTTGACGACCAAGACAGAGTTATCAACGCTATAAATAGTTTAGTGAGATGATAGTAATAATCTTTTATCGATAATATAGATAGCGTAACGATAAGAAGTATCTGTTTCATGCTGCTTTGCAGGTGAATTAGAGAATACAATCACTCTAAGTAGAATGGTACAAGCTATAGGGATTGCAGTTGGGAAAAAGGCTGAGTTAAATAGAATGCCTCTGCAGACAGAGGATGTAAAACCACTTTCGCGGATGTTACAAAAGCTAAAAAGCTACTAGGGTATAGCCCACGGACAGAGTTTTGAAGAAAGTATCCATAAGTTTATCAATTGGTTTACATAGAATGATTTAAAACCATTGAGTGGAACTGGCTTTTTTATCAAATACAGTTGGCTAAAAATGGAGAGTGAGGATCTTTATGAATACCATTCTTGTTACAGGCGGGGCAGGTTTTATCGGCAGTAATTTCATACATATGGCTTTGAGACTGAACAATGCAAGAATCATCAATCTGGATAAACTCACTTATGCAGGAAATCTGGACTCTTTGAGCGATATCGAGTTAAATCCACAATATTCGTTTATTCAAGGCGATATCTGCGATCAAGCATTAGTTGGCAAGATTCTGTCTGACTATCTACCAACATCAATAGTACATTTTGCAGCTGAATCGCATGTTGACCGTTCAATTGACAGTCCGGCCGCCTTTATTGAAACTAATATTAACGGTACTTTTTCCCTGCTAGAGGCAGTAAGGAATTATTGGCGTAATCTTGACGACTACCGGAAAGCTCAATTCCGCTTCCTTCATGTTTCTACCGATGAAGTATACGGAACTCTAGGAGAAACCGGCTATTTTACCGAAGAAACACCCTATTCTCCTAATTCACCGTATTCGGCATCCAAAGCTGCTTCTGATCATCTGGTGCGTGCCTATTACCATACTTATGGCTTGCCGGTATTGATGACAAATTGTTCAAATAACTATGGTCCATTCCAGTTTCCGGAAAAACTAATTCCGTTAATGATTCTGAATGCCTTAGAGGGTAAGGCGCTTCCGGTATATGGGACTGGACAGAATATTCGTGACTGGCTATACGTAGAAGATCACTGTCAGGCTATCTTAACAGTCTTAGAGAAAGGTTGCGTAGGTGAGAAATACAATATCGGTGGTCATAATGAAATGACCAATATATGTATTGTTCATACCTTGTGCGACTTTCTTGATGCTAACCGTCCACGTCGTGATGGGAAGTCCTATCGAGAGCAAATTTCTTTTGTTAAAGATCGTCCAGGTCATGATTTACGGTACGCGATTGATGCTTCGAAAATCCAGCAGGAGCTTGGCTGGGTACCGGCGGAAACCTTTGAAACAGGCATTGTCAAAACTGTAAATTGGTATCTCAACAACAGTGAGTGGTGTCAGAGGGTTACAGATGGCAGCTATCGCCGTGAACGACTTGGGATGGGAGAGTAGCAAAAGTGACAGTAACGAAAGGGATTATATTGGCCGGAGGATCAGGCACTCGTCTGTATCCAGCAACAAAATCAGTTAGTAAACAGCTAATGCCAGTCTATGACAAACCAATGATCTATTATCCGTTGTCAACCTTACTATTGGCTGGTATTCAGGATATTTTAATCATCACTACCCCTCAGGACCGGGAATGCTTCGTTAACTTACTTGGTACAGGCGAGCAGTGGGGCATTCATTTATCCTATGCCGTGCAGCCAAGTCCTGACGGTTTGGCTCAGGCATTTATTATTGGCGAAGAGTTTATTGGTGATGACAGCTGTGCACTTATTTTGGGCGATAACATTTTTTATGGGTATGGCTTTAGTCAGAAGCTGCAGGAAGCGGCAAAGCAAGCTACTGGTGCAACTGTTTTTGCCTATTGGGTAAACGACCCTGAGCGTTACGGGGTAGTTGAGTTTGATAGCAAGGGGCAGGCCATCAGTTTAGAAGAGAAACCGGTTCATCCTAAATCCAATTATGCAGTTACCGGACTTTACTTTTATGATCGAAATGTGGTTGAGCTGGCTAAAGCTATCAAGCCGTCAGCCCGGGGTGAATTAGAGATTACTGATCTAAACCGCTTGTATTTAGAACAGAATACACTTAGGGTTGAAACTTTAGGTCGCGGCTATGCTTGGTTGGATACAGGTACACACGAATCACTACTGCAGGCATCTAACTACATTGCAACTATCCAGGAGCGTCAGGGGCTAATGGTGGCCTGTCCGGAAGAAATCGCTTATCGCATGGGTTATATATCACGCGGCGAATTGGTAGCATTAGGCAGTGTTATGCAGAAAAATGGGTACGGCCAATATCTCTTGAAAATTGCCGGAGAGTGAATGTATAAGCCTGCCATTAACGGCAGGCTTTTTGGATAGAATATCGAGCGATCGGAGCTGACTATGGTGAAGATTATAGAAACAAAATTGCCGGGTGTAGTAATTGTTGAACCCAGGGTATTCGGTGATACTCGTGGCTTTTTTCAAGAAACATGGCAGAAATCGCGGTATGAAGCTATTGGTATTAATGAACAATTTGTGCAGGATAATATATCTTTTTCTACCCGTGGTGTATTAAGGGGGTTGCATTATCAGAATCCGCATGCTCAGGGTAAGCTGGTATCAGTTGTCCAGGGAGAAGTATTTGATGTGGCAGTAGATATCCGGGTTGGTTCACCAACTTTTGGTCAGTGGGCCGGCGCCTTACTTTCTGGTGATAATCACCGGCAATTGTGGATACCGCCAGGTTTTGCCCATGGCTTCTGTGTAGTAAGTGATACTGTATACTTCACTTATAAATGTAGTGATGTGTACGCGCCGGAAGCTGAGGGTGGCATCAGCTGGAACGATCCTGATATCGGGATCGAATGGCCGCTGTCAGCTGTTGAACTTTCGAGTAAAGATAAAGAATATCCCCGGCTGCGCGATATTGCCTTGGAACGACTGCCTAAATTCGACAGAGAGTAAATACAGGAGGCGGTTTTTATGCGGATTTTAGTGACAGGTGCACACGGTCAGCTTGGCAGAGAGATTGCTAAACAGGGGCAAAACCATGAGTTAGTGTTGACCGATGTTGATACACTGGATATTACGGATAATAAGGCTACTATGTCCTTGCTCCGGGATGTAAAACCTCAGGCTGTCATCCATTGTGCTGCTTATACCAACGTGGACGGTGCTGAATCTGATCCTGACGGAGCGTTTCGTGTTAATGTCATCGGGGCACAAAATATGGCCGCTGGCTGTCTGGAAACTGGCGCACGCATGGTGTATGTGAGCACTGATTATGTCTTTGACGGATCCAGTAGTAAGCTGTATCGTGAATTCGATGTTGTTAACCCGCAGACAGTGTATGGCCGGACTAAATGGCAAGGTGAAGAAATAGTGCGTCAAATCCTTGGACGGCATTATATTATGCGCACCGCCTGGTTATATGGAGATGGTAACAATTTTGTCCGCACTATGTTGCGGTTGGCTGGTGAAAATCCTTCGTTGCGCGTTGTCCATGACCAGGTAGGTACGCCGACATCCACTGTTGATTTATCCTGGGCGATTTTCCGGCTGTTAGCAAGTGATGCCTATGGTACCTATCATGCTACTTGTCAGGGTAAATGCTCCTGGTATGAGTTTGCTTGCGAAATTTTCCGCCAGGCAGGTAAATCTGTTGAGGTCGTCCCGGTAACTACGGCGGAATTTGTCCGACCGGCTAAGCGTCCAGCCTATTCGGTACTAGATAATTATATGCTGAGGATGTCGGTGGGCGATCCCATGAGGAATTGGCAGGAATCCCTACGTGAATATTTAGAGCGGTGATACTTATGTCTTTGTAAATCAGTTAGTAGGATAAGTTACGATCAGCGGTGCCTGGTACGCTACTGTCAGTCCGATTTGAATAGTATAGTTAAATGCGAAAGAAGGTATGTATATGTATAAAATAGCGGTAGCAGGAACAGGCTACGTTGGCTTAGTGGCAGGTGTTTGTTTTGCCGAAGTCGGTCATCAAGTAACCTGTGTCGATATTGACGAGAATAAAGTAAATATGATGAAGCAAGGTATCTCTCCCATATATGAGGCTGGTCTTGAAGAATTAATGCAGAAAAATTATGCCGCAGGTAGATTAGCTTACACCACCGACTACGTTACTGCTTACAAGGATGCAGATGCTATCTTTATCGGTGTAGGCACCCCTGAACAGCCTGACGGCTCCGCCAATCTTTCTTATATAGCTACAGTTGCCAGGCAGATTGCAGAAACTATAGAAAAAGACTGCCTTGTAGTAGTAAAATCGACAGTCCCTGTTGGTACAAATGATAAAGTGGAACAGTTTATCAAAGACTTTCTGGTCAATGATGTAAAAGTTGAAGTAGCGTCTAATCCGGAGTTTTTGGCACAAGGTACAGCGGTGCGCGATACGCTTCAGGCGGCAAGAATTATTATAGGAACGGAAAGTAAATGGGCTGAAGAAATACTCACAAAGATCTATGAGCCGTTCAAGCTACCAATAGTGTCTGTCAGCAGAAGGTCAGCCGAAATGATCAAATATGCTTCGAATGATTTTCTGGCGCTTAAGATTTCCTATATGAACGATATCGCCAACCTGTGTGAACTTGTCGGTGCTGATATTCAGGATGTGGCTAAGGGTATGAGCTTTGATGAGCGCATTGGCGGTAAATTTTTAAATGCTGGTATCGGTTACGGTGGTTCATGTTTCCCAAAGGATACCAAAGCTTTGGAGTATCTGTCAAAACAGCACGGCTATGAACTTAAAACAGTTAAAGCTGCTATTGATGTGAATAGTGACCAGAAGACAATACTCTATAAAAAAGCAAGTAAGAGATTAATCACTTATAATGGTCTGAAGGTAGCTGTTCTTGGGCTTACATTTAAGCCTGGGACTGATGATCTGCGAGAAGCGCCATCTCTAGAAAATGTACCTTTATTATTGTCACAGGGAGCAGAAATTAATGCCTATGACCCTGTTGGTATGGATAATTTCAAGGGGGTATACCCAGAGGGCGAAAATGGCAGAGGAAGTATTAAGTATGTTGAAAATGTGGAAGCAGCTTTAGCAGGTGCTAATGTTTGCTTTATCTTTACTGAGTGGGGCGAGATAAAAGCTGTGCAACCGGAGGCGTATAAGAAGCTTATGAGAACGCCTCTGGTTTATGACGGCAGGAATATTTATGGAGTGAAAGAGATGAAAGAAGCGGGAGTAGAGTATTATTCCATTGGTAGAAACTAACGTACTAGGGAAATACTTATTCCATAGAGGAGGAGAAAAACGCAAATGAGACCAGCCTGCAAACTATTAGATACAACCAAAACCTATCTCATCACCGGAGCAGCAGGTTTCATTGGATACTTCTTATCCAGGAAACTACTGGAACAGGGCTGTCAGGTGGTAGGTATTGATAATGTAAATGACTACTATGATGTTAATCTTAAGTACGCTCGCCTGGAATTACTTAGACCTTTTGAGAAGTTTACCTTCATTAAGGGTGACATTTCAGATAAAGACACTATCACTAAGACCTTTGAGGAATACAAGCCGAATATTGTGGTTAATCTTGCAGCCCAAGCCGGTGTACGATATTCAATTGAAAACCCGGATGCATATATCCAAAGCAATGTGATCGGCTTTTTTAACATCCTTGAAGCCTGCAGATATAATCCTGTAGACCACCTTGTCTACGCATCATCCAGCTCTGTCTATGGCGCAAACAAAAAAGTACCGTTCTCAGAAGCGGATTTTGTGGACAATCCTGTCTCGCTCTATGCAGCCACAAAAAAGTCAAATGAATTGATGGCTTATACTTATAGCCATCTCTATAAGATTCCGGCTACAGGACTGCGATTCTTTACCGTGTATGGCCCAATGGGGAGGCCGGACATGGCGTATTTCGGATTCACGCAGAAGTATTTTGCAGGAGAGCCAATTAAGATATTCAACAATGGTGATTTTGAAAACGACCTCTATCGAGACTTCACATATATCGAGGACATCGTGGAGGGGATTGAGCGACTTCTTTATAACGCTCCTGTTGAGGGTAATGCTGCACCACATCAAGTTTTTAATATAGGCAACAACAGTCCCGAAAAACTGATGGTATTTATTCAAACGCTGGAGAAGTGCTTAAGCAAGGCTACCGGCAGAGCAGTAGTATTTGATAAGATATTTGAGCCTATCAAGCCCGGTGACGTACCTGCTACCTTCGCCTCCACTGATTTGTTACAGAAAGCCGTAGGGTTTAAGCCTGAAACAACAATAGAAGATGGCTTGCAGCGGTTTGCCGATTGGTACTATGAGTATTATAAAGTGAAGTAAAAGCCTATAGTAATTTAAAAAATGTATGTGCGCCCTGGGCGAATCTGGCATGTCACCGGGGCGCTACGTTCGTAAGGACTGGTACTTAAGCTAAAGGATAATTTCGGTTTCTCAGGTAGAAAGCTATCAGAGATAACCGGAATAAATAGGAAATTATTAGAAAAATACTGTTAGTGGGATATTAGGCAAATAGACTTGGGAGCTGGGCTTTATAAATCTTGCTCCTTTTTATATTTACTGGAAAACTGGTATAATAGTAAAAAGGATGATTAGGGAGATGAGTATCGTGGGCAATAGCGCTATTAAGTGTAAGAAATTGATCAGGGTTAAAGTCTATGAATAAATCTGAGATTTTACAAGAGGTAAAGAATATAGTTTTTTCTATTGTAAAAGATTTGCCTGTTGAGGTGTATCTTTTCGGCTCTTGGGCCCGATGTGAGGCGAGGAGGACATCTGATATTGATTTGGCGATAGTTTGCCGGGAGGGTGTGGATGATGCGATTATTTCTGATATCCGAACTGCATTGGAAGATTCCATTGTTCCTTACCGGGTGGATGTAGTAAATCTATCTAAAGCGGATCCGGTACTACTGACTAAGGTTCAGAGAGAGGGTATTGTATGGAACGATTAAGGGAACGGATGACCGTAGCTGAGAGTGCTTTAGTAAGGTTGGAAGAGGTTATGGCTATTGTTCAACCATCAGCAATGGAGCGGGATGCTGCAATTCAGCGTTTTGAGTTTACGTTTGAAGCCATTTGGAAAGCCGCGAAATCTTTCTTATTTGAGGTAGAGGGGGTGGACTTAGGATCACCAAAAAGCGTGATTCGTTCTTGCCGGGAAACCGGCCTACTAACGGAGAACCAAGCAGTTATGGCTTTAAAAATGGCCGATGACCGAAACCTAACTGTCCATACCTATAATGAGGCTCTGGCTGTCGAGATATATAGTCGGTTGCATGCTTATTCAGTATTACTGCGGTGCTGGCATGAACATATGCAGGAAAAAATGTGATGTGCTACCGGTTTACGAGGGCAAAGGTGAGAAACAGCAATGGTAAAGATACGATACTGGTACCTGGTTGTTGGCCTAATGGTAGCTATCTCGGTATTATCTAATATCCCCAATTTGGTATTTTTCGGGAAAGTTGTACCTCCTGAATTTCGTGTATGGATCATGAAGCATTCAATAAAATGGGGTACTACCGGATTTTTTTCCTATAGTATTAGTCCGCATCCTGACTATATTCTTCATAAGCTTGGACATATATTTTTATTTGGGTTTCTTGGAATTGCGCTATACTGGGCAATGAATAGGTCGGTGCCTAAAGCGGTAATGGTGATAACCTTATTTGCACTGATTGACGAAATTCACCAGGGGTTTACCCTGGGGCGTAGCAGCCGCTTTGGTGATGTGGTATTGGATGTTATTGCAGCTGTTGGGTTTATTCTTCTTTTCTCAAAAAGACGGGTAAAGACCGGCGAACCCAATTAACCTTTGAAAACTGTGAGTGGAATAATAGGAATATAACGAGTAATTACAAAAGGTCCTGCCGTGTGGCAGGACCTTTTGGGGATTTTTAGTATTGAAAAAAAATTTAGAACAATTTTGTTAAACTAACACCGACTAAATAATTTTTGTCGCTGACTCCTGCTTGATACCCTTTATTTTTTATTTGTGCAACACCTGCGGATGCATTAAGAAAAGTATTAGTATCAAGGTTAATTTTAGTTGCCAGCCATGCAGCAGAAATTTTTTGCGGAGAAGGAGCGCTAAGATGTTGAGTGACATTTTCCAGGTTTAATGACAAGCTGGAGCCATTATCATTATAGTGCGTTAACTTGGCATAATACCTGTTCGCGTCATGCCCCATGGCATCGCCTAAAATATTGCCTTTGTATGTGTAGCCGTCCGTATATGCTGAATGGCTGTACCAGACGTTCGTGGTATGGGCATATTCTAGGCGGGCATCCCATGAGCCGTCCGCCGATACTCTGGGAATATATATTCCCAATGTCTCAGCTACTTTCGACGGTGTCGGGATTATTACCGCCATTGCCTGGTCCTCTCCATACAGTTCACCATAGAATTGTATGCCGCCGAGTTGAGGCATACGCCAGCGAAAATCAAATCCGGCAATTGAGTTCCATTTATCTTGAGCGGCAGTCTCAGCGTTTTTTCCTGTAATAAAATCAAGATAATCTCTCCCCGAAAGGGACTTACCCTCACCGCCTACAATCGAGGCTAGAGACCAAGCAAAAGTGAA
Source organism: Sporomusa sp. (assembly GCF_035561155.1). Lineage (GTDB taxonomy): Bacteria > Bacillota > Negativicutes > Sporomusales > Sporomusaceae > Sporomusa. The sequence goes on along the minus strand of NZ_DATMYD010000160.1, from coordinate 49,471 downwards.
GTTCTTACTGGGGGTAAAATCGGCTCTGGAAGCAAAAAAAGAAGGAGATTTTACGTCCTGCCGGTCTTTTTCCATTTCTGAATAAATAACGGTTACATTGGTTGGTCCAAGAAACTTAAGCAAACCGTTGTGGGTTACCGGATCAATATTACCTATTGTTATGCCGGTTTGCGGCTGGGCGTTATTCGTCAGTAACAGTCCGCCCCTGTTGCCAGGTCCCCACCATACAGGTTTTTTGCCCAATTGAAATTCAACATTATTGATATTTGTTTTTATATATCCTGCAGCTAGCTGTGTATCACTATGAGTATCAGTACCATAAGTAAACTTTGGCGTAGCACTAACTACTAAATGGTCATTAAGAGTACCCTCTACTCGCATGGATATTTCGTGATTTAAATTCTGGGAAAACCGGTTCCTATCATTATTAATATTTAAGGGCTGATAGGTAGAGCGGGTACGGTGTTGTGACAGTGTATCGCCGTCATAATATGTTTCTGTGAGAGTTATTTCTTTAACAGCCAGTGAATGCTTGAGTTTGCTGCCGTTTAGGAAATCTAGTTCTTGCTGAAAGTCGACCTGCAGCTGATTTAGCATACTCTCGACATATTTGGGCATGGCCGGCTGTTCTTTCGCCATTGCCGATATCTGCTCAACCCACTGAGCCACTTGTAATCTGGTATATGGTTTTGTACCTGTTTGCATATCTTTAAGATATCCAAGGCCATCGAGCTTGTCCAAATAATCATAAACATAACTCTGGAGAGGAATGTCAGGCGATACTTGATGCCGAAGGGGCTGTTGGGCGGATGCCCAAGTAATAGATGCTGGATATATAGGACTAAATAAAGTAAGTCCTAAAGATAATCCAATACCCAGTGCCGTGCACTTAAATAATTTTGAAATCATAACTAACGTCCTTTCTTAATTTATATCTACTTTTAAATTCAATTTAATGTAAAATAAATCCTTTAATGTAAAATAAATCTCTAATACAAAAGAATTTAGAGATTTATAGATCTTAATCCGGAAGACATCGCTTCTGCTATAATGCTCTTGGGAAGTGATGTCCAATATGATATAATAAAGGCATACTGGGAAAGACCTGAAATGGCAGCGTAACAGATTGAAGTTATAGTAAAATGATTTTTATTGATGGAGATGCCCGGAACTTCAAGGAGTAAAGGTGCACCAAAACCTTAACAGGCATTAAGCAGGGCGAGGAGGGTTAGTGTGAGTGAAGAACGGTTTGACCACATTGAAAAAATGATGGTACAACTTATTCAAATGGTAGGCCATAATAATGCTGTTACAGAGGAATTGCGCCAGGATGTTACTGGTTTAAAGCAGGATGTTGTCGGTTTGAAACAGGATATAGCAACTCTTGACACTAAGCTGGAGAACGGCTTTGCCGATATTGTTAATATGGTTAGTGTACTTGGCGAAAAGGTTGACAAAATAGAGACGACACAAGCCCATCATTCGGACGTGCTTGACGTATTGGCAACACGTACTACCCGTCAGGAAGCTGAAATTCAAGGATTAAAACGGGCGAAGTAATTCACTTGTTGAGCTGAGTCAGTACTAAAGCTGCCGGCTGTGGTTACAGTGATTTCTATGAGACATGTCTTCATATTCCCAATTAGTCATATGACTAACTGGGAATATTTTATTTATAATGAATTTTTTTGTTACTAATTGTAATAATAATACGAAAAGTTTTGATTGTTTTTTCCAAACTACATAGTTATAATCTGTATAGATGGTTGTCAATAGGACTTATATACTAATATTGTAGGAAATATGTTTAGGAAAGACATTTAGAGCATGAAATTTTCATGTAAGGCAGGGGATAGCAGGTGACAGGATCAGAACGCATTGAATCTTTAAAAGAGCAGCTTTTAAAATTAGGTTACCGCAATTATCAACTACAGGATATGTATCGAGAGGTATTGGGCAGCTGCAATCTTGAAGATTCATCTTCAGATCAGCGTAAGGCGCTTATTGAGACTATGGAAGAATATTGTTCTTTTGCCCAAAGGTGCCTGAAAAACAGAAAGTAATAAAGGTATGTATGTAACGCATGTAGTTGATAAAACTCCAGGTAAAAAGATGCCTGGAGTTTGTTTTTTGTTAAAGTGAACGATTGATAAAGCAAACGTACAAAGCTACACTGAAAGTTTAAGTTACCTTCTTAAAGGAGATTTACTATTAAATGCTAGACTTGCATTGTCACATCATCCTTGCAATTGACGATGGTGCGAAAGACTTAGATACTTCGCTCAAAATGTTGGAAATTGCTCAAAAAAACGGTACAAAGGCTATAGTCGCCACGCCTCATGTAATTGAAGGACAGTGGTTGCCTTCTTGGGATAGGTGTCAGCGGGGACGGTTCGTGCGCCACGCAGGGGCGCACCATATAGTGGGTGGGAACCCCACTGAGAAAGATCTAGCAAATCACTCATAGCGAGTCTTGGGCGTCATAGGGTAACCTATGGCGTTAAGCGTAGACAGCAAGGTAGTAGGCCGAAAGCGAAAGCTGAAGGGATAGAGCCTCGAAATCCTAATCGGGAAGGTTGATACTGTGAACCGAGTAGAAAACAACATCAAAAATATTCGCTATGCAAGAATATTTTGACTTCCCCGGGGTCAGTGACCTTGGCATGCTACACATAGTTATGGTGCGTCAACGTGGGAGACCCTAGTAGCTCTTTACACAGAGGAAGTAAGGCCACCAAGTGATAATAAAGTGAGAAAGCCGAATGCACTAGGGAGTCAGATTACTGCATACTACCGAGGAAGCAGGGTAATGCCTGTGGAGGGAAGGCGGTAACACAACATTGGCCTTGAAAGAGAAACATATTCTACACACAGAGGTAGGGAACGTATGGAAACGAAACTAACGAGGATAGCAGAGGTAGCTAGAACCCGACCGCATGAAAAGTTTACATCTCTTGCCCATCTCATCAACGAAGAAACGATCAAAGACTGCCACCAACAAATGAGTAGAAAGAAATCTGCAGGGATAGACCAAGTGACAAAGGACGAGTATGAATTAAATCTTGAGTACAATGTAACAGATTTAGTTCTTCGCCTGAAAAGGCAGGCATACAAGCCTCAACCAGTCAGAAGAGTGTATATTCCTAAACCCGGGACGGATAAGAAAAGGCCTTTAGGAATACCAGCGTATGAGGATAAACTTGTACAGTCGGCACTGGCTAAGATACTGAACGCGATATATGAGCAATCCTTTTTGGAATGCTCATTTGGTTTTCGACCTAACCGAGGGTGTCATGATGCTCTAAAAGTCTTGAATATGATCCTAAATAAGAAGGAAATCAATTATGTAGTGGATGCAGATATACGAGCGTTCTTCGATCATGTAGACCACGAATGGATGCTGAAATTCCTACAGCACCGAATAACGGATCCCAACCTACTAAGGCTAATATTTACTTGCATTATGTACTGGATCTCTGGTTTGAGAAAAAGATTAGGAAAGCCTGTAGGGGTTCTGCGTATATGGTCAGATATGCTGATGATACAGTGTTCTGCTTTGAATACGAAGAAGAGGCGAAACAATTCTACTCACAGATGATAGTACGGTTAAAAGAATTCAATTTGGAAGTGGCAGACGAGAAAACTAAGATTATATATCTAGGAAAAGACGATGATGATAGTGATAATGCGGAAGGAATCAAGGCATTCGATTTTCTTGGTTTCACTCATTATCGATGTGCAGGTAGTGATGGGACAATCCGCATCATGAGGAAAACCAGTAAGAAGAAATATAGGGCTAGTTTGCTTCGATGCAAGGATTGGATTAAGGACAACAGACATATGCCTACCAGAGACTTCATGAAGAAATTAAAAATCAAGCTTCAGGGATACTGCCGATACTACGGTGTAACTGGAAACAGGCCGGCAGTCAGTAACTTTGTTGACGAGGTTAAAAGACTGATATTCAAATGGCTAAACAGACGAAGTCAGCGTAAGAGCTTTGGTTGGGATAAATTCAATCTATTCCTTAAAAAGTACCCATTGCCTCAGGTCAAAACCTATGTAAACATACGTGCATTAAAAGAGGGACTTAGTTACGTTCTGTAAATAATGGAGTGAAGAGCCGGATGCCTTAATAGGGCACGTCCGGTTCTGTGAGGGCTTGGGGCCGCAAGGCCTCCGGCTACTCGATTGCTTGACAATATACTAGATACAAATAGACCTTAATGATATATTTCCGTTTGTCACGGTGGAGGGCTCTGAGGGATAATTAAATTCGAGTGCCATAAAAATAGTTTTTAAAAACCGTTGAAACAGATAATGTTACACCGGTTTTTTATTTTATTGAGGTTAGTGAGGCATCATTTTTTTGAAAATATGGTGGTAAATAGGGCTCATTATGGTAAAAAAGTCAAGAGAATCCGGCCAGTGGGGAGGCGGTCCCAGGACTTTAAGGACCGGGATAGATTCTGTCTGACACGGGGCTGGATCTAGGGGGATATGGCCAAGTTCACCGAAGGCTTCCCAAAAGGCGTTACCATCGACAGGAATATCTGGTTCAGACTGGCTGAGGGGGGGCGCGGCCACCTTAATAAGTTGGTTTATGGAGGCTCGCTGCCGGGCCAGGTCGCGCATTAGATCAGAGCGGCTTTTGCCGCGCAGTTCAAAGATTAAAAAAGGATCACGTCCAAAATCTTGTCGCAACATATAGAGAACGGCGGCGATATGCTTACAGGGGTTGGCAAAGTCAGGGCAAGAACATTCTGCAGGAAGATCTGCCGGAGTCTGAGGAAAGAGGGAAAAGCCGGCTTGATGAAAAAAATCTTCCAGTTTCCGGCATTTCACCGGCCAGCAGTTTAGCCGCAAAGCCGGCCTGGCTGGCCAACGATTCTATGATTATATTCCACTGTGCCAGTGTGAACGGTTTCAGGCGAATGTTCACACGATAAGGTTTTGGCCGGGAGCCTTGCACTCTGGCCTCAATCAGGCCTTTACCTATTTTGATATCCATCACGTGGCCCTGGTGAGCATAGGCCCGGCCGCGCCGAAGGCGGCTGTCCAGGCCGCATGAAGCCAGTGCCTTGGTCCAACCTGTAGTCATAACAAGTCAACCCTCCCAAGTGTTTGATTTTAACTGCAGAATTGCTTTCAGTTCAGCTGACGGCAATTCGCTGAGCCAGGCTTCGCTGCCGCCGACGATGGTATCTGCAAGTTGTTTTTTGTCTTCGATCATCTCGTCAATTTTCTCCTCTAACGTGGCGGTAGCAATCAACTTATAGACTTGGACATTCTGGGTCTGACCGATACGGAATGCGCGGTCGGTGGCTTGGTTTTCTACTGCCGGGTTCCACCAGCGGTCATAGTGAAAAACGGTGTCGGCTCGCGTAAGATTCAGGCCCACCCCACCTGCTTTCAGCGACAGGATGAAGAAGGGCGGGGCTTGGTCATCTTCCTGGAAAACGGCAACCATCCGGTCACGGGCTGTTTTAGGCAGTGAGCCGTGTAGGAATAAGGCAGGCTGACCTAGGGTTTCCTGCAAGTGTTGTTCCAGTAGTCAGCCCATCTGTGTGTATTGGGTGAAGATGAGTGCCCTGCGCCCTTCCGCTTTTAATTCGGATAGCATTTCTACAAGCCGGGCAAGTTTTCCGGAACGGCCTTTCAGCATACTTCCATCCTGCAAAAAGTGAGCCGGATGGTTGCATACTTGTTTGAGTTTGGTCAGGGTGGCGGCGATCAGGGCTTTGCGTTTAAAATAATCGGCAGTTTCGATTTGAGGGAGCATAACATCCAGGACAGCTGCATATAGGGTAGCTTGTTCTTTAGTGAGTTGACAGTACACTTTAGTCTCTTGTTTTTCCGGCAGGTCAGGTGCAATGGTTTTGTCTGTTTTTAAGCGGCGGAGAAGAAACGGTTTGATTAATTGCTGCAATTCCAGTTGTTTGCCATGGTTGTGGTCACGTTCGATAGCAATGGAATAGCGCTGTTTGAATTGCTTCAGTTTGCCCAGGTAACCAGGATTTGTAAAATGGATAATTCGACCATAACTCAGTTAAGCGGTTTTCCAGAGGCGTGCCGGTCAAGGCAATCCGGCAGCGGGCCGGCAACTGCATGATGGCAGCGGTTTGTTGCGCGGATGGGTTCTTGATGTTTTGTGCTTCGTCAAGAATGACATGAGCCCACGTAACCGCAGCCAAGGTAGAGTTGTCACGATAGACCAGGGCATAGGTAGTAAGCACAATATCCTGCTGGTCGGCTGATTCGCTAAAGCGGCTGCCAGAGAGGCGGTCAGGGCCATGATGCAGCAGCACCTTAAGTTCAGGGGCAAATTTGGCAAGTTCTCGTCGCCAGTTATTGGCCACCGACATGGGGCAAACAATCAAGGAAGGCGGCTGGCGGGGCCTTTGCCCTTTTTTATGTAATAGAAAGGCAATAAGCTGGATGGTTTTGCCCAATCCCATATCATCGGCCAGGCAGGCTCCCAGCCCTAGGCTGTCAAGGAAACTCAACCAGGCCAGACCGCGTAGCTGGTAGGGCCGCAGGGTACCCCGGAAGCCAGGCGGCACGGCGATCTCCGGAAGCGTCTGTCCGGTCATTAGCCGGTGGAACAGGTCGGTCAACCTGTCAGGCAGAGTAATAGTTGTGACCGGCGTGGGAGTAGACAACTGTTCATCAAATTCCTTCAGGTCGCCGGTTGCGGTAAGTTTCAACAGGCTGCTGAACGAAATTTCTGAGGTATGACCATGGCGGTGGAAGAGTGCTACTAGTTCTTTGGCTTGCTGGGGGGATATTTCCCGCCAGTGTCCTGCGATGCGGACAAGGGGCGCCTTTAAGGCAGCAATAGCCTCCAGTTCATCCCGGCTGATGCCAGCATCGCCGATGGCGGCTTCCATGCTGTAGGCTGCCAGCGAGTGTAGCCCTAGGAAACTACGGCCTGCCGGCTGATCTTCGATTTCGAGGCGGACGCTGAGTCCGGGTTGGTCTTGGCGCCACCAGTTGGGCACAATGACGCCGAATCCGGCCCGCTTTAGAATATCGGCGGCTTCGACAAGAAACGCGTGGGCTTGTTCTGTCGTCAAGCATCTGGCTGTAGGGCAGGGCTCAGCCAATACGGCAAGGAGCGGCGGGTAAAATCTGGCGGCATGGTCCAGATCACGCAGTAATTTTTGCTGAAGATTAGGGAGATGCCGGTCTAAGTAGGCAAAAGTATCTCCTTCTGTTGACCAAATCAGGTCTGGAGTCAGCATAAGGCTGGGGTCGTCAGTCGGGTGAATAAAAAAGGACAATTTCCAGACTTCATCTGTAACCGGGGGGGCTTCCAGGCGAAAGCAGGTGCGGAAGGACTGTAGGCTTTCCGGTCCTGCCGTTATGCTGGTTTGCCAGTGAGTAAAACCGAGATATAACGTGTTGGCCTGTGTCGCGGGCAGGGGTAAGCCGGTGTCGGGAGAATAGATAAGACGGTTTAGCCAGATTTCAGCAGGTGAATCGCCCGGCAAGGGTAGTCCTTGATAGTCGGACAAGGCTTGGGCGATGAGGGCATTCAGGATAGCATTGATAAAGCTGAGTAACAAGTCTCTTTTATTTGGTCGAACGTATGACGGGAACCGGTATTGATAATGAACAAGATGGCAGGCGGCTTTCGGCATGGCCTGTGCGAGACGGTGCAGTTCCCCGGCAAGGGCAGGCAAATAGGGTTCCCAGACTGGTCGATAGGCATAGGGTTCTTTGACAAGACCGGGGAGAAATTGCTTGTTGATAATGATTAGACGGGTAAACCGGTAGATTTGTTGCCAGTATGTAAAATCAGCGCCCAGTTTGGTGGGGGCGTTGTTGTCTCCGGTAAGGGAATCAAACATCGGGAAAATGGCTGCAGCCGCAGCGGGTGGGAAGTATAAACCAGATACTTTCCAGGGACAAAGCTGCACGCCAGTGTCAATGGTATCAGAATGATTGAGTGCCGGCGAGGGTTCCGGGGCGGGCTGTGGGGTTGGATATTATCTATGACTTGTTGACGATTAAGCGCTCGTCCCGGCAGGATTACCCCAAGCCGTTTCTGGCTGCCCTGGGTGAAGAGTTTCCCCGTAAACTGGCCGCTCACATGGCGGCGATGTTCTCGGAGTGGGGCTTCGGACGGTGTTACCGGGATGAGATACCTGATCTGACGCGGCACAGTCCACTACGTACAACGGTAATGGAGCGTGCGTTCCAGGTTGAGCAGAAGGGGGAAGAGCATGGAGACATATGACAGGGGGCAGTTGTTGGCTGTTAATGCGGTAGAGTCGCTTAGGGCCGGTGTTCCGACCCGTATTTCTACGAGGGAGCTGCCTGACCTAAGGCAGCAGCTTACTGACCGCGTTCGTGTGGATTTATTAACTTTTTATGAAGGCCGTATTCCCCGGGGACGGATTATCTGGGGGCAATACGGGCAAGGGAAAACCCATGTTCTGACTACGGTCGAACATACGGCCCTGGATATGGGGTTTGCTGTCAGCATGGTCTCGCTAAGCCGTGAGGTTTCCTGCCACAATTTATTGCAGTTCTACGGGCGGGTGGCGCCGAGAGTGCGTACACCCGACTCTACAATGCTGGGATTGGAGCGGGCGCTTGCAGGCAAAGATATTACCGATTTGGCCGACAGCCCGGTACAGGAAGAAGAACGGTATATTCACCCCTTGCCGGCATTGGTGCTGGAGGATTATTTTTATACCAGCGGCGAAGACCAAAACTTGTTGTATGGCGATTTGACAGGCATCTGCCTTCCTACTGCTGAACTCAAGCGGATTCATCGTCAGAGCCGCCAGACCGGATGGCCTAAACTTCCCTATCCATTTAAAGTGACCGAACATGCCACGGCTTATTTTGGCGTGATGGCGGATGTAATTCACCTGTGCGGCTATAAGGGCTGGGTTATTTTAATTGATGAAGTTGAACTGACAGGAAGGCTGGGTACGCTGGCGCGACTGAAAGCCTATCGTAATTTGCACTGGTTGCTGAATTGGTCGGGGTCTATGCAGTATCCGATATATACTCTGGCAGCGGCGGCAACCCGGCTGCAGGATGACATCTGGTATGGCGGTGGCAAGGATGACCGGAATAGAATGCCAAAATTGGCCGAAGAAAAGTTTGGCGCTGAGTGCAGACGAGAAATGGGGATTTTTTTTTGAGCGGGCGATTGGTGAGGAGAGCCTGGTAGCGGCTCCTGTCGATAACACTGGTTTAGTTACCGTGCTTGACGCTCTGACAAAACTCCATGGACGTGCTTACAAATGGCCGGCGTCGTTTGATGCGGGACAATTGATCCGCGAATTAGGGGCTCAGCCTGTTCGGACCTTTGTCCGCGCTGCCTTGGAAGCTCTTGATTTGCAGTATGTATATAACGAAAATATTCGACTGGCCGCAGCGACATTGGATGAGCAAAAACTGGAAGAAGACAGCGATTTCTTTTGAGACATGTATTAATATTCCCAGGTAGTCATATGACTACCTGGGAATATTTTATTTTAATGATTTTTTGTTACTAATTGCAAAAAAAAAATACGAAAAGTTTAGATTGTTTTTTCCAAACTACAGGGCTATAATCTTTATAGTGGTTGTCAATAGGACTTATGTACTGGTATTGTGGGAAATGTGTTTAGGAAAGACACTTCGGTATGAAAGTGTCTGAAAAACAAAAAGTAAATAATTGATAAAACTCCAGGTAAAGAGATGTCTGGAGTTTATTTTTTGCTTAAAAGTGAACGATTGACAAAGCAAACATACAAAGCTACACTGGAAGTTGAAGTTACCTTCTTAAAGGAGATTTACTATTAAATGCTAGACTTGCATTGTCACATTATCCCAGCTATTGACGATGGTGCGAAAGACTTGGATACTTCGCTTAAAATGTTGGAGATTGCCCAAAAAAACGGTACAAAGGCGATTGTAGCGACTCCGCATGTAATTGAAGGGGAGTGGTTGCCTGCTTGGGAGCAAATAATTGAAGGGTGTCAGTTACTTAAACAAGAAGGCAGCAAGTTCGGGATGAATATACCTATTTATCCAGGTGGTGAGGTTGCTATCCACCGGGATATTTTAGATATTGTTAAAGGGCCGGGGCCTTACTGCATTAACAGCGGCCGCTATATGCTGGTTGAGTTACCGGCGATTGATATACCAGGATTTACCGAAGACTTCTTCTTCAATTTACAAGCTCGCGGTATTACCCCTGTACTGGCTCATCCTGAGCGCCATCCGGTACTTGCAAAAGACCCGGAAATACTGGTGGAATGGATAAGACGGGGAGTCTTAACTCAGGTCAATGGGTCTAGTATTATGGGGCGTATGGGCGAACGCAGCATGAAGATGGCTGAGCTTTTTCTCACCCGGGACATGGTGCATTGTATTGGCTCTGATGCACACAGTGCCAGGAGTCGTAACCCTGATTTATCGACAACAGCTGAAAAAATTGTTGGGTTAATAGGCTTGGAAAAAGCACGACAAATTCTAACCATTAACCCCAAGAACATTATTGATAATCAGGATGTAGATGTTTTTGAAATAAAGCTGCTACTGCCGGGCAAAAAATCTGGTATTTTAAAAAAGTTACTTACTAAATTAGGAATATAGTAAGTACAACCGCTTAAGGTCCTGCCACAAGGCAGGACCTTAGTCTTATCCTCAATAAATGGAAAGGCAGCTTTGCAGGAGAATCGACAAGGGTAGCGAATGTCTAGACGTAACATCTAATTATCTTTACATATTGTAGTATTAACGGTTATTATGCATATACCCAGCAGGAGGTGAGCGTTTTTGCCAATAAAACTTTTAATAGCCGACGACCATGCGCTCCTTAGGCAGGGGATTAAAAATGTGCTGTCTTTGGAACCGGATTTTCTCGTACTTGGCGAGGCGGCTGATGGTGACGAGGCCATTAAACAGGTGGAGTGCCTTAAGCCTGACATAATTTTACTTGATGTGAATATGCCGCGCATGAACGGGCTGGAAGTAACCCGGCGGCTTAAAAGTGTCAATAAGGCTGTAAAGGTAATCATTCTAACCATTCATGATGACGAGAATTATGTAATCGAGGTTATTAAGGCTGGTGCCGTTGGCTATCTTTTAAAGGACATCGAGCCAGGCATGCTGGTCAAGGCTATCCGCACGGTATTCGAGGGTCAGTCATTTATTTACCCGACACTGGCGCAGCGCTTGTTTGGCGAGATTTCACGACAAGAAGAGCGGCGGCATGAAACCACGGTTATGCTTGAACGCCGTAAGGAAGAGCGTCTGACTTACCGGGAGGTGGAAGTGTTACAGCTCATCGGTCAGGGCATGAGCAATCAGGAGATCGCACAAAAACTGTTTTTAAGTGAAAAGACGGTAAAGAATCATCTGACCAATATCTTCCGCAAGATCAATGTTGTTGACCGTACCCAGGCTGTGCTTTACGCCATTAGGCATAAGATTGTGGTGTTGGAGTAATAACCTATTGAGGGTGTTGCGCATATATTATCCTATCCCAAGTGAAGGGGGTAGGATAATTTGTTTTTATCATATTCTGCGAGCATTATTATTGTATCGCTGGCATTGTATGGCTTATGGTATGTCCTTAAGGATGTGTGGAATTGGTTTACTACCCTGGAATTGGTGCGGTTACCTGACGCTAGTTTTATCATTGTGCTTAAGAACATGGAGCATGAAGTGGAAGACTTGATGCGGTATATTGCTAATGAGATAGAAGACGGCAGTCACGACGTTGACGTTGTTGTGGTAGATTGCGGCTCAGATGATTTAACCCCGACTATATTAAACCGCTTGGCCAGTGAAATGCCGGTACTTACGGTTGTCCATTCCGTAAGGTCGCAGCGGCCGGTCGCTGATGCGATACCGCTTTGCCGGGGTTCAGTGGTGCATGTGCTTGATTTGATCAGTCGCCTTAAACCGGAGGAATTTATGGTGGTCGTGGCGTCATTGCTGCGGCAACACAAACGGGACGTGGCTGTTAGGAGTAGGGCGGAGGGTTAAGGCTATTATCGTTGTTTCATACATAATATTTCATTAAAGACATCAACCAGCTTTACCGCCAGAGTTAGCAGTTCAGGTGCATAGCCGGGAAAGTTTTCGTGAAAGGCGCTGGCGGCTAATGCCTGGGTAGTAGGGGCTGTACTGGCCGCCAGGCGTGCTAACGCCAGTTGGTGGTTTACGGTAGCAGGCGTCCAGAGAACAGGAAGTTCAGTCTTGCCGGACAATGTGACAGTTGCCTGGTAAGGTTTATTTTTATTGACACAAACAGCTGTGACAGCATGGAAGTTGACATAACCAATGGTCGTGTCGCCGGCTACCCGAGGCTGGCGGACTTTGACTGGAACAAGGATAAGCCCTGGCGCCAGTGGCAGCGGCTCAAGATTTTTCCGCTCAGTAACGGCTCTGGTTCTGGCTCTAAGTGCTGCAAGGTCAACGGCCCGGGTTTTGGCCAGCCGGCGGATAATGGCGTGGACACGGGAATCAAGGGTGGTCGTGTTGCCATCGTCTGCGATTATGATAGTGCTGTCGCCTCTGGCGCTGTAGCACGGCACGATGGCTGCGATACGCGTATAGGCGGGCAGAGCTTGGATCATGGTATAGTACCTCCCAAACTTAACGAACATATGTTCTGGTCTGATTATTATATTAACAGAAAAGTAATTTATTGGCAAGTGGTAATGAGCGAGGGTGGCGATACATAGCAGCAAGCTCGCTCTTGTGTCGGCGGCTGTTAATAGGTACAATAGTAATGCAGACAGGGAGGGGACACATGAGTTTATTGGAAGTTCGCGGCCTGAGCAAGGCCTATGGTATACAAAACATCTTTTCAGATATTAGTTTTCAAATCAGGCGTGGTGAGAAGGTTGGACTCATCGGGCCTAACGGTGTGGGTAAGACGACGCTGGTGCGCTGTCTCTTAGGTTTTGAAAAGCCTGACAGCGGTAATGTGGCGCTGGCTCCGGGCGAGCGGATCGGGTATGTCGAGCAGGACACCGCGCTGGGTGATAATACGCTATATGACGAGCTGGTGAGCGCGTATGGCGATGTGCTGGGCTGGCAGGCTGATATGCGCCGTCTGGAAGCCGCGATTGCCAGTGAGAAGAATCAGGAGAGTCTCGACAAGCTGATGAAGGAGTATGCACAGGCTGTTGAGCGGTTTGAGCGGGGCGGCGGTTATGAGGTCGAGAATACTGTGCGCCGGGTGGCATTTGGCTTAGGCTTTGCGGCTGAAAACTTGACGCGCCGGACCCATGAATTTTCCGGCGGGCAAAAGACCCGGATTTGTTTGGCGCGGGCTTTGATTCGCCAGCCTGACTTTTTATTTCTGGACGAGCCGACTAACCATCTTGACTTAGGTATGGTGGAATGGCTGGAGGAGTTTTTGTTGGGGTATTCAGGGGCCGTGCTGGTGATCTCTCATGACCGGTATTTTCTTGACAATGTGACCGGACGAATACTGGCGATAGAGAATGGCAACATTGCCGACTATGACGGCAACTATAGCGAATACCTGGAAAAGAAAGCCGAGAAGCTCGCCTCACAGGAAAAGGCCTATACTAAGCAGCAGGCTTATATTGCTAAGACGGAGGCGTACATAGACCGGTACCGTGCCGGCATCAAGTCCAAGCAGGCGCGTGGGCGGCAGAGTCAGCTAGGCCGGCTGGCGCGGCTTAGCCGGCCTGAGGATATGTGCGGGTTTGACTTTTTTACCTTTAATCCACCGGCTGAGTGTGCTGAGCGAGTAGCCGAGCTAGGGGAAGTGGGTGCAGGTTATGGTGATAAAAGGGTGCTTACCGGCGCGTCGCTGTTGGTCCGACGCGGCGATGGTGTTGCACTGGTCGGGCCTAACGGGGCCGGTAAGACGACGCTCTTAAAGCTGCTGACAGGTGAATTGACCCCGAACAGCGGCAAGGTTAAGCTAGGCAGCCGGGTGCGGCTGGGGTATTTCGCTCAGGAGCACGAGACGCTAACAGCTACCAATAGTGTGCTTGATGAGGTTGTGCGCGAGTTCGCTTTCAGCGAGGAACGGGCACGGCACTACCTTGGTGCGTTCTTATTCCGGGGTGATGAGGTGTACAAGCTGGTAGGTGATCTCTCCGGCGGGGAAAAGGCGCGGCTGGCGCTCTTAAAGCTGATGCTGACAGGGGCAAACTTCCTTATCCTGGACGAACCGACAAACCACCTGGATATCTCAGCGCGGGAAGCTGTCGAGGAAGCCATTATGAACTTCCCGGGGACTTTCCTGACGGTATCGCATGACCGCTATTTTCTTGATAAAGTAGCTAACCGAGTGGTTGAGCTTACTGGCGGGCAGTTGACCGAGTATGCCGGGAACTACAGCTACTACCGCGACAAAAAGGCGGCTATGGAAAAAGAAGCAGCCCAGGCGGCCACTCAGGCCACTGCCCTGGAGAAAAAACAGGGCAGCAAGCAAGAGCGCACGGCCCAGACCGGTACCGGTAAAGGAGGTAGCTGGCGTAAGCCGGATACCGCCCGTCTGACTAAGAAGCTGGAAGAAGAGATTGCCCTCTTGGAGCAGGAAGTAGCCTGTCTTGAATCTAAGTTAAATGATCCAGCCAGCCATGCCGACGCTGTGCTCAGCCGGGAACTGGCTGATGCGTATGCCGCACGGCAGGCCGAGCTTGATGAAAAGTATGTGGCTTGGATGGAGCTTACAGGGGAATAGCGGTAAACGGACGCTGGTATGGCGTCCGTTTTGTTGGTGCCGGCGTGGCTCAGGTGTTGACCTGGGCCAGGTCGGCTTTTGTTTTTGGCTCACCGGCAGTGGTACTCTGTAGGCAAGCGCTAATATAGAGGGACCGGTTCCTCGCCGATAGGTGAGGATAATGAGTTTAGAACAGTTAGTCATGGAAGCCCAGGCCGGAAGCGGGGGCGGGGCGGCGTTTGCTGAGGTATGCCAGCGGTTTACCGGGTTGGTGAAAAAATATGCCAATCAACCGCATTTGGCAGGGATAAAAGAAGAAGCCGCTGCCGAAGGCTGGCTGGCCGTGGCAGCGGCGGTAAGAACTTACGATCAGGCAACCGGCGTACGATTCGCTGGCTATGCTGAGAGCCGGGTCCGGTATGCGGTGTGGAATCTGTTTAAGCGGGAACGGCGGCGCTGGCAGCAGGAGATTACGCTGACCGGTGGCAGTACGGGTGGCGAGGAGCACGAGGGACCTGGTTTGCTTGATACACTGGCTTCAGCCAGTAATGTTGAGAGTGAGGTAGAGGCTAAATCTACTGAAGCGGTCGTCAAACAAGCGTTACGTACGCTGCCTGATAAGCAACGGGTGGCTATAGTCAAGACCCTGCTGGGTGAAGCACAACTGGCAGAGGTGGCGGCCGAGCTGGGCACTTCGCCCCAGGCAGTATATGGTTTGCGGCAACGGGGGTTAGCCCGTTTAAAAAAGGAATTAGATAAAAATATCTTTTAAATTTATTCTATAAAGGGTATAATAAGCATAGGATAAATAAGAACGCTCCTGCTGTAACAGGAGCGTTCGGATGAATACCGGAGGTTATCGGAAAAGCTCAGCAATGATACGCAGTATCATTCTAAGCAACCCGTCTGAGACTGTGAGTTTGAAGTGCTTAGTCTCAAGGCGCATGGCAATCACCTCCTGTATTCAGTTTAGGGACGAGCTGACACTCGTCCCTTATCCAATTATAGCAGGTAAAACTATCCTCTTATAGGGTAGTTTTTTTCTTTTTATAGCGATCTCCCCCCACCCGTTTAAAAAAGGAATTGGCCGGAATGTATGAGAGTGTAAGGGGGTGAGCAGCATGGCAGTAGTAAAAGTGCCGCAGAGCGGCAAAGTGGTCCTGAAGGTGCAGACAGGCGTAAACGCAACCGGCAATCCGGTGTTCCGGCTCCGGACGTTCGCCAACGTCAAGTCCGGCGCAGCTGACAGCGATGTTTTCGCGGTAGCTGAAGGGCTGGGCAGTCTGCAGCAGCACACGCTGGTGGATATTATCCGCCAGGACGTGAACAATCTCATTAATCAGTAAGTGGTAATGGTAGCGTAACCGTTGGAGAAAGGAGGAATAACAATGATTAAAACCCTGGAAATGGTGTTTCGCACCGGTGCCGGCAATGAGGTTATCCTTAGCGTGCCTGATCCTAAGGATGCTTTGACGCTGGCCGAGGCGCAGGCGGTCATGCAAGACATTGTCGCCAAGAATATCTTTGTCATCAAAGGCAGTGCGCTGGCAGAAAAGGTAGAAGCCCGCATTCGCAGCCGCGAGACCGTGGCTTTGGTATAAGCCTGGCAAAGCGCCCCGGTTTAGGCCGGGGCGCTTTGTATATATAATTTGAGAGGGGAGTTAGTCGATATGGAACAACTGCTCAGCTATGCCTCTAGTTACGGCTTCCCTATGCCAAGATATTAAGTGCCCATTTGAAGACAATCTCTAAATTCTTTTACTAAATTCTGCTTTTCTTCTGCGGTCATGTCATGGGAGAGGTGAGGGTGGACGAACAAGCGTTGAAGCATATGCTGGAAAATCATATCAGAGACCAGACTAAAATATCAGGGAACTGCTGGCGAATCACGCGGGTAGAGACAAAGCAGTATTCGTTGCTGCAAACATGCCCCACTTGCCAAGCGGAAATTAGAGAACAAGGGAAAGCCAATTATCAAAGTTCCGAAAGTGCAAAATCGGCACATCACCGCATTGATGGAATCTATAAGTCTGCGGGTATAGTTGCAACAATCGTCAGTACAGTGATTGGTACAATTTTTACTGTGCTGAATTTTATTTTTAAAGGAGGTCATTAACTTGACGTTATCAGGAGAAATGCAAATTCTATACTATGCCGCCGGCGTATTGCTGGCGGCTAATCTTTTGGCTATGGCGTTGTTTGTGCTGTTTGCTAAGTTGCCTGATTGCCGGTTCCGGGACACGATCAGCAATGTAATCCTTGAGATAGATAAGTTTGCTGACCGGATGGAGAACGAGCAAAAGCGCAGGATTGCAATACAGAGTATCAATGAGGTTCTGGGCTGGCGGCGGATTCTTGTACCGGCAGCCTTGATTGGATGGGTGATTGACGCAGATGTGGCCGCGATCAGGAAGATGCAGGCGGCTACGGGTACGCCAAATTTACATGAGAGGGAATAAGTAGGGGAAGTAAATATTTTAATGAATCCGAGTTAGCCTGCAATGTTGTGGGCAACTACCTAAACAGGGTAATCCTTCGGAGTACGTCTTTTTTAGTTACCCGTAGTATAAACCCATAGTTACTGTTCATCCTATTTAAATAAAAGGAGTGATGGTGCTGTGATGGGTTACGGTGGTGGCGGTTTCTTCCCATTCGGGATGATATTCATGATTTTATACGGTGTTGTAGTTATCTATGCTCTGATGCAGTTAACTGGCATAAGTAAAGCGCTGCAACGAATTGCCAGCGCATTGGAGAGAAAGCAGAATACAGAGTAATTTTAGCTCCTGGGAAACCAGGGACCTTCTTACCGCTCGGGGAAGACCAGGGCGGTTTTTTAATTCAAGGCATCAAAAGTGAACTTACGTCATATGCTGTAATATTCTTTCGTTTGGGAGGGGTAGTATGCTTTAGATTTGGTATACGGCATGATGGTGTGCGCGGTAAAATAAAAAGGATGAAAATCGGCCACTGTGCGTCTTTAAAAGCAGGCGGGCTAGGAGTGCTGTATAATTGCCTAATTGCCGGTAAGCAGGTGTACTTGTTTGTGATGAGGGTAAATGGTTTATGGAGCGGTAATGTACCGTAACGCATAGTTCAATAGCTACAGAATGGCAAATTGGCGCAAACCAAGATATAAATAAAAATTTGGCGCTAAACATTAACTATCGCTACTATGACGGAGATTACGCAACATTAAAAGGTGTTGGAGCTGGGCTTATTTACAAATTCTAAATCAATAAAGAGTCGTCCTATATTGGGACGGCTCTTTGTGTTTGTGCGGGCGTGGCTTACAAGTGTTGTTTTGGGCGCCGCGTGTTTAGGTGGGCTATTAGGACGCATTTAGCGTAGATATAGGTAAACCCCCCTTGGCGTTTGCTAGGGACCAAAATTATTGCTGAAAGACTGTAGTCTGGCAAATAGCAACGACCTGTTTACAGATGACTGTAAACAGGTCGTTTGTTGTGCATGATAAACTTAGGCTCTTTTTCAATACCTTGGTCCTATTACCGAATGAGATAAAGAAGCGTGGTTGCAAGGTACGCAGTTGAGGAAAAAAGTACTACATTGAAGACATAGGTGGCAGCGCGTGACGGACGTTCAATGGCGCGGTTCTGGAAGTAATGATAGGTGTACATATACTCTTTCACGATTTACATGCCTCACAAAATGTAAATTAATGTAACAATTACTATACTTATGTTTAAAGTACTCCATTTTTGATAAAAATCCTGCAAGGCTGGCAAAAAAAAATGCAGGACTTTGCTGCAAGTATTGCGAATAAGAAAAGGAACTTACGTTTGGGAGTTAGTATAGTGGATAACAAACTTGAAGGTATTGTTGAAAATATAACTTTTCAGTCAAATGACGGCAGTTTTACCGTGTTTCGCCTTAAGCCGGACGGCGATAATGGCACGGTGGCTGTTACAGGCAGTTTTCCAGCGCCGCTGGTAGGTGAGCAGGTGGCTTTAACCGGCGATTGGGTGGAGCATGCCCGCTACGGACGGCAGTTTAAAGCAGGTCGTTGCCAGCGGGTCGCGCCCACCTCTGTGCAGGGAATCGAACGGTTTTTGGCTTCAGGGGCCATTAAAGGCATCGGACGGGCAATGGCTGCCCGATTGGTCGCGCAGTTTGGCGCCAGGACGCTTGAGATCATTGAGCTTTACCCGCATCGGCTGGCTGAAGTGGAAGGCATTGGCAGTAAAAAAGTGGAACAGATTCGCACAGCTTATGCCGAGCAGGCTGAGCTTAAAGAAGTCATGCTGTTTTTAGAAATGCATGGTGTCACCGGGGCGTATGCGGCCCGGATTTTTGCCTGCTATGGTTCAAATTCGGTGGCGGTATTGGAATCAGACCCCTACCGGCTGGCGGAAGAGGTAAAAGGCATCGGGTTTCGCACGGCTGATCAGATTGCCATGGCTGTAGGCTTTGACCGGGAACACTCGTCACGGTTGGCAGCAGGGGTGCAGTTCGCCTTACTGCAAACAGGACAGGCAGGTCACTGCTGTGTGCCGGAAGAAACACTGACAGAGGAGACCGCCAAGCTTCTCAATATTGGCAAGGCTGATATTGCAGGCGTTGTCAGCGAACAGATCAAGCTTGGCAAACTCTATACCGAGGACTTTCACGGCATGACACTGGTGTATCCTCGCTACCTGTATCGGGCCGAAAAGGCGGTCGCTGAACGGCTGCTGAGGCTCAAGGAGGCAGCCAAGCCCATTGACGGGGTGGATAGCACGGCACTCATTGATGACTGGGAGGCGGCAGGCGGGGTTACGCTGGCTGAGGCGCAGCGGCAGGCACTGGCGGCGGCACTGTCACACAGTGTGCTGGTGCTGACCGGTGGGCCGGGGACTGGGAAAACTACGACTGTGCGCGGGATATTGGCCCTGTTGGAACAGCAGGGGGGTAAAATTATTCTGGGTGCGCCCACCGGCCGGGCGGCCAAGCGGCTGAGTGAGACCACCGGGCGGGAGGCCATGACCATCCACCGCCTGCTGGAGGCCGGGGGCGGGGCCGAGGATGAACCGATGTTTGCCCGGGACGAGCATAATCCGCTTGACGCCGATGTGGTGATTGTTGACGAAACATCGATGATGGATATGCTGTTAATGAGCTGTTTCCTGCAGGCTGTACCTGATGGCTGCAGGGTGGTGCTTGTCGGTGACGTCGACCAGCTCCCTGCTGTGGGGCCGGGTTCGGTACTCAAAGATATTATTCGTTCAGAGGCCATCCCCGTAGTGCGGCTGACTGAGGTATTCCGCCAGGCTGGGGAAAGCATGATTGTGCTTAATGCCCACCGTATCAACCGGGGGCGCGCACCTGAGTGCGGTAGTACCGATTTTCAGTTCCGTGAACTGGCTGATAGTGAGGCTGCTGCGCGTGCGGTCGTGGAGTTGTGTCAGACTGAGCTTGCCCAGGAAGGGTTTGATATCTGGCGTGAAGTGCAGGTATTGTCGCCGATGCACCGTCAGCCCTGTGGTGTCGAGAATCTTAACAGGCTGCTGCAGGCGGCGCTAAACCCGCCTGCAGAGGGCAAGGATTTTCTCCAAGGTGTTAATCAGATATTGCGTGAAGGCGATAAGGTCATGCAGATTCGCAACAACTATGGCAAAAAAGTATTTAACGGTGATATCGGCAATATCGTGGCCATTGCCGATGGCAAAGTGCTTGTGCGATATCCAGAAGATGACGTCGTCTACGATAAGGGCGAGCATGACGAGCTGACGCTGGCCTATGCCATGAGCGTCCATAAAAGCCAGGGCAGCGAATATCCGGTTGTCGTTATGCCCCTTACACCAGGCCATCACATTATGCTGCAGCGCAACCTGCTGTATACTGCGGTTACCCGGGCCAAGGAGCGCGTGATACTCATTGGCACACGGGCTGCGCTCAATACCGCGGTTATGAGTGACAGGACGCGCCGCCGGTATTCGCTGCTGGCCGAACGTCTGCGGGGCGAAAGTTTATGCTAAAGGACTGGCTTGAGGCGATACTCTCGCTACTCTTCCCGCAGCGCTGTCCGGCTTGCCGGCAATGGGCAGACAGCCACGGCTGGTGCCAGGCATGTATGGGGAAATTAGCCAAGGCCAGCCAGGTGGCTTTGGCGATCCATAACCTGACGTCCTTGGATGAATGCCTGGCAGTTGCCGACTATTCCGGTCCTGTCCAACGCCTAATTCGTGACATGAAATTTCGCCGCGTCACTAAGTATGCCGAACGCCATAGCCGGCTGCTCGACCATGCTATAGCACCTGGTCGCTATCATGAAATCGACGCGGTAGTGCCTGTGCCGCTCCATGCTGAGCGTCTTAAGGAGCGTGGCTTTAACCAGACGGCGCTCATCTTTAAACCATGGGCAGTGCGGCAAGGTCTTATCTGGCTGGATGCCTTAGAGCGAACAAGAGCGACCGCTCCCCAATGGGAGCTCAGTTTGAAAGAACGGCGCAAAAACAGTAAGGGCGCGTTTAAGGTAACGCGCCCTGAGCTTATCATCGGTAAAAGTATTCTATTGGTGGATGATATATTTACCAGTGGCATCACTATGAATGAGTGTTCCGTGGTATTGAAACAGGCCGGGGCGATTAAGGTAAAGGGCTTAGCGCTGGCCAGCGGGGCGCGGTAGTCTTACCCCAACGCATCAATAAACGCCCTGACAACCTCAGGATCAAAGGCCATACCTGACAGGCTGAGTAGCTCGCGCACCGCCTCATCCTTGGTCTTTACCCAATTCTGAGTGCAAGGGTTAATAAACCGGTCATAGTGGTTGGCCACAGCGATGATGCGAGCGCCGAGCGGGATATTAACGCCTTTTAGCCGCTTGGGGTAGCCTGTTCCGTCAAACCGTTCATGATGATAGCGGATATACGGAATCAGCTCCTGGCAGGAGGGGATGTTCTCCAACATGCAGCTGCCTGCATTGCAGTGATTTTTGAACACGCTCATCTCACGGGTTGAGAGGTACGGCACCTTGGACAGCACTTGGTTAGGCACCGTAATATGTCCAATATCGTGTAACAGTGCTGCCATGCGGATGCGCTCAATCTCTTCCCGGGGCAGACGCATTTTTGCAGCAACACTTACTGCATAATTGGCTACCTGATGACTGTGTAAAAAAAGTTTAGAATTTTTTAATTGAATAAGCTGCATAAAATTGCCAATTATGCCATTGACCGTTTCTGTATCGCCAGCATAAATTTCAGGATCCTGCATTAGCGTCAGCATATACACGACAAACTGCCTTTCGTTGGAGACCAGCGCATAGGTTACATTTCCGTAATCCACCCTGCCTGGTTTTCCGTAATATTAAAACGAAGAGCGAGATTGCTTCACTGGAAGTACGATGTGGCAATCTCACTCATAAAAGCTACAAAATAAGCAATATTGTTAATTAGCCAAAAACCGTCATAATCCTGCTTGGTAAAATAAAAAAATGTCTATTATTTTCGAAATGAGTCTAAAGACCTAGGCTAACTAGACTAAAATATTATATAATAAAGTCATTGGAAGTAAAAGGGGGCAGCGTTATGGGATTAGATAACTGTCCGGAATGTGGCAAGCTTTATGTTGAAAATGCAGCTAGGCTTTGTCCGGAATGCTACCGCAGACAAGAAGACGATGCGGAAAAAGTAATAGAATACCTGAGAGATGTCAAAAAAGCAACCCTGGAAGAAATCCATGATGCCACTGGAGTCAAACACAAAATAATCTTGCGTCTCCTCCGCAGTGGCCGTATTGTCGGCGGCGTCTCCTACCCCTGCGACAGTTGCGGCTCTCCTATTGAGGAGGGACGGCTATGCGATAAATGCAGTAAAAATATTCTGGATCAGATAAGAACTGAGGATCGTCATAAAGAGCATGAGCCTGAGATAAAGACCCGCTCGCGTATGTATGGAAAAGAATTGGATAATGATAAGCGTTGATATTCAGAGAAAAACGTTAAAATAGCATGAAAATAGATGAATAAACTACTGTAATTGCGTGTGGCGGGGATTAATAACCCCGCCGTTTCTGTCGATATTATAATTAAGAATTCCCGAGTTGTGAGGTGCTCACTAATGAATATCAAAAATATCCAAAACATTGCCAAGATTTACGGTGAACAATCCAAAGTTTCTAAAAGCTCCAAAAGCCAAGGGGGAAGCCCCTCTCAGCGCCCGGACGAGGTCATTTTGTCCAGTCATGCCCAGGAGTTAAACCAGATTCTCCGGACGGCTAAAGGGTTGCCTGAAGTGCGAGAAGATAAAGTGAAAGAGCTTTCTGAGCAGATTGCTAAAGGCGAGTATAAAGTGGACTCCCGGGAACTTGTCGACAGAATTATTGCCTATTCCAAAAATGAGCGCCTGTATTAGAAAAGGGGGCTGTTTTGAGTGACAGCTATGTGGGATAAACTGATTATTCTCCTGAACCAGACACTGGAACTCTATCAGGCGTTACTTAAGCTAAGTCAGAAAAAGCGCGATATCCTGGTAGAAGCCAAGCCGCATGACCTTGATCTGCTGACCAGGCAAGAAGAGGTCCTTATCATTGAAGCAGGCAAACTGGAAACCATGCGCTTAACGCTTACTCGTGAACTTGCGGCGGCGGCAGGTTTAGCTCCTGGTGAAACAGCCTGGTCGGCACTGATTGAATGCGCCGACAGCGAAACGTCAAATAAACTAAAAGCATTGAGTGAAAAGTTTGATAGGGTAACCAGAGAACTTGTTGAAATTAATGAGCTTAACACCAAACTGATAGAACAATCCCTAGACTTTATTAACTATAACATCAACATTCTGAGCCAGAGCGCCGTAGGACCCACTTACGTGCCGAAAGGCCAGACTGCACCGAGTGGTCCCAGCCGTTCCATTTTGGACACCAGGGCATAAATATAGCGAGCACACCAAACGGAGGATAAGTATGAGTTCGACATTCGGAGGTTTAAATACAGTTGTACGGGGCCTCTTTGCCCAACAAATATCCCTTGACACAGTGGGGCACAATATTTCTAACGCCAATACCGAGGGTTTTTCCCGGCAGCGCGTCAATCTGGCCACTGTGAACCCACAGACAGTTTATACCGGGAATGGTCAGGTACAGCTCGGCATCGGCGTGGCAACACAGTCTATTACACGGGCACGGGATACCTTTGTTGACCAGCAGATGTGGAAAGAAACATCTACGCTGGGATATGGACAGACTATCCAGGATACATTAGGCAAAATCGAAGGTGTATTTCAAGAGCCTACAGCGACAGGTATGCAGACCGTGCTTAATAACTTTTGGAAAGCGTGGAATACCTTATCTACCAACGGCTCAGACAATGGTGCACGTACAGCGCTCAGAGAACGTGCTGTCGAACTGGTCGATTCTATCCAGCAGGCCAATACTCAACTGAGAGATATGGTTTCCGATATTAATACCGTAATCGGCATTCGTGTTGACAAGATAAACCAAATAACATCAGAGATGCTGTCTTTAAACAAGCAGATTACTAGTATTGAGGTTGGCAAACTCGACCATGCCAACGACCTTAGAGACCGACGTGACTATCTTGTTGACCAACTGTCGCAGATGATTAATGTTCGGGTAAGCGAAGACCAGGTGGGCAACTATGTTGTTCAGTCGTCCGGACTTGTATTGGTAGACGGCAATGACATTAATAAATTAAAGGTCGAATCACGCAAAGACCCGGATTATGGTTATGAAGTCGTCGATGTTAAAGATGTTGCCAGCGGTGTTGTCATTAACTTTACCAATGGTGAAGTCAAAGGATTGCTTGATGCCAGAGATAAGACGGTTGCAAACTCAAGCGGTGAGGCACGGGAAAGCGATATTGGGGTTAAAGCCTATTTGAACAAGCTAGCCACAATGAGCCAATTTTTATTACAGGAGTTTAACGCTGTTCATCGCACCGGTTTTGGTACTGATAATTCGACCGGCAACAACTTTTTCGGCAAGGGCGGGGATGCCGATCCGGATTATAGCGCTAGCGATTTGACATCAATTTTCGGAGTTGCTGCCGCCAAAGATGTTCCGCCATCTGAGTGGATAAAGGCACTTCAGGTTAATTCTGATTTGTTTAACACAACCAGCGGTGTATCCAGGATTGCAGCCAAGACATTTGCCGATAATGTTACTATTCAACAAAGTAACAGTGCGGCCGGCAAAGCTGCTGTCGGTTTGTATAGCGGTTATACCGGTGGAACAGGCTATAAGGCATATAATGTAGAACTAGGGACTGTTGATGCTACAGGTAAGGTTCAAACCATTAACTATTCAGTGGATGGTGGGGCCGTAGTAAGTGCAACTCTTGATCCAGATGGTTCATTTCATTTGAGTAACGGTGTTAAAATCTCAATCGAAACTAATACTAATAATACGTCAACTAATACCTATTCATTTACGGTTCCACAAGGCAATGCTGCTGGTGATAACGCTATTAACATGGCTAATCGTCTAAAAGTAGACTCATCAGATTTACTGGGCAAGTCTTCACTTGACACTTTCTATAGTTCGTTCATCGGCGCCCTTGGTGTCCAGACCCAGAATGCAAAGCGCTTGACAGACAACCAGGAAACGTTAGTTAAACAAATAACTAATTGGCGCGAATCTGTGTCAGGTGTCAACATTGATGAAGAAATGAGTAATATGATAAGGTTCCAAAAAGGCTATAATGCCGCAGCAAGGATATTAACTACTATGGATGAAATGCTTGATAAACTTATTAACGGCACTGGCACCGTGGGAAGGTAAGGAGGTAGTTGCAAATGCGTGTCACAAATAATATGATAACATATAATTTTTTAACAAGTTTGAATAAATCGTTGCAACGGCAGAACGAAATCCAGGAAAAACTTGCTGATGGCAAACAACTACACCGGCCGTCTGACGATCCTGTTAAAACCATTCGCAGCCTGAGGGCTAACGTCAGTTTGGTTGAGAATGAGCAATATTCCCAGCATCTTAGTGATGCTGTATCCTGGATGGATAATACCGATGGTGCCATGAGTAGTTTAAGTTCGATTGTTACCAGATTTAAAGAGTTGACTATCAGCGCTGATGGTACAAAGCCTGCTGCTGCCTATGAGGCCATTGCAGCCGAGATGGATGGTTTGATAAATCAAGCCATAGTTGTTGGTAATTCCAAAATAGGTGACCGGTATTTATTCTCTGGTCAGCAGGATAAGACTCAGCCGTTTGTTAGAAATGGTAATACGGTCACCTATCAAGGGGACAATAATAAGATATCCATGCAAATCAAGCCTGGCGTAACGACGCCAACCCAGGATAGCGTAAATTTAACAGGTAAAGATATATTTGGTGACAACAATGAGATGCTGCAACATATGATTGATATTAAAAATCAGCTTCAAACTGGATCACCTGACTTAGACGTTGTCTTAAATACTGGTTTGGCTAATCTGGAGGCAGACCACAACAAGCTACTGGAAGTTTATACTCAGCTTGGCGCCCGGATGTCTTCTTACCAATTGGCTCAATCTATGCTGGAAAACGCAAATGTTGTTATTACCGGCAATGTTGCAGCTAACGATGACCTCAATATACCTAAAGCCATCATTGATTTTAAAACAAGTGAGACCGTTTATAAAAATGCTCTGTCAGTAGGGTCCCGCATCATGCCGCCGTCGCTCGTTGATTTCTTAAAATAATTTTTGGGAGGGATAAATATGATCAGACTTAACATCTCCCAACAATATGCAAAAATCGAAATGACCACCGAGCGTCCATATCTTGGAATAAAAACTACCTCACCTAAAATTAGTATGGAAACCCAGGCAGCAAAACTTGAAATCCGCCAACCGAGGGGCGAATTGGAAATTGATAACAGACCTTTTAGAGCCTCTTATGGGATAAAAGATCATAGCGAATTTTTGCGTGACCGCGCCGAACTCGGACGACAAACTGCCCTGGAAGCAGTGGGGCGCATTGCTGAGGAAGGCGACCGTATGGCTGCAATTGAGTCTGGAGAGGCTGCTATAGCTAATATTGCTGCAGATGCTAACTCACCGCCCGTACCTGAGATTACTTGGGCTCCCCTAGAAAAACCGATTATTCAATATATCGCGCATAAGCCTGAGTTTACTCCCGTGAAAGGAAATCTCACAATCAATATACAGCCTGGTACGGTCGACTATGATTATCGCCCTGGCGAGGTTAACATACGTATGGCTCAATACCCTAGTATTACAATGTGGACAACAGACAGCACAATAGATTTATCCACATAAAGCCTGGAATTTAGTTCTACACATGCTTTCTTAGGAGGATCGTCATGCTTATCCAGTCAACGCGTTTTGGACAAATAGAGATTATAGATAACGAACTTATCCGATTCCCACATGGTATTCCAGGTTTTACCAACGAACATGCTTTTGCCTTTCTTCCGTATCAGCCGGATAGCCCCTTTGCTTTTCTTCAATCAGTAACCGACCCTGACCTTACCTTTGTAATTGTTGAGCCATTTTCTTTCTTTCAAGATTATTCTTTTACACTGGACGAGGAAATCTTATTAGAACTTAAACTGTCTAATGATAATCCACCCCGCATATTCAACATTGTTCGCATACCGGAAAAAATTGATGAAATGACTGCAAATCTCATAGCACCAATTATTGTTAACTGGAAAACCCGCTCTGCCAAACAAATAGTATTGGAAAAGCCAGTTTATACCGTGCGCCACCGTCTCTTCCCTCAAGGATTACCAACAGACCGGCCGGTCGCCAAGGGGGAGGAATAGCATGCTTGCTCTTACTCGGAAGATTGGCGAACGCATTATTGTTGGTGATAATATAATATTTACTGTGGTAGATATTAAAGGTGACAGTGTCCGCCTGGCAATCGAAGCTCCGAAGGAAATAAAGATCTACCGGGGCGAAATTTATGAGGCGATTATAGCTGAGAACAAACAGTCTGCTAGCCCGGTTCATTTGAACAATATGGACATACTGAAAGACATCAGGACCCTCAAATAGGACGCGTCGCGTCCTGTTTTTTATAAAAACCGCTAAAGATTTTTCTCAGTCTTCCGATAATATACATAGAGAAGTAGTAAATTGAGGTGGTTGGTATGGAAATAAATACAGGCAAAGTTATGGCCTATCCTTCGGTCAGAACAGCAGGTAGTAGCCCGGCAGAACAGGCCTCAACTGAAGTTGGATTCAAGTCTGCAGATAACACCAATCTCAGGGATGAAAAAATTAATAAAGAAGATCTGTCAAAAATGACGGGTGAACTTAACAAGTTTATGCAGCTTATAAATGCTGATCTAAAATTTGTTCTGCACGAAAAAACCCAGCGGCTGATTGTACAAGTAGTTGATACCAAAGAACAAAAAGTTTTGAAAGAGTTTCCACCACATGAACTGCTTGATACTATAGCTGGAATTCAAGAATATGTGGGGATTTTACTAGATAAAAAAGTCTAGCAGAACTAAGGAGGGGTTTTAATGGCAACACGCACTTATGGACTAAGTGGATCAGGTTTGGACGTTGACCAATTGGTCAAGGACTTAATGAAAGCGCAGCGCGCTCGTTATGATAGCCTAGTTCAGAAAAAGACGCAAGTGGAATGGAAAAAGGCTGATTATAATACCATGTATACTGGTATTAACGATTTCCGCAATACTGCTTTTAATTATAAAATGAGCAGCACGGTGGCGCCTAAGCAGACGACTTCGTCAAATGAAACAGTAGCTAAGGCAACTGCTGTGGCTGACGCTGCTAACATCAGCCATAGTCTTAATGTTACTCAACTAGCTAAAGGTGTGACTTTGACGAGCGCAGGCTCAGACAACACCACTACAACCGATGACACTATTACTACTGGTGCTGCCAAAGATACTCTTGCTAACCAGTTTACAGGCTTAAACGGCACATTTAAAATAAAAATCACCAATGGCTCATCATCTAAAGAGATATCTGTCGATACCAGCCAGAGTATATACCAGGTTGTTAGTGATATTAACAGTGCGGGTATTAATGTTAGAGCAAGCTATGACACAACGCTTGACCGGTTTTTCCTATCTACTACCAACACTGGTGCTTCAACAACACTTGATTTTACAGGCAGTGACCCTGCAGGAATGAGTTTTTTACAGGATAACCTTAAGCTAAACGTTAATCCGGTTGATAATAAGGGACAAGATGCTAAGTTTACGTTAGATAATGCCATGGTAACTCAGTCCACTAACACTTTTACCATTTCCGGGGTCACCTACAATCTTCAAGGGGAAGGAATAACAACTGTTACCGTCAAGCCCGATAATGACAAAACGATAGCTAATGTTAAAGCTTTTATCGAGGCTTACAATAATACCTTAAGCAAAATCAACTCCGAACTTACTGAAGATCGTTACAAAGCTTATTTGCCACTCACTGCTGATCAAAAGAAAGCTATGAGTGAAGCTGAAGTAACGGCTTGGGAAGCTAAGGCAAAGAGCGGTTCGCTACGCCGCAACCCCACTCTCCAAGATGCAGTAATGAAAATGCGAAGTGCGGTTTACAGTCCAGTTTCGGGCCTAACCGGGAAATATACCAGCCTCTCAAATCTTGGTATAACTACAGGCGATTATTCCGAGAACGGCAAGCTGCACCTCGATGATGATACTAAGCTTAAAAAAGCGCTCGAAGAAGATCCTGACATTATCAACAAGCTGTTTGCTACAAGCGGTGATACCAGCAGCAAACAAGGGATTGCCGTCCGCCTATATGACACTCTTAAAACAACTATGGACAAAATTGGGGTGGAAGCTGGCTATTCCGCTGGTATCAGTGGTGATACCAAGAGTACACTGGCTAACTTAATCAGAGATTATGATAAGCAGATGATTACTCTTAATGA
This sequence comes from Sporomusa sp., assembly GCF_035561155.1. GTDB lineage: Bacteria > Bacillota > Negativicutes > Sporomusales > Sporomusaceae > Sporomusa. The sequence goes on along the minus strand of NZ_DATMYD010000160.1, from coordinate 19,965 downwards.
TCGGATCAATGATACGGAAGACCGCTATTACAATAAATTTAACGCCATGGAAACGGCTTTAAGTAAGTTAACCCAACAAAGCAGCTGGCTGAGCTCGCAGTTAGGCTAGTCAGTTTGCTATTCCCATGCATTTTGAGGAGGATTTATACATGAATGCTGCCAATATGGCTAATACCTATAAACATCAGCAGATTATGACCGCATCGTCTGAAGAACTAACCCTAATGCTCTACAATGGGGCTCTCCGGTTTATTGCTGAAAGCATGCAGGCTATTGACCATGGCAATATGGAAAAAGCCCATAACTCAAATTTACGGGCTCAGGCCATCGTACGCGAATTTATGGCGACTTTAGACATGCAATATGAAATTTCTCAAGGCTATAACAAGCTTTATGACTATATTGAGTATCGCCTGATTCAGGCCAATCTAAAAAAGGACAAATCGCAGTTAGAAGAAGCTAAAAACGTGCTCCAAGAGTTGCGGGATACCTGGGTGCAGGCCATGAAATTGGCAAAGACACAAAGAGCGGTTGCACGGTAATGACGTTAATGCCACAAGGTGGTCGGTCAGCCAGTCAACTTTGGCAGGAATATGCCTTTTTGACCCGGGAAATGGCCAAAATGCTATTGAAACAAGACTTGGAGCTGTTTTTAGAGCTAATGGATCAGCGGGACACGATTCAGGTCGCTATTACAGCTTTGCCGGAAGATGTTTTCAAAACATCTATGGAAGGCCGTGATTTGCTTTCGACAATAGAAACCCAAAACAAAACAATTGCGGGTGCTTTGCAACGTCTATACAACAATAGTAAGCAACGCCACCAGGTGGTAAATGCTTATGACAACTTGGGTACAGGTTATACAGGTATTAGAGTCAATCGTCAAAGTTAACCCGACAGTAGTATAGTTGATAAACAAACCGGGCGTTTAGTCCGGTTTTAGTTTGCGTTCCGAACACTTTTCCTGGGATACACATTGATTGCAGTTAAAATTATTATGATTAGACCAAAATTCAAGATATTAAGAGGATTTGCGATTAAGAGAGTTGCTAATTTTACATATCGACAAATTATGAGCTTAAGTTGTGAGTTGATCTATCCGATAATATAATAGAACAAGCTTAGCAGCCTAATAACCTAAACCGGCCGGATAGGGGAACTGCTGCTAAACTAAAATCAACTGGGCATGGACGCCTGGTATGAAAATCAAGGAGGAGAAAATACTATGATTATTAACCACAATATGTCCGCTATCAACACCCTGCGTCAAATGGAAACCAATCAAAAGGCCACTTCTGGTTCGTTAGAGAAACTGTCTTCCGGTCTTCGCATCAACAAAGCTGGTGATGATGCTGCAGGTTTGGCAATCTCCGAAAAAATGCGCGGTCAGATCCGTGGTTTGGATCAAGCTTCCCGTAATGCTCAAGACTCCATCTCTATGATCCAAACAGCAGAGGGTGGTCTGAATGAGACTCAAAGCATTCTTCAGCGGATGCGTGAGCTTGCTGTTCAAGCTTCGACTGATACCAATACAACTACTGACAGAAGTGCCCTGCAAGATGAAATGAAGCAACTGACTAACGAGATTGACCGGATTGCCAACACCACGGAGTTCAACACCAAGAAACTGTTGAATGGCGATCTGAAAGGCCCTAATAACCAAATCAACGGTTCAGGCGCTCTTGAGTCTACTTTTGGTAATGGCTCTGTAAAACTGAGCAATATCCAAAATGTTTCTAAGAATACTTTAACTGATGTCATTTACATCAATATTGTTAGTTCGTCCAAGGTTTCAGCAAGTGGTATATCTGCAGCTAAAATATCAACTTCTACTGTTCTTGGCAACATTACTAAAATATCAATAGCTGGTGGCCAAGTTAGAATTAGTACAAATAACATTACTGGTGGCCAAACCACTCTTACTATCAAACTAACTCAGGATAAGAGCATTCGGGCTGGCGATACCATTACGATTTCAATTCAAAAAGGCGCTCTTGCCAACAATGGCAATAATGCAGCGGTTGCACAGATAGGCGCTAACGCAGGCCAAGTGCTGAAAATTGGCGTTAACGCTATGGATTCCACTTCTATTGGCGTTCGGGATACCAAGGGCAATGCATTGGATCTTACCACTCAGAAAAATGCTGACGGCGCTATTTACCTGGTAAATAACGCTATTGAAAAAGTATCCACCGAGCGTTCTAAACTGGGAGCACTCCAAAACAGATTAGAACACACCATTAACAACCTCGGTACTTCTTCCGAAAACGTGACTGCTGCTGAGTCCCGTATTCGTGACGTAGACCTGGCTAAAGAAATGACCACCTTCCAGAAGAGCAACATCCTTAACCAGGCTGCCCAAGCCATGTTGGCGCAAGCTAACCAACAGCCGCAAGGCGTTCTCCAGTTACTTCGGTAATTTACTGATTCGCATACGATTGATAAAATGGCTGATCTTAACCGGTCAGCCATTTTATACTATTAGCCACAGATTGTGAAAAATGCTTTTTCATTTCTTATTTCAAAAGGTTTTGTTTGCCAACTCAACTTTAGCGTACGAAGGTTTTTGACATGAGAAATGGCGTGGGAAGATTTCCATGACAGTAAAAAAGGAGTAATTTATGACTAACGAAATACTGCAAAAAAATCTTGAGACAATCGCAAAATATACCCATTTTATATTAAATGAACTACTTCAGTTGGATTTTTCGCAAGTAGATGGCGGTGTTGCTGAAGAATTTGCTAGTAATGGCAGCCGTGACATATATTTCTGTCATGATGAAAAGAAATATTTGCTGCACAGCAGTTATGACCCGATTGCGGAAGTCAATAGGATTGTACACGCTGTAAATAAAACCAAAGATTATTTATTCATTGTGTTCGGTATGGGGCTTGGATTTCATTTGTTGGAACTGAAGAACAAAATATCTCAGGATACCAAAGTAGTTATTATTGAGCATAATATAGATGTTGTAAAGTATGTGTTAACACATTTTGACTTATCAGATATTTTCAAGAGCGGTCAGTTTGTATTGCTTTTTGGTGATGAGCAGCAGATTGGTAAAATGGCCTTATATTTGCCGGCACTTAATTTTTATAATTTAGTACATAACATTCAAGTATTTACGTTGCCTAATTATTACGTTTATGGAAATCAAAACATGAGTGCTTTACAGAATATATCGAAAACACTGCTCAATACGGTCATATCTTTTGGCAATGCGTTGGATGATCAGTTTGTCGGGTTTGCCAATATGTGCCACAACACTGACGCAATTCTGAAAAGCAATTCCGTTGAGGAGATAAAAGGAAAATACAAAAATGTTCCAGCCATCATTGTAGCTGCTGGGCCGTCGCTGGATAAAAACATCCAGTACTTGAAAGAGGCTAATGGCAAAGCGCTGATAATTGCCTGTGATGCCAGTATGAGGGCATGTGAAAAGCATGGTGTGCAACCTGATGCCATAGCCAGTATTGAACGGGATGAACCTACCTATACCTTTTATTACAAAGATAGAAAATTTTCCAAGGACCTGGTATTATTATCGCCTGGCTCGATTTGGCCTAATATTTACGAAGAGTTTGAGGGAAAAACAGTTATCATGTCGCGCAATAATATGGGTTTTGAGCAAATGTGGCTATCAAACTTTGAACATTTCAAGTTTGTCGGGCTTGGTCATTCTTGCGCGACAGTGGCCTTTGCGGCAGCCAGGGAAGCAGGCTGCAATCCAATCATTCTCGTTGGTCAGGATTTGGCTTACACCAGCGGCAAAAAGCATAGTGACCTGACACATACGGAGTACGAAGGCGAAAACAATGACCGTGATTCCACGGAAGGCGTTTATCTGGAAGACCACGAAGGCAATTTACTTAAATCCCATATGGTTTATAAAATTTTTAAAGAATGGTACGAAATGCAGATTCTGAGCAATCGTACTTTGCAGGTCATCAATGCTACCGAGGGTGGCGCTTATATTAAAGGTACTACGCTTATGACACTAAAGGAGGCTATTTCAAGTTACTGCCAAACACCAGTGAATAAGCAACTAGTGGAATATTTGCCAGAAAGAATTGAAAGCGCGAGCACTAGGCTTGAGAAATATGAACAATTAATTAAGACTCTTAGTGTTGATTTGAATTTGTTAAAAAAAATCCAGAAATCAGCATTGAGTCACATGAACATGCTGATTAAGCTGGAAAAAACTATCTCTCAGGATTGCAGTGAAAAAAAATTGGAAACAATTGTTCTAAAAATGCAGCATGGTAATAAGATTATTCGAAATATCGTTACAGCTGACTCTATTGAAGCCTACTTTGCCCCAATTATTGTGCCCACCATTATGCAGGTAAAAAAGCTCGGAAATGAGTTAACTGTAGAAAATGTACTGAAAAATCGCTTGTTGCAGCATAACTTGATGTTCATGATTGTCAATAGTACAGACTTGATAATTCAAGAGTACAGCAACGCTAAAGCTATATTAGAAAAGAAACGGGAACAGATAATCGCCGTATAGGAGGGGCCATCTTGCATCATCCGTTTTTAGCTGCTAATAGAGTTTACTTACGTCGCCTGGAAAAGGAAGATCTTGAAGGAAACTACTTTCAGTGGCTTAATAACCAAAGTATAACGAAATGGATGCGGCATGGGATTTTTCCCAATAGCCAAGAGTCAATGAAGGCTTTCTATGATAGTCAGGCTATAAGTAAAACCGATGTTGTTTTTGCAATCGTATTGAAAGACAAAGACAGGCATATCGGTAATATCGGTCTGCATTCTATCAACTATATGTTTCGTTCTGCCGAGGTAGGCATTATTATTGGTGAAACTGACTGCTGGGGAAAAGGATATGCTGCTGAAGCCATCTCCTTACTTGCTGGTCATTGTTTTAACCGGTTAAACTTGAATCGTCTGGCAGCAGGCGCTGTTGATCAGAATATTGGTTCAATTCGAGCTTTTGAAAAGGCCGGATTTAGTAGAGAAGGGATTTCGCGTCAGGCCTACTTTTGCGAAGGACAGTATCATGACTGTGTGAATCTAAGTTTATTGTATAGTGAGTGGTTGGAAAAAGATCATGGTTCAATATAGAGCGGCAGTAATTGGTTTAGGGCAGATTGGCTTGACTTATGATCTGGATCCCAAGCGGGAGCGCCCTTCTTCACACGCATTAGCTTATGATCTTCATCCGCAAATTGAATTGGTTGCTGCAGCCGATGTAAGTAAGGAGCAGGGTGCGGTTCTGCACCGCCTTGTACCAGAAGTTAGATTTTATCAGAGTCTGCCTGAACTTCTACAAAATCACGTGCCTGATATTATCAGTATCTGCACCCCGCCTGTTCACCATTTACCTGCCATCCAATATGTTTTGCGTAACACAGCTGTCAGAATTATCTTTTGCGAAAAACCCCTGGTGCGTTCACTGGAAGAAGTAGCTATATTAAAACAAGCGCTTGAGGGTTCACATTGCCTACTTGTGCCGAATCTTTCCCGCCGCTGGAATAGTGGGATGCAGCGAGTAAAAGCCGAGGCTGTAAGTGGCAAATACGGCGAGCTTCAGAAAATACATGTCAGATACACCAGAGGTATTTTTAATACAGGCGCACATATATTTGATTTATTACAATGGTGGGCTGGACATATAGACCAAGTACAAGTCATTGACAGAGTTGATACGTCGGCTGATTCTGACAATGATCCTTCTTTTACATTCGTCTTCAAAATCGGCGACACAATAAATGGTTTTGCCGAGGCATTTAATGATAAACAATATTATATGTTCGAAATTGATCTTTATTTTTCACAAGGCAGGATTACAATCCGTAATAGTGGTGATGAAGTGTCATACTATTGCGTAGGAGAACATCATCTATTTTCTGGATTTAATAACCTGAAATTAGACCGGCAGGAAAGTAAGCTTTTAGCGGACGCAAATTTAGCCAATGCAGTTGGCAATCTTGTTAACGTGCTAGCTGGTATTGCGAAGCCTCGTTGTACGATTGATGATAGTATATATCCCTTATATGTAGCACAAGCATTATTACGGTCACATAACAATAATTTTTCCCAAGAAGGGGTTGGACGGTAATGAGTAAACTGGCTTTATTAGGGGGGACTCCGGTTAGGGATGCAGCGATTCCCTGGACTAACACTATGGGGGAAGAGGAAAAAGCTGCCGTCATTAAGGTTATGGAGTCTGGTAACCTTTCTGCATTTTTAGGACGGGCAGGCGATGCCTTCTTAGGAGGCCCCAAGGTAAGAGAAATTGAGCAGGATTTTGCAGAAAGATTTGGCGCAAAACATGGCATATCTGTTAACTCTGCAACTACTGCATTACATACGGCTATTGCTGCTTGTGAAATTGGACCTGGCGATGAAGTGCTGGTTACACCATATACAATGGCTGCTACGGCCACTGCCATTTTGATGAATAATGCTGTGCCGGTTTTTGTAGATATTTGCTCAGAAACCTATAATTTAAATCCTGACGAGATCGAAAAATGGCTAACTCCCCGGACAAAAGCCATCCTTGTGACCAACTTGTTTGGGCTACCGGGGAATTTGCCGGAAATCGTGAGGATTGCCAGAAAGCACGGCTTATATGTAATCGAGGATAATGCACAATCGCCTGGCGCTACCATCAATGGCAAGCAGGCAGGGACATTCGGCGATTTAGGCATCTTCAGTCTTAATTACCATAAGGTCATTCATAGCGGCGAAGGCGGCATAATTTTAACCGATAATGAAAAGCTGGCCTATCGTTGCCAATTGATTCGTAATCATGGTGAAGTGGCAGTAGATGATCTTAATGATGAGGATACAGTGGTCTTGGGGTCTAACTATCGAATGACCGAGTTGCACGCAGCGATCGGTATTGAACAGCTAAAGAAATTGGATGGCTTTCTAAAGACACGTCGGGCTTTGGCCGATCAGCTGACTGTTGGTTTGAAAAATTATAGCGGCTTGAAAGGTGTCACTGTACCTGAAGGCTATGAACATTCCTACTATGTATATCCTATTCAATTTGATAAAACTGTTTGGGGTATCAAGCGGGCCACATTTGCCGCAGCCATGAAAGCCGAAGGATTCCCGTTAGGAGAAGGTTATGTTAAACCGCTCTATTTACTAAAAATATTTCAACATAAAAAGGTTTACAACCAGACGCAATATCCCTTTTCACTAATCGACAACCCAGTCCAAAATTACCAAAAGGGTATTTGCCCGGTTGTAGAAAATATGTACGAAGAAAGGCTCTTGATAGCCGATGTATGCAGGGTACCTTATCGCGAGCAGGATATTGATGATTTCCTGGCAGCGGTGGAAAAGGTATGGCAATCACGCAAAGAGCTTCATGAATATGAAAAAAATAGTTTTTCTGGCTCATGACCCAGGCGGGTATGATGTAACTCTTCCAGTTGCCCAAAGCTTCGAGCACGACGGTATTCCTAGTGAATGCTATTGTACAGGCCCTGCCGCAAAACTAAATCCTTTGCAGGGTATATCGGCAAAGGAGGTTCTGCAAGCAATACAATGCTTGCTTGACAGTAGAAAGATAGCTGGACTTATAACCGGCACAAGCTGGGGAAGTTCGGTGGAATTGCAGGCAATAGGTGCCTGTAAGCAAGCCGGAATACCTACTGTTGCGATTTTGGACTATTGGTCAAATTACCAAACTCGATTTGTCAGCCCGGCTGGAGAGGTCATTTATCCGGATTACTACATTGTGATGGATGAGCTGGCTAAAGCAGAAGCAGTTCAGGTTGGTGTACCACCGACGATTATAAAGGCGCTGGGCCACCCGGGGCTGGATAAGTATATAGCTTGTCAAAGATCCGTACGTTGTTTGAACGAGAAGCTAAAGAAGGTATTATTTCTTTCCCAACCCTTATCGGTTCTGTATGGCGAGTCATTAGGCTATAGCGAGCATCAGGCATTAGCCGACTGCAGCATGGTGGTTGCCAACCTGGATAACTGTATCTTACACGTTAAATTTCATCCCAAGGATGATGCTAGCTTCCAACAGCGTTATGTTGAGTTGGCGGTGGCAGGAAATTTGCTTGACATTATGCCTGAGTACGATTTAATTATCGGTATGTCTACTATGGGTTTATTACATGCCGTTCTTATGGGTATTCCGGCAATAAGCTACCAGCCTAATCTGCGGAGGCAAGACTTGTGCATTACAAATAAGCTGGGCTTAACTAAGCGAGCAGACTCACCTCAAGAGCTGCAGTTGCTGCTGTCTGCAAAAATGGGTGGCCAAGTTATTAATAATAGTAGTCAGTTGTCACAAAGGCTAATCTGGCTTGACGGGCGGTCGACTGAACGGGTTGCCAGATTTATTAGGGAGGTATTTAAGTGAAGTTTAATGCTATAGTAGCGACCCGGATGACGTCTTCTCGACTGCCGGGGAAAGTATTAATGGATTTAGCTGGGCAACCAGCTTTAGTTCGCTTAATAGAAAGACTCAGAAGATCAAAATACCTAAATGATATTGTCATTGCTACGACCATCAACCCGATTGATGATGTAGTAATGGCAACAGCTAAAGCACAGGGAGTCAAGTACTACCGGGGCAGTGAGGAAGACGTGCTGCTGCGAACCGTCGAAGCAGCAGAAGCTACAGCTACTGATTTTATTGTTCAGATTACTAGCGATTGTCCTCTTATAGATCATGAAACAATTGACCGGGTCATTGAGAGGATGCTGGAGCATCCATATCTTGATTATGTGGCAACGCAATTGGTTCGAACATACCCATTAGGTTTTAGTGTGGAAGTTTTTCGGACCGCAGCTTTACGCCAGGTTGAGCAGACAATCACTGATGCAGCTGTCCGTGAGCATGTGTCTTTATACTTTTATGAGCATCCTGAACTATATCATTTGTCAAATGTGGAAGCACCACGTTTTGTGCGCCATCCTGAATACCGTCTAACCCTTGATACCGAAGATGATTACCGGCTAATCAGGAGTGTATATGAGGCGCTGTATCCTGTTAAGCCGGCGTTCGATTTATATGATATTACCCGTTATTTGGAGCAAAATTCCCAGATAGCGTCTACGAACAGTCATATAGCACAGAAGAAAGCTAGATAGATAGGTGGTAAAATTTGAACTTTTTTGCAGGACAAAAGATTTTAATTATCGGAGGGACAGGGACAATTGGCCAGAGTTTACTCAGATATATATTAAACGAAAATCCGGAAGTTGCCCGGGTTTTTAGCCGTGATGAACATAAACAGTTCGAATTGCGGGAAAAAATGGGTCACTACCAAAATATCCGTTATCTGATTGGCGATATCCGGGATTGTGACCGCGTCGAACGCGCGATGCAGGATATTGATTATGTATTCCATGTGGCTGCTATGAAACATGTTCCGGCTTGTGAGTACAATCCGTATGAAGCGGTAAAAACTAATGTTATTGGCACCCAGAATATTATTAAGGCTGCACTTAATACCGGAGTAAAGAAGGTTATTTTCACCAGTACGGATAAAGCCATTGCGCCTACCAATACATATGGGGCCTCAAAGCTTATGGCCGAACGCTTGATTGCCTCGGCGCAGTATAATAGTGGTAATAATAAAACAATATTCGCTGCTGTCCGTTTTGGTAATGTCATGGGGTCTCGCGGTTCGGTAATTCCCTTGTTTAAATCGCAGATTGCGGAAAAGAGAAAGATAACTGTTACTGATCTTACGATGAGCCGGTTTATGATGACTTTGCGACAAGCGACAGATTTGACGATTAAAGCTATGCAGAAAGCTCAGGGCGGCGAAATATTTGTTCTAAAAATGCCTGTGATCTGTTTGAAAGATTTAGCCGAAGTTATTATTAAAAAAACTACCGAAAAGCTAAATATTAATGCAGACGATATTGAGATACAAGAAGTTGGTCTGCGTCCCGGTGAAAAGATGTTTGAAGAATTGATGACAATCGAAGAGGCCAAGGATGCCTATGAACTGCCTGATATGTTTGTTATTCCAAATATGTTTCTACAAAGAGAACTATCCTATCCTGGTGCTAAAAAGGCCATTCAAAAAAGTTATAGTTCTGATGACGAGGCACCGGTCAGTCGCCAGGAACTTCTGGCAATGTTGCAAGAAAATGGACTTATATAATTGTATTTACTTTTCTGGAGTTTAGCCGCGTAAAAGGGGCGGTTGACGAACCGCCCTATTTTGTTTAAATAGGGGTATGAGCATGCAGATTAAAATATTGGATAAGGTTTATGAATGCGAAAATCAAATTGCTGCGGTTGGAACGATATTTGATCAGGTCCAGCAACTATTGACTCAGTCTAATACTAGTCTTAGCAGTTTTGAAATAGACGGTGTGGAACTATATTCCGATTATGATCAATACATAATTGAGCATATTGAAAATATCAAAATAATCGTTATAAATGTTAAAACTCTGAAGGAATTAATGGATGATACCCTTAATTCAATTCAAGAATACATAATTAGGGCAATTCCCGAGATAGATAAAATGGTGGATGAATTTTATCAGGGAGTCAGCCAAAACACCTGGGATAAATTTTCCCAATTGCTGGAGGGCTTACAGTTTATTATCAACAGTCTAAATACTATTGGTGATAATCAGGATTGGTATTACAATGCCTCCCAGTTTGAACTTGTGAAGCAAAATCTCTTGCGGCAAATTATTATGCTGCAACAGGCTATGGAAAGTCAAGACCGTGTTAAATTAAGTGATGCTCTTCTTTATGAAATTATTCCTTCGTTCAAGGCATTAGCTAAAGAGATATCTATAAATATCGAATACGGACAAGTACAATAATGAAGGTGAATATGGGTGAAAACAGCAGCAATTATTCAGGCGAGAATGGGTTCAACCCGACTGTCGGGAAAAATTCTAAAAACCTTGATGGGAAAAACTGTCCTACAGCATGTGATTGAGCGGGTCCAGCAGGCTAACAGTATTGATGAGATAGTTATCGCCACTACGACACTGGGGCAAGATGATGCAGTGGCTAATGAAGCCGTTAAATGCGGTGTTAAGTATTTTAGAGGCAGTGAAGACGATGTTTTAGCCCGCTATTATTTAGCAGCTAAAGATAATAATGTAGATATAGTGGTGCGGATTACGTCTGATTGCCCATTAATTGATCCATTAGTAACCGATGAAATTGTTGATTTTTTTAAGGCTAAAAAAGTATATGATATAGTGACTAACGCGGGGAGTGACTTAAGTAAACGAACTTATCCCAGAGGCCTGGATACAGAGGTTTTTTCTTTTACTATACTAGAAAAAGCATTTATGCAAGCAGATGAGCAGTATCACCGCGAGCATGTTACTCCATATATTTATGAAAATGGTTCGATGATATATTTCTACCGAAACGCAGCCGATTATTCTAGGTACAGATGGACTTTAGATACTGAAGAAGATTTTACGCTTATAGAAGAGGTATATCGCCATTTCTATAAAGGTAAACATGACTTTTATCTGCAGGACATCATTAGTTTGTTTGAAGAGAATCCTGATTTAATAAAAATTAACGCCCATATAGAGCAGAAAAAGCTTTAATTACTTCATTTATATAAGAAATGAGGAACCTATGAATAAGGTAATAAATATAAAAGAACGGAATATTGGTACTGGCTATCCCTGTTATATTATCGCAGAAATGTCAGCCAATCATGCTGGGGATATAAATAGAGCCATTGAGATAATTTATGCGGCAAAAGAGAGCGGCGCTGATTGTATCAAACTACAGACTTATACTGCTGATACAATAACCATTAATTGCAGTAATGAATATTTCCAGATAAAACAAGGAACCTGGCAAGGAGAAAACCTTTACCAGTTATATCAAAAAGCCTATACGCCCTGGGAATGGCAGGGAAGATTAAAGGAAGAGGCAGATAAGGTGGGAATCGATTTTTTGTCGACACCTTTTGATAAAACTGCTGTAGACTTTTTGGAAAACCTGGGAGTGGATTTTTTTAAAATCGCTTCTTTTGAGCTTGTTGATATTCCTTTGATAAAATATATTGCTGCAAAAGGCAACCCAATTATTCTGTCGACTGGTATGGGGTCACTAGGGGAAATTGAAGAGGCAGTTAATGCCATTCGTTCCCAGGGGAATGAAAACCTTTGTTTGTTGAAGTGCTCCAGTGCTTATCCTGCTGTTCCTGATGATATGAATCTCAGAACCATTCGACATTTAAAAGATACATTTGGCGTACCGGCAGGTTTATCTGATCATTCGCTGGGGTCCATAGGTGCCGTAGCGGCCGTGGCGATGGGTGCTAACGTAATTGAGAAACACTTTTGTATTAGCAGAAGTATAGAGAATCCAGACGCTTCATTTTCTATGGAACCGCAGGAATTCAGAAGTATGGTTAATGATATACGGGCAGTCGAGAAAGCTATAGGCAAGGTAAGCTACCAATTATCAGAACGTGAGAAAGGTAGTGTCATTTTTCGGAAATCCATTTTTGTAGTAAAAGATATTGCACACGGGGAAGTGTTGACAGAAGAGAATATTCGAGTTATTAGACCCGGATATGGTTTACCTCCGAAATACTACGAAGAAGTTATCGGTAAGAAAGCAATAACAACTATTGAAAAAGGTACGCCTCTAAAGTGGAGTATGTTCGACTGAGTATGTAACTCATTAAACGTTTGCATAGGGGAGGGGCCAAAATGAAAATTTCCGTTGTTGTGGATTCTCCTGACAGTTGGTTTGTGGAACACGGAAAGAGATTATGTGAAATTCTGAGAAAAGACCATGATGTTGAATTTTGTACATCCTTAGATAAAAGGAAAGGTGACATCGCATTTCTGTTGAGTTGTGGGCAAATCGTTACTGCCAAGCAATTGGAATTGCACAAAAGCAACATTGTTATTCATGCGGGAGACTTACCTAAGGAAAAAGGTTGGTCGCCTATGGCCTGGAGAATTTTAAGTGGTGAAAACGAGGTAATTCTTACACTATTCGAAGCTGCTGAAAGAGTAGATAGTGGCAAAATATACATGAAAGACAAAATTGTATTTCGCGGTGACGAATTATTACCCGAGCTAAGAGAAAGATTAACGGAAAAAATTCTGGCCATGGCTGTTAAATATGTTCAACTCTATCCAATGATCGGACTTGAGCAAGAAGGGGAAGATACTTTCTACCGGTTAAGAACCCCTCAGGACAGCGAGTTGGATATTAATAAATCAATTAATGAGCAATTCAATCTAATGAGGATAGCTGATAACGAAAGTTATCCACTATTCTTTTGGAAAGATAATATAAAATATGTATTAAAGATTGATAAAGCATGATGCTAAATATTGCGTTTCGGGTTGATGGCGGAAGAAATGTTGGCATGGGACATATGATGCGTTGCTTGTCTTTAGCCAACGCCTTTCGGCGGAATGGACACAAAATTTGTTTTTTTAGTAAGCTGGATGAGGGTGTAGAAAAAGCGAAACGTGAGAATTATGACGTTATCCGTTTACCTTCTGTAGATCACAAGACAGAAGGCTTTTTTTACGGTAATCCTGCAGATCTGTCAGCCGAGGCAGAAGCAGTTATTGCGTTATTAGCTAACCATCAGATAGATATTTTAGTTGTGGATACTTACAATGTGAGCGGAGAATACTTATTGACGCTCCAGTCGCACGTAAAAAAGTTAGTATATATTGATGATATTAACAAGTTTCTTTATCCGGTAGATATTATTGTAAATGGTAATATTACGGGTGCGTATATGGAATATAGGCAATACCGTGAACAGCAAGTATTGTTGTTAGGCCCTGCGTATAATATGATTCGCGATGAATTCTGTAAAATGCCACCAAGAACAGTTAGCGTACAAGTCGAAGAAATCATGATAACTACAGGTGGGACCGATCCTTATAATTTGACAGGAAGGTTGCTTGCTCTTTTACTGCAACATAAAAAACTTCAAACTTTGCGGTTTAATGTGCTGGTTGGCAGTGGTTTTACCAACAATGAGTATTTAATCAATCTGAGTCAAGAACATAAAAACGTTGTTTTGTATGCCAATTCAGCGGTGGCTAACAATTCACCGAATATCACATATTCTGAGGTATCTGCCATTATGTTGCGGTCTGATTTGGCTATATCGGCCGGGGGAAGCACCTTATACGAATTTGCTGCCTGCGGTACTCCGACTTTGGCATTTGTGTTGGCAGATAATCAGGAATTTATTGTGCATAAGATGGAAGAATTAGGGTATGTGAAGAGTATCGGCTGGTATAACCAGTTGGATGACGGTCAAGTTATTAATGCGTTACTAAACCTGATGAGTGATTATGGAAAGCGCAAAGAGATGAGTCGTAAAGGTCAAAAGCTGGTAGATGGCAAAGGTACAGAACGAATTGTCCGGAGTGTTATTGAAAGCTTTCGGGCTAATTGATAAAGAGAGGATGATCTGGTTGTGAGAGAGACCTATTTACCTTACGGTAGGCAGTGGCTTGATGAGGATGATATCAAGGCTGTAGTCGAAGTACTGAAATCTGATTACCTAACGACCGGACCTAAAATTGCAGAGTTTGAAAAGGCTTTTGCCCAGTATGTTGATGCCAAATTCGCAGTAGCTATATCGAACGGTACAGCGGCGTTGCATGCGGCGTGTTATGCAGCAGGAATCCAAGAGGGTGATGAGGTTATTACCACTCCAATTACTTTTGCAGCCTCTGCTAATGCTGTCCTCTACTGTGGCGGAACTCCGGTATTTGCCGATATTGATGCTGCTACATATAATATCGACCCAAATGAGATTCGTAGGAAGATTACAGACAAGACTAAAGCCATTATTCCTGTGCATTTCGCTGGGCAGCCTTGTGATATGGACGAAATCGGTAAAATAGCTAGCGAATTTAATTTAATGGTAATCGAAGATGCCGCACACGCTGTAGGTGCCGACTATAAGGGCAAGTTGATTGGCGGCATTTCGGATATGACGATATTTAGTTTCCACCCCGTAAAGCATGTTACCACCGGTGAAGGTGGTATGATTACTACTAATAATGAATCGTTGTACAGGAAACTGCTGTTGTTCAGAAGTCATGGTATTACCAGAGATAAAGATATGATGCTTGAAAATCAAGGACCATGGTATTATGAGCAGCTTGAGTTAGGCTATAATTACAGGATGACTGATATACAGGCAGCTTTGGGAGTTAGTCAGCTTAAAAAGGCAGACAAGTTTTTGCAAAGACGTCGCGAGATAGCTGACCTATATACGGAAGCATTCAAAGATACAACTGGTTTGACAGTGCCATTTCAGGAAGATGGCTGTAACTCGAGCTGGCATTTATACGTAATCCAATTAAACCTGGAAAAGCTGAGATGCGACCGCAAAGAAGTTTTTGAAGCTCTGCATAGAGAAAATATTGGCGTAAATGTGCATTATCTTCCAGTATACAAGCATCCTTATTATCAGCAAAACGGCTATCGGGATGTAAAATGCGCCCATAGCGAAAAACTATATGACAGGATGATAAGTCTGCCAATTTTCCCCAAGATGACAAATCAAGATGTACAAGATGTAATACATAGTGTAAAAACCATTCTGGAGAGGAATGAAAAGTAGCATGAAAATATTGGTTACTGGCGGAGCTGGATTTATCGGGCGTTGGGTAGTAAAAAGATTATTAGAAGATGGTCATGATGTTTGGGCTTTGGATGACTTGTCTAACGGGCGACCAGAAAATATTGAAGAGTTCAAGGGACATCCGCGGCTAAAAGAGTTTACCGAGGGTGACATTAAGAATGTAGAGCTGCTTAATAAACTTTTCCTCAACAGTTTTGACATCTGCTATCATTTAGCCGCAAGTATTAATGTACAGGATAGCATCGATGACCCGCGTACTACTTTTGAGAATGACGTAATCGGTACTTTTAATGTTCTGGAACAGTGCAAAAAGACTAATACCAAAATTGTTTTCATGAGCACTTGCATGGTCTATGACCGCGCCAATGACAAAACAGGAATTACCGAAGAACATCCTGTTAAGCCGGCTTCTCCTTATGCAGGTAGTAAAATTGCCGGCGAGAATATGGTTTTGTCATATTGGTATGCCTACGGCTTGCCCGCCGTTGTAGTCCGCCCCTTTAACACCTATGGCCCTTTCCAAAAGACCGGCGGTGAAGGCGGTGTAATTGCTATCTTTATAAAAAATGCTCTGGCAGGTGCGGACCTGGGTATCTACGGAAGTGGTGAACAAACCAGGGATTTCCTTTATGTAGAGGATTGTGCCGCTTTTGTAGTGCAGTGTGGATACAGTGAGGCAGTTAATGGTGAAATTGTTAACGCCGGGCTGGGCAGGGATGTTACGATTAATGATTTGGCGCTTCTCGTTGCAAAGGATCAAAATAGAATAAAACATTTACCACATATCCACCCGCAAAGTGAAATTATGAAATTATTGTGTAATTCTACAAAGGCTAATAAATTGCTGAAGTGGCAGCCAAAAAATGATTTAGAGATGGGTATTGCAAAAACAACAGAGTGGATCAAGAATAATACTAACCTCATATAAATGGGCCACTCAACCCGCCTGAGGCGTCCCGGCTACTATGCGCAGTTTGATAGGTAGTAGCTAGAGCATGAAAAAAGCGGCGTTGCCTGTTTGGTAATGCCGCTTTTTGAATAAATTCATTTATTGCAATGCTGCCAGTCGTTTTTTGGCCAATTCATAATTGCCACATTGTTTATAATAGGTCGTTGCCTCTTTGCTATATCCTAAGATTTCATATATAACGGCAATGTTGTAGTATGCTAAATATGAGTTAACGCCTTTCATCTTGCCTTCTTTCACACCAATGCAATTTAGAAAGCTTTCCACTGCCTTGCTGAAGAGGGCGTTGTTCATATATATTAGTCCCATCAGAAACTTGAAATCAGGAGAGTTTTGGTAATATACGCTATACTGCTCAACTTGAAGTGCCTCGCTATATTTTTCACTGTTTATTAGTGTATAGCCAAAGCTTTCAACAAGATCCTGTACATATTCGTAAGCATAATTTAATGGCAATGTTAAAGCGGTTTGGAAACTATCATATGCTTGCTGGTAATCTTTCGCCATATAGTATGACTTTCCGAGCTGATAATGTAAATACGGATCATCAGGAGCTTCGGTAATTGCCTGCAGCAACATGGTGATATTGCGGGTAAGTTTGTCCTTTTTATTAACGACTTCTTTGGCATAGCCAACATGATCTACAGTGATCCCGACAGGAATGGTTTCATAAGAAGTGCAGCCATTTTTGTCTACTATCTGTTCATGAATCATACCTTCGTAGTGGAAAAAGCGCCTGTTGAATAAACGGCTTATTTTTTCGGTGTTCCAGGCTGGGCCCCATTTATCTTCAATACAATTAATTCGTTTTATTCTTCCTACGGTTAATTCACCGATTTGTGCAAGTGATGCCGAAATATCTTGGTCAAATTCGGTTACTATCTCGTCCGCATCCAGTACTAGAATCCAGTCATTAGATGACTTCGATATCGAAAAATTTCTTGCTCTCGAAAAATCATTACACCAATTAAAGTCGTAAATTTGGCCGGTGAACTGACGTGCGATTTCTTTTGTTTTATCAGTGGAACCTGTATCAACAATAATAACCTCACTAATGTGAGGAATAATCTGTTCCAGACATTTAGGTAGTAACTCTTCCTCATTTTTTACTATCATACATAAGCTTATCCTCATACTATTCCTCCTGGCTTCCTCTTCTTTTTCTTGTTCGATAATAATCTACAAAAACCTTTAATATATTGCATAATCCTAGGAGGAGTTAGAAACATAGTAAGTTAATTTATCTTGTGAATGCTTCAAATAATATTCAATTTCTGTTTATAGTAAGGAGGAATTAATTCTTTATGGCCAATAAAACTCGTAAAGTTCTTCAACCAGAGTATATGAAGAAATTTCACTGTATTGGGGCTAACTGTGAGGATATTTGTTGTGGCGGTTGGCGGATAGTGATCGACAAAGATACTTATCAAAAATATCGCGAGTGTCCAGATAAGGATTTGCGCAAGCAATTGAAGGAACATGTAACTCGCATTCGCACCGATGCTGATGATACCAATTATGCTAAAATTAAGTTGAATCCTGATGATGGAAGCTGCCCGCTTCTTGATGGTGACAAGCTTTGCTCCGTGCAGCGTAAATTTGGTGAAGGGTATTTGTCATTAACTTGCACTGCCTATCCGCGTTTAACCAACATAGTTAACGGTGTGTCCGAAAAGGCATTGACGGTGTCTTGCCCCGAGGCGGCGCGAATAGTTCTGCTCAATCCCGAAGTTATGTCGTTTGACGAAACTGAAGAAGATGCAAGTATTCGCAACGCCATCACTAAAACTATAGAAACAGATGATTTTAGGTTGGCCCATAGCGGGTTACGCCATTTTTGGGAAGTGCGTATCTTTATCATCTCTTTGCTGCAAAATCGTGCCTATAAGCTATGGCAGCGGATGGTTATTCTTGGGTTGTTTTGCCGCAGTTTGGATCAGCTTATCAGCGAAGGTAAATTTCCGGCTATACCCAAGCTCATAGGTACTTATCTTGACCATCTGGACTCGGGTGTATTTCGCGATGAACTCAATAACATTCCCAATGAATTTACTATTCAGATGAAATTAATGAAAGAAGTGGCCGATCAACGTATTTTTTCAGGTAGCGTCAATGAGCACTATTATGAGTGCTTTGCTGAATTTCTTGAGGGTATTCAATACATCAGTGGTACCAAAGTGGAGGATATTGGGAAAAACTATGTTGAAGCCCATGATAAATACTATCACCCATTTATGGATGCTCGAGAGTATATTATGGAAAATTACCTGGTCAATGATGTTTTCTCCAACTTATTCCCTTTTAAAGGGGGTATAAAGGTTTTCGACAACTATGTAATATTTGTGGTTAATTACTCTATGATTAAGATGCTACTTATCGGCATGGCTGGTTTGCATAAAGAAAAATTTAATATAGATCATGTCATTAAGCTTATCCAGTCTTTTGCCAAAGTTATTTCCCACGATGAAAATTTTTTGAAAGGCGTAATAGAATTATTAAAAGATAATAATTTCAATACTATGCCATATATGGCCATTTTACTCAAGAGCTAAATAGCTGAAAAAAGATCACTTTCCAAACCTTCCTAAATAATAAAACAGCTCACAATGGATAATCCGATTGGAGCTGTTTTGTGTTATTAGCCTGCTTTTAGCAGCTGGAAACCTAAGGGTGTGGAAACCTAAGGGGTCAGGCTTGCGTTATTTGAATTATTGACTTATTTATCTTTTCACGGTTACAATATTATTGTAAAAATAAAAAAATTCCATGTAGGTGAGAGGGATTAGTATGGCGAGAAAGCCGAGAATACATTATGAGAAGGCAATATATCACGTAATCGCTAGAGGGAATAATAAGGATAATATATTTTTGGATATCGAAGATAAGTATAAATATCTCGATCTATTAGATAAATATAAACAAAAGTATAATTTTGAGCTATACGCCTACGTACTTATGGATAATCACATTCATTTATTAATTTGTGTAAGTGAGATTCCATTAGCAAAAATAATGCAAGGTGTACAGCAGACGTATACCTTGCATTTTAATAGAAAATATCAACATGTAGGACACGTATTTCAGCAGCGGTATAAGGCATTTCTTTGTAATAATGACTCGTATTTGCTGACGCTAGTGTGTTATATACACCAAAACCCGTGTCGGGCTAATTTACCTGCAAAGATAGGATATACCTGGAGTAGTCATAGGGACTATATGGTCGGTCACGGTAGGGTTGCCAATCCGATATTCGCTTTGCACATGTGGTTTTGTCAACGCAAAAGTTGACCACCTCTGCTAGAGTAAAAGTTGACCGGCCCTTGATTGCCTGTGGTCAATAGACAGATAATTCGGTCTACATGAATAGATCATCACTATCCATTCTTAGTCAACTCACTTGGTTG
>NZ_DATMYD010000159.1:0-2898 GCF_035561155.1 Sporomusa sp. | reverse complement strand
ATAGATTGTTGTTGTTGAATCATTTGACTCACCTGCTCCCTTTAATACCTTTATTATACAGGAAAAAAGGTACAGCCTCCTCAGTTTTCTTGAGGGTCTATACCTTTTTAAGTATTAAAGGGACTTTTTCAGTGGCCTCCACATAAGCCGACAGCCTTTTTCTATTGTTATCAAATCCATATTTATCCTCTTGGTATCGCTTCAGTCAAGCAGTATCCCCAGCATCTTAAGTTCAGCGGCAATTTTATGCAAAACCTCGATCGATGGCGCTTCCACTGTATGCAGATGCACACCGCCGGTAACAACTGACAGTGGTGTAGCACCACTCTTAGCTGATTTATGTAAAAACTCGGCCAAATCACGGCGGGAAGCCAGCATCAGGTTGGCTTTAATTTCACCATATACGGGATGCTCGACACTGACATCAAGCACCCGGCCACCATTATCGACAATAGCCGCAAGCTCTTCTTCCATGCGCTCAGCACTATGGTGGCAGGCAAATCTAGCTGTAACTGTGTCTCTGGCAGTTGTCGGCAAAATGACATAGCCTTGCGGTGTGGCATAAATTTCAATGCCGGACGCCCGTAATATAGCAACGTCACCCACAATCACCTGCCGGCTTACCCCTAGCTCTTTAGCCAGCGCCGTACCGGTCAGTGGCTGCCCAGTACATTTCAGCAGACTGATGATCTGTTCACGCCGTTCTTTTGCTTCCATAAAAATCTCACTCCTCCGGATTGCACCATCTGAGCCTATGCGCTTGCCACCTTATACGAAGGTTATCCCCCTCTATTATATACCGAAACTGCATTGCTCATCTACAGTCAGCGGCACGCTCTCATCGCCTGCTGCCGGCAATAATACAGTAAAAGTAGTTCCTTGGCCGACTTGGCTGGCTACGGTTATTTTGCCGCCATGATTTTGAACAATGCTATAACATACCGACAACCCCAGACCAGTACCGTATTCCTTAGTCGTAAAGAAAGGGGTACCTAATTTGTCAATGATCTCCGCGGGGATTCCATTCCCATTGTCTTCTATAGTTATTGCCATCATGCCCTGCTGTCTGCCAACAGCGACGACGACTCGCCCCTCATTAGGCACTGCTTCTACAGCATTTTTCAGTAAATTAATGAAGACTTGCTTAAGCTGAGAGATATCACCAACGGCGGTACAACCTAAAGCAGGCATTTTTACAGTGACAGCAGCATTTTTAGTATGTAGTTGGCCTTCCATCAGAAACGTAACATCCTGCAACAGTTTGCAAATGTTCACCTTTTCAAAAACCGGCTCTTTAGGTGGCCGCGCCAACATCTGAAACTCGCTAATCAGACTGTCTATCCGGCCGATTTCGGCAACGATGATCTCCAGGTGCTCGGGCCGCGGCGGTCTGTCGTTCCGCCGTGCCATGAGCTGAATAAAGCCTTTTATTGCAGTAAGCGGGTTTCTGATTTCGTGGGCAATCCCGGCGGCCAGCTGATTAACACAGACCATACGCTCCATGCGCAGCTGCTCCCGTTCCCGTTCATGTCGCTTGGCCTGACGCCAGACCCCATATAAAAGTCCAAAGCAAATAGCTAGAAAAAAGAAACTAGCTGCATCTTCCAGCGATTTGCTCAGAACTCTGGCATACACAGCGTTAAGCGGCATTGCCATGATCACTCGCCAATTAGCATTATATAAGTCAGTATAGATAAACAATTTATCCATGCCGTCCAAAAACGAATTAAATTCCTTCATACCTGATTTATTATTTAACATACCGCTAAACTGATCTTTGTACAAAGAGCATTCCGGGTAAAGCTCTATCAAACGGGGATGGTGGACTACCTGCGCACTACTGTCAATAACAAAAATATACTGGTTCTCTGGCATACTTTCCCGCAGCACAGATAAGCTTATATCACTAATAGGCACATGAGCTGATAAGACTCCATTTACCTTGTCACTGCCGTCTGTGATAGGAACTAATATGTTAATATAGGCATTCTCAATGCTCCCGTAAACGATCCGGTCAGATACCGCGATTTGCCCTGACAGGGCAACCTCAAAATTTTTATTATAATTCCATTGTTCAAAGGGTGAGCGGCCATAGCCTGGCATTGTCCAAAGGTCAGTAATTAGGCGACTATTCCGATCATATAGCCCGACATTAGCAAGCCCCAGGACATCAGTTGCCGCCAATAAATCTATTTGCGCCAGCTCAGGTTTAAGACTTTTGACACCAGGACAGGCGGCTAACATCTTTAGCCCTGCCAGCCGGGTATTGAAATACATATCCAGATAATTGGCTGTCACGGCAAGCCGCTCCCGCTCTCCTGCCACTACAATCCGGTACTGATAATTAAAATAATTACCGATCAAGCCACCGATGATTGCCACCAGAACTGTACCAATCACTACCGTCACTGCTCTATTTTTACTTCCGGAAAGCAAGACTCGTCACCACCTTATTTTGACATAATTCGCCAAAATTCAGACTTTTCCTGCTAAATAAGCTATGCTTTGATGTATTTTTCACAAATAAAAATAAAAAGCAAAAGAAGCCTTCAGACTACACTGAAAGCTTCTTTTGCTATGGTGGGCGATGACGGGATCGAACCGCCGACATCCTGCTTGTAAGGCAGGCGCTCTCCCGGCTGAGCTAATCGCCCGTGTTCGTCTGCGTTGAAACCATATTACCCTACTTTATTAAGGTGGATAATTTGATTTTAGACCACGCAGGACATATTAGTAGCCACAGAGTGGCAACATTGTTGGTGACCCGTAAGGGAATCGAACCCTTGATACCGCCGTGAAAGGGCGGTGTCTTAACCGCTTGACCAACGGGCCAGATGGCTCCTCGAGTAGGACTCGAACCTACGACCGATCGGTTAACAGCCGATTGCTCTACCAACT
>NZ_DATMYD010000158.1:0-42067 GCF_035561155.1 Sporomusa sp. | reverse complement strand
CTCAGCCCGTTTAGTCTCACGCCTCAATCTACAGCCATGGTATCCACCGGAAGCACCGCTGCAGCCTGAGCTATATGCGCCGGAGCGGGTGAGCATTCCTTTACACCAACATATTGGGGCTCCGTCAGTCCCGGTTGTCAAAGAAGGGGACACGGTTACCGCAGGACAATTGATCGCTGAGATGCCGGCTGGTGCCTTAGGCGCTCCGGTTCATGCCAGCATAACGGGGATTTTTGAGCAGGTTTCACTGCAAGCGATTACGATTCGAAAAGGGGGTGGCTCCGAATGATTAATGCCATTGGCGTTGTTGAGTTTACCAGTATAGCGAAAGGAATTGAGGCCTCTGATATCATGGCGAAGACGGCTGACGTGACCCTGCTAGTGGCTAAACACCTTTGCCCTGGTAAATATATGGTGCTCGTGAGCGGGGATGTCTCGTCAGTCAGGCAATCGATCAATGCCGGCATTGAACTGGGGGCACAGCACACGGTGGATCACTTTGTCATCCCCAATGTGCATCCGTCCATTCTACCAGCCATCGGGGGCGGCAATGACTTAACCAATGTGAAAGCAATTGGCATTATTGAAACCTATAGTGTGGCGGCGTCGATTGAGGCCACCGATGCGGCTGTCAAAATGGCTGCAGTCATGCCGGTTAGGCTGCATATGGCGTTTGGCATCGGAGGAAAAAGCTACAGTATCGTGACCGGCGAAGTAGCTGCCGTCAAAGCGGCTGTTGCTGCCGGCAGCGAACTGGCAGCAAGCAAGGGGATGTTGGTATATAGCATAGTCATTCCCCGTCCTAATCAGCAGGTAATTGACAGCTTTAAATAAAGTCGGAAGGCGGGTGACAGGGGAATGACTACAGGACAAAAACAGCGAATGATTCAAGAATATGTTCCAGGCAAACAGGTAACTATGGCCCATATCCTGCCTAATCCGCAAGGAAACTTGCATGAGCGGCTGGGGATTGGCGGTGACGGAGCCTTGGGCATTATGACAATTACCCCCAGTGAGGCAGCTATTATTGCCGCCGATGCTGCATCAAAGGCCGGCAATGTTGAAATCGGATTTGTTGACCGGTTTACCGGCTCGCTCGTACTAACCGGGGACGTAGCCGATGTCGAGGCGGCTGTCCGGGCGGCAGTGAATACTCTTGTTACCATATTAGGGTTTTCAGCGGCGGAAGTGACACGGAGTTGACGATGAAAAACAAGATTCTTCTTATGGGCGGTATCGGCGCTGGCAAAACTACCTTAAAACAAAGGCTGTTGAACGAGTCGCTGGTATATTTAAAAACGCAATCATTGGATTACTCCAGCATTTTTATTGATTGTCCGGGTGAATATTTAGAAATACCGCGCTATTATCATGTGTTGATTGACGCCAGTTTTGGAGCAGTTGAAGTCTGGGCCTTGCATGATGCAACCCGCCGCAACTGTCCTTTTCCGCCTAAATTTGCCACAGCCTTCCGCAGGCCGGTTATTGGGATCGTTACCAAAGTAGATCATCATGATGCTTGCCCGGATATTGCCGAGAATAATTTGCGTAAAGCCGGTATTGTTGGCCGGATATATCATGTATCTGCTAAGAATGGCGATGGTATACAAGAACTTGCTCTACATATGTCAAGATTGACAAGTCAATCAGAATAATGAAAAGGGGGTGTGGGCGTGAAAAAACTAATTTCTGCTACAACCTTGCGGCAAATGGCTGAAACCGGTAAGCGAGTGGTAATTCCGCCACAGAGTGTATTGACTCCCTCGGCACAGGACCTAGCCAAAGAGCTTGGTATTCAGATTGTCCGGGGAAACTCCAAAGAGCTACAGGGCGAAAGTAGTCGGCAGGACATAACCAGCAATAGCGATGCTAAGCCTGCGGACACAGCCGGTGCTCTTGAAACAGAAGTTCGTAAAGTGTTATCCGAGCTTTTAAAACCAGCTTGCACTAATCCCAAAGTTACCCAAGTGAAAGGTGCAAGCGTAGTATTGCAGCCTTTTGATCAGGCACCTCCCGGACAAAATATAAAACTGATAGATGTAATTACTGCCAGGGAGGCCAATCTCGCCGCAGGCTTTATGGCATTTGACTGTTCTGAGCTTCCCTGGAATTTAACATATGATGAAGTGGATTATGTGGTAGAAGGTACTTTTACAGTAGAAACCGGCGGCAAAGTGTATACCTGTGTAGCCGGCGATGTACTCTATATACCAAAGGACACTCGGGTAGTTTTTGGGTCGCCGAATCAAGCCAAAGTATTTTATGTTACCTACCCAGCAAATTGGTCTGATTTATAAAGGGCAAATTACTGCATCTGAGGCACAGACGATTGTTTGGATTTTTAATACTACTCTTCAAAAAAAGGGGCTGACCTATTTTAATTAGGTTAGCCCTTGGGACTCTAAAGACAAAGCAAGCTTGTTTAAAGGCAGGGATAGCAAATGTATAAGCTAATCGTAGTAGATGATGAAGAATTGGAGCGGCAGGCCATTCGCTTTATTATAGACAGGCATTGCCCGGAAATATCGGTTGTAGGTGAGGCCAGTGACGGTGCACTGGCTTTGCAGGTTGCAGCCCAGGTACAGCCCGATATTGTTCTTATGGATATCCGTATGCCGGAAATGACCGGTCTGGATGCTGCTAAATATATGCGTGCAATCGTACCGGAGGCTAAAATAATTTTTTTAACTGCATCCGGCAATTCGAATTATGTAAAGGCTGCCGCTAAATTGGGGGCAGTCGATTATATGCTGAAACCTGTCCGTCCGGAGAAATTGGTGCGTAGTTTACATTGTATTACACATAGTAAGTCAGGTTAAGCAAAGCGGCTATTATCCTCCAAATATTCAAAGGTAGTATGGAACAATCAGAGACTGGCCATAGTCAACAGGAGGAAGATTTTTGAACTTACAATCAAATGTTTTAGCGGCTTTGTTTATCGCACTGAGTTTTATCGGGGCTAATGTAAAGGTGCTAGGGAGCATTGCCTTTGATTCCCTGCCAGGATTTTTGGGAACACTGGTCCTTGGCCCGGCGTATGGCGCCGTCATCGGTGCAGCCGGACATTTCCTCACTGCTGTGCTGTCCGGGTTTCCTTTGTCACTGCCTGTTCATTTGATAACTATGTGTATTATGGCGGCTACCATGGCTATTTTCGGCATAATATATAGGCGCTTGGCCGATGGTATCCAATTCTCTGTAAAAGGGGCGTTATTGTCCGGTGGAGCGGCAGTTTTAATCAATGGACCGATAGGACTACTTGTTTTATCGCCGTTACTGGTACCGATTATAGGGCAAACCGGAATAATCTATTTTGTGCCGATACTTTCCGGCGTCGCTGCACTTAATGTTTTAGTAGCATTTGTTATATACCGGTTGCTGGGCAAGGCTGTGCTAGAGTATAAAGGTTAAAAAATGAATATCAAAAAAGTAAGAGATTTAGCTTTAGTGGATCTGGGGCAGGGAAAACCATGGTGATTCCTGTGACAGTGGTGGGGTAGTATAGGGATGAAAGAAGGGGATGTGCTTAAGGATTCACCCTTTAATAGATAAATAATTAGACAATAATTAGATTATTAATATTGACATGACAGCAATTTGGTTATATTATAACAAATAATATATATGTGTGCATATACACGTTGGCTTTTGTAATATATAGGAAAGGCGTTAGTGCAATGAAGCATATTGCTGGATACTATCCTAAAAGTCCTAGCCCCTGTCTATGTCTTAATATACGGCGGGCTTCCCGGGCGGTGACCGAATTTTATGAAAAGGTTTTGGAACCAAGCGGAATTAAAATTACGCAGTATTCACTATTGCGGCATCTTGAGCAGGTGGAGCCGGTTACAATCAGTGACCTGGCCAAAGCCATGCGCATTGACCGAACTACTCTAAACCGGAATATGAAGCCGCTCGTTGAGATTGGTCTCATAGAGGTCAACACTGGTGAAGATCCCCGTTCCAGGATAGTAATGCTTACCGAAGCTGGAAAGTCTGCACTAAGTACCGCGTCGACGTTATGGGACGAAGCGCAGGCATCACTGCAGGAATACCTGGGTGATACAGAGGTAGAGCAGTTTAAGTATTTGATCTCAAAACTAGAAGCGCTAGTGCAATAATTTTTTTTTCATAAATTAGTGCATATACACATATATAATAAATGGGGAGTGATAGGTAATGGACAAACAAATTAGAGATTATATTTTGGAGTTAGGGGTGGATGACGTTGGTTTTGCCTGTGTCAAGGATTATCAAAGCCCGAAGTCATATGAAATTACAAAGTTTTTGCCTGATGCAAAATCGATTATTGTGTTGGCATTTAAACCGCTGACAAGTTGTGAAAGTCCCAGTATGAGTGCAGCTCAGAATGGTTATTTGGATTTAGGGTCATTTGCAAGAACTTCTAGCTACCGGATTGCGCGACTTTTGGAGAACAAATACAATGCAAAAGTGGCTACGATACCGCTTTCGTATCCTTTTGAAATGCATAATGACCGAAGAGCTATAGCTGATTTTTCCCAACGGCATGCAGCCATTGCTGCTGGCTTAGGAACTTTTGGCCGCCATAATCTCGTTATTCATCCCCGGTTTGGCACACGTGTTATTTTTACCAGTATTATTACTAATCTTGAATTACAGCCCTCTGCAAAATGCGACCAAGACTTTTGTATTCATTGTAATCTTTGTGTTGAAAATTGCCCTGCAAGAGCGTTAGATGAAGAAGGAAAAACAGATGTAATGAAATGCTTAGGCCATTCGCAACCTTATGGCTTGGGAGCCGATATTACTTTCCAAATGAAGCGTTTAGGTAGTTCGCCTGAAGAACAAAAAAATATGCTTATGGATGAACAATACGCCCGGCTGAGACAAGCGGCGTATTTAGGAAATCAGTATATGTGTTTCAACTGTCTGAAGAGTTGCCCTATAGGATTATCTTAGAGGGTGCAAAGACGGGAAGTGGAGTAGTCCGGTACAAAAGCACGCCACTGGCGTGCTTTTGTTGTAATCCAGCAAAACGAGGGGCACTGTCCTATAATAAAACTGTTAAAAACTGATTGCGGTATGGAAAAAGTTGTATTATAATAAGAAACGGGTCACACATATTTAAACCTCACAGACGAGGCGCCACATGGCGCCTCTATTTTTTTATTAAAGGGGGGGGAAAAAATGAATATACTAAAAATAATCTTAACGCTGATTCCTTTTATTTGGATCGTTGGCATGATTCCCTTTGTGAATAGGGTACACCCAATTATAATGGGTCTGCCTTTCTTAGCGTTTTGGTTAGTAGCCGGAATATTTGTAGCCTTTACCTGCTTACGAATAATCTACAAGATTGATTCACGCAACGGCAGCAATTCTTTAGAATAATGTTTAGAGGTGGTATGGAATTATGGGGGATGAAATAGTTTCACTTATAGTTATCTTTTTGTTTATAATTAGTGCCACGATTGTTGGTATAATGCCTGGTATGAAGAAGAAAATGAACCTTGAAGAATGGGCGGTTGGTGGCCGTAATTTTGGCAGATGGTTAAGTTGGTTTGTACTAGCTGGCGAAATCTATACCGCTTTTGCTTTTCTTGGTGCTAGCGGTTGGGCTTACAACCGGGGGGCTCCGACGTTTTATATGATAGGTTATGGTGCTTTGGCATACGTTGTAGGCTATTATGTATTGCCGAAGATTTCTCCACTTGGTAAAAAGTACGGATTAATGACCCAACCGGATTTAGTCGAACATTTATATAAAAGCAGAACATTAGCCGTAATTACCGCTATAATTGGAGTGGCATTCCTGCTGCCCTATTTGCAGCTACAGCTAACTGGATTAGGATTGATCATTGAAACTTGCTCTTATGGTCAACTTACACGTATTCCCGCTATGTTAATTGCCTTCGTTCTAGTGGCATCTTTTGTTTATTTAAGCGGGTTAAAAGGCGTTGCGGCAACGGCCGTGATTAAAGACGTTGCGATGATTGTTGCGGTTGCCTTCTTTGGCCTTTATCTTCCTATTCATTATTTTGGCAGTGTAGGCGGTATGTTTGAGGCTTTGGATGCCGCGAAGCCAGGATTCCTGACGCTGCCAGGGGGCACTAAGAATTTTGACGTAAGTTGGGTTATGTCCACTTTAACGCTTACAGGCTTAGGGTTCTATATGTGGCCACATTTTGTACCCAACAGCTTTAGCGCCCGTAATCCTGACGTTCTCCGGCACAATGCCGTTTACTTACCGCTTTATCAAATATGTTTCCTTTTTCCTATGTTAGTTGGCTTTACTGCTTTATTGGTTCTGGATTCGCCGTTAAAAACGCCGGATATGGCTTTTATGACAATGGTACAGAAGACTTTTCCTGGCTGGGCTCTTGGGCTGGTTGGAGGTGCCGGTGCATTAGCTTGTATGATTCCAGCGGCTGATTTGCTCCTATCTACTTCAATGCTGTTCACCAGGGGGATTTATTGCAAAACCATTGGGCAAGATGCTACCCCCGAGCACTTGGCCCGTCTCGCCCGTGCCACAGTATTGGTGATTACAGCGATCGCTTTATGTTTGGCTATATATCTTCCTAATATGCTGGTTAACTTACTTCTTACCGGCTACTCAGGTGTAACCCAGTTCTTCCCAATGATTGTATTGGGTCTTTTCTGGAAAAAGGCGACTAAACTAGGCGCATATACTGGATTAATTATTGGCGAAATTTTAGTATTCGCTTTAATTCTGGGTAAAATGGATCCGTTCCCAATTGCCGGAATGAATTTGAATGCCGGGTTTGTTGCTTTGGTTGTCAACTTGGTTAGTTATGTTGCGGTCAGCTTGATAACCTATAGTCCGGTAAAAGTCGAGAGTGAAAAGCACAACTACGCGGGTGCCGGGGTAGTTAGCAAGAAATAGTTATTTTAAGATGCGACAGGAGATGCGGCTCTCTTGTCGTATTTCTTTTTGTGTAATTACTAAAGGAAAATTAAGTCTACTAAAGAAATAGCAGTTAAAAGGTAGCATTCGACATCCTGTCAAGAAAGGAAATGTGATAAATGGAATTGAATCTCAAACAAGATGAAGTTATTGACCGGTATTTTACCGAAGCGGTAGCTTGGCGGCGTCAACTGCACCGCTGTCCACAGCCAGCTTGGCTGGAGTATTATGCCACCGGCCTGGTAGCTGAGAAACTTACCGAATGGGGCTATACAGTGTCCTTGGGGAAAGATGTGGTTGATTCAGAAAAACTAATACTTTCACCAACTACGGAGAAACACAACGAAGAGTTTCAGCGGGCGTTGCAGTTTGGCGTTAAAGAGAAGTTCATTACTCCTGCCAAGGGCGGGCTTACCGGTGTAGTCGGGGTATTGAAGGGAAGCCAGCCCGGCCCCACCATTGGTTTTAGGTTTGATATTGACTCCAATGAGGTGTGTGAAGCTAGTGATCCAGGACACCGGCCGGCGCGCGAAGGATTTGCCTCGCAAAATCCTGGCTATGCTCACATGTGCGGACATGATGTGCACACTGCTATGGGCCTGTTACTGGCCCGCTATTTTGCGGAAAACCGAGAGGCTGTGAAGGGCACAATCAAATTTATCTTCCAGCCTAACGAAGAAAATCTTTCCGGTGCGGCGGCCATGGTCTCGGCCGGGGTTGTGGATGACTTAGATTACTTGTTTTCGGGACATGTTGGCATAAATGTGAAACGAACTGGGCAAATCGCTTTAAATGTAAACAACTTCTATGCATTGTCGCGTTTTGAGGTTACATACCGTGGCCGGGCGTCCCATGCGGCGCTCCGTCCTGATGAAGGTATGAATGCCTTGCTTGGTGCTTGTGCGGCTGTGACGAACCTGTATGCTATTGCTCGCCATGGCACTGGGGCCTCTCGCATTAACGTGGGGACGATGACAGCCGGCACTGACTGGAATGTTATTCCTGATCGGGCTAGCTTCAAGCTAGAGACTCGGGGGGTTACTGACGAGATTAACAACTATATGGTCACCAAGGTACATGAAGTACTCAAAGGCGCTGCGGTAATGTATGGTTTAGAGCTTGAGATTAAGCCAGGAGCCGTATCCTGCGGGGGTAGCAATTCTCCTGAGTTGGTCGCAATAAGTTCAAAAGTAGCTCAAGTGCTTCCTTCTGTGAAGGAGGTTGTAGCTGAAGCCAGCCTAAATGCTTCAGAAGATGTAACGGCGATGATGGAGCGGGTGCAGAGCCGCGGGGGAAAGGCTATGTATGTATTATTTGGCACTCCTGTCGCTGGCGGCCACCACAACGCTGCCTTTGATGTTGATGAGAATGTAATTGCCAATGGCGCAAAATTTCTTGCGTCAGTTTATAAGGAAATTATGAATGGATGAGCAGGCAAACAGGATGATCAAGACTTTCAGCCCTTGGTAACTCTGATAGAATGTCAAGAATTGAAAAATATTAAATAGATAAGGAGGGCAATATGAATTATAAAGTATTAGGGAGAACGGGCGTCCTGGTTTCTAATCTTTGCTTTGGGACGATGACATTTGGCAGCGAGGCGGATGAAGGGGAAGCAACTCGCATGTTTCAGAAGTGCAGGGATGCCGGTGTTAACTTCTTTGATTGTTCTAACAACTATAGCGAGGGTAGGGCGG
This sequence comes from Sporomusa sp., assembly GCF_035561155.1. Classification (GTDB taxonomy): domain Bacteria; phylum Bacillota; class Negativicutes; order Sporomusales; family Sporomusaceae; genus Sporomusa. Next base: position 33,460 of record NZ_DATMYD010000158.1, on the reverse strand, counting down.
AAGAGATTCTCGGAAAAGTCATTGCAGATTGCCGGGATGATGTCATTATAACGACGAAGGTTTCACAACGTGTGGGCAAAGACGTTAATGCAGTAGGAGCGTCACGTCGCCACATCATGTGTTCGGTAGAACAAAGTCTCAAAAGACTAAAAACAGACCACATTGACCTATATTTTATTCATTACTTCGACCCAATTACAGCAATGGATGAGACCTTACGGGCGCTTGATGATTTAGTGCACCAGGGAAAGGTGCTCTATCTTGGCGCAAGTAACTGGGCTGCCTGGCAGGTAGCCAAGGCATTAGGTATTTCCGCCAAGGATGCCCTAGCCCGTTTTGAATGTATTGAGCCAATGTACAATCTTGTCAAAAGACAGGCGGAGGTAGAGTTACTTCCGCTAGCGGAATCGGAACAGTTAGGAGTTATTGCCTATAACCCCCTGGGTGCCGGCTTGTTAAGCGGTAAATACTCAAACAGTGTAAGGCCGCAGGCAGGACGAATTGTTGAAAAGGACCTCTATAGTAAGCGGTATAGTGATCCTTCATACTACGCGATAGCGGAGCGTTTTATTAATTATGCAAAGCAGATAGGGGTACACCCTGTAACTTTAGCTATTGCTTGGGTTCAGTCACACCCGGCGGTTACTGCTCCGATTATTGGTGCCAGGGATGTAAGCCAGTTAGAAGCATCATTGGCTGCAGTTGATTTCTCTATGAATCCCGAAATGCGTGAGGAAATCTCTAAGCTTTCTATAAGTCCGGGAAGTGCAACAGATCGGTTAGAAGAAGAACTTGAGTCAAAGTATAAACTCAGGAACAGATAGAGAACGGTATCCCGTAAATGACAAAATCGCTATTTGCCTTAGGATGGGCGAATAGCGATTTTGTATTTAACAAAGACGTTCGGCTAAAATTGAGTCTCGCAAAAGCACAAAGACTTAAGGCGCTCAATCGCAAAGTTTGAATTTGTCAGAATCTCTGGCCAGTATTTAATATTGTTAATAATCTTGTTCTGGGAAGTGGCACTTAGATTATCCCAGGGAATCAATAAAGGATGCGATTTTTTCTGCTCATTTAATATATCACAATATTTCCAGCCTGCTTCCTTCTTTTCCAGAGACCAGCGTTTATGTTCATATTCCGCTAATATCTGTAATTCCCTGTCGGTAAATTCAATAGCTGCTGGCTTTTCTTTTACAGAGACAACATCATAGTTTATTTTACGCAAAGCATTGGGGATATGCTTTACCAGGTTGCGGGCAGAAATTTTACACTCTTCATTAAGCTCATCCCAGGGCTGCATGCAGCTTAAATTTGGATTGTCAGTATCTTGGGTAGGGAGCACACATTTATTATGTAGATCCATAGCCAGCTGTTCAATCTTTTCACTGAAGAAGGCATCCTGCATTAGGTGACGTGAAAATTGTTCTTCATCTACATGGAGTTTTAGCTGCTCCTTGGAGGGCAGATGCGATTGTTCCCATTTTTTTGCATTGGATAGCCGGCTCATATCGAGTATAGCTTCCATTGATCTTGATTCATGTTTATATCTTGGTGCTTTAAGGAGGGCCCGTAACACCCCGTCATCGATTTGAGCTTGCCTGCTCTCATTGATAAGATGGGGCGTTTTGCGTTCTAACAGTGAGCGGAGCAGCATGGCCCTGCGGATGACAAATAAGTGATCCCAGTGTTCATCTGTTTGATTTGGTCCTAAAATATTGACATAGCCTCTGAGGCGGCTTACAAAGTCCGGTCCTTTGGCGCTTTGAAACTGCTTGAAAAACTGTTTGTACTCTGCCTCATCGTGAAGCGTTTCTCCGCAAAACTCAGTAAACGTACTGCTCGTGCCGCCGGCAAATACGAAAATGGCTTTACCGAGCGGATGCAGAGAATCTCCTTCACGAAATACTCCGTCTTGCATAGGTGCCAGAAAATACTTTAGCCATCCCAGGTTCCCATTAAACGCTGAATCAAACTCGTCAAAAAAGACGAGTGGAAGTTTACCTTCCAGTGAAAGGTCCCGCACTTTATGAAAGGCGGCTATTAAGTCAGACAGGCTCTGTAGTTGGGATAAATTAAAGTTCAATTTTTGAATTAAATTGGGGGCAATACTAGAAGCTACTTCAGTGACGCCAAACGACTTCCCTGATCCTGGGGTCCCAAAAACGGCGATCGATAGTGGACGGACGATGCTTTTGGCAGAAATATATTCCAGGATGAGGTTTTTAATGCTTCGATAGCCTTCAATCTCCGTTCTGTCCACAGTGATTAAATTTCCAAACTTGGCTATCGGGATGAATTTAAGCGCGCTCTTTTCTCCATTTTTTACGATGTCATACGCAATTTCCGACAAACCGGTAGAGCTTTTGTCTTTAATTATGTACCAGCAGGCCCGGCATTTTGGGTTATTTGAATTGCGAATCGGTACATCCTGGATATGCTCTTTGTAGATAAAGTCACTTTCGCCTTCAACAAATATCAAAGGATTGGGAAAATCGCTTTCCTCGATATTTTCACCAAAACCGTAATTATAGTATTTCTGGGCGGCGACAATCCCTTCGCGAATTCCTTCCTCAATTGACTTGCTTAGTTCCTCTTGGACTTGCATCCCGGAAACAATGCTATGGGCAAGACCTGCTACAAAGCAAGACGAAAGACCATACATTTTGCCTTGAGATTCTTTGATGAAACTACCCTCAAATTCATTTGTCATGAAGAATAAGCGAGATTCGGCTGCTATTCCGTCATTTCTATAATATATAGCGCCTTCCAACCCCAGCGGCACGATGAGATGACGGGAATTGGCCAGAAAGGCGAGATTGGGGTTATTATTAATCTGCCAAACAAAGTCCAATGCAGTTTTTTCCCAGGAGAGACCTTTACTTATATTAACTCCTTTGGCACGTAAGTCATCCCCATAGATAACCACAATGGTATTATCCATATGGAAGTTCTCTATTCGTTTCCAAATAGGATTTGAGCTGGTAGGATTATTCGTTTTATAGATAACAATAGGTGATGCATCAGGTGATTTTAAAGCTAAGGGCCAGTATTCTTCATGTGAGTTAAAACCGTCATTGTTATCGTCTAATATAACCATCCCGGCGTTTACATCATCGTCGATAATGGGTAGCAATGTAGGTGCTCCGGAAGCCGGCCCGGTAAAGCCAAGAAATTGTGCGATTCGATAAACTTTACTGTTGTTTTTTTCATTATTAGTTACAGGAAAAAGGTCTAATTCCAAAGTGGAACGCAGAATCTCCGGGGGCAGGCTCTGGCCCATATCTTGTATCTTGGGCGAATGTATGGAAGCTCCTGTCGATAAGGCGACAAGTTTTGCTAATAATAATGCTGTGCCACTCTTCATATCGTGGTGCAATTGCGGGAAATACTGCCAGTTAAACCCGGAGGTGGATTTGTGCCTAGTTCTCCACTGATGTACATTTACACATATATCGCCAGAGACTACAATATTTATTTTCGTACTTTTCACAGTTTGCTGCCTCCCTCTAGAGCGAATTTCAATTATATAATCAATACTTAACCATATGTATGCATAGTAATATTTATATTAAATAAGAATGTATCAATATAATGGTATTATGTCAAACAAATTATTAAAAGACAAGGGATACTATTTTCGGATGGTACACCCAAGTAAAAAAGGGCGTTAGCTACTAAGAGGGATTAGTTCAAACGGAGAGAATATATATTGATACATTTGTCCCTCAACGCCAAAAATGATATACTGAACCTCGAGGTGTTTGCTATGCCAAGGCAAGCAGGTGAATTATTGACGCTCAAAAAAAAGGTGATAGGATTAATTCTGATAGGATTGATGCTGTTCTCGGGACTTGTCGCCAGCGCTGACTTTGAAGCTGGCATTCCTGTCCTGCTGTACCATCATGTTGGAAATGACGACGGCGGATTACCCCGGCTGACAGTTACTGCTGATGAATTCGAACGGCAAATGTTACTGTTTCATCAGGCCGGTTTCGAGACCATCTCGCCGGAGCAATTGGTTGCCTACATGAAAGGGGAAGAGGTGTCCCTGCCGGAAAAGCCGATTATGTTTACTTTTGACGACGGCTATGATGACAATTACTCCTACGCTTTGCCCATCTTGAAAAAATATGGGTTTAAGGCTGTTTTTTTTGTGGTGGGAACTAATGTTGACAGCAACCGTCGGCTTTCGGCCCAACAATTACGGGAAATTGCCCAATCCGGGTTCAGCGTCAGCGGACATTCCATGACTCACCGTGATCTAACCAAATTGACCGAAGCGGAGCTAAGAAACGAAATCTATGGTAATAAACGCCAGCTTGAGCAGATAACCCACCGGGAAGCTGTGCTCTTTTCCTATCCCTACGGTTATTATAATCTGCCTGTCTGGGAAGCGGTGGAAGCTAGTGGCTATCAAGGGGCATTTACGGTATTAAGTGGCCTGAATAAACCGAGCAGGGACAATATCTTCTTACTAAGGCGAATTCCAATCTTCAATACTACTGATTTTGACACATTATTTAGGAGACTTAATAAAAATCAGACGAAATCGAATCTACTGGATTATTTACCTGAGGTTATGGATTCCAGTATATATTATTAGAATCTAACAAATGTCGGTGAAAATAGGGTGATGATTAATGGATAAAATTGTGGATGTCACAGGGGGAAAAGGCGGCAACGCTTTTTTAATACTGGGTGAAGAAAAAACAGCTTTAGTTGATTGTGGCATGGCATATTGCGCGTCTAATCTTATCAGCAACATTAAGCAAGTACTCAATACAAGGACGTTAAATTATATACTTATCAGTCATTCTCATTACGATCACATCGGTGCTATCCCCTATTTAAAAAAGGAATGGCCTAATAGTGAGGTGCTTGGGGCAGAATATGCCAAACAAATTTTAAATAGGCAAAATGCTTTAAACACAATTAAGAGTCTTAGTATGCAAGCTGCCGAGCTTTATGGTGCAGATGACCTAATCGAATATGATGATGCATTGCTGAAAGTAGATAACAGCATCGGTGATGGAGACATACTGGATCTAGGTGGCTTGAGCATTAAGGTGATTGAAACACAAGGTCATACAAAATGTTCATTATCATTTTTAATTAATAATGAGACTCTATTTCCGAGCGAAACGACTGGATATATGAGTAAATCCGGAAAGATTTATCCTGGCTTTATAACCAGTTGTTCTGATGCAATTGACTCCATTCATAAATGTCAGGCAACAAATCCTCGATTTATTATTTCTCCACATTTCGGTCTGGTGAATGAAAGTGATATGCTTGGTTACTGGACAAACTGTATCTCTGCCATAAAAGAAACCAAAAATTTTATTCTCCATTTGTCTGAGCAGGGATATAATGAAGAGGAAATTTTAACCGAATATGAAAAAATATTTCGTGATGAACAAAGCAGGCTGGAGCAGCCAACAAACGCCTTTAGATTGAATGCACAGGGCATGATAAAAACTGTATTAAAAGAAAAAATTTATACAAGAAACCGGCCATTCTGTTAATTTCAAGCAGCATGGCCAATTTTTTTTAGATTAATTGATTTAGACAGTAAGAGGATTCTTTGACTTACCCGGAACGATGTATTAAGCGAATAAAGGAGTTTTTATCAAAGGTTAATCCTATTCCTTAGCTGCGTGGTAATTGACTTTAAAAATAAAATTATATATCATGAATTATAGTTGCATAAATTTTACATTTATTAAATTTGCTATATTATTGGATTGGGGGGGAGAGAGTTGCGAATCAAGTTGATTGGCTGTCATTCCACTAAGAACGAAGTAGTGGAGTTGGGGCTTTCAACAAATGTCGACTGTGAGTTTCTGGACTTTTCATTACATGCCTTCCCAGAAGAATTGCGTGAAGAGATCCAGCGCAGAATTGATGACAGTCAGGCCTATGACATGATTATCCTGACCTACGGAAGGTGTTCTCATGCATTGGAGGGGCTGGTCTCCAGCGCAGTACCGATGGTGCTGCCTGTTGCCCACGATTGTGTCAGCTTATTATTAGGTTCAGACCTGCGGCGACAGCAACTTTCTGAACTTAATCCAGCGGTCTATTATTTTAGCCAGGGATGGCTGGACTATGGACGAGACCCTTATACTGAATACCTGGAATATGTAGATAAATACGGGGAGGCTGATGCTACATATCTAATCCAGACACTTTATGGCAGATATCAACAAGCTGTATTTATCCAGACCTGTGAGGGGGAAAAACTTGAACAATGCCGGCAGAAAGTAAGGCAGATAGCCGAATTCTTCGGCTGGGACGTTAGCGAGATTGTGGGGGATCTTGCCCTGTTGACTGCAGTTATTAACAGGAAACAACATCCGGATGTCATCCGGCTTGCTCCTGGCAAACCCATAGTACTAGAGGAGGGGAAATGGTATGCAGATCAAAGTAAACTCTGAAACGGTGCTTGTGTCAGAGGGGGAAAGTCTAATGGCGGCCTTGCTTCGCCATAATCTACCTGTAACTAATATCTGCAATGGGCAGGGGACTTGTGGGAAATGTAAAATAAGAATAGTAAGTGAAGCGCCGGAACCATCCGAAGTGGAATACCAAAAACTGAGTGCCGGGGAGATTGCCACTGGAATTCGCCTTGCCTGCCATGTTCAGCCCTATGAAGGAATGGCTCTGGTCTGTGGAGCGAGTGGACATGTGGACCGGAAGGAAGGACTCTTGTTTATTACAGAACAAGCAAGCAGTCAGCATTGCGGTTTACTCCAGGTACAAGTTAACCTGGATCAACCAACGCTCGCAGATGAGCGGGGCGATGGGGACCGGCTGTTTGCGAAATTGCAGGAAACCTGCTCACTTACTGACCTGACTATCGGGTTGCCGCAGTTGCAAACCTTGGCCCCTTTGATGAGACAAGAAAACTTTGCTGTTACGGCTATTTTATGGGACCGGCATATTTTGAATGTCTTACCAGGGGCAGGGAAAACTCCTGTTTACGGTGTGGCCATTGACATCGGCACAACTAACATTGCCGTTGCGCTATACGACTTGGAGACAGGTGGTCTGGTGCGGTTGGCGGCGGCGGAGAATGGTCAGACCGTTTTTGGGGCTGATGTAATTTCCCGTATTGAGTTTGCTAATCATAGCCAGAGCAATCGCGATTTACTTCGGAAAGCGGTAACCGATACCATTAATGGATTGTTGAATAAACTGTGTACTACGGCAGAAATTGACATCACCCAAATTTATAAGGTGGTTGTGGTGGGCAACACTACGATGCATCATCTGTTTCTGGGGCTTGATGTCTCCTATTTGGCTCTCTCTCCTTTTGTGTCGGTGTGTAATGCTTCTTTGGAACTCTATGCTACCGAGGTGGGGCTTGGTCTACATCCCCAGGCTAAAGTTTTTTTATTTCCCAATGTGGGTGGTTTCGTCGGTGGCGATACTCTGGGGGCAGTGCTTGGGGCAGAGGAACTTTTGGCCAATGGCCGCCATCTTTTAATTGATATCGGCACAAACTGCGAATTATATTTGCAAGACGGCTCACGGATGTGGGCTTGCTCCACTGCTGCCGGTCCCGCCTTTGAAGGGGCTGGAATTACCTATGGCATGCGGGCTCAGCCTGGGGCAATTGAACGGGTAATGATCAACGAACAGGGAGTAGCGATTTCTGTCATCGGTGGTGGAACAGCGACAGGCATATGCGGGTCCGGGCTCATTGAGGTAGTGCAGCAGATGCGACGGGCCGGTATAATCAATGAGCAGGGGGGCATTCAAGATCCTAATGATCCGGAGGTACAAGCCGAGTTGAATCCCGGACTGATAAAACATATTCGCGATGGACAGCAGGGCAGGGAGTTTGTCCTGGCCTATAACGCAAATGGCAATGATGTTGTTTTAACCCAACGTGATATCAGTCAATTACAATTGGCTAAAGGCGCGGTTTGTGCGGGTATCCGGACGTTACTGGATATTGCCGGATTGAAGGTTGGGGATCTGGACTCGGTAGTGCTGGCCGGAACCTTCGCGTCGCATCTTAATTTAGCAAGTACGGTGGACATTGGTCTTATTCCGCAGATGAGCATGCACAAACTGAAGACAGCAGGAAATGCGGCTCATGCCGGGGCAGTTAAGGCGCTGTTAGACCAGCGGGCGTTTAATAACCTGCGTCAGCGGGCGAATCATATTACTCACGTGGAATTGGGTGGCAGTGCTACGTTTAGTATGTATTTTATGGAGAGCATGTACATAGCACCATGCCAGATATAGTTTGTTTACCCCGATGCAATGTAAGACGTTTTGATGAGACTACGGATTGGGGTGAGTGAAGCCAATGATTGACAGAAATCTGGTCGACCTGCAATATCTCCAGGAAGTATTGGAGAACTTTTCTAAAGCAACCGGCCTGCATGTGGCGATTGTAAACAAAAATGGAGAGTCTTTCGGGCTGTTTGACACAGTCGAGCGTTGTGAATTTTGCCGGTATATTCGCAGTAAGCCCAGCGGGGTAGCAAAATGCCGGGCTTCTTATAAGCAAGCTACTCAGGAAGCATCCAAATGGGAGGAACCTTATTTCTTCCGCTGCCGTGCCGGCCTGGTTATCTGGGTTGTACCAATTAGCTTGCGAGGGATTTCGCTGGGGAGTATTATTTGCAGCCAAGTGTTACTGTGGAAACCTGACCGTTTTTTTTATCAGGAGCTGCGCGAATTGAACCCGGAAGTCGATGACTTTGCGGAAGTAGAAAGAAAAATAAACCAACTGGATATTATTTCCCCGGACCGTTTCCAGGCTGCGGCCGACGTTTTATATGTCACTGTCAATCAACTGATGCAACGGGACCTGCTTGTTTTGGAAAAAGTTGATACATATAAGATGCAGCAGCGGATTCGCAAAGAGTTGGAAGACCGCAAAAAGCAGCAGTTGTCGACCGCAAAAGAGGGAAATGATTATGGTGCATATCTCCAACGAGAGCGAAGCTTTCTCCGCTATATCCGGCTAGGGGATAAACCACGGGCCGAAAAAAACCTGCACACATTGCTGACCCAGCTTTTTGTTAAAGCAACCGGAGAGCAAACGACCATCAAAATGCGGATTATCGAATTGGCAGCTTTGGTTTCCCGAGCCGCTGTGGAAGGTGGCGCTGAACCTGAAGTAGTGATGGTAATGCTGCATCAATTTAATGAAAAGATCAATGAATGTCGCCAGATGGAAGAATTTTTTTTCCGCATGCAGAAGTTGGTTACCGCATTCTTGGATCAAAGCCTGTCGCTAGAGGACAAAAAACACTGCGGTTTGGTTAATGAGGCCAAAGGTTTTATCCTGGAAAACTATTCTCAGCCTATTAAAATCGACGATGTAGCGGCACAATTATTCATCAGCCCGTCTTACCTGTCACGTTTGTTCAGGCAAGAACTCAAATGTACCGTCAATGACTATATTACCCGGGTACGAGTAGAACAAGCAGTTGAGTTGATGAAAAAACCGGAGCTTAGTGTTGCCCAGGTATCTCAAGCAGTCGGTTTTCAAAGCCAAAGTTATTTTGCTAAGGTGTTTTGCAAACACATCGGTGTTGCGCCGTTGATTTATCGTAATAGCTTGTTTTAACGGGAGGGATGGCCATGATTTATGCCGAAATTACCGAAAAAGTCAAGGCCGGCGATGCAGAAGCCGTAATAGAACTTTGTTGCAAAGCTTTATCCCAGGGGTATCCGGCCCTTGCTGTTCTGGAGAAAGGGCTAATAGTCGGTATGGACAAGGTTGCCGATAAATTTAGTCACCGGAGGGTCATCGTACCTGAAGTATTAATGTCCTCTCGAGCTATGCATGCCGGCCTGACCGTCTTGGAACCGCAGCTGAAATATAAAGTAAAGCGTCAGACAACTGGCACCATTGTGATTGGTACTGTGGCCGGTGACCTGCATGACATTGGGAAAAATTTGGTGAAATTGACAGTAATGGGCACTGGTGCCCACATCGTCGATTTGGGGATTGATGTCACGCCACAAAAGTTTATCCAGGCAGTAGACAAAACAAAGGCGGAGATTCTGATGATGGCCGCATTATTGACGACTACTATGCCTGTAATGAGAAAAGTGATTAATGCTTTAGAAGATGCCGGTATGCGACAAGGAATGATTGTTGCCATCGGTGGTGCTCCGGTGGATGAAGCCTTTGCCCGTGCTATTGGTGCTGATTGCTATTTTAAATGTGCCAAGGACGCCAAAAGCTTTTTGGAACACAATTTAAATAAGATTGTACTGAGACGGAAGCTGGCCACATAAGAAGCAAACAGCCGCCCTTTAATAAGGGGCGGCTGTTTTGCTTTTTGGGGAGGTTTACTAAGCTGCTTTGTATTATTAATAATGGACTTTTAGCTGATACAGACGAATTCAACTTGTTTTTTTCTTCACAATATTGATTATGCACGGATTGCACTCAAAAGTACACAACTGTTGCGAATTTTCAAAACAGCAGTAATGATATAATGAAAACAGTTAAAGGAAATATATGGAACAGTATGGTCAGAAGGAGGTGGATACGCCGATTCCAGATGACGGAGCATATATGGACAATGGCGACTTAAGTGTGATGAATGTAGAAGAACACCATCAGAAAACAAGGGGAGGAAGAAAAATGGATCTAAATCAACTTTCACTTAATGTACAAAAAGGAAGTGCCGCAAAGGTAAAAGAAATGGTATCTGAGGCCCTGGCACAGAATGTACCGCCGACAGAAATATTAAATACCGGGTTGATTCAGGCTATGGCCGTAGTAGGAGAAAAATTCAAAAATAACGAAATGTATGTACCAGAGATGTTAATGGCAGCAAAAGCCATGAATGCAGGTATGCAAGTACTAGAACCGATTTTGACGGCTACAGGGGTCAAACCTATCGGCAAGGCTGTTATCGGTACTGTAAAAGGAGATTTGCATGATATTGGTAAAAATTTGGTACGTATGATGCTAAAAGGCGCCGGTATCGAAATGTATGATTTGGGGATTGACGTATCTGCCCAGGCGTTTTTAGATAAAGCCAAAGAGGTTGGGGCCGATATGGTTTGCCTCTCCGCCTTGCTTACTACAACAATGCCGTATATGGACAGTGTAATCAAAGAATTCGAAAAAGCCGGCGTACGGAGCCAGTTTGTATTCATGATTGGCGGGGCTCCTGTTAGCGAAACCTACGCCCGGAGCATTAATGCAGACTATTATGCTGAAGATGCTGTTGTGGCGGTTGATGTTGCCAAAAAAATACTGGCGAAAAAACAGTAATGATTTTGGGGAGGTATATCTAAATGGCTAGAACTTTTGATAAATTGGCTTATAATTCATTAAACGATTTTGTATATGGCAGCGCGCCCAATCCTGTTAAATGCAAAAACGGGATGGTTATCGGTGGCGGCGAAATCTATCCTGAGCTTAATTTTACCTTGCCACCCATGGAAGTTAATGCAGGCACCATGCCGGAAATCAAAGAAATTTATAGCGAAATGATTAATGGGGTTCTAAAACGGGCCAAAGAGTTATATGCACCCGGACTTGTGGTAGAATTCGAAATGTTGCCTGAGATGACTCTTGTACCCGAATGGGGCATCGAAATCAGCAATCTTCTCCGCAATGCCATGTCTGAGTATGAAGCCAAATATGGGCTAAAAAGCGCTCTGCGCAGCACGCCCGGCGATGTGCGGGAATTTAAGCGTCCGCCGCTTATGCGCAGCGGTGAAATTTTTGATAATCTTCTTAAGACAATTGAAGGATCTGCCAAGGGCGGGGCTGACTTTATCGCCATTGAATCAACCGGCGGCAAGGAAATCCACGATGACGCACTTGTTAATGCCGACCTGACTAAAGTTATTTTTGCCTTGGGAATTATGGGTACGCGGGATATGAAGTTCCTTTGGGAGCACATCGTACGGATTTCCAAGGAAAATGGCGCCCAGGCTGCTGGTGATACCGCTTGTGGCTTTGCCAACACCGCCATGGTCTTAGCACACAAAGGCTTTATCCCCAATGTATTTGCGGCAGTAGTACGGGTAGCAAGTGCGGCGAGAACCCTCGCTGCTTATGAAGCCGGCGCTGTTGGTCCGAATAAGGATTGTGGTTATGAAGGCGTTTATGCAAAAGCCATCGCCGGAATACCGATTGCCATGGAAGGAAAGTCGGCAGCCTGTGCTCATTTAAGCGCTGTAGGCAATATCGCCGCCGCTGTAGCCGACCTGTGGAGCAATGAATCGGTAACTAATGTTCGTCTCTTATCAGACATCGCACCTGTTGTTTCTATTGAACAGTTGATTTATGATTGCCGGCTGATGAATGTGGCCAAGCAAAAAGGCTATGGCATTACCTTCCGGGATCTACTGGCTGACTCTGATTCCAAATGGGATCCCCAGGCTTATATTCTGCGGCCTGATGTGGTCTTTGATATCAGTAAAGAACTGGTCAAAGCCAAGACTCCTTTCCTGAGAACAAAAGCCGGGGCTAAGTTAGCTATTGACGCAATCAGAAAAGCCGTGGATAACAAGGAAGTCTTTATTGCAGAACGGGAGAAAAACTGGCTGGATATTATGGATGATCAGGTGGCTGCTATTCCTGATGATGAAGAAAAATTCTGGCACGAATTAAAGGGCGAGTTAGAACTGGATAAGTTTATCCCTTCCGAGTACGATCTTGACTAACAGTTAATCGAGAAACCGGAAATCAGCGGGAGACGTATGGAGAAGGAGGACAAAAAATCACATGATAGTTGTTGGTGAGTTGATCAATTCCAGTCGCAAAGCCATCGCTGCGGCTATAGAAGCTCAGGATGTTGAACATATTCAAAAAGTGGCCAAAGACGAGTTAGCAGCCGGAGCAAATTATATTGACGTAAACGCCGGAATTTTTGTGGGAAAAGAAGCAGATTACCTCAAATGGCTGGTTAAAGTAGTGCAAGAAGCAGTAGATGCGCCCTGTTGCATTGATAGTCCTGACCCGAAATGCGTAGAGCAGGCTCTTGCGGTCCATAAGGGAACAGCGATGGTCAACTCGATCTCTTTGGAAAAAGAGCGGTATAATGCTTTACTGCCTGTTGTCGCCGGAACGGACCTCAAAGTAGTGGCATTGTGCATGAGTGATGACGGTATGCCGGAGACCACTGAGGCTAGGTTGAGAATTGCTGATAAGTTGATTAATAACTTAACAAAACACAATATACCTATAGACAACATTTACGTGGATGCTTTGGTTCAGCCAATAGCTACAAGTGACTCTTTTGGTATCGAATTTTTGGATGCTATCCAGGCCATTACAGCCAATTATCCAGGAGTACATACAATTTGTGGTCTATCCAACATTTCCTACGGGTTACCTAACCGTAAATTTATGAATCAGATGTTTGCGGTGATGGGGATTGCCAAGGGGTTGGACGGGTTGATTATTAACCCACTGGATAAAGCCATGATGGCCAGTATCGTTACGGCTGAAACACTGGCCGGACGCGATAATTTCTGTGTAAACTATCTTGAGGCCCATCGCCGGGATGCTTTTGTCTGGTAGCCATTATATTTGCAAGGGGGCTGTCTCCAACAGTGTGGGGATAGCCCCTTACTGCCGTAAGGGTACAATCCTTTATGAAGGAGGAAAATATGCGGATTTTGCTTTTTGGCGGTTTTTTAGGATCTGGCAAGACGACAACTATTCTGCAGGTAGCGAAATACCTAACAACCACTCGCCAAGAAACAGTAGCCATTGTCGAAAATGAGATCGGTGCAGCCGGGGTTGACGACAAACTTTTTTCTGACAGTGGTTTGCAAGTGAAACGGCTATTTGGCGGATGTGTATGCTGTCAAATTACCAGCGACTTGATAAGTGCTATGGATGAAATTCATGCGACCATTAAACCGGATTGGCTGATGATCGAAATGACCGGTCTGGCGTATCCCTCCAAGACGGCCAAGATGATCAAAAAATATAGTAGGGTGTACTCCGCTTTCAAAACCGTCACTATTGTCGATCGGGGACGATGGTCGGAACTTGTAGCGATGTTAAAGCCGCTTGTTATTGGACAGGTGGAAGGGAGCGATCTAATTGTGCTCAACAAAGCCGATCTTGCCGGTGATGACACCCAGAAGATTGAAAGAGATTTACGGGAAATTGACGCCAACTTGAAGGTTGTAATTACCAGCGCAGCAAAAGAGTTGCCTGTTACCATACTAGAGGAGGTCGTTTGCTGTGAATAGTGACGCAACAGTCTTTAGCCAGAACCATCGTATTGTTTTTGAGAAGTCACTTACAACCCTGGAGGTTGAAGGCTTATTACAAGACTTCATAGCATCGATTGGTAGAGCACTGTCACGTAATGAGGTTATTTTAGGACATATTAAAGTGTTAGCCAAATTGTCAGAATCAGCGCCAGAACAGTTTCTCTTTTTGTCACATACCAGCTTAACCCGGGTAGATATCACCCCCTCAAAGTGTTGGCCTAACGGAGAAGAGGTTAGCTTAAATAGTTTAGAACTGTGTGTGAACGTTCTTGTCTTTGGATACACAATGAGTGAAGTAGTAAAAGTAGTAACTGAAGCACTCGACGATCTGGGAGGGTGTGTCTATAGAACACGAAGCAAATCTCCTTATACAGCGGGCGGCAGGAAGCGGATTATATATTAATCATTTTGATCTTTATATTAAATATGACCTTACCGCAATTTTAATGTATCACACATGTTACCTGTGTTCATAAAATCGCGGTAAGGTCAACATTTATACCGATGATCGTAATAAGAACCGCCTAAATCAATATATCAAAAGACAAAATCAACATCGGATAGGCGTTGTTTTATCTCAGTAATAATTCGGCGTTCGTCTTCTAAGTCTTTGGCTTCGAAAGTGACGGAGAATCGAATATAGGATCCGGCATCATCCCAGGGAACAGTCGAAATTAGCTTTTCAGTAATAAGATATTCGGAAAAATCCTCTGCAGAATTAAATACCCGCCCAGCCCTTGTTCCTTGCGGGATGCGAACGTAGAGATAAAACGAAGCCTTGGGTTTTCTCACAGAAAAACCAATACTACTCAACGCTGCAACAAGCATGTCGTGACGACGGGAGTACTTTAAGGCCGTTTTCTCCGTTATTTCCGGGTGTTGCAGGCAGTAGACACCTGCTTTTTGGATTGCAGCAAATTGGCCTGAATCATTGTTGTCCTTTACTGCGGCAAAGCCTTTGACAACTAGCTCGTTACCGCAGATGAAGGCTAATCGCCAACCTGTCATGTTATAGGCTTTAGACAATGAGTGAATCTCTACGCCCACGTCTTTAGCTCCGTCTACTGACAAAAAGCTCAGTGGTTTTTCCCCGTCAAAAGTAAGGGATGCATAGGCTGCATCAGCGACGACGATAATTTCGTTTTCACGGGCGAATTTGACTACTTTTTCGTAGAATTCCTTAGTTGCCGTTACGCCTGTTGGGTTATTTGGATAATTAATATATAATAATTTGGCTTTACGGCGTTGTTCGGCAGTGAGTGAATCCAAGTCAGGCAGGAACGCATTTTCTTCTAGTAGTGGTAAATTTAGAACTTCGCCATACAAAGCTTTTGTCATGGTACCCATAACAGGATAACCTGGCACCGTCATGATCGTAATGTCGCCGGGGTTAATAAATGCCAGCGGCAGGAGTGCCAAAATTGGTTTGGAACCAATGCCATGGTTTACTTCAGTTATAGGATCTAAACCGGTAACTTGATATACGGACTCCATATAGCTGACGGCTGCATCCTTAAAATCCTGAATTCCGTTATCGGTATAGCCGCGATTTTCTTTTTGTTTGGCTTGATTGTATAAGATTTCAACAACCTCTGGTTCTGCCATCCAGTCAGGTTCCCCGACTCCCAAATCGATCAGGGCCATTCCAGGATTCTTTGCTATTGCGGCCCGTTTGGCTCTTTTTATTTTTTCGAACTTATACAAAACCGTATCTTTACCAAACAAATTGCCCCCAATGCGTTGAGCAAACAACTGTTGAATAAAATTGTTTACCATTTGTTTAACTCCTTTCAACTAAACTAGTAATGCCGTACTAAATCTTCTAACGTTTCTCTGCGACGGATCAGCACATCATCGCCGTGGTTTGTGATCAGAACTTCGGCAGGGCGAAGACGATTGTTGTAATTGGATGCCATGGAATAGCCGTAGGCGCCAGCATCCAGCACCCCAATAATGTCTTCTTCAAAGATTTCCGGTAGTTTTCGATCCTCGGCGATAATATCGCCACTTTCACAAATGTTTCCGACAATAGTGACTGCCTCCTGGTTGCGTGACTGCGCATTACTGCTGCGGTAGATTTCGATATCATGATAGGAATTATACAGAACCGGCCGCATGAGTACATTAAAGCCGATATCTGTCCCAATATACTTTGTTGAATAATTAGTCTTTATAGTATGGATATTTCCCAGGAGAATACCGCATTCGGCTACCAAATACCGGCCAGGTTCGACTTTAAATCGCACCTGTTTACCGTATTCATTTACCCAATCGGTGAGAACTTTGCTTAATTTTTCGCTCAAAGCAGCCAAGTCCAGGCGCGGTTCATTTTGGTATTTATGATATGGTATGCCAAACCCGCCGCCGAGGTCGACAAATTCCAGGTTCGAAAATTGCGCTGCAACGTCCAGCAGTGCTTGAACACCGCTTATATATGAATCAGTATCCATAAATAGTGATCCGATATGTTGATTAATTCCGATGAGGCGCAGATGATATTTTTTAAGAATATCCTTTACCTCTGGTATGAAAGCAGACTCGATCCCAAATTTGGTTTTTTTGCCCCCGGTGACTACTTTTTGGTGGTGCCCGGCACCAACTCCGGTATTAAACCGGGCAACGACATTGCTGTGTGGGTTGATTTTCCCATATAACTCTAATTGCGACAGCGAATCAACGCTCACCAGAATGCCCTGATTACTGGCGTATTTCATTTCCTCTGCCGAGACATTGTTGCCAATGTAAAGAATTTGTTCGGGTTTAAATCCTGCCTGCAATTGAACGTAGATTTCACCAGGTGACATAGCGTCCACACAACAGCCTTCATCGTGGATGATTTTTAATAATGCCAGATTGCTATTGGCCTTTGCCGAGTAATTTACAATAAAATCCGGACCTTTCACTAGCTTCTTGATGTCCCGGCACCGTTCCCGTAGTATTCGCTCGTTGTAAACGTATAGCGGGCTCCCATACTTTTTGATGAGATCGACCGGGTTGTGCTTACCATAGAAATTTGTTTGCTGGGTCACTTTGGCTTGAACATACTGCATAAGTTTTATACCTCCTAACGTTTTATAATATTTGTATAATACAAGTATTGATGAAAAAATTATCTGCTCTGATTATTTGACTGTTCTACTGCTGTCAGCAGCAGTTCAACTGCGCTCATTACTTCTCGTACATGACCGGGTGGGAGATGGGATATTACGTTTTTATAATAGTCACGGATGCTTTCACGTAATTTGTTGGCTTCATGCTTTCCCTTCTCGGTAAGAGCCGCTTCAACAACTCTTTTGTCATGACTAAGCCGGTTGCGTACAAGGAGTTGGTCTCGCACCAGATTGTCCATAATTCTCGTAATGGTGCTTATCTCCAAATTCATCTTGGTGCTGATTTCATTTATCGTCAATGTATCGTTCTTGAGAATCTCCAGTAGTATATAGCATTGTGAACTGGTAAATCCATGGACTTTGATTTGCTCGCGTTCAAATAGTTGGCAGATCCGTACTGTCCGTTGCAGTAATTCGCCGATGTCTTCTACGCAGCGATTGTATTTATCTATATCAATAGTGTGATCTGTCATTTATTGGATCGCCCCTTTATGTTATTTGTATCATACAAACAAATATTTGTCAATGATGTCCTTATACTAATAAGCAAATATATATGAAACTAAAATTCTGGCTCTCGTGCATTGATCTGAAAGGGTTGGAAGGAAATGGTGGATTCTTCCCGAAGTATAAAGCAAATACGATTATAATATAAGAAGGTGATTTTTCGATGAAAATGCCAGTACTGTTTGTTGGGCATGGATCCCCTATAAATATCATTGAAGACAACAGTTATACGCGTAGCCTAGCTGATTTGGGAAAAAAGCTTCCAAAGCCAGAGGCTATTGTTGTCGTTTCGGCCCATTGGCAGACCAGAGGAACCTATATTACAGGTTCTAAGGCGCCACCAACTATCTATGATTTCTATGGCTTTCCTGAAGCGTTATATCAGGCAACATACACTTGCCCTGGGTCGCCGGAAATGGCAGCCTTAGTGCAGGAAATTACGCAAAGGGAGATTCAAGTCGATAATAATCGGGGAATTGACCATGCGGCTTGGGCAGTTTTGAAACATATGTATCCGAGTGCCGATATTCCTGTCCTGGAAATAAGCCTTGATGTAAGAAAATCTCCTCGTGATCATTATGAAATGGGAAGACAACTTGCACCTTTAAGACAAGAGGGGGTTCTTATTATCGGGAGTGGTAATATTGTGCATAATCTTTCAAGGATAGATTTTTCGCAGCTATATAGTGATGTCTATTCCTGGGCTGCGGAGATTGACGGTCAAATAGCGGAGGCGCTAGTAAATCGTGACCATGCAAGCTTAATTAACTATGAAAAATTGCCTTATGCAAATATAGCTGTTCCTACCAATGAGCACTATTTGCCAATGCTTTATTCAATAGCATTACAAGAAGAAAGCGATAATTTGCATTTTACCTGCACCGACATCCAGAATGGGTCAATATCTATGCGCAGTTTTATTATTAGTGACTGAGAGTAATAGATTTTATTACTGCCAAGTGTACGAATATTAAGATTGAAACAAGATGTCGTGCTGCAAAAGCCGAAAGGATGGATAATGCAATGAATCACTTAGACTGTAAGGCGAAATTATTAGAAAGGTTCTTTCGATACGCCGCAGTTGAGAGCCAGAGCAAGGCAGGGGGCGCCACTATTCCCAGCACCCCTGGACAAATGGAGTTAGCGCAATTGATCAAAGGTGATCTGGATGATCTGGGACTTATTGATATCAAGCTTACTGAACAGGCGATCCTCACGGCGAAGCTGCCCGCTAACTTTCCACAGGGTTATGCTGGACAAGTACCTCCCCTCGGATTTCTGGCCCACCTGGATACCGTGGATGTCAGCATAAGTCCAGTCGTTAACCCACGCGTAGTGAAAAACTATGCCGGGGGCGATATTCTGCTCAATAAGGAGTTGGATATTTGGATGAAAGCCTCTGAGCATGAGGAACTCCTAAAATATATAGGCCAAGACCTTGTTGTCACAGATGGTACTAGCGTGCTGGGAGCCGATAATAAGGCCGCGATCGCCTCGATCATGGTGGCCCTCGAAAAACTTACAGCAAATCCTTCTTGCTACCATGGCGATATCTACGTGGCTTTCGTTCCGGATGAGGAGATAGGATTATGCGGTTCTAAGACTATGGATCTAGCTGACTTTCCTGTTGCTTTCGCCTATACCATAGATTCCTGTGAGATTGGTGAAATCGTCTACGAAACATTCAACGCTGGCAGTGTGATGATCAATATTACAGGGGTAACGGCTCATCCCATGTCGGCAAAAGGAGTACTGGTCAATCCGATTTTGATCGCGAATGACATCATCAACCATTTGGATCGGAAAGATACGCCCGAGCATACCGATGGAAAAGAAGGTTATTTTTGGGTAAATAGACTAACAGCCAGCCAGAATGCCGCCGAAATGAACATCAATATCCGGGATTTTGATAAGAATCTTTATGAAGCAAGGAAAATATATATCGCCGATTTGGTGAAACTTATCTCTGCACGTCACCCGAAAGCGCAGATTTCCTGCGAGATTAAGGATACATATGGAAATATTGCAGATTCATTAACAACTGAGAGCAGGCAATGCATCGATTATATTTATATGGCGATGGAGAACTTGGCGATTACCCCCAAATTGATTGCCATGCGCGGAGGAACAGATGGTTCAGCTCTCTCGGTACGGGGAATACCTACACCTAACTTTTTTACGGGCGCTCATAATTTTCACTCAAATTGCGAGTTCTTACCTGTTAATGCTTTTGAAAAGTCTTGTCTTATGGTAGTAGAGATTGCCAAATTGGTTTATGAAAAAAGTCGTAGATAATAACCGATTATAGGTTAAAAATGATAGCAGCTCTATCAAAAGCGCTTTTGATAGAGCTGCTATCGTTTTAGCTTATAATGAGCGATCGCTACCCCTTATGGCTAATCAAGTGCAGACGGATTAAGGCAGAGTAATCTTGGTGAGACAAAGACACCGTTTTTGCGGATCAGCACGTCATCGAAGTATATCTCACCGCCACCATACTCGGGCGTCTGAATGGACAGTTTCATTCTCCCTTTCTATGGTAAGTCGAATTGGCTAGGCCTTCATGAATATGTGTGTTCCACGTCAGATTACAACCTAGCGCCATACCTGTCAACTAAGAATGCGGTTAATAAGCGAAAACATTTAATTTTCATAATCTTCGAATTCGCTAGCAAACCAGCCATTGTGGTGTGATTTTGTGGGAACTATCGAAAAAACCGGGAAACCCAAGGATTGACAACTGTGGACATAATATCCTATTGTGGTAATATATAGTTTTTACATAAAAAGGCAAAAATCAAAGGGGTGGTAACTTGTTCATTAAACACAAATGTAAGGCCGTTTTAGCAGTTGTTCTCAGTATTATTTTATCTGCTTCACTTTTCGCGGGGTGCGGCGCTGGGGAAAAAACCGCCGGCAAGGTGAAGGACGTCGTTACTGTCGGCACTGGGTATGACGCCAAGACGCTCGATCCAATTGCCACTAATGACGTAGCATCCTCTAATGTAATGAACCAGATTTATGGGACTCTCGTGGAGGTAAATGAAAAAGGTGAGCTTGTACCAATGCTTGCTGAATCGTTTAAAAAAATCGATGATACGACGTATGAGTTCAAACTGAAAAAGGGCGTGAAATTCCACAACGGTGAAGAAATGAAAGCAAGCGACGTGAAATTCACGCTCGAAAGGGCAGCTTCTCCTCTCGGCGCAGCTGTTGCTCATTTGTTCGAGCCGCTGGATGTAAGTGCTTTAAAGGTTATAGACGACTATACCATACAAATTAAATTAAAGTACGTTTTCCCGCCGTTTATTAGTACATCTCTCACACATACGGGCGGCAGCATCTTGAATGAAAAGGCAGTCAAAGCCGCAGGCAAAGATTATGGACAAAATCCTGTCGGAACCGGCCCTTTCAAGTTCGAAAAATGGATTAAGGGCGATCGTATCGAGCTTACTCGCTATGATGGCTTCTATGGCAATAAACCCGCATTTAAAACGCTTGTTATTCGTCCCATTCCGGAGGTCACTAACAGGGCGATCGAATTGGAAAGCGGCGGCATTGACGTCTGTTATGAGGTTTCGGCAAATGATTTGAAACGGCTCCAGGACAACAAGGAGGTAAAGGTCCTCCGTGTACTTGACAATGGCACTGCCTTCATGGGGATGAACACGAAGAAGAAACCCTTCGATGATGTCCGTGTGCGTCAGGCCATCAGCTATGCGATAGATACTCCGACTGTTGTCAACACCGTGTGGAGAGGCATAGGCCAACCAGCTGCCAGCCCGGTTCCTCCCAACATCAAGTATCATAATCCAGCGTTGAAAACCCATGAGTACAATGTGGATAAGGCTAAACAACTGCTGAAAGAAGCAGGCTATCCAGATGGCTTCAAGACATCGATCTGGACGAATGATCGAAAAGAACGGATTGATATGGCCACAATTATGCAGAGCCAATTGGCACAGGTTGGCATAAGCGCTGAAATCAAGGTAGTTGAGTGGGGTGCTTACCTCGAAGGCACTGCCAGAGGCGATCAAGACATGTACATCATCGGCTGGACCGCGTCCGGTAATGATCCCGACATTTCTCTATTTGCCATGTTCCACAGCTCAAAACACGGCGCAGGCGGTAACCGTGCATTCTACAGTAATGAGAAAGTGGATGCACTGCTAACGCAGGGGCGCCAGATGGAAGACTCTGATGCTCGTAAAAAGATTTATTTTGATCTGCAAGATATGGTTAAAGCAGATGCTCCCTGGGTCTTCCTCAACAATAGTGAACAGGTCGTTGCTGTCCGGAAAAACATCAGTGGGTTCCAGCCAAGTCCTGTCGGTTACCATGTGTTATACAATATTAAGTTCGAAGGTCAATAACCTGTAGAAGGTCTCACATAGACTGTTAATGTTGCAGGGGGTAGATTTATGCCCCCTGCACAAGTTTTTAATCGAAAGAGGGGATTGAGTCTATGATCAGGTACGTGCTGCGCAGGATGCTATTCCTGATCCCTGTGCTATTCGGTGTTACATTTATCGTATTTACTTTGATGTATATTACTCCTGGTGACCCTGCGAAACTGATCCTCGGTGAACAGGCTTCTCCAGAGACCATTCAAGCCATGCGCGAGGAAATGGGGCTTGACCAGCCTTATCTCGTTCAGTATTACAACTATGTTAAAAAGGCCATATTGCAGCAGGATATAGGCCGATCCTATGTGACCAATAGACCTGTCCTGCAAGAGATCATGGGAGTATTTCCGGCGACGTTCAAACTGGCAACATCCGCAATGCTGGTCGCTATCCTTATAGGCATTCCTATCGGAATTATTTCTGCCATCAGGCAGTATTCCATATTTGATACTGTATCAATGCTTATTGCGCTTCTCGGTGTTTCCATGCCGGTTTTCTGGCTGGGGCTGCTGCTGATCATCTTGTTCACCGTTAAACTGGGCTGGTTGCCGGCTTCAGGCTTCAGCAGCGTCAAGCATATGATTCTGCCGGCGTTGGCGCTCGGCGCAATGACAGCAGCTATCGTTACCCGTATGACACGTTCAAGTATGCTTGAGGTCATTAGGCAGGACTACATTCGTACGGCTCGGGCTAAAGGTCAGAAGGAGTCAGTAGTTGTCTTGAAGCACGCCCTTGGCAATGCGCTTATTCCGATTATTGCTGTTATCGGGCTTCAATTCGGCCAACTATTAGGCGGCGCGGTATTAACAGAATCTATATTCTCTATACCTGGCGTCGGACGGCTGATGGTAGACTCTATAAAGATGCGCGACTTCCCGGTTGTGCAGGGCGGTGTTTTATTTATTGCCATTTCGTTCAGCATGATTAATCTGCTGGTCGACCTGCTATATGCATACGTTGATCCGCGGATTCGGTCCCAATACAAATAACGGCGCTAAAGGAGTGCAAAGTATGGAACATCATGAAATAATAGAAGAAATTGTTGCGCCGAAAAAAAAGAAAAGCTATCTAAACGAAATATGGCGTCGTATCAAGCGCAGCAAGCTGGCCGTTGCTGGCCTCATCATCATCGTCGTCTTGATCTTCACTGCAATATTTGCCGATATAATTGCTCCTTATCCCTATGACAAGCAAAATCTACAGGAGAACTTCCAGTCTCCAAGTTTACAACATCTATTTGGTACGGATGAATTCGGGCGTGACATTTTCAGCCGCGTCGTCTATGGATCGCGTATCTCGCTGCAGGTTGGCTTCATCGCAGTCGGGATTTCACTGGTTGCCGGCGGATTGCTTGGCGCACTTGCTGGTTATTATGGGGGTAAGGTTGATCAAGTTATCATGCGGGCTATGGATGTTTTGCTTTCCATTCCTGGCATCTTGCTTGCTATCTCTATCGTTGCAGCTCTTGGCCCAGGCCTCGTAAACCTGATGATTGCCGTTGGTATCTCTTCTATCCCTCAATACGCCCGCATCGTGCAGGCTTCGGTTCTGTCGATCAGGGGGCAAGAATTTGTCGAAGCAGCCAAAGCTGTAGGATCAAGCGATCTTCGGATTATTTTTAAGCATATTATCCCCAATGTCCTGGCACCGCTAATTGTCCAGTCTACACTTGGTATTGCTACCGCCATTTTGACGGCCGCCGGCCTTAGTTTTATCGGCCTTGGCATACAACCGCCCACACCGGAGTGGGGCGCTATGTTGTCTGGGGGCAGGGGCTATATCCGCAACTACTGGTTTATGACCATGTTCCCCGGTTTGGCGATTATGATCACGATTTTTGGTTTGAATCTTCTTGGCGACGGCTTACGGGACGCGCTTGATCCGCGGCTGAAAAACTGATTGAAAGGGAGAGGTGAAATATTGTGAACGAAGCGCCGCTCTTAGACATTAGAGACCTTACAATCCACTATGTGACACATGAAGGGACCGTTCGTGCCGTGGAAGACTTAAACCTCCGCCTCGGTCATGGCGAAACCTTAGGCTTCGTTGGTGAGACAGGTGCCGGAAAAACCACGACGGCCCTCGGCATCATGCAGCTTATTCCGAATCCGCCCGGTAGGATCGTTAAAGGACAAATCCTGCTGAATGGGGAGGATTTACTAAAAAAAAGCGATAAAGAAATGCGGGAAATACGTGGCAATAAAATCGCAATGATTTTCCAGGACCCAATGACCTCGTTAAATCCCGTATTGCCGGTAGGTGAACAGATCGGTGAGATGATCCGCCTACATACGGATATGACGAAAGCCGAAGCGCTAAAAAAGGCGGGGGAGATGTTGGAGACCGTAGGCATCCAGGCAACGCGCGCGCCTGACTTTCCCCATCAGTTTAGCGGAGGCATGAAGCAAAGAGTTGTTATTGCCATAGCCCTAGCCTGTAATCCCGGCCTTCTAATTGCCGATGAACCGACGACTGCGCTCGACGTGACCATTCAGGCACAGGTATTAGCCTTAATGAAAGATCTGAAGGACAAATACAAAACATCCATGGTTATGATTACACATGACCTCGGCATTGTTGCGGAGATATGTGATAAAGTTGCAATTATGTACGCAGGCAATGTCGTGGAATATGCGGACAAACGCTCCCTTTTCCTTAATCCGCTTCACCCTTATACCGTCGGCCTGTTCAATTCCGTGCCAGATATAGATACAGATGAGGAAGAACTTCAGGTCATCAAGGGTCTAATGCCTGATCCAACAGACCTGCCCAAAGGCTGTCGGTTCCATCCGCGCTGCCCGAAGGCTGAGCCGGCGTGCTCAAAAGAACGTCCGGCAAGTATTGAAGTAGAACCGGGGCATTATGTGTCTTGTATCCTGTATGGAGCAAACAAGGAGTGTGGGGGGAAGGCAAGTGGCTGAGAAATTATTGGAAGCCCGGAATCTGACCAAATATTTTTCGACGAAAAAGGGCCTACTGCATGCCGTAGATAAAGTGTCTTTCCACATCGACAAGGGAGAAACGCTTGGGCTTGTTGGGGAATCAGGCTGCGGGAAATCGACAACAGGCCGGGTCCTGATTCGTCTTTTGGAAGCTAACAGCGGTCAGATCCTGTATAAAGGCAAAGATGTGCTGAAATATACTGCGCAGGAGATGAAAGAGGCGCGGCGGAAAATGCAGATCGTATTCCAAGATCCCTATTCTTCGCTGAATCCCCGCTTAACAGTCTTCGAACTGATCGCAGAACCGCTATACGTTAATAGCGTATACAAAACCCAAAAAGAAACTGAGGCGCGAGTCAAGGAATTAATGGATACAGTTGGCCTGGCCCAACGCCTTATCACTACATACCCTCATGAACTGGACGGCGGTCGCCGTCAACGGATCGGCGTCGCTCGGGCCCTGGCCCTGAAACCAGAGTTTATTGTGCTAGATGAGCCGGTATCGGCTCTTGACGTCTGCATCCAGGCGCAGATCCTTAACCTGCTGAAAAATTTGCAGCGAGAGTTCGGCCTGACGTTTCTCTTTATCTCCCATAACCTGAGCGTAGTGAAACATGTCAGTGATCGGATCGCAGTCATGTACCTGGGAAAGATTGTGGAAGTGTCGGATTATAAGTCTGTTTTTACCAACCCGATACATCCCTACTCGCAGGCGCTGCTCTCTGCGATTCCTCTCGCAAAGCTTGATGTCAAACGCGACCGGGTTATTTTGGAAGGCGATATTCCCAGCCCAGTCAATCCTCCAGAGGGGTGTCGGTTCTACGGACGATGCTTTTACCGGCAGGAAATCTGTTCAGAACAAACTCCGGAATTGCTTCCGGTTGGCGAGGGCCGATTTTCGGCTTGCCACTTCAGTAATAATCTGGTTCGACGTGCTCAGTAAATCTTGACGCTTTCGACTTCAGAGTTACAACCCAAATGAGTAACCCCAGATTCGGATAAGAGTCCGTAAATCCAGTTTTTTAGAGGAGGATTTTATGATCGCATTAGTTGGTGGAAAAGTTTTCACAATGCGCGGCGAGCCGATAGAGAACGCGATTGTTTTAGTAGAGGACGGTAAAATTTTAGCAGTTGGTAATGATCTGGGCGTGCCTGACGGATTTTACCCTATAGACGTATCAGGTAAAATTGTAACCCCAGGAATTATAGACGCCCACACTCACTTGGGCGTCTACGGTGAAGCCATGGCTTGGGCTGGTGAAGATGTAAATGAGAAAAGCGACCCTATCACTCCTGGCATGCATACTCTTGATGCCATAAACCCAGCCGACATCGGTCTTGCCGAGGCTTATCAAGGCGGAATTACCACCGTCATGATCGCCCCTGGCAGTGCGAATCCTATTGGCGGTCAGTGTGTTATCGCCAAGACTAAACGCAAGTCGACTGCAGATGAAATGGTTATCTGCAAATATGCGGGACTAAAAATCGCCTTTGGCGAAAACCCGAGGCGCTGCTACGGCGTCGAACAAAAGAAGGCGCCAATCACCCGCATGGCAACCGCGAGCCTCATCAGAGAGACATTTTACAAGGCGCATCAATACATCAAAAAGCAAGGCGAAAAGGATTGTCAATTCAACCTCGGGATGGAAGCCGTTGCCCGTGTTCTACGTAGGGAGATGCCACTACGGGCACATGCGCACCGCGCCGATGATATCGTTACCGCTATCCGCATCGCTAAAGAGTTTGACGTAGACATTATCATCGAGCACGCGACAGAGAGTTATCTAGTTGCCGATGTAATGGCGCGGGAAAACGTTCCTGCCGTACTCGGACCGACACTGACAACTCGTGTCAAACTTGAGTTAAAAGATAAAAGTATGGAGGCCCCTG
This sequence comes from Sporomusa sp., assembly GCF_035561155.1. Taxonomy (GTDB): domain Bacteria; phylum Bacillota; class Negativicutes; order Sporomusales; family Sporomusaceae; genus Sporomusa. The sequence continues at coordinate 6,373 of NZ_DATMYD010000158.1, read as the reverse complement.
CTGCTCTCTATCAGAGCGGAGTCACCTTTGCCATGATGAGTGATCATCCAGTTATCCCCAGCTGCTTCTTACCTGTTTATGCTGGTCTAGCCACCCGCTTTGGCCTGCCGGAAGAGCATGGGTTGAAAATAATCACTTCAGAAGCTGCCAAAATCCTCGGTCTTTCCAACCGCCTTGGAAGTATCGCCCCTGGACTCGATGCTGACCTAGTCGTCTGGAGCGGTCATCCCTTTCATCTCTCCAGTCGTCCGGAACTCATTATGGTTGACGGCGTCGTGGAAAGTTCATATCCCCCCAGTCACGCTTTCTAGGCCGCTAAGCTCGGCATGATGTTGATGTCCAACGGTAAGCAGAATGAGCAGTTGGGCAATTTAATTGGAGGTTACAATGACTGTCCAGAAGAAAATTCTAATGATTGTTACCAGTTTTGATCAGATTGATGAGCATCATTCCACAGGATTATGGTTAGAAGAGTTTGCTGTCCCTTATCTGGAGTTTTGTGCAGCGGAATATGGGGTGACAGTTGCAAGCCCGCGGGGTGGTGCAGCGCCGATTGATGCGCAGAGTGTTTCAGGTAACATCCCCAATCAGTGGCAAGAAGCTGTCAGCATCCTAAATAATACGGAAATCCTATATGAAATGAATGTTGAAGACTACGATGCCGTTATATTTCCCGGTGGGCATGGCCCGATGTTTGATCTGGCCAAGGACGAGCAGCTTGCCAGGCTACTGCAGTATTTTGCAGCGGCAGGCAAGGTCATCGGCGCTGTATGCCATGGGCCTGCTGCCCTGGTGAGGGCTATTATGCCTGATGGAAGACCGTTGGTTGCCGGGAAAAAGGTTACTGCCTTTACTAATGAGGAAGAACAAATGACACACTTGAACACATTAGTCCCGTTTACGTTAGAGACTAAGCTCAAAGAGTTGGGTGCTGAGTTTCTAAAGAATGAACCATGGGCCAACAACGTTGTAATCGATGAAAATCTAATTACAGGGCAAAACCGGCAGTCAAGTTTTGATTTTGCAAAAGCTGTTTTAGCGATATTGGCAAATAAGGTCTTATGAATCGGCTCAAGCCTCGACTCAGGTGGCTGGTTCGGTTACTGCTATAGCTCATGGAGCAGACATGCAGCGGAATGCAGTGGAAGAGACCGCGGCGGTGGTAGACAAGATGTCGGTCAGCATTGAACATGCGGCTATCGATGCCAACCAAACTGTGGCTAAATCCTCGCAGGCTGCTGACAAAGCTAAAGAAAGCAGTGTTTCTATCAGCAGAGCCGTTCATCAGATGGCACTTATCGAACAGACGGTTAATAATTCAGCCCAAGTAGTAGCTGGCCTCGGTGAGCGGTCAAAGGAAATTGGGCAGATTGTTGACACGATATCAGGTATTGCCGGACAGACAAATTTATTGGCGTTAAATGCTGCGATCGAAGCGGCGCGTGCCGGTGAACAAGGACGAGGTTTTGCTGTGGTAGCTGAGGAAGTCCGCAAATTGGCGGAACAGTCACAGGAAGCGGCTAAACAAATTGCCAGTCTTATCGGGGAGATACAGAAACATACGTCCAAGGCGGTCACTGCTATGGGTGATGGTACTCGCTCAAGTTACTAAAATATCTTTGGCAATGAAAGAGCTGGATGGTGGCAGTCGGCAGATTGTGTCCTCGGTTAAGGTTATCGATGACTTAAGTAGAACGGCGGCGGCAGAAGCCGAGACCGTATCGGCTGCAACTGAAGAACAGCCGGCCTCTATGGAAGAAATTGCTTCAGCCAGTCAAAACCTCGCTGAAATGGCACACCAACTACAGGAAAACATCAGCCAGTTTCGGATTTAACCAAGTCAGACCCAGCAGCTAATTATATAGCTGCTGGGTTTTCTTTTTAGGTTAGTACTCGGGGCCTGGATTACTCCTAAGCATTTTTCCGGGATAGGAAATCGTGGTGAGGGGCGCTTGCCTTATTGACTTTTTAAGGCTGATGACAGTAAAATATTTACAGACAACAACATTAACCGAGAATCTAAAACGGCTAGAAAAACACGGTTCAATTGCGAGAGCGCTATACATCGAGTGATTGAGCGGAATAACAGAGCGCTGTGTTTCTAGTCTGGAGAGGGTGGATACAAAGCATGCAGTACCGTACATTGGGTAAAACTGGGTTAACCATATCTGAAGTAGGGTTTGGTTGTATTCCGATTATTCGCTTGGAAACTAGTCAAGCTGTCAAGACACTGCGTCATGCCTATGATCGGGGTATTACATTCTATGATACCGCGAATGCCTACCGCGATAGCGAGGATAAGATCGGCCGTGCTTTTTCGGGGATGCGTGACAAGATTGTAATAGCAACAAAGACTGGACGACGCGATGGGGCTGGAGCGCTGGAACACCTGGAAAACAGTTTGCGTATGCTGCAAACAGAGTATATTGATCTATACCAGTTGCATCAGGTTTCACGCGAGCAAGATTGGGAGGTAGCAACTGCCGCCGGAGGAGCACTTGAGGTTGTAACCAAAGCTCAGGAGCAAGGTAAGATAAGGCATATTGGTGTCACCTCCCACAGTCTGTCGATGGCTCTGCGGCTAGTAAAGACCGGGCTATTTAGTACAGTCCAATTTCCTTTTAACTTTATTGAAGATGCTGCCAAAGATGATTTGCGCGAGCTAGCGATAAAAATGAGCATTGGTTTTATTGTTATGAAACCGTTTGCCGGTGGAATGATTGACAATGCGACTATTGCCTTCAAGTTTTTGCGCCAGTTTCCGGAGATGCTACCCATTCCGGGCTTTGATTCACCTGAGGCGGTTGACGAGATTTTGGCTTTTTATAACGAAGTGAATACTGTGACTGACGATGATCTGGTATTGATGGACAAATATCGCGATGAATTGGGCAAACAGTTTTGCCGGCGCTGCGAATACTGTCAGCCTTGTCCGCATGGGGTAAGTATCACCCCGGCAATGGGGTACCAGGTAATCGCGCGGCGGATGTCGCCAGCGGTTGCCGTTGATTTTGCCCGGCCCGCGATGGAGTCAGTAGAGCAGTGTGTAGAGTGTGGAGAATGTCTTTCGCGCTGTCCTTATGACCTGCCGATTCCGGAAATGCTGAAAAAACATTATTCAATGTACAAAAATCACCTTGCAAGTACGAAATAAAAAGAATAGTGTTGACACCGGGTGGATTTTTTTGTAACATAACAATAATAAACAGTATAAAAATGTAATGACGATGAACGGAAGAGTAGTTATATCACGATATTTATAGCGAGCTGGAAATGGTGTGAGCCAGCAATATCAAATATAATGAAAATCATCCGTGAGTTGCGGGCTGAATGTTTAGTAAGCCGCGCCGGGTTCTCTTCGGAGAAATTGCCGCCCGTTATTGCGGCGAGGTATCGAGGTTTCTCTGTACCTATGAGCGGCTATGGGTAAAACCATAGTAATTTGGGTGGTATCGCGGAGTAAACTCCGTCCCTTATGTAAGGGGACGGAGTTTTTTTATTGCGTAAGCGAATACCACATGCTGTGCATGTGGTTCCAAAAAGCTTATAGCTATGCGTCCAAAAAGGGGAATAGGTATGGGTTTTGTATAAAGATATTGTGCAGATATAGGCAATAAAGAGGTAATTGCGAAATATATATGGGAGCAATTACAAGAATAGAGTTGCCGACCAATTAAGTTAAAAGACCCGTGCCAGGAGAACCAATACGGCCCCTTTAGGGGCTAAAGAAGAGGTTATGCAGTTGGCGGACTTTTCGATGAGTCTTGAGACTCGGCTAGTAGCATGCCCTTATAGGGCGTAATCAAGCCACCCGTTATACGGGTGGTCCTGACTTTCCTGACAGAAAGTATAACTTTCTGCTGGATAAGGGCAACATCGGCTTCCGCTTTCGCCAAAGGCTCGGCGCAAGCCGTGTTTTCTTTATACCTATGACTATTTGTTACATTTTAAATACTTGTATGAGAAGCAGAAGGAGGGTATTCGCTTGAAGATGTTGGGGGCTGAAGCGGTTATTGAATGTTTGAAAGCTGAAGGAGTGGAGATGGTATTCGGCTATCCGGGAGGCTGTGTATTAACACTGTATGATGCGTTGTTTAAACTTAAGTTTCCCCATGTTTTGACCCGTCATGAGCAAGGTGCTGTTCATGCCGCCGATGGCTATGCTCGCGCAACAGGTAAAACGGGAGTTTGCTTCGCAACATCAGGTCCTGGCGCAACCAACCTGATAACCGGAATTGCAACAGCGTATATGGACTCTGTTCCGCTGGTGGCAATTACCGGTCAGGTGGGGGTAGCGGTGATTGGAAAGGATGCCTTTCAAGAGGCCGATGTCTGCGGTATCACTACACCCATCACTAAGCACAACTATCTGGTCAAAAAAGTCCAGGATTTGCCCAGAGTCATGAAGGAAGCCTTCTATATTGCCCGTACCGGGCGACCAGGGCCGGTTGTTGTCGATATTTCTCGAGATGTTTTTAACACTACTTTTGATTTTGAATATCCGGAGACTGTTAAGCTGCGGGGCTATAGTCCGCTGTTTGACGGTGATCCGGAACACGTTGAGCTAGCTGTGCAGGCGCTTGAAGCAGCTAAAAAACCGGTGGTTTTCGTCGGAGGCGGCGTTAATATTTCTGATACATCAGCAGCGTTGCGTAAATTTACCGATCTGACTGGCTTTCCCGTGTTTTCCAGCCTGATGGGATTGGGGTGTATTCCCTCTGATTCACCTCAGCATTTGGGCATGGTTGGTATGCATGGCACTTACGCCGCCAATATGGCTACGACCGAGTGCGACCTTTTACTGGGGATTGGAGTCAGATTTGACGACCGTGTAACAAGTTTAGTTAAAGATTTTGCCCCAAACGCGAAAATAGTACACTTTGATATTGATCCTGCCGAGGTAAATAAGAATATAGGTGCTGATCTGCGGGTGCTCGGAGATCTCCGTTGGTCATTACCGCTTTTATGTGAGAAGGCATCCAGGCGAACCTCCGAGCAATGGCAGAGCTCAATTGCTGACTGGACTGAGCGTGTACAGGCGTGGAAACAGGAAAGACCCTTAAGCTATAACCAGACAGTAACAAGCATCATGCCGCAAACAGTTATTGAGAAAGTGAGCCAGCTTACCCAGTCTAATACCGTCATCGTAACAGATGTTGGACAACATCAGATGTGGACTGCGCAGTATTATAATTTCCCTAAAGAGCGTTCTCTGCTGACCTCAGGCGGGTTAGGCACTATGGGCTATGGTTTACCGGCAGCGATTGGCGCTCAGATGAGTTTGCCGGATAAGACGGTTGTATTGTTTACCGGGGATGGTAGTATCATGATGAATTGTCAGGAACTTGCAACGGTGGCTGATAATGGTTTGCCAATTAAAATTATTGTCATGAATAATCAGGTTCTTGGCATGATCAGCCAGTGGCAACGGATGTTTTACGGGCAGCGTTACTCTCACTCAACCACCAAGGGACGCACCGATTTTGTAAAACTTGCTGAAGCTATGGGCGTTGTCGGTTTACGAGTGACCAATCCTGACGAATTGGTTCCCACTCTGGAAGAAGCTTTGCGGATACAAGGTCCGGTACTTGTTGAGATTTTGGTACCTGAAACGGAGGATGTGTTACCCATGGTTCCACCGGGTGGACGTCTGGATCAAATGGTGTTGGGGGGATAAATGCATGAAACATACATTAGCTGTTTTAGTTGAAAATAGACCTGGGGTTTTGACACATATATCCGGACTTATTAGCAGGCGGGCTTTTAACATTGAGAGCATTGCCGCCGGATATACCGAAGAGGCCGATACTACCCGGATTACCATTAGTGTTGAGGTAGACAGCGAGGTCGAACTGGAGCAGGTAGTCAATCAATTATCTAAATTAGTCGACGTTATCAAGATTGTGAACCTCACCTATGTCGAGTCGATTGAGCGGGAATTGGCACTTATCAAGGTAAAAGCCAGTAAAATAAACCGTTCTGATCTGGTAAATGTCGTAGAAATCTTTCGGGCCAAAATTATTGATGTAAACCGGGAAACAGTGGCTATTGAGCTTACCGGTGAGGAAAGTAAAATAGATGCCTTTTGCGAAGTGCTGCTTGATTTTGGAATTATTGAGATTGTCAGGACCGGCAAAATTGCGCTCTCACGGGGGCCGGTTCCTGCAAAAGAGATGTAGGCGCCACAAAGAACGGGGCAGGTATAGCGAAAGCCGGGAGTTATCCCGGCTTTTTTAGTATATCAGAATTTATAAGTTTAAAGAGCCTGTAGCAGGAGAACTGGCGTGGGTTTGCGGAAACAGAGCAGAATGAAAAAGAACATCTTATGGCAGATCTTTTTTGATGGAAAACAGAATTGGAAGCGGTTCGTGGA
>NZ_DATMYD010000157.1:0-47169 GCF_035561155.1 Sporomusa sp. | reverse complement strand
GAACCGTTAAGAGCTACAATGTAGGTTTTGGGACGAGCAATATGCCACCATTTGTTTGAAACAAAGACTTTATGCCGATTTTCTCTGCCATATGAACGAAAATAGCTCATTTTTATTCATTTTTTAAGCAGACTCCCTGTTTGAAAGTATAACTTTCCGCCTGGATAAGGGCAACATCGGCTTCCGCTTTCGCTAAGGCTCGGCGCAAGCCGTGTTTTCTTTACATTTTCTGGCCATGCCCAAATAACACAGGAGGCTATCATGGATTTATTAAAACAAAGAATTCAGACTGACGGTCTGATTTTGAATAATTCTTTGCTAAAAGTCGACTCTTTTTTAAACCAACAGATTGATCCTGAGCTTATGATGAAAATTGGAGAGGAATTTGTTAACCGTTTTAAAGGCGAACGCATTACGAAAATATTAACAATTGAATCCTCAGGCATCGCCGTTTCGGTTATGACCGGACTGATTCTTCATGTACCGGTCGTTTTCGCCCGGAAGAGAAAGCCAAAGGTAGCAAGTGATGATGTGTACACTGCTAAAGTTTATTCCTATACTAAGGGCGAAAGCAACAATATCATTGTATCCAGACAGTTTTTGCAAAAAGACGACAGCGTGCTCATTATTGATGACTTTTTAGCCAACGGCGAAGCAGCGGCCGGCTTAGCGAACATAGTTGAGCAGGCCAATGCCAAAGTCGTTGGTATAGGTATTGTGATTGAGAAGTCTTTCCAGCCTGGTGCGCAGAAGTTAACTGAGGCGGGTTACCGGGTTGAGTCGCTCGCCCGGATAAAATCGTTTTCCAATGGACAAGTCAACTTCTTGTAAGCATTACTAATTCTCAGATCACCTCAACATGAATAACCGATACATCAGTAGTAGCTATCAGTAGGTAGCTACTCTTATTTTCCCCTTCTAAACGTTTGAGAAACCAACGTCTTCCCAAATCCTTCTTGGTCGGCAGGGATAACTCAAAAGCCATTCTTTGTGTTCCTGTGGTCAAACAGGCCGGAAAAAGCGACATGTTGGCTTGGGTAATCACCTGGTGCGGCACAGTTGTGCTAACCTGGCAGATAATTAATTCCTGCCCGTCCTTTTCAATTTGCTGAAATATTTCATTGATTATATCGGCCTCAATGCAGGCTGCTTTGGGTTCAATTAAGATGCCCAAATTGTAAATTTTCAAGATATCAACTCCCTCAGATGCTTTAGCCCGATATGTATATTAATTTTACACCTGCTTTTTACTTAATTCAATCGTAATATTCCCCTACAATAGCAGGTTCGAATTGAGCCAGCAGCAAGCATTTATCTTTACGATCTTCAGCATTTCTGTCCGGAGTCTGCATTGGTGCAAAACCGGCGCGGGTGTACATAGGATTATCCCATGTACAAACAATTACATTAAACTTTCCTGTATCGTGATGTCTTCTTATTTTGCGTATACGTTCCTGTAGCATCAGCGCATTAATACCAAGGTGCCGCCATTTGGGTACTACAGTGGCCCAGGACAATTCATACACCGCAAAACCGCACATTGACGGAGCCCACGCGGCTACCCCGATCACCTCGCCATTAACGATTGCAACAATAAATCTCGCCCGAATATAGCCATCAATATCGCCGTTTAGGAATGCCTTCATTTCGGCTTTTACATATAGCAAACTCGCTTCTTCCCAACCGCCTATGCTAAACACGTTCAGTGCTTCTTCAAACCGATCTTCTGTTAAGTCGACTAATTCAACATTGAACATTAATGTTAAACCTCCCCATCCCTAGAAGCTTCATAACGAATCAGAGCCATAATCTCCCCTTTAAAGAGAATTATGGCTCTGATTCGTTATGACAAATTACTTTTCCTTTATTTTACTATGATCAAATATCGACATTATATCTAACTCCGTGTTTTGTTGGCAGGGATATTGTTAAGTTATAACGAAAAGGGCTTAATCCGAAAGCCGTACAAGGAGGTTATCTTTCTTGAAATCCAGCAAAATTATACTTCTAATACTATTCTGCAGCGTAATTAGTATCATTCTTTATTCTCAACGCTTTTTTACGGCTGAGTTATCAAAAGTTGAGAGCAATATTGAAATAGTACAGAACCACCATATAAAGCAATCCCGCAAAGTTGTTGAAATCCAAACTAAAATAAATAAAGTTCCTTTGCTGCTATGGAAGTTTATGCTAGCCGATTCCCAAGAGAAAAAGCTGCATTTTACCAAACAATTACTAGATCAAATCAGAGAGATTGAAACTGAACAGTTACTCGCCTTTAATAGAGATTCGGACGAGATGGTTTTATATAGTTATGTGCAAAAAAACTGGGGTGATTATAAACAGTTGGTTTTAAAAACGCTCGAGGCTGACAAGAACAATGACCCGGTCACTGCCCAGGACGCTTTGAGTACAAGCCTGATTTATCTCGAACGCGTAAATGACAGCATGAAAACGATTGTTGATTACCATCAGAACGATGTTTCGCAAAAAACGGTTAATGTGGCAGCAATCGCCCAGAGCTCAAAACAAAACGTGTTCATGTTTTCCTTTATTGCAATCACAATTTTCCTTTTTGTGGGATGTATTACGTTCCGGAAAATTATCTTGACAGAAAAACAACTACGCAAACAAGTCCTTGAACTCGCTGAAAAAAATGCATTATTAGCAGAAAAAAACCTTAGGATCAGACAATTGGCTTACGAGGATAATCTTACAGGGTTAGCCAACAGATATGCTTTTCAGTCAGCTTTGGCAAAAGAACTAAGCGCTGCCTGGTTAAACAACAACACTGGTTCAGTCGTTTTCTTTGATATTGATGAGTTTAAACAAGTGAATGATCGCTACGGGCATGATGTAGGCGACGAACTTCTTGCCGTTATCGGGACCCGTATCAAATCACTGTTAGATCATGAGATTGCTTTTGGCGCACGTTTTGGCGGGGATGAATTTGCTCTGTTCTTTAGAAACATTACAGATAAAGAGATTATTCCTGTCCTGGATAAGCTCTTTGAAGTGGTTTTTGTGCCGGTCGAAGTACAGGCGATAACACTCCATCCCACCGCCAGTATCGGAGTGGCTTTCTACCCGCAGCAAGGTACTAACGCAACCGAGTTACTAAAAAAGGCTGATATGGCTATGTACCAGGCCAAATCTAAGAAGAATGCCTATGTGATTTACGACGGCAGCATGGAATAAAGTGAGAGTAGGCCCCATTTAACCCCGGCTTTTGCATAAGTCCTTGACAAAGCAGCTAACAGAAACGTATACTGACATCACGTAATAGAAGGTTCAACGATGACCTCCTAGCACAACATTGTGCTAGGAGCTTTTTGTTATCCTGTTAGAAAGGATGATACTTGTGAGTAGCGCAGCAGGCCAAATAGATCTAGATAAAATACTGAAAAATAAATCTATTGCTACGTGGTTTCAACCAATTGTTTCAGTCAAGCAGCATGCAATCATAGGATACGAAGCCCTCTCCCGCGGCATACATCCGTGTACTCAGGAGCTCATCGCCCCACACACCTTATTTTCTGTAGCCGAAGCGACTAATAAGTTGGTAGAATTAGATAGAATCTGCCGGGAGAAAGCGTTAGAAAACTATAAGCCGCTCTCAACACTTAATGAACGCACGCTCCTATTTATCAATTTCGATACCGCCATCATTGATAAGGGAGTAGTAGGATCAGGTAACCTGATTAGCTGCGTCCAACGGTTCGGGTACAATCCCGCCTCAGTGGTTATTGAAATTATCGAGTCCAAGGTTTGTGATATCGGAGCGTTAAAAAGCTTTGTTGGTAAACACAAGGAATTGGGGTTCCTGATTGCACTGGATGATCTAGGAAACGGACATTCTAACTTAGACCGTATTTTTCATGTACGACCTGATATCATTAAAATTGACCGCTGGTTGATCAGCGAATTAGATACAGACTATTATAAGCAAGAATTATTTAAAGCTCTCGTCTATATGGCAAAAAAAACTGGCTCGCTGGTTATCGCCGAGGGGGTCGAGACAGAAGCCGAGGCATTAGCCAGCTTAGAATTCGGAGCAGACTTGCTGCAGGGATATTATTTCTCCAAGCCGCAGCCACTAGAGGTGGTATGCCCCCTATGTTTCAACAAAAAGCTGAATCACGTGTCAGCCAGTTTCAGACATTCTAAACTCAGGAAAATCACCAATGACTACTGCAAGAAAAATGATTATCATACGCTGTTGCTTGATGTGCTGACGCAATTGAGTAAAACGACCCCCGACCAATTCGAAAGTACGCTGCAGCAAGTAGTGCTCAACACGCCGCTTATTCAATACTTATATGTACTGAACATAGCCGGGACTCAAATTACCGACAGTATTGGGGTGCCTGGTTCGGCCAACGGACAAACCGCCGGTATCTTTCAAGCCGATAGAAGTGGAACAGATCAATCCCTAAAAGACTATTGCCTGTTTGTTCAGGCTGGTCTGGAGACATATATGACTGAACCATATATGTCGTTGGCCAACGGTAAGCCTTGCATTACCTATTCTATTGCTTTCCGGGACAGCACAAAGAATCAGTATATCCTCTGTGCCGATTTCAGCCCATAATGATTAACCCCCGCTAGCTTACTGCGATTGCAGGGCTAGCGGGGGTTTTTCGTAACCGGAGCCTGTCCCAAAATTCCTTAGTGCCTGTCCACCTCCAGACCGCATAATCGTTCCAAGGCTCTTTCTTCTTCAGGAATGCGAATAAAGAGAAGCAGGGCAGCATTGCATACTGTAGCAATAGCCGCCGTTTTTACGGCACCGAAGAGTAACGGCACCGCCACCAGTTCTGTGGCTACTGCTAAATAGTTAGGATGCCTGATCAAACGGTAAGGCCCTCGCTGGACATACTGCTGTCCGGGAATAACCAAAATCCGGGTATTCCAACAGCGCCCCAGACTGATAATGCACCAGTACCTAAGTAATTGCGCACAAATAAACAGACCTAACCAAACTGGCCAGACGGCAGATATAGCACCTGCCGCCCGGCCTTCGGTAATCCAACCGGCTAGCCAGCCAGCGTGGAGGATAAAAAATAGCCAGTAATGTCTTGCTCCATATTCCTGTGCACCACGGGCCAACGCCCAGCGGCGATTACTTTGAGCCAGCAGCAGTTCGACAAGCCGCTGACCAACAATAACCACAGCCATAACGGTAATTGGCCACTCTACCATCTCAACAGCACCTGTTCGGCGCTGAAGCCCGGCCCTAAGGCCAACATCAGCCCGTAACGGTCAGAGGGCTTAACGGTTGCCATAAACCGTTCCAGAACAAATAACACCGATACGCTCGACATATTGCCATACCTCGCCAGCACAGCATAGGCATCATTCAACTTATCTTGAGGTAAATTGAGGCTTTCAGCATATGCGCCGAGAACTTTTGCACCACCGGGGTGTACAACATAATGCTCAATGGCATCAAGCTGAACATCATGTCGGTTGCACAAGCACCCGGTTAGTTCTGGTAAATACCTTCGAATAATACTGGGTATATCCCGTGAAAACCTCACTTGCAGTCCTCCTTCTACAATATCCCAGCCCATAATGTCTTCAGTATCAGGAAATAAGGTGCTATAGCTGTCAATGATAGCCGGCCCGTAGCCACCGGGTGCAATGACAGCAGCTGCAGCCCCATCGGCAAAAAGACTCGTACCCACAAGATTGGCTTTCGAATAGTCGCCGCGTTGGAAGGTTAAGCTGCATAATTCAACTGCGACCAGCAAAACAGCCTTCCCTTGAAGCGAATAGCTAAATTGAGCCGCCCTGGCAATTCCGGTCACTCCACCGGCACAGCCCAGCCCCCATACCGGCAGACGGGCGGTGTCAGGCGGCAAACCTAGTGTCTGAATAAGCCTGGCATCCAGGGTCGGCGTCGCGATTCCGGTTGATGAAACAAAAATAATCATACCGATATCAGCCAGCCCGATTCCGGACCGCTCAATGGCCTGGGTTGATGCCTGCTCCGCAAGTTCAAAAGCAACCTGTTCGTATATTCTATTTGCTTCAGCAAAGGTATGCGGCTTGGCATACCATTCAAGCGGTTGGGACAGATGTCTGGCTTTGATTAAACTATTCTCAAACACGGGTAACAGCCGCTCAAGATTATGGAGATTGTCGCGAAACAGTGATGCAACAAAACCTTTTATATCCTCTTGACGCAGGCAATAAGACGGCACTGCTGTCCCCACTGATATGACTTGCGGAATTCCCACATGCATCCCTCCTGCCTAACTTTAAAGCAACTACTATAAAGCTATTGCGGCGAAGGTAAAAAATGCCTGTCAGGAAAAAATCTTCATTAACAACTTATAAAGTAGACTTAGCTTCAGGTGGGGTTTTAACCCCATCTGAAGGTTAGTCGCCCTTATCCAGGGACTTAGCCGCTCTTAACTCCCACTTGTAGAAGTTGGGAGTCTTAGAGCGGGTTAGTCATCGGACGAACTGGCACGCACAACGGTTAGTGCAACGGCAGGTCCTGCGGCTGATAGTGCTGCTCCTGCATAGCCCCAGCCCCCTGATACTGCCTGTGACTGCCGGCGTAACGGATGCCGGCAAACTCGGCCATGTCTCTTTCCACTGTCACCAGGTCGCTGCGCTCCAGATCTCTTAACGCCTGCTTGCCGACAGCCTGAGCGGCGAGCTGCATTTCGACAGTGCAGGAAGTTAAAAAATTAGCCAGATGCTTTGCCGCCTTGTTAACATCAAGTTTATCTGTCATTTTTCCGGTATACAACGCCAGCTGGGATGGCGGCGCCTGGGGCAGCGTTTTGGCCACCTGGCTCTGCATCGCCGCCATCAGGGCAATGGTGCCGATGTATACGGCGTCAGCCCCTAGCGCCAGGGCTTTCAGGAAATGTCCCGGGGTTGTCAGGCCGCCTGTGGCAATAACGCTAAAGCGGTCGCGCAGCTGATTGTCCTCCAGCCAATCTACGGTCCTCACAAGTGTATGGAAAGTGGGTAGTCCTACATTGTCTTGCAGCGTCGGGTTTGACGATGCCGTGCCGCCTTCCGATCCATCAACGACAATATAATCGGCCTGTGTTTGAGCAATAACCGCAAGCTCATATTCAATGTAATCAGTGCCGGCTATTTTTACTCCTATTGGCACATCATACTGCTCTTTCATCGAGTTAACCATATTTATATAGTCTTGAGGGGTTTGTTTGCCAGGCATCCGGGCGTAGACCGTGTTACCCTGCCCTTCCTGCAAATGCCAGGCTTTTCTTAAGTGCCGTCCGATTTTATCAGCAGGCATCGGCTCATCGACAGCCCCGCCCCAAGCCCCTTGCCCTAATTGAATCTCAATCGCATCCAGCCGGCTAAGCTGTTCCGGGCCGCTCAACTGCCCGCCCCGGTGATACTGACCTATCAGATATTTGGCGGAGTCGCGTTCTTCATTAGTAACAGCCGACTCACCGGTATTGGTTGAGGTTCCTGCCATCGCCGCGCCTTTGGCAACGGCCATTTTCATGAGAAGACTCAAAGAGCCGCCATAAGACATGCCGGTAATCATGATGGGGATATCTAACTGTAAGGGCCGTTTGGCAGTAGGGCCAATCACTGTTTTGGTATCAATCTGCGTATAGTCCGGGTAAGGCAATTGAAATAGCTGCCTGGGGTTAAGCAGTATTTTATCCCAGGGCGACAACACAACCGGACTGCCTAATGGCCGGGTCAATTCTTTGCCCAGTTCGGCCCGCATGGCCGCCTCCATAATTGCGCGTGGCGACAGTTTTTCGGCTACTGTCACCATCAAAAACGGGTTATCGGGATAGTCTTCGGTAAGCATTTTAGCCATAGCCTCATCAGCCATGGGGTCCATCATCTTCATCATCATCCAGCTTAATAACATAGCTACCACCTCCGTATTATGACTAATAGTCTGCCCAATTTGTAGCTATACTTGTAAAAAAACTCATTAAAAATGATGATTAGCAGTACTTTAATTTCGGATAAATAACGGCAAATTCCTCATAATAATAATAACAATACGACTAGGAGGTTGTGATGAAAACTATCTTTCGCACCAAAATTATACACGCTGCTCTATTGTTGCTGTTAGTAAGCTTACTTTTCAGTGGATGTACTAACATGACTCCTGTTGATCCCCAGGGTACTACGCCACCTAAACAAACGACAGATACTCAAGAATACAGAGTCACATATAATTATGGCGATACCGGTCCGGTACAACTCTCAGCTAATAATATCGTGCTAACCGTAGGGCAAAAACTCATCCTTGTACCAGCCGCCGGCCTCACAAAAAATACTCGCTTTACATCAGGCGGAGAATACTTTTTGGGTGATATAATGCAGCAGGAGGGCGACACCGGTACTGGTCAAGTCGTCTTTGTGGCGAAAAAACCAGGTAAAGGCAAGCTCCAGGTTATCCCCAACACCAGCGAAACCGACAGAGCGACCGACCTGTGGGTAACAGTACAGTAATCTGGTGAAATACCTTAAAAAAGATCAGCAAGGCAGCCAATCAAAAAAAGCGCCCAATAACCTGCAAAATAACAGGTTATTGGGCGCTTATCATCTCACTATATATTCTTGCAACAACAGTGTATCAATTCTTATACCGTTTCTTAATGGCCGTCACAATTGGCACACTTATGGCTGTGGCAATGATTGCCTCCGGAACCCCGTTGACTAAGGCTATACCGTAAATCACCTTAGCAGTTGCCGCTAAATCAATGCCCCGCACTTCGGCAAACTGAGCAGCATATAAAACGTAAATCATAGTCAGCACGCCAAACGTATTAGTAAGCGAACCAACCACAGCTCCTACACCAATCCGCACTCCTTCATGCTTAGCCCAAGTCCATTTATATGCATAATAGGCCGTAATACCGATAAGTACCCGGGGCAGCACTGAAACCAATGGGTTGATGAAGGCAAAAGAAAGAATGTTAGGTGCAGTTAGGCTTTGCACAATGCTGAACAACCCGAAGAGTAAGCCAATCATTGCGCCAACAGCTGGCCCTTCCAAAATAGCACCAATAATAACAGGAATCTGCATAATTGTCGCCTTAGCCGTAGGCAGCGGAATAAATCCGTACCCGGAAAGACCTAAAATAATTGATATAGCTGATAACATTCCAATGATGGCAATCTGCCGTACACCAAATCTACTTGTGGTACGTAACGCTTCTGTTTTTCCCATTCCCATTTCTCATTACCTCCGTTCTTATTCCCTTAGGATATAAGTCGATTTTTATTCAGAGCTAACGATACCCATCAGTCTGGTTTCCATTGAATACCAGCTATCTTGTTGGGCTTAGTCGTGCTCCGCCTACATATTACCACATTTGAAATAAAATTTGTATAGGTTAATTTATTTTTTTTGCTCCAAAAATTAGCTCTGCTAGTAAAAATTATGACCTTTGAACCCCCGCTCAAAAATTGCCCGGGGGTTCAAAGGTTAGATTTATTGATGTTATAAAGTAGACTTAGCTTCAGGTGGGGTTTTAACCCCATCTGAAGGTTAGTCGCCCTTATCCAGGGACTTAGCCGCTCTTAACTCCCACTTGTAGAAGATGGGAGTCTTAGAGCGGGTTAGTCATCGGATAAATAATTTAAAACCTTGTCCGCAGCATAAGCTGCTAATTCACAGTCCTTTACAACTGTTGAATTGACATTATTGCCGTTTATTATTATGCAAGGGGTATTGCCAATGTCCTGACTATAGCGATTTGCGCAATCTGCCGTGCAGCCACTTAAATATATAATCACATCAGCATCATACTGATTGAAGACAACCTCATATCCACGCCCGGTAAGCGATGCCCGAAGCTGCCCGGCAATAACTCCCCGGTCAATCTGCGGGTTACAGCCGCCACAAAATCGTATACTTATCCGCTTTTTGTCGCGAGACTGCGCTTGATCATCTAACCTCTGTTTCATTTACCTGAAAAATTCGCTTTACGCTTTTCGCTAAAGGCCTTCATCCCTTCTTTTTGGTCAGCCGTAGCAAAGCATAATCCAAATACCTCGGCTTCATACGCCAACCCTACACCTAGCGGTGCATCAAGACCTCTGTTTACCGCTGCTTTAGACAATGTTACTGCAACCTGTGCACGCCCCAGAATTTTTTCAGCCATAGCCCGCGCAGCAGGCAGAAGCTCCCCGGGGGGTACAACTTTGTTTACTAAACCGATACGGTAAGCCTCTGCCGCATCAATAATATCTCCAGTCAATAATAGCTCTTGAGCCTGCCCTTTTCCCACCAAACGTGGCAGACGCTGTGTCCCGCCAAAGCCGGCCGGAATCCCTAACGATACTTCGGGCTGGCCAAACTTCGCATTGTCTGCGGCGATTCGAATATCACATGCCAGCGTCAACTCACAGCCGCCACCCAGGGCAAAACCGTTTATGGCGGCAATTACTGGCTGCGGCAGGTTCTCAAGTTTATTGAATACCGCTTGTCCGAATGTACCAAATGCCCGCCCCTCGATGGCAGACAAATTCTGCATCTCGGTAATATCTGCCCCGGCAACAAATGCTTTTTCTCCGCTGCCTGTAACAATAACAACACGAATGGAGTTATCGTTAGCAATATGATCAACTAAATGATTCAGTTCTGTCAGCGTAGCCAGATTGAGGGCATTAAGTGCTTTCGGACGGTTGATGGTTATAATCCCAATACCATTTGTCGCTTCATAAATCAGGTTGGTATATTCAGTTATCATCAGAATTCCTCCAGTGCCACTTAGTTACTGTTTGGAATAGTCATAAAATCCCCGACCAGTCTTACGGCCAAGATATCCGGCATGAACCATTTTTCTTAGCAACGGGCAAGGGCGGTACTTAGGGTCGCGATACCCTTCATAAAGCACTTCCATAATAGCAAGAACAGTGTCATTACCGACCAGGTCTGAGAGAGCCAGCGGTCCCAGGGGGTGATTAAAACCAAGCTTGGCTACATTATCAATGTCTTCGGCGCTGGCTACTCCCTCCATGAGAGTGCACACAGCTTCATTAATCATCAGCATCATAATACGATTGCCGACAAACCCGGGGAAATCTGCAACCTTAACAGGTGTTTTTCCCAGTTTTTCAGCCAGTGCGTAAATAGCACCAAAAGTCTCTTTACTGGTCGCCAACCCGTTAATAATTTCGATCAGCTTCATCACCGGCGCCGGATTAAAAAAATGCATACCAATAAATTGTTCAGGCCTGCTTGTCAATGCAGCCAAAGCCGTAATCGGTAATGATGAGGTGTTGCTGGCAAAGATGGTGTGCTCTGGACAGAGCTTATCCAGGCTTTTAAAGATTTCCTTCTTTATGTCCAGGTTTTCTACAGCAGCTTCCACCACCAGGTCGACTTTGCAGCTATCAGCATCAAGCTCGACAAATCCATGGATCCTGCTCATAATTGCATTCTTTTCTTCTAGTGTCACTTTCCCTTTATCGACACTCTTATTTAAGTTCTTTTCAATTCCGGTAATTCCTTTTTGCACATATTCTTCCTTAATATCCCGGATATTAACTTCCAGGCCATTTTGCGCCATAACCTGAGCTATACCTGCGCCCATCTGGCCTGCACCGATAACTAAAACACTCCTAAATTCCACTTGCCAAGCCTCCCCAGTAGGTATTTTGCATGATTCCGCTACAGTTGTTCGATAATTGTCGCAATACCTTGGCCGCCCCCGATGCATAGGGTTGCCAAGCCACGTCTGGCGTTTTGCTGTTTCATAGCATGCAGCAGCGTTACCAGGATTCGAGCACCGCTGGCTCCGATCGGATGACCAAGCGCAATGGCCCCCCCGTTGACATTTACCTTATCATGGGGAAGCCCTAATTCTCTGCCGACGGCCAAAAACTGAGCGGCAAACGCCTCATTGGCCTCAAACAAATCAATATCGGTGATCGACAAGCCAGCTCTGCTTAGCGCCTGGCGAACTGCCGGAACAGGCCCAATACCCATAACCGATGGATCTACCCCACCTGCCCCATACCCAATAATTCTAGCCAATGGTTTGATACCCAACTCTTTTGCTTTTTCGCCGGACATTACTACTAATGCCGCCGCCCCGTCATTAATACCAGAGGCATTGCCGGCTGTGACTGTTCCGTCCTTTTGAAAAGCGGTTTTTAGACAACTCAGCGCCTCCAGAGTAGCTCCCTGTTTGGGATACTCGTCGGTTTCGAACACCACATCACCCTTTTTTCCCTTGATGGTGACAGGGACTATTTCTTCTTTAAAGGCGCCGGCAGCAATTGCTTTGGCCGCTTTCTCCTGGGATTCAAATGCCAGTTGGTCCTGTGCTTCGCGGGTTATACCATACTTGGCTGCCACATTTTCTGCGGTAATCCCCATGTGGTAATCATTAAACGCGCACCAAAGGCCATCAGTGATCATCACATCAACGAGCTTAGCGTTGCCCATTCTATATCCCCAGCGCGCCTTACTCTCCAAAAGATACGGGGCATTGCTCATACTCTCGGTGCCACCAACCACCTGAAGATCGGCATCACCGAGCATGATTGCCTGAGCGGCAAGGTTAACTGCCTTTAAGCCTGAGCCGCAAACCTTGTTAATCGTATATGACGGTACTTGCACAGGAATTCCAGCCTTGACTGCCGCCTGCCGGGCAGGATTCTGGCCTAATCCTGCCTGCAATACGTTACCCATAATCACTTCGTCAACGGCTTCTCCGGTTATCCCAGCCCGTTCCATAGCAGCTTTGATGACAATGCTCCCCAATTCAGCGGCTGATAGAGCAGACAAGGAACCGTTGAAGCTCCCGATTGCTGTTCGGACTGCGCTGGCAATTACAACTTCCTGCATAACAACACCTCTTTACTCGATTGTTACTATTTTTCTTTACGTATCAGCTTTAACGCTAAATTGATGAGTTCTTCACTAGCCTCGTATACGGGAACCAGACCCTTGATCTCCGGATAAACTTCCCTGATAGCGGTTTCAACAACCTCAGCTAAAGTCTGCTGAGCCCCCGGACACGTACTGCACGCCCCCATCAGCCGAACTTTAACAAAGCCATCTTGCGTCACTTCAAGCAGCTCAATATCGCCTTGATGCTCATTCAGTACAGGGCGTACCTTCGAGATCAAAACTTCTTTAATTTTGTTATAGATTACATCAGTCATTTTTTATACCGGCAATCGCTTTTGCCAGTTCTTTCTTTTGCTCAAGGTTTCCCTGGCGGGAAATTACAATACGCTGAGCTTGCGGCGAACCGGCGCCATGCATGGATTCAGTCCGATACCCTACCGCCGCAGTGCCAAGTGTGATATTCTCAATCAACCGCAATACGCGCATACGATGCTCGGTTGGCACAGAGGCAACCCCACGGAGATACTTTTCCACGACCTTGCCTATTTCCGGATGACGCAGGTCTTTTTCTGAAGGCATCGTTACCATTAAGCCACCGGCAAGATCTTCTGCCAGTCGGGCAATCTCATAGGGAAAACGGGTCACATTCTGTTTACAGACATTAGCTAACAACAAGTCAATTAAATAGGTGCCGGAAGCTGTCCGGTAACCCTCTGCCGAGCACGCAATGCCGCAGCAGTACAGCGTCTCGTTCAAATGAATCATTTCAATAAGTTTATCCTTAACATGGGATGCTTTGTTTGCGCCACTGTATTCTGTTGCTAAAGCAACGGCGCCGATTAACACGTCACCCACTCCGACTTTACAACCACCATAACTTTGACGGTGGTACCCCGCAAACCGTTCTACCAACGCGCCGCTAAATTCATATTCACCGCACATGAACACGTTTTCCCAGGGAATAAAGACATTATCAAACACCATCAGCACTTCGTGTCCACCAAACTGACTGTTGCCGACATCAATACTGCCGCCTTCCAGTTTTCGGGTGTCGCAGGATTGACGTCCATAAATATAGAATATCCCGTCAGCATCTGCAGGCGTTACGAAGGATACCGCATAATCAGCATCTTCTTTACTCATTGATATAGTAGGCATTACTAAAATCCAGTGAGAATTAAGGGCACCGGTCTGGTGAGCTTTAGCCCCGCTAACGACAATACCGTCAGCACGTCTTTCCACGACATGTACAAAAAGATCGGGATCGGCTTGCTTGCTGGGGGACAGACTACGATCACCCTTGGGATCAGTCATAGCGCCGTCCACAGTCCAGTCTTCTTCCTGAACGCGGGTTAGAAAGTTGATAAACCGCTCGTGGTACTTTGTTGCTAACTTCTGATCCATTTCGAAAGTAACGCTGTCAACGGCGTTCATAGCATCCATGCCTACACAGCGTTGGAAACAGGCGGCCGTCTTCTGACCAAGCAGGCGCTGCATTTTAACTTTTTTAACTAAGTCGTCGGTGCTTTGATGCAAGTGTGTAAACCGGCTGACTTTTTTCCCGGTAATATGCGACGTAGCTGTCGTGAGCTCTTCGTATTGCGGATCAATTGCCAAAGCATAGGTCATTTTTACAGAATTCATCGAAGGACGGATAATTGCATGATCCACCGGATTTGTTACCAGTTCTCCCTGTAAATAAACCTTAAAATTTAGCTGACGCAGGCTTTCCTCATATTGTTCAGGAGTCATTAAAGGCATAAATGTACCCTCCCATTTTCATTAATATTTATACAATACATTGTGACACACGGCTTTTTTATTGAAAAGGGCCCTTATTTAACTTGAAATAAGGGCCATAAATTGCTTAGTACAACAACGAACATCGAATATTTCGCAGTCTATATATCCAGCATTAGCGACTCTTTAATGCATCCAATGCCTGCCTGCTCTATTTTTTCAGCATAGTAGCCTTGCCATCGACAACGACTACTCCGTCTTGGTTAGTTACTGTGGTCCGCAAAATGACACGGTGTTTAGCCTCGATTTTCTCAATGACCTCGACAGTGGCGGTCACAGTATCACCAATTTTAACTGGCGCTTTGAACGAAAGTTCCTGACCCATATAGATAGAGTTGGCGCCAGGCAATGACGTGCCAATTACCGCCGAGATAAACCCTGCTGATAACATGCCATGGGCAATTCTTTCCTTAAACATGGTGTTTTTAGCAAACTCGGCATCAACGTGGACAGGATTAAAATCTCCGGTCACACCGGCAAAGGTATACACATCATACTCGGTAACCGTTTTAGACATGCTGGCTTTATCGCCAATCTTGAGGTCAGCAAACTTAATATCTTGTACCACTGGTATACACCTCTATTGATTTTTAATTTTCCTGAGTTCTTCAGTTAATACCGGCAACACTTCCAGGGCATCACCGACAATTCCGAAGTCTGCGGCCTTGAAAATTGGCGCGTCCGGGTCTTTATTGATAGCAATAATTATGTCAGAAGAAGACATCCCTGCCAAATGTTGAATAGCTCCGGAAATACCACAAGCGATATAAATTTTGGGTCCGACTGTTTTGCCTGTCTGCCCTACCTGATGGATGGCTGGCTTCCAGCCAGCATCAACGGCAGCGCGTGATGCACCTACAGCCCCGCCGAGAACGTTAGCCAACTCTTCAATAAGCGCAAAGTTTTCAGGCTTGCACATGCCCCTGCCGCCGGAAACAATGATATCTGCTTCTTCCAGGTTGCAGGCTGCAGTACATACATTGATGAGTTCAATAAACTTAGTTCGGATATCGTTCTCTTTAACCTTGCTCTGTACACGAATCACCTGTCCAGTGCGGCTAAAATCCTGTTCCGGACGTTTAAACACCTTGGGACGAACAGTACCCATTTGGGGACGGTGCTCAGGACAAAGAATAGTCGCCATGATGTTACCGCCAAATGCCGGACGTGTCCAGGCAACAAGACCGGTCTGTTCATCAATTCCAAGACTAGTGCAATCGGCTGTCAGCCCTGTACCAATTCGGCACGCAACCCTTGCTCCGAGATCGCGGCCGTCATTAGTGGCTCCAATCAGAATGACCGCCGGTTTATACTGGTTAATCAGATCAGCAACGGCAATCGTATAAGCATCTGTACTATAATGCTTATACTCTGGCCCTTCTACCAGATAAACATTTTCCGCTCCGCTGGCGAACGCTTCTTGTGCCAAAGTTGCAACACCGTCTCCGATTAGAACGGCCGCCAACTCCTGGCCCATAGCATCAGCCAGTTTTCTTCCTTCGCCAAGCAGCTCATGCCCTACGCCGCGCAGTTGGCCATTATAAACCTCCATGTATACCCAGACGCCTTTGTAGGAAGCAGTATCGACAACTGCCTTGGACTCGCCCGCATCGTCGCGGATGATCGCTCCGGCCGGACATGAATCTATACAGGCGCCACAAGCGGTGCAAGCTTCAGTAATAAGCGCTTTATCATTCTCCATTACGATTGCGCCGAACGGGCAAGTGGCGACACACGCGCCACAGCCCATACATTCAATGGTTACATTTACTGCCATACGTTTCCCCCCTGTCAGACGATCTTAGCGTCGGTTAGTTTTTCGATAAGCGTAGCAACTGCTTCCCTGGCAGTATCCTTCTGAATAATTTCACCTTGGGTGCGCTGCTTGGGGGTAAAGATACGTCGGACTTGGGTCGGAGAACCCTTAAGGCCAAGTTTCTCCGGTTCAACAGACAAATCATTGACCGTCCAAACCGGTATCTGCTTACGGTTAGCCTTCATAGTGCCTTTTACAGTAGGAAAACGCGGCTCATTGATGGATTTTACTACAGTAGCCACGAGGGGCAATTGCGCCTCTATAACCTCATAACCTTCCTCGTGCTCACGCTCTACCCTGGCTTTGTCTCCCTCTACCGCTATCTTAGCTACATAAGTAACTTGTGGTAAGTTTAGATGTTCTGCAATTTCAGGTCCAACCTGGGCAGTATCACCGTCAATAGCCTGTTTGCCGCAAATGATTAAATCTACCTGCCCTAATTTACGGATAGCCGCAGCCAGTGTATAGCTGGTCGCGAGAGTATCCGCGCCGCCAAAAGCACGGTCACTGATAAGTACAGCCTCATCTGCGCCCATCGCCAGACACTCTTTTAAGGCATCACTTGCCTGGGGCGGCCCCATGCTAATCACAGTTATCCGTCCACCATGCTTCTCTTTGAGTTGCAAAGCAGCCTCTACCGCATTTTTGTCAAATGGGTTGACAATACTGGGAACGCCTTGCCGGATAAGTGTGTTCGTCTGGGGATCAATCTTAACTTCAGTTGTATCAGGCACCTGCTTGACACAGACAACTATTTCCATTTCTTATCCTCCTGGAATTAGATGTGGGGCTCGATATCACTTACCTCAGGAGAGCACTCGAAATAACTATGCGCTGCACCTGATTGGTTCCTTCATAAATCTGAGTAATCTTGGCATTACGCATGAGACGCTCCACAGGGTATTCCCGGGAATAGCCATAGCCGCCGAAGATTTGCACGGCGTCGATAGTAACAGCCATCGCAATGTCTGATGCGTACATTTTCGCCATAGCTGCCTCTTTAGCGAACGGCTGCCCCTGGTCCTTAAGATAGGCCGCGCGATAGACGAGAAAACGGGCGGCGTCAATTTTAGTAGCCATATCGGCCAGCATGAAGGCAATGGCTTGATTACTGCCAATAGGCTTGCCAAACTGGATACGTTCTTTAGAATACTTTACAGAATGATCAAGTGCCGCTTGAGCGATACCCAGCGCCTGCGCCGCAATACCAATCCGGCCGCCGTCAAGAGTAGTCATTGCAATTTTAAAGCCTTCGCCCTCTTTACCCAGACGGTTTTCTTTGGGAACCTTCACATCCTGGAAGATGAGCTCCATGGTTATCGAACCACGAATACCCAATTTGTGCTCTTTTTTACCAAAAGTAAAGCCTGGCATACCTTTTTCCAGAATAAAGGCAGTTATACCCTTTACCCCTTTAGACTTATCGGTCATGGCAAAAACAACATAGGTTTCGGCCTCACCGCCGTTTGTTATGAAAATCTTGCTGCCGTTCAGCAGATAATGATCGCCGTTATCTACGGCAACAGTTTGTTGGGACGCAGCATCTGTCCCGGCATTCGGTTCGGTTAAGCCGAAAGCGCCCAGTTTTTGTCCCTCAACCAGCGGCACCAGGTACTTTTGTTTCTGTTCTTCTGTACCATATGCCAAGATAGGCCACTGGCACAAAGAAACGGAGGTTGCCAGCGTTACCCCAACACTGTCGTCGGCACGGGACAATTCTTCCACTGCCATGATATAAGTAAGGTAATCTCCGTCAGCGCCGCCATACTGCTCAGGAAAACAAATACCGGTCAACCCCATGTCCCCCATTGCATCATATAGTTCCCGGGAAAACTCTTCCTTTTCGTCTCTTTCCGCGGCCCCGGGAGCAACTTCCTTCTCGGCAAACTCACGCACCATTTTTTGCATCATTTTCTGTTCTTCGTTAAACTCGAACTGCATATCTATAACTCCTCCCAGCTCTATCACTTTAACGTTAGGATAATAGTCTACTAGGCCTTAATTAGATTACGACCAGTTTGAAAAGCCTGAACATCGGCTTCATGGAATTTCTCGTTTACCATGCTCAGCAGCTTATTGAGGACAGCATCTGCAGACAAAATGTCACTGATCGAGGTGAATGCGCCCAGCATAATGACATTAGTCAGCAACACATTTCCCAAATCTTTTGCAGACTGTGTAGCATTCAGGAAGTACCCGCTCAAGCCTTTTTCCTGGATGGCAGTAAGCATTTGTTCCTGGGATGGGTACTCGTCAACCTTGAGATTGGCCAATATAGTAGGTACAGGAGCTGTGTTGATAATGTATTTACCGTGCTTATTCAGCATGTTGATATACCGTAGCGCCTCAAGCGGTTCAAAACCGAGCAGAATGTCGGCCTGGCCCTGAGGTACAAGCGGCGAAAAAATTTCACCATCAGCGATACGTACATGAGAGAGTACCGATCCACCACGTTGGGCGGCGCCTTTTGTTTCGGTATTTACAACATTGTAACCGGCATCCATGGCGCATTTGGCTATAGCCTGTGAGGCTAAAATATTTCCTTGGCCGCCAACACCGGCAATGACTAGATCAAATTTCACTTGAGTGCCCCCCTTTTGCATACAGATACACAAACCGCGCAACCATTGCAGCTGCTGGTGTCGATAGACGCTTTTTTGTCAACAATAGTTATTGCCGGGCAACCGAAGGTGCGGACGCAGATACTGCAACCATTACATACCTCTTCATCGACAGTTATGGTACGAGGTGTGTAGGAAATTTTGCCTTCCCGGCCAAATTTCAGATAACATAACGCTTCAGCTATTACTACTTTTACGCCTGCGTGAGCGGTAGCCTCGGTGATGACGTTGATTGTTTCTTCCACGTTATAGGGATTACACCGGAACACTTTAGCACCCATTGCAGCGGCCACTACCCCAGGATCCATAGGTTGCAGGCCATCTTGTGTCAGATTATTGGAACTTCCAGGATGTGGTTGGAACCCGGTCATGGCTGTTGTGGAATTATAGCCAATAATTACTGTTACATTTGCATTATTGAAGATAGCACTGGCCAGTCCGGTCAATCCATTATGGTAGAACGTGGAGTCGCCAATCAGCGCGTAGGTCGGTTTATCAAAGCCAGCAGCTTTAATGCCATAAGCCATAGGAATGGAGGAACCCATACAGTAGATGGTCGCCTGCAGCTTCATCGGTTCGAACGTTCCGGCATCGTGGCAGCCTATATCGCCGGTGACAACGCCGCCGTTTTTCTTGACAACTTCTTTAAGCGCAATCAATAGGCCGCGATGGCTGCAACCAGTACATTGAGTTCTGGTACGGGCGGGAATATATGTTGCCTGTTCTACCGTAGGATAAGGCTTACCTTCCAGCGCACTGGTAATTGCAGTAACAATCAGACCGGCAGATAGTTCTCCCTCTTTAGGAAGATAGGTATCTCTGCCAAGAATCTCTAAAGTTACGTTATTTTCAAAGCACAGCTCTTTAATCAAGGTCTCAACAACCGGCTCAACTTCTTCAAAAACAACTACTTTCTTTAAACCTTTAACAAAATCAAGCACTTTTTTCTCAGGCAGTGGTAAAGTAGAAAGCTTTAGAACCGGCAACTTCTTGCCAAGTATCTGCTCAGCTTCTTTCAGAAAAGCATAGCCGATACCACAGCCGATAAAGCCGACTTCACCTTCACCAGCTTCTACCCAGTTAAAGGCTGATTCTTCCATAATCGCCTTAAGCTCGGTCTGTTTGTTGTTCAACCAGCGATGCCGCATTTTCGGGCGAAGTTCGCCGCCCAATTCTTTTTCCACTACGGCCGACATAACATAACGGCTACGGTCAACAACAAAGTCCGCCTTTCTTACCTCGGGTTTAGCCTCATCATCATATGTAACCATACTACCGGCATGATTAATACGCATAACCGGCCTTAGTGCGAATAATAGCTCAGTTTTCTCTGAAAGTTCATACGCTACTTTGGTCATTTCGTAGGCTTCCTGAACACTGGAGGGGTCAAATACCGGCAAATGGGCGTAGGTATGAATGAGTACCCTGGTATCTTCTTCACACTGAGAAGAAAGTCCGCCAGGATCGTCAGCTGAAATAAGCACCATACCCGCCTTGATCCCGGTAAAATTGATATGCATCAAAAAATCTGCAGCAGCATTAGTACCATTATGTTTCATAACAGCCAAGCTGCGTTGGTTAGTAAGTGAACCAGCCGCCGCCACTTCAAATGCATGTTTTTCATTGGTAGACCACTCGGCGTATACTCCTGTGAAGCTTGCACAATGATCGACAATCTCTGTAGCCGGAGTACCGGGATACCCTGCTACCACCTTGACTCCGGACTCCACTGCGCCCCGGGCGATGGCCTCGTTGCCCAGCATAAACTGTTGTTGCATCTTTCTGCCTCCCAATCCTTTTAAAAAAGTTTTTTTGAGCTATTAATTAATTTCGTCTTTCTCCGTCAACTGCGTCACAATTGCCAGGCAGACTACTAATTACTTCATATATGCACCGGCCATAGCCGACACCGCATTTTCGGTATATTTTTTCAGTATACCTTTCCTTGGCTTACGTTCAGGAAGCTGCCATTTCTCTTTTCTTTCAGCTAGAATTTTAGTGATTTCATCAGGCGTTTTCTGTTCGCCAGCCACACCAACAATATTTAACTTACGGCCAGGTATATCGATTTCGATGAGGTCATTATTTTCCACTAAAGCAATCGGTCCCCCCTCGACAGCTTCCGGGGAAACGTGACCGACACAAGGTCCCCTGCTTGCTCCCGAAAAACGGCCGTCAGTTACCAGGGCAACTGTTCCATTTAGGGTTTCATCAAATACAATGGCATCTGTGGTCATGAACATCTCCGGCATGCCGGAGCCTTTGGGTCCTTCGTAACGAATAAACACAATATTACCGGGCTTAATCTTCCCTGTAATAATGGCGTTTTGGGCATCTTCCTCGCTGTTAAATACGGCTGCCGGACCCACATGCTGGTGCATGGACGGGATGACGGCCGAGTATTTAATAACAGATCCATCTGGTGCAATATTGCCTTTGAGGATTGCAATCGAACCGTATTGCTTTGCCTTTTCCACAGGTCGAATAATTTCATCAGCCGGAATGTTGTAGGTTGTTAAGTGGTCATGGCAGCGGTCGAAGAAACCTTCCTCCTGAAGTTGTTCAAGATTTTCTCCTAACGTTTTGCCTGTTACTGTCATCACATCTAAGTTTAGATGGTCTTTAATGTACCACTGCACCATGGGAATGCCGCCGGCAAACCAGAATAATTCAGTTACATATTTGCCGCTTGGCTGTACATTGGCCAGATAGGGAATCTCACGGCTATACTTGTCAAACATCTCCGGATCAATTGTGATCCCCAGTTCATGCGCGACTGCCGGTAAATGGAGTAAAGCATTGGTACTTCCACCGATTGCAGCGTGTACCTTTATGGCGTTTTCGAAAGCGTCTTTAGTAAGGATTTTGGACGCTGTAATGCCTTGTTCAGCCAGGCGCAGGATTTGTCTGCCGGCTAACCGGGCGTTACGGCGAATTTCACTAAAAGTAGCGGGCATCAAAGCGCTGCCTGGAAGAGCTACACCTAAAGCTTCGGCCATACACTGCATAGTACTTGCTGTCCCCATGAATTGACAGGCGCCGCAGGACGGACAGCCGGTAAGTTTGTAGTTACGCATCTCAGCCTTAGTAACCTGGCCCTTTTTCGATTTAGCCGATATCGGACCTGCTAAGCCGGATGTTGAGATTCCCGGGCCGATACGCATTGAACCACCGGGAATATGGATTGTCGGTATGTCCATGCGTGCTGTGGCAATCAGATGAGCCGGCACGGCCTTGTCACAGCTGGAGATTAGGATCATCCCATCCCAGGGAATTACTGAGGCGTGAATTTCCACCATGTCAGCAATGGCTTCCCGTGAAGCCAATATATAATTCATACCGTCATGCCCTTGCCCCCAGCCATCACAAATGTCGGTTACATGGTGTTTGGCCGGTTTGCCGCCGTTCTCATAAATGCCGATAGAAGCTTCGTCACTCAGCACATCGAGATGAAAACTACCTGGATGGCTTTCCCCAAGTACGTCATCAACCAAGATATGAGGTTTTTCAATATCGGCTTCAGACCAATTCATTCCCATACGCAGAGCGTCTACCTGGGCCCAGAGATTTCTTGCACCTTGACATT
The DNA here is from genome assembly GCF_035561155.1 of Sporomusa sp. Classification (GTDB taxonomy): domain Bacteria; phylum Bacillota; class Negativicutes; order Sporomusales; family Sporomusaceae; genus Sporomusa. The sequence continues at coordinate 24,514 of NZ_DATMYD010000157.1, read as the reverse complement.
TTTGTTCCATGATTTTCCCCCCTATATGCCAGCGAATCCTAAGGCGTTGGCATAGTCTAACTAATTTGAATGTGTTGTGGAAATCAGTGCTCTAACCTTCTTTAAATGTTTTTACGGTTTGGCTAAAGGCCTGATACAAAAGACCCACATCAGCGGCGAAGGATATGTATTGAATACCCCACTTTTTCCACTTGACCGCACTTTCCACATCATCAACAAAAAATCCGATTGCGATGCCAGCTTTACTTGCTAATTCCATATTCTTCTTCATTTCCTCGATAAGAGCCGGATGGTCAACTTGCCCGGGTATACCTAAAGATGCAGAAAGGTCATATGGGCCGATAAACAGCACATCAATTCCCTCTACAGTAAGAATCTCAGGTAAGTGTTCAATACCTTCCTTGCCCTCAACCTGCAGAATTACGGCAGTTTCCTTATTGGCATTGCCAAAATAAGCAAACTTGTCTAACGCCGAGTAACCTGCCGCTCTTACATACCGGTTGCAACCCCGTGCCCCTTCGGGTGAAAACTTAGCCGCCTTAACGGCCGCCAATGCTTCTGCTTTGCTACCGATCTGAGGAACTTGCACTCCCTCTGCACCAATATCTAAAGCCTTAGCAATAAGTTCCGGCTGGTTGCCATAGACTCTGACTACCGGACTAACCCCGGAGAGTTTTGCGGCACGCACCATGTCAACAGCCCGATCAGAGGACAGCTCCCCATGTTCTGTGTCAATGATCGCAAAATCAAATCCTGCTAAACCCGCTATTTCCAAGACCGCCGGATGGCAAAGGTTTACGAATGGACCGAAAACTTGTTCACCGTTTTTGAGTCTGTCTTTTAAAAGCGCCATACTATACACTCCAATCTGCTTCGCATTTATCTACTCAACCAATTAACACGGAAATAGACCTTAATCTACCCATCAGTACCTTCAGCACTGAATTGCATATCTGTAGGTTGGCTACTTAAATAACACCTATTTTGAAGCACCTCCCTTTTTCTTATTGGGATTCGCTTGTCATCTACTTGATGGATGTTTTTTGGCTGTGCCCTCCTCTTTCGGATTTAAAGCCAACAACCTCCTATGCATTTTGGGCGACCTTGTCATCACCGCAATAAGGCCATAACACAATTGATGTTCATGTTTAAGAACCAAGTTCAATATAAAGAACATGAAATTGAAATGTTTACTGTTAGAACGCTACACCTCTCATCAGGCTGCGACTATTTGAAAGATAAACTGCAGCACCGTTTGAATAGCTTTGCCTTAATAGCAAAAGTACCTCTCTGCTCCGCAACTCAGTTCTTAATTAAGAACTGAGTTCACAATACAGAACTAAGAAAATCATTACATATTAGTTATATACTACCTTTTAGTCCATTCTCCTGCTAAGATATTAACTATTTTGAAAATATTTTGTTTCTTTTACGTTCTTCCCAGACGCATTGATACATTGGCTCCTGCGGCCCGGACTTTTTTAACTACCTCTTGCAAGAAATCGTCGGTAAGCCGTATTACCGGCACTGTAACGCTGATAGCGGCAATCATTTTGTGAGCTTTGTCATATATTGGGGCAGCCACGCAGACCCCTCCCGGAATGATCTCCTGGTCGTCTATAGCGTACTCTTGTTTCGCGATTTTCTTGAGCTCCACCAATAATTCCGGGTAAGATACTATCGTCTTTTCTGTATATCGTTCCAGTTCAACATTGTTGAAACGCGATGCCAACTCTTCTTCACTCAATGAAGACAGCAGTACCTTCCCTACCCCGGTCGTATGCGCCGGAATTCTGAACCCTATGTTTGTTACAGCGCTAAGATCTTTGGTGCCCTGACACTTAGCAATATAAACCGCATGCCGTCCTTCAAGGATAGCTGCATGGGCAGTTTCTCCCAATGCATCACTCAAATTCTTAGTGCCTTGCCAAATTTCTCGGGAAATATTGGTATTATTCATACATGCCGCACTGACTTGAATTAGCTTTAGCCCCGGATAATATACCCTCGTTTCGGTATCAATCTGCAGATAGTCCCGGTTTTGTAAATCTTGCAGGAGATAAGAAAGTGAGCTTTTGGGTATATCCATATGCTCTAAGATGGCAGTGAAGGTGGGTGGCTTAGGGCATTTCACCACAAACTCGATAATATCCAGAGCCCGTGATGCCGATTTTACGATTGCCGGTTTACTATTACTCATAAATCCTCCGTCAAATAGTTATTGCGTTGATGTGTTTAACAATGTGTGATTCTACAGTAATTTGCTTTTTCCTGTCAGTCTTTAGCGTAAACTCCATTTCTTTACTACTAATTTTCCGCTAAGATGAGTAATGAAAAGAAATGGAATGCACGAAAACTAAATAGCAAAGAAAAAAAATCGTACCGATCCATTCCGAATCGATACGATTTCCAAGTCGGCAGCTAATATACTTATAGGGTAGGACCTATACGCTGAATGCCAAAGTCATTATGCCCAAGAATTTCAGACTTAGTCATTTTTCCGGAAGCCACGCGAACCATTTCTTCTAAAATGCGTTGTCCAACCTGTTGGATCGTTTCCTCGCCATCAACAACTGTTCCTGCGTTAATATCGATATTATCTTTCATTTTGTTATACATAGCGGTGTTTGACGCGACTTTTATCGTTGGAACAATCGCCGAACCGGTAGGCGTTCCCCGTCCTGTAGTAAAGACGCATATATGACACCCACCTGCAGCCATCCCTGTTAGTTGTTCGATATCATTGCCAGGCGTATCCATATAAACGAGTCCCTTTTTGGAAATCTTCTCGGCATAACCGATAACATCCACAAGGGGCCTGGTTCCACCCTTGTAAACACAACCCAGAGATTTTTCTTCTATGGATGATAAGCCACCCTCGATATTTCCTGGTGTAGGATTACCACCACGCATATCAACCCCGATGGCGTTGGCGGAATCTTCAAATGCCTTAATGGTTGCGTAACAGCGGTTAGCAACGTCTTCATTAATGGCTCTGCCTGCAATGATGTGTTCAGCCCCAATAAGCTCCGGTGTTTCAGATAAAATGGAAGTGCCTCCGGCATCAATCAGCAGATCACTCGCTGCACCTAATGCCGGATTAGCTGAGAGCCCGGAACAGGCGTCAGACCCCCCGCATTCTGTTCCTAAAATCAATTCAGCTACATCAATCGGTTCACGAACAAGCATTGATGCTTGTTCAACCATTTTATGTGCTTCAATAGCACCTTCAGAAATTGCTTTATACGATCCACCAGCGTCCTGAATAATGACGCAATGGACAGGCTTATGAGGACATTGCTTTTTAATCTCTGCCGCTACATCTTGAGCCCGTACAACTTCACAGCCCAATCCAACTACTACCACACCAAATACGTTGGGGTTAGTTCCATGTCCGATAAATACCCGGGCGGTCTGGGCTGCATCTGGTGCAAGTTGAGAGCAGCCATGCTGATGTTCAACCCATACGCTCCCCTTAACTGTATGGGAAATACCCCTGGCTACCTGGTTTGCACAAACTACAGTAGGTATAACTAACACATGATTGCGAATCCCAACCGACCCGTCCGGGCGGCGATATCCCATAAATTCCATATTTTCACTCCACTCCTGTTGTAATTATAGTTATAGAATGTTCCTCACTAACTAAACACCTGACTCTCTGCTTATAAATCCCCACGGCCGCGGCATCCACCAAAATTGTGGACATGGGTATGCTGTCCGGGATCGATGTTCATGGTGGCCTCCCCGATGACTTCACCGTATTTTATAATCTTTTCACCTGCGGAAATATTTCTGATCGCGAACTTATGACCAAAAGGAATTGGCTCTGTAACGTGAATACCAACAACGGACCCATCAATATTTACCATAACGTTTGTGCCTGCAATAATTTCTTGTGTTGCTGTTGCCACATTGTCGCTCGGCTTCATTACGATTGCTTGAGGCTTACTCATCTTCTTTCTCCTCCTGATGTGATGTAGCAGATTTGCTATAAAATATTTGCAATTATCGTGCCAAATTAAATAAACAAGGTAATCGTGCCAGATCACCTAAAGAAATCCAATTTGGCTGGCACTTATACGTATAAGTGCCATTCAAAATCACAAAAGCAAAGAGCGCATTGTTACATTTTGCAACAATGCGCCCTGAACAGTTTGTTAATATGATAGTCTATGAATGGGACCGCTCCCACTCCTTCAGTTTCCGCCAGAGGGTAGTACGGCTAACCCCTAACCGTTTTGCAGCCTGAGTATAATTATATTTCTCTTCCAGCAGTATTTGCTCAATTTTTTGTTTCTCACATAAATCGAGACTGTCTTTTGTTTTAGGCAGCTCGATGTTTGACAAAAACCCGCAATCACAAAGTTCCTGGCTGACATCCTTTGCCTCGATTCTTTGCCCCCTGACCAATAAAGCCAAACGTTCTATAACATTTTCTAATTCCCTTATATTACCACGCCATGGATATCTTTGCAGCAACTGTATACCCTCATCTGTGACGCCAACGATCTTGCCCGAATATTTTTTCAAAAAATGCTGTACTAGCTCTGGTATATCTTCCGGCCGGTCTCGTAACGGCGGAATATGCAGCCGGAGAACATCTAAACGATAATATAAATCAGCACGAAACTCTCTTTTTTCTACCAGCTTCATTAACTCTTGATTCGTAGCAGCCAATATACGTACATCCACAGGAATCACTTTGTCTCCGCCCAACCGCATGGCTTCTTTCTCCTGCAAAACCCGTAGCAATCTGGCTTGTAACGGCAACGGAATTTCACCAATTTCATCTAAAAAAATTGTGCCGCCATGAGCAAGTTCAAACAGCCCTGCTTTGCCGCCCTTTTTCGCACCGGTAAATGCACCATCCTCATAACCAAACAGTTCACTCTCCAACAGTGTTTCCGGTAAAGCAGCACAATTGACAGCAACAAAGGGACCATTTTTCCGACTGCTTAAATTGTGAATACTTTGCGCCATTCGCTCCTTACCGGTCCCTGATTCGCCGGTAATTAACACCGTTGTGTCAGTGCCGGCATATTGACGGACACGATCCTTCACGGCCCTGAAGGCTTGGGAAGAGCCAACCACTTGCTCGAGATGAAATTTTGCCACAAGACCTTTCTTATTAAGCTTTTGTCGCACAACTTGCTCAAATCGCTGCAACTGTGTAACGTCCTGAAGATTAGCTATGGCTCCCACGACCTCGTCATTCACCTTGATGGGAATGCGCTTGACCGCATACACCCGGTCGCCAATAAACTTGACATCTTCGTTATCACAAGTTTCACCAGTTAGGCACGCCCTTAACTTGTCATCCGGAACAAGCTCGCCAATGTACCGGCCTACTGCATTGGCGCTTGGAACCTGAAAAATTTGCTCGGATACTGGATTGAATGTGGTTACATACCCCATACTGTCAATAGCGACAATTCCCTCTGCGGAAAGATCAATAATCGTACGAAAAAGCTCTGCCTTTTCCTGTTCTTTGCGGCGAACTCTGGCAAGACTAACCGCTTCGTTAATGGCTTTAGCCACAGCATCGGTGCTGGATTCAATAGGATATGCCCGCAAACCTTGCTGCAATAGTAAGTTGACTGAGTACCCATCTCCTAAAAATGTTTCAATACCGTCATTAATAGCTTCACAAATAATATCTTGCTGCATAGTCTCGTTTTCTATAAAATACTCACGGATAGGAACGCCGATCAGTTTCCCGAGTTTTTCACACTCAAATAAAAACCGTCTGGTGAATACAACCCCTACAGTACCATGAACCTTATTAATACATTGTAGCGACTGGAGAATATCAAAAGCGGTAACCTGGATTTCGACTACAGGAATAGGAATGTGGTGTGAAATCAAGGTTGCAGTTCCCCCGCGGCTGATAATGACATCTGTGCCACCTTTAACTGCAAGATAAGCCTGTTCCAATCCAGACTCTAAGTCCCCTGATACTACTTCAACTTCCCCTTGCCAATTAAATTTTTCACTTCTTAACACTTCATACGCAGTATTAACAATGCTTTCAAGCGGAGCAATGATTGTTATCTTCACAGGTCGACCTCTTTCCCGTTCAGTGCACAGGCGATTGTAATATTCTATCTATTACATAATACCGCAAATTTACTCAAAAAAACAATTATCCATTAAGCAAGTAAAACTCTATCCGGGGGTGTTCATATAATGAACACCCCCGGATAAAAGTTGGGTATAAGACATTGGCGAGAAGTTAATGCCTATACTGTATGCTGCGTTCCTTTTCCAGGAGCGTCTTTCGATTCTAATACCGGTGTATTATTACCAATGCCAAGAGGAATGGAGAGCAGGAAGAGCACAGCTCCGATGAAGGCCGCCGAACCAAGTGCATACAGTCCAGCAGAAGGATTATTGAAGGCTTTTTCAGCCCAAACACGTAAGTTGGGAGCAATAAATCCCCCCAGGTTACCGACAGAGTTAATTAAGGCAATTGCACTGGCAGCTGCTACACCGCTCAGAAATCGGGTAGGCATAGTCCAGAAAACAGGCTGACAGGAAAAGTATCCGGCGGTTGCCAGACTCAACGCCGCAACCCCAATCACCGGTGAACCTGTTGCCGAAGCAATAACTCCCAGCCCGGCGAAACACATGAGTGCGGCAGCAAGAATGCCCCGTTTTCCTGACCGGTCAGAATACCGTGGAATGGTAGCGTTGGCAATTAATGCACAGACCCAGGGAATAGCACTCACTACACCGACTGCAAACCCAACTTTTTTCCCCATCATTGCAGCCACCTGCGTGGGCAGGTAGAACGTGACACCGTACACGCTGATTTGAATCATGAAGTAGGTAGCACACAAAAACAAAACCTTGGGATTGCCGAGAACCTTCAGCGGACTAACATGTCCCTGCGGTTTATTAGCATTTTCCTCTTCCAATTCGGCAATAAGAGCTTGCTTTTCTTCATTCGGTATGAATTGAGCATCTTTAGGTCTATCGACAAGGTACGATAAGGCCCATATTCCCACTACTGTAGCCAACAGACCTTCCACTGCGAACATCCATTGCCAGCCATGAACGCCAAGCACACCATCCATGTCCATAAGTAGCCCGGAAAGCGGAGAGCCAAAAATAAAGGACAGAGGAGCACCAAAATAAAACAGGCCCATAACAGAGCTACGACGGCTTGAGGTAAACCAGAAAGTTAAATAGTAGATAATACCCGGGAAAAAGCCGGCCTCGCAGATGCCCAGCAAAACGCGAAGAGCCAGGAACGACGTTTCCGTTGATACCCAGGCAAAACCAGCAGCCACCAGACCCCAGGTAATCATAATACGAGCCAACCACATCCGTGCGCCAACATGGTGCATGATGATGTTGCTTGGTACCTCAAAAACAGCGTATCCTAAGAAAAATATGCCAGCACCAAAGGCAAAGGCCGCATCACTTATACCAGTGTCAAGCTGAAACGCTTGTTTGGCAAAACCTATATTGGCCCGATCCAGAAATGCTAGTACGTACATCAGCAAAATAAAAGGTACCAGTTTTTTTTGAGCTTTATCCATTGCAAGATCGGCCAGTTGTTGCCTATTCATTAAAGATTGCATATTGATAATACCCTCCTTGACTAACAAAATGTTAGTATTCTTGAATTTTCCAGGTCCTCATTGGCCCGCTGCCGGCTATGATAGATGGAATATTCGGAGATTAGCGGCCATGGAGCATTGCGGAGATAATGTACATGCCGTAATGCTCTATGACGAAACCGTAGCGTGAAAAGTGCATCAAACTCAGCGGGTGGACTCCCGGTCCCAACTTCTACGTTTAGCTCTAGGCTTGCTTTCGCCGGTATTGTTAGCCCGGGATCAGTTTGCTTTTGGTATTCATTTTGCTTTATATATTTTGCCTGAACGCCCCTCCTTTCTGCGATTTTATTACTTCTCTTTATCCAACCCTTCCTTTTGAATAAACTCCAGTAAACCTTGCAGTATATTTTTTATCCTGGCTTTGACCCCACTTAAGTTGAACTCTTCAGCAGCAGACAATGGCTGTTTATGCGGGCCCATGTCGAAGCCGCGCATTTCAAGAGCTGCCTTAAAGCCGATCGGAAATGGTGCAGCAAACATAGCCCGGATAAAAGGCAGCATAGCAATTTGGATGCGATTGGCCTTAGCATAATCTCCAGCATGATAAGCATCCCAAATCCCCACCATAATCTCCGGGATAATCCCCGAAGAGGCGGTCATACAGCCACTTGCACCAACTGTGAGAGCAGGAGCTAATATCTCCTCGCGGCCAACTAAAAAGTTCATATCAGACCCTGTCAGCCGTACTTTATCCATATAGTGCATGAGTTCGACCATGCTTCCGCTTGAGTCTTTCATACCTACAATATTGTCCCGGCGACTCAGTCGTTTAACCACATCATTGGAGATGGGGGTAGCAAACAGCGGTATATTGTACAAGATAACCGGGATATTAATCGAATCAGCCACTAACTCGAAATGTCTCTCCATGTTCTCTTGGCTGATCGGGTAATAATACGGCGGGCAGATTACCACACCTTGACAACCCAATTTTTCTGCCTTTTGGGCTAACTTTATAGAGTTTTCAGCACAAGTCGAACTAACGCCAGGAGTGATAGCCACTCTGCCTTTTGCCTGATCGACTACTATCTCCATACATTGAAAACACTGTTCTAACGATATATGAGCAAACTCACCTACTGAGCTGACTGGAAACAGGCCATGCAGCCCCTTGGCGATCATGAAATCAACCATACGCCGCAGCACGTCTTCGTTAATATTTCCATCCGCTTTAAAAGGTGTCAACATTGCTGAATAAACACCAGCAGGTTTAAACATTATATAAGCCCCCCAATCTACGAATTAACCTCCACCGACAAGATGCAAAAATGTTATGGTATCCCCATCTTTCAGGGGTTTATTTTGTTCAATAAAAAAACAAACGTGCCGGCCATTAATAAAGATACCTTCAGTCTCTGATATTCTGTTACTACAATGAAAACCAAGCATTTGCTCTATTTCTAAAAGTGCTTTGGTGACGTCAGCGTCAACTTCTACAATGTCATGCTTTTTGCCAGCCAGATCCCGAAAAGAACCAAGAAATTGCAGCTGTACTGAAACCTTTCCATTCATTTTTTTAGACCTAAAGAAGCCAAGGTTTCTTCTTTAGGTATACCTTCCTCATCCCAGCCCCGAATATAGTAATATTCCTTTAACATCGGTTCAAGATCAACGGTGTTTCCTTTAGCTGGTCCGCTTGGCATCGGCTCGTTTAGCAGCCGACTGGGTAATGTATCGTCTTTTTTGCCGAATCCTTCACGAATATTAAATAAGCGTGTCAGATTGTAAATTCGTTCGCCCGCTGTTACCAAGTAATCGGCACTTTCAAATTGTTGTATGCCTGTCAGTGTGTTCAGGAGAGCGGTGACCTGCCTGGGCGTTAATGCGAATGTGGCAAACAGGCACATACCGATCGAATCAATAATTGCAAACCACTCTTGCTGGCTTTTAACAAGATCGGCTTTATACTCGGTACTAAATGGGTCTAATCTTCCCTTGGTCTGCAAGACTTCCGCACCTACCGGCCAAGCCCGCAGATGACAGCCGCCCCGATCGCTCGTAGCGTAAGCTAAGCCCATACCAAATACAGCGCGGGGGTCATAAGCAGGCAACTCCATCCCCTTAACATGCATTGCAAAATCGGCTGAATTGCCGCCGATGATCTCTGCGGCTCTCTTTACCCCCTGGCCGATTACCTTCCCAAACCCTTCGCCTTTTCCCATCAAGTGAATCAGCTTGATCATGGCCTCGTCATCGCCAAACTTTAAAGCGAATCCTACTTGTTGCTCTGTAATGAGGCCGCGTTCATAACATTCCATGGCAAAACCAACGGCATTTCCTGTGGATACTGAATCTAGCCCGTATAAATCACAAAGCCGTTCGGCCTCAATGACCGCACCAGGGTCGGGGTTACCGCACTGGGCACCAAATCCCCAGGCATTTTCGTACTCAGGCCCTTCGACAACACTCCCCCGATATTTTCCGGCATCCACTCTCGATACTTTACTGCAACGAATAGGGCAGGCAAAACAAGCCTTGTGTTTGTTATAATATTCGTCGGCTAATACATCTTCGTTTAACTGGGGCGCACCGTCCCACGGCACCCCCTGGAAATTCTTCACCGGGTGAATTCCCAGCATGTCCATAGCACTTAAAATACTGTTTGTCCCGTACTTAGGGCGGGAGCCACCAGTATCAGGATTGATACTTATTTCGTTCAATGCCTCTTTATTTGCACTCAAGAAAGGTTCATACTGGGCAATAGCAATACTGCCATGTCCCCGGACAGCGATAGCCTTGAGATTTTTACTTCCCATAACGGCCCCCGGCCCACCTCTGCCGAAGGCTCTGCCTTCAGCGATAATTGCGGCTAAGGGTGAATTCTTCTCCCCGGCGGGGCCGATACACGCAATTCGGTAATCTATACCATATTTTTCTTTGAGCGCTTCTTCAGTACAGGCACAATCAAACCCCTGGAATTCTGATGCAGAATCAAACTTGATACTCGAGTCCTCAATGACTAAAACACAAGGCTCAGCTGCACGCCCCTTGATCATGAGTACGTCATAGCCTGCGTATTTCAACTCAGGCCCCCAGAATCCACCGCAATTACTATCAAGCCAACCGCCGGTAAGAGGGCTCTTAGTACTCACTGTAACACGCGATGAAGCAGGAGCCAGTGTTCCAGTCAGCGGCCCGTTGGCAAAGACTAACAAGTTATCAGAACCAAGCGGATCGCACGCAGCCGGCAGTTCGTCATATAGAAGACGGGCCGAAATCCCTTTGCCGCCTATATACTTCTTAATTAATTCCTCAGGGATAGTCTCAACAGTATGCGTTTTTTGCGTTAGGTCAACACGCAGCAACTTTCCAGTATATCCGCCAAACATAATCAATCTCCTCCCAACGTCAGGGCTTTGGGCTGACACCATTTCACACACTGATACTCTCCTGAGCAAGTATCACAGACTAGCGGTATCCCTGCTTTAACATCTTCCCAAATGGCACCAAATGGGCAGGCCTTTACACATTCCCAACAGCCGGTACATTTCGCCTGATCTACAACCGGAACTGCCCCAGCGGCTGTGATGGCTTCTACCGCACAGGCTTCTTTGCATTTTGGTGCTTTACACTGTTGGCAAACGACGGGTTGGTCTATCCAAGGGTATTTGCTTTTAATTCGGATTCGCGCAGCGCTAGGTGCTATATTCCTTTGGTGGTGCATGGAACAGATTACTTGACAGCTCCGGCACCCAGTGCAACTATCATTGCGAACAATTATTCTGCTCACGTTAAAAACACCTCTTAAAAAATACTTGAGTGATATGCAACATCAGCCTAAACTCACTTGATGCTAGTCAAACGGTACTATTACCACACTCTCTTTCCTTTTACAGCGTCCCTATTTATCGTTTCACATATATGAATACTGTTCATTGTTCAGAACAAAAAGAAAGGACTCATTGAGTACCAAAGTATATACTATCTTTTCGAAAACCAATTCTCTTGGATATGGCCAATGCAGTCTCCATTGTCATCTTACCGAACAGTTCTACCCTTTTGACGTCCATTTTTAGATAAATAGATGCTACGCTCAAGACGCCAACTGCTTTTTCTGCGCGTCCATAAATCGGGGCAGCAACACAAAAGATTTCGTCTTCCATCTCACGATTATCAATAGCATAGCCCCGTTCACGAGTCTGCCTGAGATCTTTAATTAAATCGTTGTAATTGCAAATTGTGTTCTTAGTGTACTTGGTCGTTTTGCCGGTCATTTCCCAAATCTCTTTTACGCGTTGGTCCGAATATGTAGCCAACAAGGCTTTACCTAAGCCAGTACTGTACATAGGCCTTCTTGTTCCTGCTCCGGGAACCGTAGTTATGGAGCTATTTTTTTCTTCTCTATCCACATATACTATCATTCCATTATTTTCTATTGCCAGAAAGACGGTCTCGCCGGTTTTTGCACTCAAATCTTCAAGAAATGGCCGGGATATCCCATAAAAATCAGTCTTTTCCAGAATGGTCATTCCTATTTCAAAGACCTTAAGACTTAGCTTAAAGGTCTTCAAATCTTCATTGTCAAACTCTAGAACCCCTTTTTTCAGCAAAGTGTAAATTAGCTCATAGGTACTACTTTTCGGCAGAGCCAAGGCCTCACTAATCTCTATTTGAGTCAATGGCTTTGTGCTTTTAGCAAGCAAATTTAGTATATCAACAGTCCTAGACGCTGATTTATTTACTTTTAAAATAGGAAGCCCTCCAACTAAAATTCATATATGTGAAATTAGTTTATATATGTGATCATTCTATCTAAAACTTACCATCTTTTTTGCTAGTAGTCAATACAATATTTAATATTTTCAGATACTAAGCAATATACTGTCAATTTCATGGTTTTGACATCCTAGCTAAACTGCCATTACAATCGGCACCATGCCGCTTACTTCCGAGATTTGTTAAAATGGAGACTATTCAATAATTGCCCCGTAATGAGCAGACTTGACGATCCGGGCATAGGTGGCCAGATAGCCGTGTTTAATCTTGGGCTCCGGTTTTTTCCATTCACCCAATCGTTTTTGAATTTCTGTATCTGAAATATCTAGTGTAATCTTACGATTTGGTATATCGACAGTGATAGAATCTCCGTTTTGAACAACAGCAATCACACCACCCTCGACTGCTTCCGGAGAAACATGACCAACAAATCCGCCACGGTTAGAACCTGAGAAACGTCCGTCAGTGATTAAGAAGACTGACTCTGAAAGACCGTACCCGTCGAGCAACTCAAGCGGAGTATACATCTCCCGCATACCGGGTCCACCTTTAGGCCCCTCGTAGCGTACCACAATAATATCATTTGATTTAATACCATTAGCATAAATAGCTGCAACAAGGTCTTCCTCACTATCAAAAACCTTGGCCGGACCTGACAGACAAAGGCGATCGGCCTTCATGGCCGCCGGTTTACACACAGCAGATTCTGCGGCCAGGTTACCCTTTAAGATAGCAATTCCTCCGTTAGGCAAAAAGGGACGGTCGATGGAACGAATGACTTCCTGGTTTTTAATGAAACAGTCAGCCACATTTTCGTCAATCGTTTTACCAGTTACAGTAAGCGCTCCCTTACAAAGCAGTTGACGTAATTGTTTCATCACAGCCGGCACGCCGCCAGCGTTGTGAAAATCAACCATATCATATTCACTTGCTGACATGATTGAAGCCAAATAGGGTGTAGAATCGCTGAGTTCTTCATAATCATCAATACTAAACTGAGCCTCAGCTTCATGAGCAATAGCAAGAATGTGCATAATCAGATTAGTAGAACCACCAATAGCCATTCCTACTCTGACGGCATTTAACAGTGAATCCCGGGTAATAATATCACGCGCTTTGACGTTTTCCATGACCAATTCCACTATTCGTCGCCCCGACTCCTTGGCGATATTGATCCGAGCAGCATCAACCGCCGGGATAGTCCCACACCCGGTTAACGACATCCCCATTGCCTCGGCCAGACACGACATAGTATTCGCAGTACCGATCATGGTGCAAGAACCAGGAGTTGGACAAGCAGAACGCTCAACCTGACGAAATTCTTCTTCCGAGATTTCGCCACTTTTAAATTTACCAAGGTGTATTTGGGTTGCATTGACATCTATGTGCACACCTTTGTGAGTTCCCGGATACATTGGGCCACTATTGACTAAAATTGCAGGCAAATTGATTCGCGCGGCTGCCATCAGCAGGCCGGGAACTACCTTGTCACAGGAACCCAGCAGAACTATTCCGTCAAGCATATGTGCCTGGATCATCAACTCTATGCTATTGGCTATAACGTCGCGGCTGGGCAGAATATGTGCATTCCAGTATGTGACTGGGCAATTCCGTCGCAGGGGGCGATTGTGCCAAATTCCACCGCAGTTCCGCCAGCCGTCCTGATTCCTTCTCTGACTGCAGCAGCGATATTTCGCAAGGTATAATGTCCAGGACAAATGTCATTCCAGGTGTTAACGATAGCAATAAACGGCTTACCAAAGTCATCATCAGTATAACCCATAGACCGGTAAAGCCCTCTGGCCAAAGCTCCTTTGTACGGATCACCAAGAAATTCTTTACTACGCCATGTCAACTTCTCCATCTCCATTCATAAAATCTATTTAATTTTTTATTTCTACCGAGGCCAATACCGGTGTCGGGATGAAGTGCTTTGTCTTAAATTCACATATGTGAATTTAGTTTGCATATGTGATCAACCTAATTAAAACTTACCATCTTTTTTGTTAGTAGTCAATACAATATTTAATATTTTCAGATATTAAATAATATACTGCCAATTTAAAGATTCAGACAATAGTAATCAAACGACTACTGAGTTTGCCTTATTAATCAAGCGCCAACCTGTTTCAAAAGCTTATATGGCCGGAGTAATTAAAAAGCTTGTAGACAAAGTCTACAAGCTTGCTCATATAACGGCTACTTTTAATTAGCTTTTGCCCAACTCATCGGCCAATTTGCGAACTGCAGAAACAAAAAGCATACTATCGGAACATACCGCCAGCAATTGTGCACCCAAATTCCGGTACTGCCGAGCTTGATCAGCATTCAGACAGAAGATACCTACCCGCTTTTTGGCCTTTACCCCGCGCTCAATAATATCGATAACGGTCCTACAGTATTCAGGATTTTCAAAATGACCAGTTATTCCCATAGACTGCGATAAGTCAGTTGGCCCGATTAATATACCATCAAGACCGTCAACGTTGAGAATTTCATCCAGGTTTTGAACTGCAGAAATGTGTTCTACCTGAGTAAAAACTAGACTGTTCTTGTTTGAGTAAGTAACAAAATCAGTTAACGGAACATATCCGTAGCGTGCCCCCCTAGTTATCCCTGCTACTCCACGTTCACCTTGCGGGCCAAATTTGGCAGCTTGTACTGCCATCCTAGCCTCTGCTGCAGTATTTACCTGCGGAACGATGATTCCCCCTGCGCCCATGTCCAAGGCCTTCTTAATAAGAGCTTCGGAGTTTTCTTGCACCCTTACAATTGGTACCATGCCGCTTACTTCCGAGGCTCGTATCAGATTTTCCACAGTCTCTAAATTGTGAGAACTATGTTCAGTATCAATGATAACAAAATCAAGACCCGAATAGCCTAGCATTTCGACATAGGCCGGCCCTCCGTTACAGTAAAAAACTCCATTAACGGCCTGACCAGACTCCAGCTTATCCTTGACCTTATTTTTATAAGGCATAAGCGAATAAATGCTCATACTTACCTCCTTTGCTTGCTACAGTTGGACTTAGCCGCTCTAACTTCCTACTTATACCCTAAAGGTCACAGATATTAAATGGAAGTATTGGAACAGCTTAGTCTCGGATTAATAGTACTTGTACGTTGTTCGGCCAAAATCCTCTACGTCTCAAAAAAAATGCCGGGCCTTTTAACCAGTTACAATTTCTTTATTTCCACTCCGGCCAATTCTTCATAGCATTTGATGACACTGCAAACATCCTCATCTCCATAGCCCTTAACAACAGCAGTATGGATCATTTCCCTAACTGAAGCCAACACAGGTGTCGGAACTTGGAGTTCTCTGGCCAACTCATAAATTAAGCCTAAGTCTTTATATAGCATAGAGGTTGAAAATGCAGGAACAAAATCCCGTTTGATTATTTTAGGGATTCTGGACTCCGCCACAGCGCTACGGGCACCGCCACCATTTACAACCTCCAAGAACATTTCCGGGTCTACCCCGCTTTTGTACGCCATTGTGAGGGATTCTACCAACGATAATAGATTAATTGCCATTAAGGAATTATTGGCTAGTTTCATATAAGAGCCTGTCCCACTTTCACCCATATACACGGCCTGCTTACCCATCACGTTAAATAGCGGTAAGCATTGCTCAAACGCTTCCCTATTACCGCCAACCATAAAGGTCAATTTTGCTTCTCTGGCCTGGATACCACTGCCGGTTACCGGGCAATCCAGCACAATAATGCCCTTTTCAGCGGCCAACTGGGCCACGCGTTTACTTGTCTGGGGCAGAATGGTACTGCTATTTAAAATAATAAGACCGGCCTGAGCTCCTTCTAGTATCCCGTTAGCGCCCAGAATCATAGCTTCAACTTCAGCATCTGCTTTAACCATAACCACTATGGCATCACAGTGCTGTGCTACCTCAGCAGGAGTGCTGCACACAACGGCGCCCTTCATTGCCAGGTGCTCAGCCTTGCAGGCTGTCCGGTTGTAGACAAATACTTCATTTCCGGCATTTAATAGGTGCTCCGCCATGGGCTCTCCCATAATACCTAGTCCGACGACACCAATTTTTTTCATATTTTTCACCTCATATTAATTCATCTTAATCGCCAGTTCAGATAACCTAATTTCACCGCCCAGTATGTCGTTGACTACTCAGCCTCAAAGATAGTGCCCGGATTCAGGATCAGATTAGGGTCCATGGCTTTTTTGATTGACTGCATAATCTTAAGCTGCACTGGATCAGTAAACTTGTGCATCCACTTCTTCCGCTTGGAGCCAATACCATGTTCTCCAGACATCCGCCCGCCGATACTATAGGTAAACTCAAGCAATTCATGCAGTATTTCATCAATTTTCCTCGGCCATTCTTCTGCTGGAATACTGCCTTGGAGAATCGTTAAGTGCACATTGCCGTCCCCGGCATGGCTGACCGTACGGCCAAGGGCCGAATGTTTTTCACAAATTTTGGTAAACTCTTTCATAGCATATGGCAAGTGCTTAACTGGAACAACCATGTCTTCCGGACTGTGAATAAAACTTTCTTCCCTGTTGGCATCACCAAAGGCTTTCCGGGCTGCCCAAATTTTCTTTGAATCAGGAACAAGCGTAGCAATCGCACCATTAGCATTACAGATTTCATCAATTCGGACTGCTTTTTCATCGATTTCGTCCTCAGTATTGCATTCAATGGTAATAATGAGATAGTTGCCTTCTGCCTGATAAGGCAAACTTTCTTTTAAATATCTGGCACATACATTTACAGCACCGTTATCCATATACTCAAGTGATGTAGGATCAATTCCGTCTTTCATAAGTTTATATACAATGTCAATGGCTGTCTCCGCATCTGGGAATACGGCGAGTAAGTCCATTTTATACTGCGGCAATGGGATTAATTTCAAAGTTGCTTTAGTGATAATTCCCAGAGTTCCTTCCGATCCGATTAATAGCTGCTCCAGGCAATAGCCTGAGGTACTCTTATTTAACAAGCCACCCAGTTCAGTAATCTCGCCAGTGGGTGTCACAATTTCAATAGAATATACCTGATGACGTGTTGTTCCGTACTTAACTGCTTTGTTACCGCCGGCGTTGGTCGCGATATTTCCGCCAATGAAGCAGTTGTCGCCGCTGGAAGGATCGCCCGCATATAGTAAACCAACTTCACTGGCTGCTTTTTGCACATCCTCTGTCTTTACGCCAGGTTCGACTACCATGTACATATGGTCAGCATTAACCTCTATAATTTTATTCATCTTTTCAAGGCAAAGTACAATCCCGCCATACATCGGCGCAGCCCCAGCAGCCAACCCTGTGCCAGCCCCGCGTGGCGTAACCGGAATTAATTCCCGGTTGGCTAACTTCATAATTTCAGCGATCTGCGATACCGATTCTGGAAAAACAACGACCTCCGGTTCATGCTGATAACGGCTGTCAGTCACCTCATCTTGACTATAAGCTACAAGTTTGTCAGGGTCTGTAATGACATTTTTCACCCCAACAATAGCTTTCAAAGCCGCTACTGTTTCATTGGTAACCTGGTTGTAATTTCTCATATGTACCTCCATAGAAAGATTTGGCTTGTTCTAATTTATGAACTAAGTTCATTTTATGGAACAAATACCTACCTGCAATATTTATATACTTTGCTATGCATTCTAAAATTCCTTCTACCTGATTTAGATCGTTAAAACCCAAAATACATTTCACTATTTTTATAATATTTTAAAAAATCTAATTTAATCTGGAGGATTTTAACAAATTACGTTGAATAGAGATGTTGGATAAGTTCTTTATGGAAAAAAATAACATTCTCGAGTACCCCTAAAGAAAGGGGTATTTAAACGTTCTTGTTTTTGAACAATGTTCATATTTATGAATTCCTTTTTTTTGTTTTCTCTATCTTCTTTGCTCAGTTCTGTGAATTTTGTCTTTATTTATGAACTCATTTCTCATATGTGAATTAAAAATAAGTACACGTGCCCTTCTTTTTTCAGAAATTCCAGTCAAATTTTTTTTTGAAAGGAGTATCAGGAAATGATTTTTCAAAACATTAAAAACCAGCCCCGCGGTCAAATTTTAGCACGAGGTATCGCAATAGCCGGATTTACTGTGCTAACCGTACTAGCAATTCTTAAAGATAATGTAGTTTTTGCCCCCTTGTTTTTTCTACTTGGTGCATATTACGTAAAAAAATTATGCAAGAAAAATACTGCAGACAGAGTAGATGCAACGGTCGCTTCACGGCCAGTTTTGAATCCAGATGCTGCTCAAACAGAACTTGCTAAAATGCTTCAATACTATAAGCGCTTACTAAAAAATTGGCAATGGATAGCAGTATTTGGTTGGGTCCTTTCGGTTGGCCTATTAATCTACGCCCCAAGTATGGTTGTAATGATCACTTTAGGACTCGCCTGCTACTCCACATATGCTCTCTTCAGATGCCGTCAAGCGGTACATTTGATAGAGACATCACCAGCAATGAGAAGGGAGGGAAAGCAGCTGAAGTATTAGCTCCTGGATGCCACTTAGAAAATTTGGAGGTGTGAACATGGCTGACACAGAAATTGTAGTAAATCGAAATCCCGTAACTCCCGGAACTTCGATCCCGGCTGAAAAACCCAAAGAAGCTCTGTTTAGCTATCCCGATCCGGACCGGAATCTATTATCAGGCTGGAAAGGCCTTCTCAGTTTTTTAGGTCCTGGTGTTATTCTTGCCTCAGCAACCGTGGGCTCCGGCGAAGTGTTCTTTGCGCCCCGTGGCGCCGCAATTTTTGGCTACGGTATTCTTTGGTGCCTGCTTTTAGGCGCGCTGTCCAAAGGTTTTATGAGTTATACCGGCACCCGTTATATTGTGTTAACAGGTGA
Organism: Sporomusa sp.; assembly: GCF_035561155.1. GTDB lineage: Bacteria > Bacillota > Negativicutes > Sporomusales > Sporomusaceae > Sporomusa. Next base: position 5,312 of record NZ_DATMYD010000157.1, on the reverse strand, counting down.
ACATCCGGTAACTCGCTGGGGACAAATTTTCCCTGGTCCGAAGAACTGGTTTCCCATATTACTTGGTGTCTTGGCAGTACTTAGCATGCCTTCATGGGTCGGCGGCGTAGCCAACTTGCTGGCTAATATGACAATGTACCTTACCGGTGGCTCGCTATCGCTACCTTTATGGGCAACAATTTATATTGTTGGAACACTACTTGTGGTTGCCTCCGGCACTTATCAGCATGTCGAAACAACCCAGACCTATATTGTTATAACAAAAGTACTAACCTCTTTCATTGCGCTCTTTGCTGTTAATCCTGATTGGGGTCAGCTTCTGCTCGGCCTTATTCCCAGTATGCCAACGTACGAGCCATGGGTAGCTGCAAAATATCCGGCAGTTGCCAGCCGAAGTATCGGCATGGAAATGGTCGCCTATGTAGGTGCTATCGGCGGCGGTACATATGATTATATCGGTTATGTGGGCCTCTACCGGAATAAGGGTTGGGGCGCAATGGGCCTACCTAATCAAAAAGAGATTGAAGAAAAACTACGGATTACCGAGGGTCAATTCGCCCTACCGACTAGCAAGGAAGAACTTGCCAAAGCTAATACTTGGCTTAAAGCTGCACAAATCGATACTATTGTCAGTTTCGGCACACTGCTACTCATTACAGTGGTGTTTACCGCCCTCGGGGCAGCAGTACTTCATGCCCAACAGCTGGTACCTTCAGGGATGAAATTGCTCGAGTATCAAAGCGCCTTCCTGACAGTTATTCACCCTGGATTGGTGTACCTGTACTGGCTGGCAGTATGGTGCGCTTTATGGGGAGTTCTTTCCAGTATCTTCGAACTGTATCCTTCAACTTGTTACGAATCTTTTAAAACAGCTTCAAAATGGGTACGTGAAAAAGGCAAGACAGGCATTGCCAAATATGTATGGGCGTACATGTGCGTCGGCGGCTTGGCGTATAATTGGGCCGGTTTCAACGTTGTAACAATCGTAATGATTGGCTCAATCCTTGGCGGAGCATTATCTTGCGGTCTGTGGTGCTTAGCTCAGATTTATGCCGAGCGGAAGGTGTTGCCGCCTGAATACCGGATGGCGCCATGGGTGGTAGGCTGTGTAGCATTATCAGGCGTTTTCCTGATCGCGATGGCTATCTTCTCCGTCATGGACCAATTTAAACTGATCTAAATTCGCGTAATCGGACTATACTAACGAATCCCCTTGGCAATTTCCTTAGGTGTTTGTTTGTTATTATCAATAAAAGAATGGGCTATTGGCTGCATGCTAATAGCCCATTCTTTATGAATATACGTAATTTCATAAGGTTTCACGTTTTGCACAAATTCGATAGCTTCACTTATCACTTTTTTGCTACGAGCAGGCAAATCAAATTGGCAAACTGATTAAATAGCGGTAATACCATGATTGAGGAGAGAATGTTAAACAGGGTATGAATCGCAGCTACCTGGCCACTGAAATTATCCGTAAAAAACCCGGCAGCCGCAATAAGCCAAGGCGTCATAGGGAAAAAAATAATAACACCCAATACATTCAACAAAATATGGGACATGGCAACCCGCCTCGCGGCAAGAGGTGCCGCCGCGCTAAAAACAACCGATGATACGCATGAGCCGATGTTGTTGCCATAGATTACATATGCGGCTGTGTTGATATCAACAAGCCCCATATCAGCAAGCAGCATTAAGAGCACTGTAGCGGCGCTGCTGGATTGAAACATCAATGTTGCCAGGACACCGCCCCAAATGCCGTAAAGCGGCTGGAAATTAGCCATAACCAGATACTCGGCCATCTCACTCAACTGTGATAGACTTGAAATACCCGCTACCAGCAAATCTAACCCGGCAAACATACTGAGCAAGCCGGAAAGAGCCAGCCCGGCGTAACGCTGTTTTCCTGAGATACTCAGCAGTAGTGAGAGTAAAAGCAAAGGGAGTATATAGTCTACAGGGATCGATAAGCTTACCAACTGAACTGTGGAGCATGTTCCAATATTGGCTCCCAGGATTATGCCCAGCGCTTGATGAAAAGACATGTAGTCAGCGCTCACCAGGCCAATTGTAATGAGGCATACAGTTGTACTGCTTTGAAATAAAGCAGCAGTGATTGTCCCCAGTACCAGACCTCTCCCGGGCGTCTTGGTCAGCTTCTCCAGCACACCACGTAAGCGATGCCATAACGCTTTTTTCAGACCATAGCGCATGAGAAAAATACCGCCCAACAGCATGCTTAGTCCTAGAATGATATTTAACATAGTCATACCCTCCGGTACATATTTCCTTGTTACTACCATATGTGAGAGGGTGTTGGCATATGTTTGGCAAGTAGTGAGGTCTAGTGAAAACTACAACAGCCATGTATAATATTGTAAAAGATATTGATTGTTGCTTTACACTTTACGAGTAGTTAAGGAGCTTATCCATGATGCTAAAATCCTGCACTCTTTGCCCGCGTGCCTGCCGGGTTAACCGACTCTCCGGTGAAAAAGGCTTTTGTCAGGCAGGTCTCTTGCCTTCTGCCGCACTTGCCTCACTGCATCACTGGGAAGAGCCTTGCCTTTCCGCCAGTAAAGGCGCCGGGACAATATTCTTTTCACACTGTAATCTACGCTGCGTTTTTTGCCAAAATCATACAATCAGTCAAGAAGGCTGCTGCCAACAAGTTACCAGCGGCCGCAATCTTCCTGGAACAACAAGCCCGCGGCGCTCACAATATCGACCTTGTTACCCCTACCCATTATGTTCCCCAGATTATTAAAGCCCTTACGCTCGCCAGACAAAACGGTCTTTCACTGCCTGTTGTCTACAACTCCAATGCGTATGAAACAATCGAAACCATTACCGCGTTAAAGCAGCATGTCGATATTTTCCTGCCTGATCTTAAGTATTACGATAACACCTATGCTGTGCGTTATTCAGCTGCCCCTGATTATTTTGCCTATGCCAGCCAGGCCATAACTAAAATGGTTGACCTGGCCGGGCCACCGGTGTTTGATGCTGCCGGAATCATGCAAAAAGGGGTAATTGTTCGTCACCTTGCCGTGCCGGGGTTAATGGCAGACAGCCGCAATGTTCTCAGCTGGCTTTGGCAGACTTTTGGCAATACCATCTTTATCAGCCTTATGAACCAGTATACACCGCTCTATCATGCCTCAAACCATCCTGAGATCAATCGCCGCCTTACCACCTGGGAATACAATAAGCTAATCGACTATGCCCTCTCTCTGGGGATTGAAAACTGTTTTATTCAAAAGGGAAAAACGGCGTCAGCCGATTATGTGCCTGTTTTTGATGGCAGTGGTATTTAGCCAGCACATCTCAAAAGAACAGTCTCTGGGCATAAATGAAGCACTTGCTTTTTGCAAGTGCTTCATTTATGTCCTTAACATTGAGAATGCTGCTCTTTATGACGGGCTACAGCCATAACCAAGCCCGCTAATAAAACCGTTCCGCCTAACGCCAGGAGTACTCCCCCAGTAAAAAAAAATACCGGTTTGATCCCGATCCAGGAACTAATTACCCCGCCAATCAGAGGCCCTACCATACTTCCCAGTTGGTTTGCAGTTGTCGTAAGACCAAAGATTCGACCTTGTGAGTTTGCATCACTGCATGATACTGCGATGGTATTGATAGCAGGGTACACACCAACGATAAATAAACCATATAGAAATTGTAACAAGCTGAATTGGTAAATATTGTCTGCAAAAAATTGCCCAAGGTTAAAGATACCGGCGCCGAAAAAAGCAATCATCAGTACTTTTAAGAAACCGGCTCGCTGGCCCATGCGCCCCCATAACGGAGCAGAGAATGCACCGGCCACCCCTGCCAGACTATACACAAGGCCTGCAGTTAAAACAACCCCATCTGTATGCCCTTGTAATTGTACAACGTACAGGGTAATAAGGGGCTGCAAAATCATACTCACCGCCTGAACTGAAAAGAGTAACAGCAGAATGGCTACTAACTTGCGATTACTAAAAGCCACCCTCAGATCGTCCAGCATGCTGCCTTCTGATTGCGATTGGCAGCTTTCGGGCTCAGTTACCAAGTACCCTACCATTAACGTACCAAGAAAAATAATAATGGATGCAATCACAAATGATAAACGCATCCCAAACAAATGGGACAGAGTCCCGCCTAATACGGGTCCTAAAATCCCGCCAATCAGTAAGGTGGTTTGCATGATCCCTAAGCTGAAGCCCATTTTATCCTCCGGTGTTGATGCAGCCACAATCGCCATTGAAGCCGGAACAAAACCATTGGCAACACCCTGAAGTATCCTGACAACAAGCAGATCTACCGGGTTCCTGACAAATGCCCCCAAGAGATACACAACCGACAGGCTAAATCCTGCCCGCATGATCATCCGCCGCCTGCCACTTTTGTCGGCGCAGCGTCCCCAGTAAGGAGCCATTACGGCAGCAACAAAAAAAGTCACTGAGAATATAAGACCTGACCACATATTTACACTTTCCGGACTTACCCCGATATCAAGAAGATACAGGGGTAAAAATGGTATAACCATTGTATAACTCGAGCCTGACAGCATTACTGCAAAGGCTAACGTCCAAAGATTCCTGCGCCAATTCAATGTAAAGACTCCTCAAAATCGATTATCAACCGCCACTCACCAAGGCAGATCTCACGTTTTGCGATTGACTAATAATACCAGACTTTGCCTCATACGTATTCTACCACATCCAATAGCACCGGCTCAACAGTGCTGTCGACCAACCAAAAAGGAAGAATGTCCTGATTAACCAAAACCTACCATGACCATAGTAACAGGAAATCAGCTAAAAAGTAACGAATATCTACTAATAGTTTCTCAGAGCTTCCAACAGAAGTAAGGGGTTGATGCAATGCTCCGAGTCATTATTAAAGCCTTCATTTTGGCTGCAACCTGTAGTAAGAACCTATTACAGATTCCAAGGAATAACTTATCTTTCGCGTTCCTGGTTATATTACGACCATGGTATTTCTGCAAGTCTGCTATCCTACTGTTGCTAACTCTGCATTCACCATTTCGCAGGCTACTCCTCAAGGCGGCTTATGCTCAGGATAGCAAGAGCCAGGCCATACCCCACAGGGGCGTGAATAAGACCGCCAACTTGTATTGATTCCGAATAAAGCTATAAATCGCTAAAAACAGCCCTACAAAATGGAGGCCACTGAAAAAGTCCCTTTAATACTTAAAAAGGTATAGACCCTCAAGAAAACTGAGGAGGCTGTACCTTTTTTCCTGTATAATAAAGGTATTAAAGGGAGCAGGTGAGTCAAATGATTCAACAACAACAATCTAT
>NZ_DATMYD010000156.1:0-24404 GCF_035561155.1 Sporomusa sp. | reverse complement strand
TTGGTGTAGGATTTATGTGTGTAAGGTTTTTCATGGCAGTTTAATTTTACACTGAGAGGCAGGTTCTGCGGAACCTGCCTCTCGTATTTTTTTCAAAAATTTAGGGGCCGCCTCAATTTCTTATTGAGACAGCCCCTTTTTTATCCTTAAGGCTTGAAGCATCCAGCTAAACTGCGTTACTCAGCTGGAAAATTTATCGATAGCAGCTTGCAGTTCTTTTGATATCGCCGCAAGATGGTTGCTCTCCGATGAGATTCGCTTCATCGATTCAGTTACTTCCCCTGCTGTGGCGGCTATTTCCTGACCAGCTGCAGCGTTTTGTTGTGCTAGTTTTGATTTTAATACAAATTAATATAGAACCATAAAGCTAATAGGATCAACAGCGGCGCCATTTACTCTAACTTCATAATGAACATGTGGGCCTGTACTTCTCCCCGTGCTACCAAGATAAGAAATAACCTGACCTTTTCTCACACTTTGACCGACCTTTACTACTATGCGGGAATTGTGCCCATAAATAGTCGCAATGCCATTACCATGATCAATTTGCACAATATTGCCATAGCCCTCAGACCATTCACTCCGAACGACCTCCCCATCAGCAGTAGCAACAATAGGTGTCCCCATATTATTGGCAATGTCAATCCCTTGGTGCTGTTCACTCCCACCACCCCAAGGCGAATTACGCGAGCCAAAGCCAGAGGTAACCGCTCCACTAGTCGGCCAAATGGTAGGCTGAGTCGCTAGCTTATCAGTACTCCTCGCCATTCTTTCAATGTCTTGAGCCTGTCCACCCCCACTATTCCGGATAGGTTCCACCTCAGCTGCAGCACTACTCCCCGCACTAAGTGTCTGGTGATCGTTTGCGAAAACTCCTATTAAAAATATGATAAGTAAGCATATTAGCGAAACAATCCATTTTACAGAAATAATTGTCATCCGCCTACTGCCTACTTTCTGCTTATTAATTTCGTGCGGAATATGCATCCCAGTATTTCCTCCCTCGATACTCTTACGTTTTCTTTAAGTACTCTAGATAGCACAGCATTTCAAAGAACCTGTCAATCTACATTATAACGGAAATTTGTTTTTTTATCGTCCCATTTTGTAGTTAATTTCATTTTTTGCGCCAACACTTGACGCAAAAAGTGAAAAGTGAGAACATATTAACTGCACCCTTATCATTATCGGAGGTGACCTATGTGAAAAAATTTCCGCAAAAATATTGTATTATCGTTGCACTAACCGCACTGTTATTCACAGTAGCATTACTATTAGCTACCAGTTATAATCTACTTCCAGTTTCACTTTGGACCCAATACAGTAAGCCTCGAATGCCAGTTAACATCACTGCAGTACCATTAGGTACCATAAATAAGCCAATACACATCGTGCGAACGGGTTCCATAGAAAACTCGACATCTGTCCCTATTAATGCCGAATTTTCTGGTCAGCTCAGTGAAATATATGTAACAGAAGGTCAGGCAGTCAAAGCCGGCCAGCCGTTACTTAAGCTCCAGGCATCTTCAGAACCAACAGTAAATCAAACTATCGGAGCTTCTCAACAAACACAAGCCAATTATGACAAAGCCCTAGAAGAATTTAACCGCTATCAAAAACTGTTCGAAATTGGGGGTATTCCACGACGGCAATTAGATCTTGCCATTACCCATCTACAAGAAGCCAAAGCAAGCTTGAACAACACCCCGAACACTATGCAGTCCTCTAACGCCACCATAAATGGCTCCGCTACTATTAACGCACCCATCAACGGTATCGTAACCGGTCTATCCACTGCTCCCGGGAAAACGGTGCAGGCTGGTCAACAACTGATTTCCTTAGGAAGTGGTCAAGCAGTAGAGGTTGTCGTTCATCTGGACCAAAATGATCTGTATCTGGCCCATTTAGGTACACCAGCTGCAATAGAAGTATCGCAACAAACTATAGTGGGTCAAATTTCCGGAATCTATCCTCAAGTTGAAGCGAACCAGATTTCTTCCTTCCTTGCCCATATTAAACTCACTAATAATCCAGCCGGTTTACTTAAGTCCGGTATGTCTGTTAATGTTCGTATAGACACTGGCACCTCAGTCATAGTCCCCGCAGTTCCCTCAGCGTCAATATTCCAAGACGACAAGGGCAAAAATTTTATATACACAACGACCACTGGTAAAGCGATAATCCAACAAATAAGTATCGGGGAAACCATCGGTGAATTCACAGAAATCACCTCTCTCCTACCTCAACAAAGCATGGTCATAACAAGCAACCCGAAAGACATAAAAGACGGCGATACTATTACTGTGATACAGTAAAAAGCAATTAAATCCGGTATTGCCTTCCTGCACCTAAAAAGCCTTCCGACAAATCGCCGGAAGGCTTGAATTTACTGGAGCTGACAAAGAGATTCGAACCCTCGACCCACGGCTCTGTAATTCAAACTGACTGTTTTTACATGATATCTATGACCTTGCCGCCACTCTTCTTACCAAGCCGGCTCTACGAACACTGATTTGTATTACCCTTTTGCTATACTTCTTCTTCTTCTTCAGGACATCCGTGACTAGGACCAATGGCGGAAATTTCCGAGACATTAATTCTTACTCTATCTCCCTCCTGAAAAAGGGTGGGCGAAATGACTTCTAAGTCAGCGTTATCTCTTATTACTAAAGCATCGCAAGTTAATTCTAACGTAATAAACTCATTCTCACTTTCCACTTCAACGTTAACTTGTGGTTGGCAATCCTTTTTGCGGTCATCCTCACAGTTTTTTATAATCTGGCCTTGCAGTACAACTCGATCATCCAACAGTATATTGACTGTTCCTACGCAGCCCAAAAGTTCATCTTTTTTGAAACCCATATACATTCTCCTTTACAAATTTATTTGGCTTTTACCTGATGTATAATATTCACTTTTTTATGTAATGTGCTCAAGCGTATCTAAACAAAAAAAGAAAGTTCTAGCTAGTTAGCTAGCTAGAACAAATGAATGTAGTAGTATTTAAATAGGTAAACGGCTATTACCAATTATCAGTATTATCCTTCTAGGTTGTCATAAACATCTAGCGCAGCTTGTACAGCTCGGCCAGCATATACCTTTACGCCATGTCTAATGAGCACAGCCTCTAACGCGCCTAACACATGCAGAATGTTTTTCTTGCGGCAACTATAGCCCATGGAACCTATCCTCCAAATCTTCCCCTTTAGAGGACCAAACGAGCTGGCAATTTCGATTTGGAAATCATGCAGCAGCCTATGACGAACCGACTCACCATCTATCCCTGCCGGTATGCTGACCGAAGTAACTACAGGTAGTTTACAATTAGGATCACCGTAAATCTCCAGCCCCATAGCCTTAAGTCCTTGCACCAGAGCTTGCTCCTGCAATTTATGTCTGGCAAATCTTACCTCAAGTCCTTCCTCTAACACAATACGCAACCCTTCCCGCAGCGCATACAACATCGACGTAGCTTCGGTGTGATGATTTAACCGCGCCGGACTCCAATAGTCCATGAGCTGGCTGAGATCGAAATAGTTGCTGCGAATCACACGTGCTTGCAGCTTATGATAGGTACTTGGATCCGCAAGGCCTCTTTCAATTTTCTTACGTTCTAATAATATAGCTTCCACTCTGGCATTGAAGGTAATCGGTGCCATACCGGAAGGAACAGATAAACATTTTTGGGTACCACCAATGGCAGCATCAATTTTCCATTCATCCACCTTCACTGCTGTTCCGCCAATCGTGGCAACCGCATCGACTACAAAAAGAATATCCAGTGCCCGGCATGCTTCACCAATCTCTTGTAACGGCTGCATACAACCGGTTGAAGTTTCTCCGTGAACCATTGCCACAATTTTGGGCTTAATTCTCTGCATTTCTTGAATAACCACTTGCGGATTAAACACCTGCCCCCAATCGGTCTCGATATTCACTACATCCGCACCATAACGCTCGGCTATCTCCGTAAGCAGTTGACCAAAACGCCCATAAATAGGAACCAACACCCGATCGCCAGGCTCAATAATGCTGCCGAGAACAGCTTCAATACCAGCCCGGGAAGTGCCGTCAATTGGAAAAGCCCATTGATTCTCGGTCTGAAACACTGACCTGATCATCGCCATAGTTTCATTCATAATCTCAGTAAACTCCGGATCAAATTGTCCTAATATGGGGGTGCACATGGCTCTTAACACTCTTGGTTCGGCCTCAACCGGGCCTGGTGTCATCAGGGTACGTACTGAAGTATTCAAGTCTTTATACATGTTATCTTGTCTCCTTTTATACCTATTTCTTCTTATATAAGAGCCGACACAGTCGGCTTATGTTACAGACAGTCAATCAATAATTATCGGCAGTGTACTATAATTTCCATACATTTAACGAAATGTTTTTTTAGAGAATACAATGAAGGTATGCAGAAGCAGGACGTGACTTTTTCAGTCACATCCTGCTTCCTTGTCTTATACTGATAATTGTTATACATTATCTAAATCACTAAAAAATTAGTATGATATAGTTACATCACACAAGACTCCATCGCTGTCTTTTCTGCAATAGCACCTGAATATCCTGCCACTTGAGCCTGATCACCTAGTACAATAGCAGTTCCGGTTTCACCTTTTAATGCCGCACCAATATTGCTTAAGTCGGTTATAATAGCTTTCGTGCCGCCAAATTTGACAAACTCGATTGCTGCCCTGATTTTAGGAGCCATGCTCCCCTCCGGAAACTGGCCTTCTGCTAAATATTTTTCTGCTTGCCATACCGGCAATAAATCCAATTGGCTTTCATTCGGCTTACGATAGTTTACGCATACCTTTTCAACTCCGGTCAGCAGCAGGAGGTAGTCCGCACCAACCATCCTAGCTAAGAGCGACGAAGCCGCATCTTTGTCAATCACGGCCGCTATGCCCACCAAGCCTTTATCCTGTCTGACAACAGGTATGCCGCCGCCACCGGCAGCTATAACCACATTTCCGGATTTTAGCAATGATAGAATTGTATTTTTTTCGACAATATCCACCGGTATGGGTGATGGAACTACCATGCGGTAGCCTCTCCCACTGTCCTCGACAATTTTCCTATCGTATTTCCGGGAAACTTCCTCGGCCTCATCCTTTGAATAGAAAGGGCCAATTGGTTTGGTTGGGTCTTGGAAGGCTTTATCTTGTTTATCCACCAGTACCTGTGTAACAATAGCAGCTACATCTAAAGATAATCCAGCCTTATCCAGTTCATTGCGCAATACTTGTTGTATCAAATACCCTAACAACCCTTGCGTCTCTGCGCCACAGGCATCGAGTGTTCCCTCGGAAACAATATTGGCAGACAGCTTATGCCTGAGCAAGGTTTGCCCCACCTGCGGCCCATTACCGTGAGTAACGATAACCTGATAACCTTGCTGGATTAGTCCGACTATTTTTGTACAAACAATTCGGATGTTCTCAATTTGCTCATCAATCGTTCCCTGATCTGTCTCACTAAGAATTGCGTTGCCGCCGATGGCTACTACACAAATACCTTTCTGCATATTCTCCACCCTTACCTCTCATAATTATATGATGCGTTTAATAAGCGGCCCTGACATCCCCAGGAACAAAACCAATATCCCTGCTATGGAGCATACACTGCTGCCCAGATGACCGCCAAAGTACAATAACGGAAAAGCAAAGATGATAAACACAGGTAAGAAAACCACTAACTGTCGCATTTTCCTCACCACCCGAATTGATATGATGCAAAGATAACTATGCCAAATACTGCGCAAAGCAGCATTGCCCCGACTAAAAACTTACTGATAACCTCGCCTTCCCGTCCCAATATCCCTGCCGCCGTTGTTCCCAACAATACTTTACTGGGGGCAATAATGCTACCGATAGCACCACCCACCGTCTGCGCCGCCAAAAGCGGTGCTTTATCTATCTGTAACATCAGTGCTACCTTCTGTTGAAAACTGCCGAATAATATGTTGGAAGACAAATTGCTACTGGTCATAAATGTTCCCAACAGTCCAATAAACGGAGAAAGTACCGGGTAGATTCCGCCTGTCACTGCCGCGACGCCTTGGGCCAACACCGTAGTCTGACCGGTCTCATCCATTACTTTCGACATAGCGATCAAACCAATAACCGCGATGGCTGAAGGTATCGTTTTATTCAGCGAGTTTTTCATAATGCGCTGTATTCCGCCTGATTGTATATAGCCCCACCGCTCATAGCATACGTATCCAATTATTGCCGCCAACAGTAGGAAGGCCCCGGAATGAATGAGCGGCGCAATCGGCGCATAGGCAGGATAGCTGTGTGTAGCAAAGCCCAGCAACGTTGTTTTGCCGGCAAAAGCTAATGCGAGTTTCCACTGCCCGAGATAACTCTTTACACTGTCATTTAATAACACAGTAACCGCAAGTACAATCAAAAACAGATAAGGAATAAACGCCTGCTGAATACTCATTTTATTACCAACTGCACTTTCATCAGGCTTTTCTTCAGCAGGATCATGTAGCTCTGCTGGTTGGCGATAATAGTCGAGTTTGCCGATGAAAAAAATTAAGCCTAACGACAGTGATACGACAACAAAATTACATAACATCGGGTTGAGCAATGCCAACCCCATTTGCCCTACCCCTTGCAACAAACCCAGCAGGATTACTGTGACCGCATTACGTTTCATCCCCTTGTAGCCGCCGGCTAAGCAAGCAATAAGTAGTCCTGCAATTAAATTAACTATACCCAACATTACAGTAGACCAAAGTATTGTTCGATTGAAGGTTAGTGGGTCACTTACATCCACTTGGCTTACCAATCCATCCCATGCTATCCCTAAAGTCCCAAAAGTATTACCCCATACCTGCCCCAGCATGGTAATCAGCACAGCTGTTAGCGGTTTGACCCCCATACTGATGAGCAGCGGTGCCCCTACAACTACGGGGACGCCAAAGCCGGTAATCCCTTGCAGAAAACCGACAAAAATCCAGCCAACAGCCAGCACTTGAAGTACCTTATCTGGCGTAAAATGCTGCATCCCGGCGCGAATTACCGCAAATGCACCTGATTCTCTTGACACTTCATAGATAATTAAGGCTGGAAATACCACTAAAATGATGGATAGCGAGTACCACATCCCCTTGGCAACGGCCAAAGCAATCATATCTACCCCGCCGCCGAAAACCTGATACGCAATCAGTATGGAAAACAACAGTCCAGCTGACGCCGCTTCATCACCACCCCATTTACAGCGAAGCAAGAGCACCAATAGCACCAGAATCGGCACTAGGGCGGCCAACCACTGCAATAAATTAATTGACATAAGTCGACCCCCTAATCTGTCAATGTTTGGGCGAATGCCACCAATGCTTTTTCAAAGCATCCATACGGAGCTTTAACTACGCCGGCTCCAATCTGACCAATACCCGGTTTTCGATGCGCCATGCCGGTATTAATAACCGGTACAATACTGTTTTCAACAACCTTGCGGATATCAATTCCCAGCGGAACGCCTTCAAAATTCATTGTGGCCAATAAGAATTGAGTACTCTTTGCATAAGAGATCTCACCCATTTCCTTGGTATAGCGAACAGCATCTTCTTGCGAACCAGCTCCCACAAACCGCACTACCGCCGGGGAGGCCGCCATGGCAATACCCCCAAGACCAATAACTTCAATGATTGCACTATCGCCCATGTCCGGATTGGCATCATCCGGGCCAAATCCTGGGAAATATAAACCTTCCGGCATATTGGCCGGTGCAGTAAACCATTCTTCACCGGTTGCTGCCACTTTGACGCCAAACTCGGTGCCGTTGCGGCACATGACGGTAACGATCGAACTATCTTTTACGCCTTTTGCCGGATCAGTCATGGATTTACCGGCAGCCATGGCCAAATTGAGGAAAAACTGATCATTGTCACAGATAAATTTGGTAACCTTGGCTTTCTCGTCATTATCCATAGCAAGCCGAGCAATCTGCGGACAGATTTTTCTGGCAAATAAGGAAGAAGCAGCAATATTACGCTGGTGCATCTCATCACCCATAGCTACAGCCTGGGCCATAATGACCTTCAGATTGATTCCGCCGCATAACGTTACGGCTTGATCGAGGGCCGGCCCTAAACTGTCTCTAAACCAGATCAGTCGCTCGATTACCTCTGGGTCATTAGCTCCAAACCGCATTACTTTGCCGAGTCCTTCATTAATCGAGCAATACGCCACATTCCCAAAAGTCTCGTTTTTAACCTCGAATACCGGCATATGATAAGTGATCATGCCTGTCATTGGCCCGACTGAGCCGTGATGATGGTTAGGTGCTAGTTTTATTTGGCCGCTTTTTATCAAATGCACGGCTTTCTCGTCATTTTCAGCCAAACCCTCAAATTGTACAGCGCCTAAGATTGCGCCTTGCATCGGCCCGCACATGTCCTCCCACTGGATAGGTGGTCCGGCGTGCAAAATCGTTTCCCTTGTCAGACCCTTCAGAACGGTATGCGCCGGTTTGACGCCGGTAAGTATCGGCTGTGCATCGTTATACATTTTGATTACTATTTCATTAGCTGCGTTAATCCGTTCTTCATACTTATCCAGTAGTTTAGCGATCGTTTTATTGCCACCAGCCGGCGGACGCCAGGAAACATGTGTTGTTGGCACATCTTGTTTGCCAAGCGTCTGAGAAAAAAGTTCCAACCCAACATTTACAACATTTAGTTTTTGATTCAACAAGTTATTTGACATCTCAGCTATTCCTCCGTTCTCCGACTATCGTTCTTGCCAGTCTAGCCGCTTCGGCATTTGTCGCGGTAACCACCACTCCGATTTCCTGTAGTTTAGCAACTTGTGCTTCCTTGCTTTGCTCATCCTGGCTAGTTCCACATACATATGCCACTACCGCCAAGGTATTGCCCCTAGCAGCAGCCGCTTGTTTGGCGCTTTCGATTACTGGAACTAATTCCCCTGCCGGATCTTCACTCGCCCCATAGCCAATTACCACATCCATCAATAAAACGGCGGTTTGCTGATCATTCGCAACCTTCATAATATATTCATTGCGCAGCGATCCATCAATCATAGGATGCGGTTTACCCATGGTGAATTGGTCATCCCCCAGATCAATGGCCGTATGCTGACCTGCTACCATAACATCGTGCGTCAGCAGTTCCTTGCGTAAAGGAATGTTTGAATATATGGGTCCAAGCGTTTCGCCTAATACCAACATTGCTTCATAACACAAGGTCCCGCCGGCATACAGAGCACGCACGTATTGCTGTCCGGGAGCCAAGTGAGCTCTAGCCTCTTCCGCCCAGCCAATAAGTTTGGCTTCAGCAGTTAGCAACTCCGGTTGCTTACCGCTAAGCAGCGCCGTTTTTAACGCCGTTTCTTCTAAAGTGGCGGCAACCGTTACATTAGCTGGTGCATTTTCAATAACACTGCCGAGGAAGCAGAGAACAACCTTTTTACTAGTCCCGGCCAACTTTGCCATAATTTTTTCCACTACCGATTGAGCCGGTGGCTTGGAGATAAGAACAAGAATTTGGGTATTGCTATCATTAATTAATATATCTATCGCGTGCAGCATAGTAGCTGCTCCAATCGCTTCTTTTAAATCTCTGCCACCGGTGCCAATGGCGTGACTAATTCCTAGTTCCATAGCATCCAATAAGCAAATCACTTCCTGCAAACCGGTACCCGATGCTGAAATCAGACCAATATCCCCTGATTTTACTTTATTAGCAAAACCAATACCTTTACCATTAATGATCGCGGTGCCGCAGTCAGGCCCCATAACGAGTAAGCCCTTTTCGGCAGCTATTGTTTTCAGATAGGCTTCCTCTTCAATAGTAACATTGTCACTAAATAAAAATACATTTTTTCCATATTTTAACGCTCGTTCTGCTTCAATCGCCGCATATTCACCTGGAACAGAAATAAATGCCAGATTCGAGTCAGGGTCCTCCTGATAAGCTTTTATAGCGGAACGTATGACCATCTGATCGGCGTTTTTGCCGGCCGCAGCTTTCTTCCCCATCTGCTCATCTATTTTGCTTAAGACCCACTGCACATCAATATCTTCCGGAGCCCGGAATGCTAGAATTAAATCATTGGGGCCGGCAGCCGCTCCCTCAGACCCTAATAAATTAGCCTCTTGCAAAATGACCCGATTGGCAGGTGTCCCCATCATAACCGAAACATCATCCAGGCCTTCTACCTGTTTTAGCTGTTTGGAAATAAGCATGAGGGTAACTGAATCATAATAGTTATTTTTTCGAACAACATTGTGGATTTTCATTTGCTGACTCCTTTCTCATCGGCGATTGTACCTGCAGCTAACGCGGTAAAACCGCCGTACACGAAACCTACTAATAAATCTACACCAGAAAAGTGTCCTAATTGCATTAGTTTACAGGCTTTATTAATCATTTCTTGCTCTGTGCCGGCGCTAAACGAACGAATCATTTCAACAAACCGCTGATGATACAAGCCTTTTACACCATACTTGATGTACTCAACGGACATAAAGGTGGTTAAGCTGGGGGCGTTGCATACCAAATGCCGTATCACTTTTTCTGTCGCTTGTTTGCAATGCTCTGGCCGTACGTGGACGATACCACTGAGAAAACCCAGCAGAAAATCATCTCCGGAAGGGGTTGAGCCTGGTCCTACACCAAGCAGGCCGCTTATACCTTCGCCAATTAAGTACTCCTTATTTTCTAGAATACCGGTAGTCAGCATATTGACGAACTGCGGTATTCTAGCCTCTGTCAAAGAAGGGATTTGTCTACGCCAACAGAACATTTCGGCATCACACTGACCGATATAAGCCAAAATGCCGCCCTCCTTATTGGAGTCATTACATAGCTGTCGTAACCGTCGCAAGCGCGGCAAAAAATCCACTGCACCTATTAAAGGATCATAAGAAGATTGGCAGGAAAATCGTGGACAACCCTGCAAGCCGTGTACTGTCAAGACTTCACCAATGATAATAGAGTCGGCAAGGTAAAGTACCTCTTGCGGCTGCTTCAGCTCAGTGTTGAGCCACCCGCCAGCTATGTCCACCTCTATACCAAAGGGAATATGATCCATGCCAGAACGGACCAAAGCGACGATTCCGTCGGAAGTAAGAATATTGATATAGTCACAGTGGATTGATTTTATCTGCCCAATCGTACCTTTTGCTGGCAAAAGGAGATCTTCTGAAATTGCGGCAGCATTAAGTAGTAGCATAACTATATCACCTTCCTTGAGCTTTATTATAATGAATTTTCTAATTATACTCATAGTGCAATTGCACCAGATAAACGCATAATCGTTAGGCACAATGCACATCCGCTAGTTGCATCCCTGTGACATAAAGAAAACACGGCTTGCGCCGAGCCCTTGGCGAAAGTGGAAGCCGATGTAGCCCTTATCCAGGGAAAGTTATACTTTCTTTCTGGATAAATGTAGGGGTTGTCTCAAATAGGTTTTGTAAACCTACTAGAGGCAACCCCTTTTCAGGTCAGAGCCTGTGACTATGTATCCCTTAACCGCTTACTGTCCACTGGAGTCTGTCATTATTGGAAAAACTAGTACGGACTGCTTTATAGATTGGATTGGGTCATCACGTTTACATTCTTTTCCTCAAATATTGTACCCTTTTTGAATTTTGAATCTTTAAATGCAAACTTCATTAGGATAATATACGAAATACCTGCCACAACAAAGCCGATAATCCAGGCCAGTTCCACTTTCATAAAGGCGGCACCGGCACCGATAAGCATTGCAAGAATCGCACATGGATTATATCCGGCAAATGGACCGTCTTCCTTGTACAAATCTGCAACATTGACTTTTTGTTTTCTTAATAGATAATATTCGATTAATAAGATAGAAACTATCGGCCCCAAAAATGCGGAGTATATGAGAATGAACAGTCCAAGCCCCTCTGCCGAAGAATCCTGTACAAGCACCCAAGGGCATGCGCCCAGCGCTAGCAGTCCGGATATGGTAACAGCCATTTTATATTTTAGTTTTGTAATCAATGTAATTACATAGGTCGGCGGAATAATATTGGCAACCATGTTTACGGCAACCGCACCCATAACAATAAATGCGGATACAAAGAAGGTAATATAAGAGTTATCAATAACTATTGCGAATGCCTTTACAGGGTTAGAGATGCCGGTTGCCGAAGCAAGCATTGCGCCGATGCATAGTACGAAGCCGTACGCAACAACAATAGGTACAAAGTACAAAAACCCGCGATTTGCGTCACTAATACCAGCTTTTAACTCTCTTGAATAATCGGCTGCGCTTAAAAAGATAGCTGCATAATTTCCCATAAACATCATGATGAATGCAAAGAATGGCAAGCCCCATGTGCCTTCTGCATGAACCCATTTCTCTACAATAACAGCGCTGTGGGAAGTCAGAAGAATGCCAAATACATAGATAAGCGCTAGCATAATAACAGTAGATATAACCGATTCAACCCATTTGATAGCATGGAAACCGTAGAGTGATAGCACAATTTGTACCACCTGAAGGACTACAAAGCAGGCAAAAATATTATCAAAGGTGCCGCCTGTAACTATCTTGGCAATTTCATTTAAGGCAGTACCGCCAATCCAGCTTTGAAAACCGTACCAGATGATAGCAGGTATGCCGCGCAGAAGTGATGATACGACACAGCCTTTCATCCCGAAGGACATTCTAAGCTGTACAACATAGGGTATTCCCGTTCTATATCCGAGCCTGTCATTGAAAGTAAATACTGCTGAAATGATACCAATTGCTATGATAGCTGCGGCAAATGTCTGAAAGATGTTTAACGTTGCAATTCCGGCTACAACCAAACTCGATCCAAGCGTCATATTACCTAAATTAACGCCATCGCCAAGCCACATAAACATGTAGTCTATGGGACCTACAGTCCTACCCGCTTCGGGTTTCGGGCTTAGTGATTCATCCACACCCATATCATGTTGGACCTGGGTTGTTTTGGATTCGCTACCTTCTGAATTTGTATACATCGTAAGACCACACCTTCTCTTTTTTTTCATTTTCCGTACTATTGAGAATGAATCGGTTTATAAAATAGGTCTTAAATGTTTGCCAATTGGCTTTGATACAATCTTACCATCCTTAAAAACAGTTGTTCCCCTGAGAATTGTTTGTGTCACTGTGCCCCGGAAGCGGTCACCAACATAAGGGCTTACCTTGTGCTTATAGAAAAGATCCTCTGCCTGTAATGTAAATTCCTTATCCAAGTCTACAAATACAAAGTCCCCATCGTAGCCAACAGCAATTTTTCCCTTACCTTGAATTCTAAATATCTCGTTAACATTTTGCGAAGTTAATTTTGCAATATCCTCAAGTGGAACCTTTCGATCATGGTGGGCATGAGTAAGTAGGGCCGGAAGCGTTGTCTGGCAAGCTGAGATTCCACCCCAAACCTTTAAAAACTCCCCATCTTTCAGCTTAGGGTCACAGGGCGAATGGTCTGAGGAAACGAAGGCTATCTCGTCGTTTAACAGTTTTGCCCACATCTTGGTTTGGTTTTTAGTATCGCGAATCGGCGGAGAGCATTTTGCCACTGTTCCCATCCGCTCTACATCATCATCTGTAAGAATTAAATAATGTCCAATTGTTTCACAGCAGACATCAATTCCCCTGCTTCTTGCCTGTGTAACAAGCTCAACCGCCTTGGCTGTGCTGATATGCGCAATGATTAATTTACAGCCTGTCTCCTCGGCAAACGCAATCATGCGTGAGACATTTTCTATCTCCGTAATTGGCGGACGCGCTGCGAAGTAATCCCGTACTGTTGTTTTGTTATTTGCAAGCGCAATCGAAGTCAAATCTCTTGTGATTTCGGCATTCTCACAATGCACCATTAACGGCAATCCAAGCTTTGCCAATTTTTCCATGCCCACAAGAGTTGTATAATCGTCCGCTCTTTCAAATTCGTCAATGCCGCTAAAGCACGAAAAAGCTTTAAATCCTATTACACCGCATTCCGCAAGTTCTTCAAATTTGTCTAAATTTTTGGGAGTAAACCCACCCCAGAAGCCATAATCAACCAAGGAATCCTTCTGGGCCACAGCCAGCTTAGCATTAAAGTTTTTGGCGTCAAGCGTGCATGGACTGCAATTAAGCGGCATATCAAAATACGCAACGCCGCCGCCTGCTGCCAGAGCACTGCTTCCGGTTGTGATTGTTTCCCACTCGGTTCTTCCGGGGTCATTAAAATGCACATGTCCGTCTGTTAAGCCGGGAAGTACACACTTTCCTGCTGCATCGATTGTCTCTTTTGCATCACCGGATATCTCTTCTGCTATTTCTACAATTTTTTCATCACAAACAGCAACATCGGCTTTTTTCATGCCATCCGGACAAACAATAATCCCGTTTCGAATGAGTACATCATAACGCTTGTTCAAGTAATCCCCTCCTTACTATTTTTTTGATATTTTTATTTAATTTTTTTTATGAGTTGTCCAAAGCCTTTCTGACCAACAATCCTGCCTTCTTCTGCTACAACCTTGCCTCTGACTACTGTGCAAACGGGAAGTCCAACGCCCTTCAATCCAACAAATGCTGAAATTTGATTAACATAATATAATGACTCAGGAGTGATTTCCCATTCCTTTTCAGGATCCAGGATAACAAGGTCTGCATCAAATCCTACTGCTATTGCGCCTTTTTTTCCGTATATTCCGAAAGCTCTTGCCGGTCCTTCACTTAATGATTTGGCAAGTATTGTTGGGCTGTAGCCTCGCTTTGCCACACCTTCACTAAAAACTGCCTGCATTGTGTTCTGGATGCCGCTAATTCCACCCCAGGCACCAAATATTCCATGAGTTTCCTCACTTTTTTCGCTGAGTTCACAGGGTGAGTGGTCTGAACCGATACAGCTTAACGTACCGTCATTTACATATTTCCACATTTCTTCTACTGCAGAGGTTTCGCGCAGCGGCGGTGCGCACTTGAACAAGCTGCCGTTTTTAATTACATCTTGATCTGAAAATGTGAGGTAATGTCCACAGGTTTCCGCGGTAACATCAACACCGTCAAGCTGGGCATCCCTTATGATTTGCGCTACTCTTGGGTGGCTTACATGGCAGATATGGACCTTTGCGTCAAGCTCCCTTGCCAGGCTGATAATGTTTTGCGTTGCAATCAGTTCAGCTATGACAGGCCTTGACCCGAGGAAATCCTTCCAGTCATGCTTTTCCTTCCGCTTTGCCCTTGCCTCCTCCCATTTGATTATTGAATAATCTTCACAATGGAAACCGGCACGGGCACCGACACTCTTCAAAATTTCCATCGCTTCTTTCGCTTGTCCAATCGAAAGAGATACGTAATCCGGTGAAACTGGACCGATAAAGGATTTGAAGGCGACACAGCCCTTATCATCAAGTTCCTTCAACGTACCAAGATTGTAATCTACAAGACCGCCCCAGAAGCAATAATCTACATAAGCATTTGGCGAAACATGCTCAAGCTTCTTGTCGAAAATGTTGCCGTCGGTAAGTGCAGGCTCATTCTGAAGGGGCATGTCAACAATTGTAGTAAAGCCTCCCACGGCTGCAGCTGCTGTACCGTGGGAATAATCCTCTCTCCAGTTGTAGCCCGGATCGTTCAGATGGGCATGGCTGTCTATGGCACCTGGAAAAACATAATTCCCTTTCGCATCAATAACCTCGTCTGCTTCTACCGAAGCACCCGGTTCAGCTATTGCTGCTATTTTACCGTCACTGATGCAGATGCTTGCCTCAAAGATTCTGTCTGATGTTACAACCCTGCCGTTTTTAATAACCAGATTAAACACTGTAAGACCTCCCTTAACAATATCCTTATCTGTCCTTGACAGAGGGTACACGTTAATTACCACTAAGGCTTGTTTATTTGGCAAAAGCCCCTTTATTATCGTAGGCATTGTTGTGTATTACATCAGAAATAAGATAATTATAAATATCATCAACAATCTCAATGCCATCGCGCTCATATGCTTCTTCCCGAATGCCGCTGGACTGTCCGGGGTACATGACTTGAGCAAAGCCGGTTGCCGGCTTAAGGTTGTTTAAATCATTCATAGTGTTAGTGATATTTTGCAGGAAAGACTCGGCATTAGTGAAATAGGCCGGATCGATTACAATATGCAGTTGGCCTAAATTGCGACCTTCACTGAGGTCATGATACATGGAGGTTACTTTGTTGCCATATGGGAGTCCGAGGAGTACTCCTGATAGAATATCCACCATCATGGCTAATCCATAGCCTTTAGCGCCGGCAATATGCACTAGCGCATTTACCTTGTGCGGATCGGTAGTAGGCACGCCATTTTCATCAACAGCCCAGTCTTCCGGTATCTGTTCGTTCTTAGAGCGGGCGTGCAGGATTCTACCCCAGGCGCCTATGGTAGTAGCCATGTCAATGGTGATCATGCGACCGTCGCTGCCGGGCGCACCAAGGGCAATCGGATGAGTACCATAGAACGGCTCGGCGCCACCGTAAGGAACAGCCATGGGGTCAGACTGACACAGGGAAATCCCAATCAATTTTTCTCTGGCAGCTTGTTGCACGTAATAAGACAATGCCCCGCTGTGGCCAATACTACGGACTCCAACAATTGCGACACCTGTTTCCTTGGCCATCTTAATGGCCTCATCCATGCCCAGCTTAGCGCCAACATGACCTGCGGCATTATCTCCTTCAAATATGGCACTGCACGGACCAGTCTTAGTAAATGTAAAGTTAGGATTGGTATTTGTTCCGCCTTTGGAAATTCGCTCGGCATAATATTCTACCCGCATGGCTCCATGAGAATGAACTCCCCTGGCGTCGGCATGTACTAGTACATCAGCAACAATATCCGCATGGTCTTCTTTCAATCCTGCGCGGCAAAATTTTCTTTTCATTAACTCTTTTAATTCAGCTTTTGTTATTCTCATGTCAGCACCTCAAAATATTAGTATTTATATCCTACAAAGCTGCATCGCGATTGCAGTCCTTGGAATAAAGATAAGATAACTTCTCGCGGCCTACTGCATAAACGGCCTGGGGCACGTACGGACCAAACCAAATATAGTCTCCTTTTTTAACGGGTATCCATTCATTATCCAGATAATACATGCCTTCCCCAGAGAATAAATAAGCCCCATGTTCCTGTACGTGAGTTTCTACAAAGGGATGACTCCCCGCAGGCTCAAAAGTAAGTATATGCATGTTCATGTCGAACGCCAAATCGGTTGGCAATAAATCAATGATTTTGACGTTTTCCATATCGTCATAGACTCTTTCGGCTATTTCATTGACATTGCCGACAACAACCCAGGGCTGCACGCCATCCAGCGCTTCGTACTTTTGTTTGTAAAGAATTAGCTTGGCTTCACCATCAGCCAGGTTTTCTAAATACAACTTTTCGCCTGGAGGGCAGTACATATAGCCACCGTCTTCCAAAACAGCTTCTTGTGCCTGGGTATAGGCTTTTATTTTTCCTTCCATGCAAAAGACAAAGGTTTCTATTTCTGCGCCACCAAAGCCCTGGGTATTCTTGCCCGCCTTATCCATAGTAACTAAGTAATGTACAAAGCTTGCACCCATTTTAGGAGAAGCCAGAATCGAAACTTTGCAATCTTCAAAACCTGGTATCACATTGTTTACCAGCCCTTCTGGCGGTACGATTGCATAGCTGCCATGCTTTACAACAGCCCTACTTATCAGCAAATCTTTTGGATATCCCATTTGTTTCTTCGCTCCTTTATTTATAAGCTAATTCATATAGTGCACCCACTAGTGCTTTTACCCCTTCTGCTAAGTCACGGGGATCGGTATATTCTAATGGCGAATGACTGATGCCTCTATGGCTTGGTACAAACAACATTGCGGTCGGTATTACCGGAGCCATAATCTGGGAGTCATGTCCTGCCCCACTATGCATCATCTTATAACTCAGTCCGTTTTTCTGACATTGTTTTTTCATAACCTCTACGATACCGGTATCCATAGGAACCGGGTCTGCATCCATCCACATATCGATATGGATTTCTACACCTGCTTGAACAGCAATTTCCTGCATTCTCGCAGTCACGTCTTCGGTAAATTTAACCAAAACATCTTTATGCGTATGGCGGGTATCTAATGTAAATAACGCCTTGCCTGGCACAACATTTACAACATTGGGTTTAAGCTCTACTTTGCCCACCGTGGCCACCAGTGGATCGCCATAACTGTTCGCTATATCCATAATTGCACAAATAATGCGGCTGGCTGCCAGGACAGCATCTTTCCGGTAACCCATTGGTGTTGTACCGGCGTGATTGGCTTCTCCGGTAATCTCAATGGTAAAGCGTCGCTGGCCTACAATATGTTCAACAATTCCTACCGATTTTTTTTCGGCCTCTAACACGCCACCTTGTTCAACATGAACTTCCAGAAATGCTTTTAAGTCTTTACGTACGGCACTGCCTTCCGGCCGGAAACGAAATCCGGCTTTGCGCATGGCCTCAGTAAATGCTATGCCTTCAAAATCTACCATTGCTTCCACTTCTTCACGCTTGGCAATACCCAGAATATTTTTTACTCCCCAAAAGGCATAAGGAAATCGGCTGCCTTCTTCTTCAGCCATGGATACTACCTCAATGTTACGCAGCGGTTGTCCATACTCTTTTTTCAAATATTCAAGCGCAATAATCCCAGCGATTATTCCAAATTGACCATCATATAACCCACCGTTTTTTACGGTATCCACATGTGAACCTGTTAAAATGGTTTCGTCCTTATATACGGTTCCTTCTAGCCGTCCAAATAAATTGCCGACGTCATCATATTGAACAACAAAACCTAGCTGCTGCATGTGTTGCGCTAACGCCTTTTGCGCTTCCGTCCACTCGGGCTTATAGAGGAAACGCGAGACTCCACCATTGGAATCTTTGCCAAATTCGCCTAGCCATTTTAAAAGTTTCTCGGTTTCCTGTCCAAAATCAAACGAACTCATGGTTTCCCTCCATCATAAGTACATCATATCAATCGCCACTTTTATCATAATTGTGGGCTTTGACAACTCCAGCTAACTTAAGTTAGGTTAATTATACTGAATTTTTTTATTTTTTCACCAGTGCATAGTTAGCAAATAAACTAGGGGCAACTGTGCACATTGCATATTTCTTTCAAGTCCAAATTATTCGTATTGCTCACAACATATTTCACTCGTTGTGGTATATTCTGCAAGGACTTTTACAATTATTGTCGAATATGCTCATTGCTTGACTAAGGGCAAAATTAATTAGAACTGAGGAATGAGCATGCACCTCACAATTAAAGATGTCTTACAGCTTTTTCAAGATCAGATGGTAACCTTAGCCGCCGGTTCTAATGGACTGGATAATATTGTTTCATCAGCTAACATCATGGACGCACCTGACATCTCCAATTGGGCCAAACCCGGCGATTTAATATTAACAACCGGTTACACCATTAAAGACGATCCGGCTTTACAAGAGCAACTTATTCGCGAACTGGCCGCAGTCGGCATTGCTGGCCTTGCAATCAAAACGAAGCGTTTTCTTCCAGAAATACCGCCTATCATAAAAGACTTAGCTGACCAACTTAACTTGCCTATCCTTGAACTCCCTATAAATCTGTCCTTCGCCGAAATCTTGAATCCGATCATTAGCAGCATTGCGGCACGACAATCCTATTTACTGCACCGTTCCAATGAAATACACAAAACACTTACAAACGTAGCCATTAAAGGTGGCGGACTGAATGCTATTATTGCGTGCCTGGGCAAATTAACCCAATGCCCAGTTGGTTGCTATGATACCAACTGCTCAGCCCTTAATCATTGGCTCCCGGAAGGTATTCCGGGAGTAAATAAGCAAGTTTTTAAACAGCTTGAAAAAATTCTGCTAAACCAAGTTGCGCACAAGGAAAACTTACAGGCAAATCTGTCACAAGCTAAATCGCCCTATACACAACATTTGACTGTTGAAGGCTATGAGCTCTTACTCACATCGTTTGCTATCATGTCGAATAACGAATTCTTTGGGCATATCTCCCTGTTGCAACCCACCGATGCCTTCTTAGATATAAATTGTATGGCTTTAGAACACACGTGCACCGTAGCAGCTCTTGATTTTTTAAAACAAAAAGCGGTAGCTGAAAGCCGTCGTCTTCACTCTAGAGATATTCTTGAGCATATTTTGTTTGGTGACTTAGCAAATCAAAATACTACCGAAATTATAGCTACCTCAAAATTGGCCCAGGCTAAATTACTGGAGTGCTCAATTATTGAGATCGATGAAAGTGACAAGGAGGTAAACCTTCCGGTTATCGCTACCCGCCTGTACAAGACAATACAGCAAACGGTAAGCACAAAGTATCCTTTGTCATTAGTCTCTGAACGGACAGGCAAGATCGTTGTATTGGTAGCATACACAGGTATACTAACCCAACACGACCCAGAGCTATATGCTAAACTGCAAAAATCATTTCACGACAATTATACTTTAAAAATATCACTTGGTGTTGGCACAGCCGCTACAGACATTAGCTCCGTCCGCCAAAGCTACCAGGACGCACTAACCTGCCTGACTTTAGGTCGGACCATTAAAGGCGCCGGACACATTACCTATCCTCATGAAATTGCCAGCTATTCTTTATTAGCAAATTCCGATACCACCTCGTTGCTTACCCATGTCTGTGGAACTATCCTAGCGAAATTAGATAATACTGATACCGTTCACGGCACTGAGCTTGTAAAAACTTTAGAAAAATACCTCGAGTGTGATAAAAATCTAACTGACTCGGCTAGAGAGTTATATATTCACCGCAATACGCTTACCAATCGTCTAGAAAGAATACAAGATATAACCAGTTTGGATTTTAGTAATAGAGAGCTATTATTTAGCTTACGTTTAGCGCTTCGGCAGCGAAAACTCCGCTAAACTACTAAAGATAAAAATAAGGGGTTGTCTCAAAATAGGTTTTTTAACCTATAAGAGGCAACCCCTTCTAGCTTTAGTAAGCACAAAATAGATCCAATCCCGCCACCAGGCCCATATGAGTGCCGACAGTTAACCGATGCAATTAAATCAGCGCACGACCCAATAAAACGATATCACTTTAGCAATGAAATGAATATGTTATTACAAATCGTGGCTGGCAAGAGTGCCAAGCAGCTTAAAGCTGAGCGCAACCTGCCGGATGATGCCATAGTCCGGGATTACTTAAACCCGAATGAAATCAGCTTACTGGCCGCTCTGCAACCGGTAGCCGCGTTCCTACGTGACGACTCTGGACTACCATGAGCGCAAATGGCTGCTCACTGAGTACGCAACCAGGCTGCGAGGACCAGGGTTGATCGGCCAAAATACTGCGTAAGGAGGATACAATTATGCCTCGATTCGCCATTATCGACGCCGGTAAGGAATATTGCATTGTACCGCTGACGCCGACTGCTATGTCTTATGCCGCCCAATGCCGGGGTAAGATGACGTATTCTAAGCGGACTATTGCCCAATCAGCAGTTAAACGGATGGAAGAGAAGCTAGAGCGGCGTATAAAGCGTGAAGTTTACAAGTAAGCCGGGGATTCCGGCTGGCGTAATGGTGGACAAGAGCGTTAATTTCTTCATCGAAAGTACATATATTGACGGCAAGGGTGAGACCAGACCATGCTACCTTATACCCGCAAGGGTTGCGATATGGTACCGCCGATATAATGAGCGACATATTAGCTGACAGCAAAGCAAAAGGAAAAGAAATTTTGTAAAAACAAAAAAGCAGGCCAAGTAGCCTGCTTAACTTTTTATACTTTTAGATAAGTATGTACACTACCAACGAAATCATTAATAATATCCCGCCCCAGATGTAATAAGAATTACGCCTACGCCTCGGTGGTTGTAGTAGCTGTTGCCTAACCAACTCACGAGCCAGAAACACCCAATCACTCCATTCAGCATAATAATAGCTAATCCATACTTCAGCTATAAACAGGATCTACGAAGCTATCCATAACTACATTTGACACTCTTTTCTTTAGGGAGCTCATGTAAGTCCCTAACAATAAAGTTTGCAGGAAGTTCATTTCCGCCTTCTATTACAAACTTCGTATCACTTACTATCAACATAATTCCATTATCATTAAGTTGCTTTTCTATATTTATATATGGGAAAAATAATTTTATCTTCCCGCTTAATACGTACACTACTCGGTAGCTGGTAGCTCTAATATTTTCAATAGATATACTGTATAATTTTCTTATACATTTTAGACATAATCCAGGACAATTAATGCACTTTTTAAAGTCTTGATTTTCCAAAATAGTACAAACAGATTCAAAGTTACTGGCAGCCTCTTTCTGATTAACAGAGCCAGAAAACAAAGATATTCCCATAAACAAGTTTACCTCCACTTAACAGATATGTTAAATATATCACATTTCAGGATAAATGTCCTATTTTTCTAGATAATTAGTCTCATAATGAGATGAAGGTAAAAAAATTAACCCGCGTCTGTCCAATTTATTGAGCTATCGAAACAATGGTTGTAGCATCACATTTCCACATGTTTCAGGCACAATTTGGAAAATCCATCCACATTCTATATATTTAGCTACAGCAGGACAAGGGACAATAAAAACACGGTTACAGGGACTCTGTTTTAGAACATCCCTGTCCCCGATTTTTTTCTTGTGGCAATCGCCAGTCAATGAAGCTGGATACCAAATTGCCCTCATGTTGGTGTGTGCCCGACTTCGTCACGTTGCCGGAACCCAGTGAGGCTGCAAACTAATTTGCGAAATAATCTTGACGATGACCTTTAGATATCTTTAAGTTTATTGCTATTATATCCCAATAACTATCCCTAACTCGACATAATAAAAGGCTCCCGATTGCTCGGAAGCCTTAATTTACCTGGTGCGCCTGGTACGAAAATTTAACTAGACTTAACTTAACCGTGCTATCAAAACAATACTAATCCACCGCACTAATACTTTTCGAAGCTTTTACAACAATACCTTTATCATCAAATTCTACCGTAGTACCAGCCGCATAAACCTTAATACCGTCTGATGACAGAAAACTGACTGGTGATAGCAGTTTGGTATCTTTGTTTAATGTACCCTTGACTATTTCGCCTTTCTCATTTAGGACAATTGCTTTCCCTGCCTTAAATTCAACAAGACCCGAACATGCCGAGCTATCTGTATAGTTTTCAGTTAAAATTTGTTGCCACCCGACAGGCCGTAGATAAGAATCACTGGCTAAAATACACGTTGCTAACATCCCATTTTTATGAAAACTTACTTCGCCATCAGATACTAGTATATGGTTTGCTTGATTTAGGTCGATGCTTTCTTTAGAACTACTTATTATACCCTTAATAACTTCACCCTTATCATTGAATGTAACTTTTGTGCCACCCTTAAATGGAAGAACCCTGTATTTTGGTTCCTCATTTGTATAAGAGTAAACATAGAATGGAAGAGGCGTATATGCTGTCCTGATAGAATCCTGGGATGTACCAGTTTCATATGGCAATTTTACATCTTCAGCTAATATGCCCTCAAAAACCTCACCATACTCGTTAAGCGTAACAACGGTTCCTTTCTTAAACTTAGGTATGTTAGACCACGTTGCCACTATAACTCCAGGCGGCGTTATTCTTGTATTCTCATTTAAAGTTTTGGTATATCGCGCCGCATCAACACTTGCCATATGAGAGAAAAGTAAAAAAGCCATAAGTATAACCCCAGTTAATACCTTTAATAAAGAATATTTCATATAAATCCCCTCCATCATTTTTTACCCTGTATGTGTTTGGCTGACATTTATCTCACCATAAATTTCCATTCTCTATATAATCTCATTATCCTTCCGATCTACTTAACATATCTATTCGATGGTTATACGAATAAGGCGAAAAATTAAACCTTTTGTAGAAAAATTTAATGTAAAATAATGGTTTTACCCTGATTAAATTACATAAAGCGCTAATCAATATATCGTAAAATATTCATATGCGTAACAAAGGGAGAGTGAGTGAATGTATCAAGAGTTAGTAGAGTTGGCAAAAGAAGTGCATAACGCGGGATTATCATATGATTGTTTGTACGACATAGTTGAATATGCTAAGGAAAACAATCAATTGCCAAAAGATGAACTTTTTAAGCAATTAAATATAATTATTGAGAATTATAAGATCGGGAATATATACGGGAATACCATGTAATATTTGGACATTTTAAGACTTTAATAAAAAAAGCCGAACTCAAGTAAATGATATGCTCCCCAATAGGTAGACAGGAGAAATAAAAAAACCTGTTGCCGAAAGGGGAGTATTTTCATGCCCAAAAAGAGTCAATATAGCGGTGCAGAAAAGTTAGCAATCCTAAATGAATTTGAGCAAGGAGAAGATAGC
>NZ_DATMYD010000155.1:0-56770 GCF_035561155.1 Sporomusa sp. | reverse complement strand
CCGCTCTAAGACTCCCATCTTTCCTGTGCCCTTTAGGGTATACAAGTGGGAGTTATACCCAAAGGGCACAGGCGAGCGGCTAAGTCCCTGGATAAGGGCGACTAACCTTCAGATGGGGTTAAAACCCCACCTGAAGCTAAGTCTACTTTATATTCATACTATAATTCGAATAACGATAAATAAAAAATATCTATTTATTATGATACGATAGCTATAAGCAATCGTTAGTAAGTTGGACTCTGCGTCTAGAGAGGTAGCGTCTCCGGTGAGTCCATTGCCGATAATGAATATTTGCAATGGATTCGGTATTAGCAGGAATGATTTAACAGAATGCAGAATTAATTAACAGATTTTGGAGCGATCCAAAATCTGTTATTAATTATTAATATTATAGGTGAGAGAGAATGCATAATCCCAAGCAGGTCAAACTTTCTATAATAAATAAAGTGAATATGGAGGCTATAGAGGAGTTTTGCCGACAGGTCTATTATTGTGATCCATATACCTCAATGCATGCAGAGCATGTGGCTGAACTTATGGCCGGACTAGCAAATCAAATGTGCATGTCATCTGATGAAATCAACCTTGCTTTTATTGTGGGTTTAATTCATGATGTCGGCAAAATAAAAACGCCTGGCGATATTCTTACTAAGCCCGCTAGGCTTACCGATGACGAATTTGAAATTATGAAACAGCATGCTGAGCACGGGGCAGATATGCTAGCCATCATCGAAGGCGCGGAGGCTGTTGTTCCTATTATGCGCCACCACCATGAAAGACACGATGGCAAGGGTTATCCTAGAGGTCTTTCCGGCGAAGACATACCCTTGCTAAGCAGAATGCTTGCGATATGTGACACTTTTGACGCGATGACCACGAACAGATGCTATCGGAAGCCGGTTACTTTAGAGGAGTGTATCGAAGAGATTAAAAGGTGCTCGGGGACACAATTTAACCCGGTCATCTGTAAGTTGTTTATTGAATTTTTAAAAGATAGGTTTGGCTTTATGATAGATGGCAATTAGGATATGTAGGGTTACGGCAGGACATATTACTGAATGCATAGAAAATACCCATTACTTACCTTCTAAGGAAGTTATGGGTATTTTGCTTCCGTTGGGCGGATCTTAGCAAAGTAACACATACACGGCTGATAGAAGTATGGACTAAGTAAAGGAAAGATCCAATATGTTATAGGTGGTGTGACAAGAGTGTTTGCGTTAAATTGGCTGACTGGTTATATCTTGGGGCTTATTTTTATTGTTGGAACCCTGTTCTTTGTTGCTGCTAAGCTTGGGGTTACCTTGTTTATTGCCCTACTATTAGTTTTACTTTTGCAACCAATCAAAAAGAGACTGGAGAGAAAGTTTTCGCCTGGGGTGGCCTCTTTTCTTGCGCTAATTTTGCTTTTAGGTAGTGCCGCCATACTTATTAGCTGGATTCTCAATCAAATGCTACCTGGATTTAAACAGTTTGCGTCAACTGTGCCGCACCTTGTAAATCAGCAGACGCTAGGTGCATGGCTGGTTTCTTTGAATCTTCCTCCTGAGATTATGGAATACACCAACCACTTATTAAATAATGCCACAGAGTTTGCTGTTACCGCAGTTAAGAGCTCTTTAGTGCCTGCAGTCCAGGCGTTGTCTGGGGTTGTTGAACTTATAGGGGTTCCGTTCATTGTATTTTATTTGCTAAAAGACGGGGATAAACTGCTTAATATGATAATATCATTTGTACCGTTACATGAGCGGGCACGGATCGCAAGTTTCTTTGGTGATGCTGCTTTTGTTCTTGGCGGATATATTAAAGGGCAACTGGCGGTTTGCCTTGTGTCTGGCATAACTGTTTTAATCTTTTTTATGATTGCCGGGCTACCACATGTTCCAGTCTTTGCCGCTATTTCTGCAGTTGGTGAGCTGATACCAGTTATTGGACCGCTTACTTCCTCTGTGCTGGCCATCGCAATCGCTTTATTATTATCACCGTCATTGGCTATAAAAGTAGCTGTTTTTTACTTTATTATGTTCAAGATAAATCACAATATTATATACCCGAATTTGGTTGGCAAGGCACTCTGTCTGCACCCTGTTGTAATAATGATTGGGCTACTGCTATTTGGTCATTTGTTTGGTGTCTTGGGTATGATGCTAGCTGTACCTACCATGGGTATACTGCGAATTATTCTAAAATATGTACTGCCAACGTTTCCTGATCCTGCCACCAACAATACTACTGATGAAATCAAGAGAATAGGGGATGAGAGTACATGTGAGTGAGCGTTTAATAACATGTAAAGACAGTACTGAATCATATTGAATAGGAGGATTAATTGTGCCGTACGTAAATATAAAAGTAACCCGTGAAGGTGTAACCAAAGAACATAAAGACAAGCTCATCAAGGGAGTGACACAGCTGCTCCAGGATGTCCTGGGGAAAGACCCTAATACAACAGTTGTCGTTATTGATGAAGTGGATGTGGATAACTGGGGGATGGGCGGAGAATCGATAACCGCTTACCGGCAGCGAAAGAAGTAAACCGTAGATCACGGAAGATTTGTTGCCCGCTTTAGATAAACAACCAGAGGCTAAGGAAGCTATTAAACAGTGATGGTAAAAAATAAGAGTATATTCGGGGACTCCCCAAAAGTTTTACCTTGTCATGAGGTAGAACTTTTTTATTTTGTTAGATAAGACTTGTACACGGTAAACCCGGTATTAAATATAAAAAAAAGTCTAACACTATCTTGTAGATCGTTATGTTTCATTCTAATAAATCGGGAGGAACACGGATGAAAAAATTTATTTGCACGGTTTGCGGGTATGTTCATGAAGGGGAAGAAGCACCTGATAAATGTCCTGTTTGTAAGGCCAGTAAGGATAAATTTAAAGAAATGACAGGAGAATTAGCGTGGGCAGATGAACATCGAATTGGAGTTGCTAAAGGCATTCCAGAAGAAATGTTAGATGCGTTACGGGCTAATTTTACGGGGGAATGTACTGAGGTAGGAATGTATCTAGCCATGTCTCGTCAAGCAGACCGGCAAGGTTACCCGGAAGTGGCTGAAGCATACAAGAGAATTGCCTTTGAAGAAGCCGAGCACGCCGCTAAATTTGCTGAGATCCTGGGTGAGGTGGTGGTGGCAGATACAAAAGCGAATCTAAGTGCGAGAGTGGAGGCAGAGTATGGTGCCTGTGATGGTAAAAAGAAGCTTGCGACATTAGCTAAACAACATAACTTTGATGCCATCCACGATACCGTTCATGAGATGTGTAAAGATGAAGCCAGACATGGCTGTGCCTTTAAGGGCTTGCTGGATAGATATTTTAAATAAAAGGGAGGCATAAAAATGGCTAAAATTAATTGTGAAGTGAGTAGCTGTTCGCACAATAAATCTTTTGTATGCTACGCAAATTGTGTTGATATAGTTGGCAGTTCTGCTAAAGAAGAGCGTTTAACTGCTTGTGGTGCTTTTTTGAACAAACTTCTTTACTCTGAGCTTACAAACAATGTATTGAGCTCAGGTTCGTGTGACTGTCTAAAATGCACGGTTGAGACCTGTACTTATCATAGTAACAATTTATGTACATTAGACAACATCCAGGTAAGTGGAGGAACTGCTGAATATTACACACACACAGCGTGTGCTAGTTTTAAACTGAAAAGCTAGCCTGTGTAAATAAAGAGACGTATAAAGAATATATGATGAGCATTTCATGTATATCAGTAGGTGTTCTGGCGTAAAGTCTATAGAGGTAATTGATTCTGAGCGTCTGCTCTGTCGCCACTATTGTCTTAGGATAGGTCAGCTAGAATTGTAACGATGGGGTGGTTTTATGTCGCTACTAGCCCACATTGGAGCTAATGAACTTGGGGCGCTTGCAGCTATTCTGGCAATAATATTGGCTGACGATCTAGACGCAGATGAGCTCAATACGCTTGGAAATTTCACCGTTGCCCTAGGAAGCATAATGCTTGTTATAGCCGCCCAAAAGCAGTTTCTGAAAGCACAACAGGAAAAAGATTCAACGAAAGCACAACAAGAGAAAGACTCAACTGAGAGGAAACAATTCAACAATTAATAAAGAGAATTGAAAAACTGGAGACGTCTACTAAGAGTAAGAGTGCTAATGCAGGCGCCTCGTAGGAAATAAAGCCAAACAAAAAAAGATGGCCTCAGCCGTAGGGCTGAGGCCATCTTTATGTGTTGCTAGGGCAGCGAGAACGACGTATGAAACCACTCGGCAGCATGTTTGGCAACTTGTTCTAGCGTACCGGGCTCCTCGAATAAATGCGTAGCCCCTGGCACAATGATAAGTTCCTTTGTGAATCGTAGTTGGGCAAAGGCATCTTCATTCAGCTCTATCACCCCAAAATCATTACCACCCACGATCAGTAGAACAGAGGCTATTACCCGGCTTAAGTCATTGCCTGCCAAGTCCGGCCTTCCGCCCCGGGATACGACCGCACCTATTGACGAGTCTTTGGCTGCCGCTTTTAAAGCCGCCGCTGCACCGGTGCTTGCTCCAAAATAGCCTACAGGCAAACCCTGAGTTTGTGGGTTGTTTTTTACCCAGTCAGTCGCTGTGATTAGCCGCTGCGTCAGTAAGTCGATATCAAACCGTGTCTCATAATTTCTATCCTCATCAGGAGTCAGCAAGTCCATGAGTAAAGTGGCCAGCCCATTATCATTGAGGATACGTGCGACAAAATTATTGCGTGGGCTATGACGGCTGCTGCCGCTGCCGTGGGCGAAAAGTACGACCCCGTACGATAGGGGCGGTATATTAAGTGCTCCTTCGATTACTGCTTTGCCTGCAGGGATTCTCACCAATTCAGCTGTTTTGTTCAAAATTACCCCTCCAAATTAACGTACTAAGCTAGCCGGAAGTGGGGGCTGGCTTTTTTCGCTGCTGTTAAGGCTGCCTGATATTCGCTCCTGCTAATAGGCCGGTTGAGCCCGGGATAGCTGCCTGCTTTAAATTCGGGATAGTATTGATCCATGATGTTGATATAAGAATAAGGCGAAATTTCTTGGGCGATAAACCTCATGATTTCATCAGTTGCTGCCAAGTTGCCTGGCAATACAAGATGCCGGATGATAAGACCGTGACAGGCGATCCCCTTATCGCCGACTACAAGATCACCTACTTGGCGGTGCATTTCTTTTATAGCCGTTTTAGCAATATCAGTGTAAGCATCGATGCAGGATAACTTTTTCCCTACAGTAGGGTCGGCGTATTTAAAATCAGGCATGTAGATGTCAATGATGCCGTTAAGTTTTTCCAGGACAGCTTTTTCATCATAACCACCACTATTATAGACCAAGGGTATGCGAAGACCCCTGTTAGCGGCAGAAACTAACGCCGCAATAATCTGTGGGACATAATGTGATGGGGACACTAGGTTAATATTGTGACAGCCTTGCGACTGGAGATCGAGCATAATGTCTGCCAGTTCTTCCGGCGATACCTGCTCGCCCTGACTGTGACTGGTGTCCCAATTCTGACAGTATACACACCCCATGTTGCAGTGGCTGAAAAAGATCGTACCTGAGCCGTAGCGGCCCACTAGCGGCGATTCTTCACCCGAATGGGGCCCGTATCCACTAATTTCAGCATGCCAGCCTGCGTGACAATACCCCAGCTCGCCTTTAAGCCGGTTAACGTGGCAGTGATGAGGACATACAGTGCAGTCCTCCAGCAGGGAAACGAGTTCCAGTGCCGTGCGCTGCAGGCTTTTTTCCGGACATGTGATATAACTTGGATAATCGATCACGCTTTTTCCCTCCATTCACTATTACTATACCGACAACTACTATAAGCTATACAAGCGTGTTATGAACACGCCAGTTGGGTCTTTTAGCTTAGGTTGGCGTGCATGCAAATTCTTCCTTGTATCAATGAACCTGCTAACAAAATACTAGTAATAGTATTAAACAAAATGCGTTTTCGTAGCAGGTTGAATTTGGGCTGAACCTAGCGCATTGTATAGTAGGGGCGTGATACTGTGGATTTGGTGAATATAACTATTGACGGGCAACAGGTACAGGTACCTAAAGAGTCTACTGTGTTAGAAGCTGTACGCGGTATTGGAATAAAAATTCCAACTTTGTGCTACCATCCTGAATTTAGACCCGAAGGCTCATGTCGAATATGTTTGGTGGAAGTAGCTGGCGCACGCAGCCTGGTAGCTTCTTGTGTTTATCCAGTTAATGAGGGAATGGTAGTTAGGACTAATACTAGTGAAGTTCGTGAAGCCCGTAAGGCTGTGGTTGAGCTATTGCTTGCTAACCACCCGGAAGAGTGCCTTTCTTGTCAACGAAACTTAAATTGCGAGTTGCAAAAAATTGCGGCCGATTGCGGTATCCGCAAAATCAGGTTTGATGGGGAAAAGAAGGATTACCCGGTAGATGCCGCTAACCCGGCGCTTGTCCGTGACCAAAACAAATGTGTCTTGTGTGGCCGCTGTATCAGGGCCTGTAGTGAGCGGCAGGGCGTTCATGTTTATACGTTTGCTAACCGTGGGTTTAATACTACTGTGGTTCCTGCTTTTAATGCAGGCCTGCATGAAGCAGCTTGCACCTTTTGTGGGCAATGTGCTAACGTATGTCCAACAGCAGCCATTGTTGAGAAAGATGATACTAAAGAAGTATGGGAGGCTTTACAAGATCCTAAGAAACACGTAGTTGTGCAAACCGCGCCGGCGGTTCGGGTGGCATTAGGCGAAGGTCTTGGAATGTCGAGTGGTAGTATTGTGACAGGTCAAATGGTAGCTGCTTTAAGACGTCTTGGCTTTGACCGGGTTTTTGATACTGTGTTTTCGGCCGACGTTACCATTATGGAAGAAGGTTCAGAGTTTATTGAACGGTTGACTAAGAACGGGCCACTGCCGATGATTACCTCGTGTAGCCCTGGCTGGGTAAACTATGTCGAACTTATGTACCCTGACCTGCTCGCTCATCTGTCTACAACTAAGTCTCCACAACAGATATTCGGTGTGTTGGTAAAAACTTATTACGCTGAGAGAGTCAAGATTGATCCCCAGGATATTATATCTGTATCGATAATGCCCTGTACGGCAAAAAAGGTTGAAGCCGGGCGGGAGGAAATGAAAGCAAGCGGATATCAGGATGTTGACTATGTTCTTACAACCAGAGAGCTAGTCCGGATGATCAAAGAGTCCGGGATTGACTTTAATAGCCTGAAATCAGAAGAATTTGATGCCCCGTTAGGGATTTCCAGTGGGGCGGGGGTTATCTTTGGTGCTACTGGCGGGGTAATGGAGGCAGCTCTTAGGACAGTGTCAGAGGTGTTAACAGGCAAGCCTTTGGAGTGTGTCGATTTCCATAATGTACGCGGGCTTAGCGGCATGAAGGAGGCCGAAGTTCATATTGGTGATAAGACTGTTAAGGTTGCGGTTGCTCATACATTAGCCAATGCGCGTATCATCTTGGACAAGATCCGAAATGGAGAAGCCGATTATCATTTTATCGAAATCATGGCTTGCCCCGGCGGTTGTATTGGTGGTGGCGGTCAACCAATATCTACTTCCCCTGATATTCGTGAACAGCGTATGGCGGCTATATATGAATGTGATAAATGTGCGGTTATCCGTAAAGCACACGAAAATCCGGCAGTTAAAGAACTATACGATACATGGTTAAAAAAACCGCTCGGCGAGAAATCGCATCACTTACTGCATACTCATTATCATGCGCAAGTACGTAAGTAGAAATAAACTCTATCAGACGCTATATGATAAAGAAGACAGGGAGATTTAGATCTTCCCTGTCTTTTTACAATAGTCTGGTAAGTCCAAGTTTACGTTATCAATAGTACGAACAATTGGAATCCATTTTGCTCATATATTCCTACTCAATACTAGTGAATAGTGCTGTGAATTGATTCTATCCCCTATGCAATCAGGAAAATGTCTAGTATAATTCAAAGGGCAGAACATAGATTGCTTTTTCTAGCAATCCATGTTTTTCTTAATTGTTATAGTAGATGAATCAGGGAGGGTATTTTAGTGGCTCAAGACATTCTCGATCAAAATGATGCTAACACGAAGAAAGTAAACTGGGAAGCCTTCATCAAGCAGGACGCACTTAATTTTCTGATGGCACATAATCTGCAGTCCATTACTGTTGACGATGGTGCAGGCAAGAAAGGCGTCATTAAGCGGACATCCAAAGGAGAACTGTCGGTTCAGATTACTTCCAACGAAAAGCTGTAAAGAAAAGTTAAATGCCCTTAACTCCTGCCATTTAGGTTGACAAAGAGTTAAGGGCATTTTTTTAACTAGCTGAAACTTATGTTGATGCGTAGGAGCGCCGATTGGTATTGAAGGCCTGTTGGCGAGAACTATGGACGTGATTGTGATATAATACATACAGGATTATGCAGGTGCGGGTTGGGCGTTCGCTGAAGGAGGAACAATGAATATATATGATATTGCGCGTGAAGCCGGAGTTTCTATTACAACCGTTTCACGTGTAATTAACAACAAACAGAATATTAGCGCCAAAACCAAAGAAAAAGTAGAAACTATCCTGAAAAAACATAACTATACACCCAACGCTTTTGCGCGGGGGCTTATGTCCAGCTCTATCAAGTCAATCGGGGTAGTTACAGTCGATATTCGTGATCCTCATTACGCCAATACAGCGTTTACTATTGAACAGGATTTTAGTAAACTGGGTTACAACGTAATTTTATGTAATACAGGTGGCAAGACAGATGAGAGTATCAATTATTTAAGAATGCTGATGGAAAAAAAAGTGGATGGGATAATTCTCATTGGCTCGGTTTTTAATGACCAACAGGTCAGAAAATATGTGTCAAAACATGTGCGGAATTTGCCGATCGTGTTGGCTAATGGATACTTAGCTGTGGATAATAGCTACTCGGTGCTGGTGGATGACTTTTATGGAATTTCTTGTTGTGTAGAACACTTATATGCAAAAAAACATACAAAGATTATATATATTAAGGATGCGGAGACATACAGTGGTGAGCGCAAGCAAGCCGGGTTTATCGCGGCAATGAAAGAACATGGTCTGCCAGTCGATGATACATCAATCATAAAAGTACCACGTGGCCTTGAAGGGGGCTATATGGCAGTGGCGAAGTTGGTTGATGACGGTAAAGACTTTTCTGCAATCATATTTGGCGAGGATATCACTGCAGTCGGTGGGATAAAAAAGTTGAAAGAATTAGGCCGGCGTGTGCCGGAGGATGTGGCCGTCACAGGTTTTAATAATTCTACTTTTGCAAAATGTTGTGATCCTGAACTGACAAGTGTAGATAACAAGGTTGAAACTGTTGCCTCATTAAGCGCTAAAATGTTGCATGATTTGATTGAAACTAAAAATGTATCCTCGACCATCATGATTCGACCAGATTTGATAATACGAAAAAGTACCTGATAAAGAAAACATGACTTGCGCCGAGCCTTTGGCGACAGCGTAAGCCGATGTTGCCCTTATCCAGGAGAAAGATATGCTTTCTATCAGGATAAAAAAATTTATAATCAGAAAAACCCGGATAATGGTGCCGGGTTTTTCTTTTTGGCCTGCGTTTTATTAACTGCAAAATATTCTGCCAATCTAACAGATAAAATGCAAGCGGTTTCAATATTGAACTTGTTGGTTAAGCGGGAGAAGAAATTAATAAAATTTTACAAAAATACACTTAAAATTTCTAGTCTGTCTAAAAGAGGAAAAATAGCGTTAAATCAAGGGTAATATAAGAAGATTAGGGTGATTTAGCCTAATTGAGATAAAATAAAAAATCTATTGAAAAGTAGAACTATTCTATGTATAATAAAGATAATTATGAAAGCGCTTTCAAAAATAAGCAAGTATTACTTGAAAAAGGTGTGTGAAAAATTATGTTTTATGGAAATGTGGCACAAACCGACGATATGGAAAAAAAGTATCCGGCCCCTATTGTCAAGGCCATCGCTTATCTTAAGAGCAAGCAAAATGAGTTTTTGTCGATGCCGACCGGGGTATATAAAATTGAAGGCGAGGATATTTTTGCGCAGGTATTTGATACCGAAACTAAAGATAAGGCGTTGGGCCGGCCGGAAGTACATCGTAAGTATATTGACGTGCAGTTCTCTGTACAAGGAAAAGAAAAGATTGGTTTTGCCGTAGATACAGGCAATAATAAAGTAGCGGAAGAATTGTTGGAATTGCGTGATATTATTTTTTATGAGCAGATGGAAAACGAGATGGAGCTTGTTATGCAGCCAGGCAGCTTTGCAGTATTTTTCCCGGAGGATGTCCACCGGCCGGGCTGCGAGCATGGCGGATCAGCTTCGATTCGTAAGGTGGTAGTGAAAGTTAATACAGCAATACTATAAGTCTTGGGAGGATTAACATTATGAAAACTATTCGCTGGGGCATGATTGGCTGTGGGGCTGTGGCCGAAGTCAAAAGCGGCCCAGGTTTCTATAAAGCAGATCATTCTGCTTTAGTTGCTGTAACCGGTGCTGATTTGGAACAGGTCAGAAGCTACGCTGCCCGTCACCATGTTCCTAAAGTGCACGAAAGTGTTGATCAATTGATGCAGGACGACGAAATCGATATTGTCTATGTGGCTACCCCGCCCGCTTTTCATAAGGAATATGCCATTCGTTGTATCCAGGCAGGTAAGCCGGTTTATATCGAAAAGCCTATGGCGCAAACGTATGAAGGCTGCCGGGAAATTGTTGAAGCTGCCCGCAAAGCTGGTGTGCCGGCGTTCGTAGCGTATTACCGCAGGGCTATGGACCGGTTTGTTAATGTGAAGAAGCTGCTTGACAGCAAGGTGATTGGCGAACTCCGCTTTGTAAATGTCATGATGGCTCAACAGGCTGCCCCAGAGGATTATAACAGGGAGAACCTGCCGTGGCGGTTGATTCCGCGAATTGCCGGCGGCGGCAAGTTTTTGGATATGGCGATTCATACCATGGATATTCTGGATTTCTGCTGTGGCCCGTTTGCTGAGGTGAATGGTAAAGCGTCCAATCAAGCAGGTCTTTATGAGGTGGAAGATATCGTGACTGCCAACTGGAAGTTTGCCAACGGCGTGCACGGGACAGGTACCTGGTGTTTTACCAGTTTTGAGAATGTCGATCAGGTGGAATTTGTCGGCAGCCAAGGTAAGCTGTGGTTTGACTTTTTCGGACAAGGCCCTATTCAGGTGAAAACCGGGGATGGAATAGTCAAGTATCAATATAACGATCCGCCTCATGTACAGCAGCCGTTTATTCAAAGTATTGTAAACGAATTGCTGGGTATTGGGGAGTGTCCGGGAAATTTGGAAAGCGCGGCCCGGGCAAGTCGGGTAATGGACGAGATACTGCGTGGTTACCGGCAGGAAAAAGGCTTTGATAAGTTATACCAATTTAATTGAAAGCGGTGTTAAGTGATGAGAATAGCTTTTGCTGAAATGCAGGCCGAATTTAAGCGTGTGCTGGTTAACAGAGGGTTCAGTGACGAGATGGCGGCCGAGTCGGCGCGATTGATGACTGAAACTAGCTGTGATGGCGTATATTCCCACGGGGTAAACCGGTTCCCACGGGTGGTTGAGTATATTGACAAGGGGTATATTGACGTGAAAGCCGTTCCCACTAAAATCGATGGGATTGGTGGTTTTGAGCGCTGGGACGGGAATCTCGGAATGGGCAACATTAACGCCCAAAAATGCATGGACCGGGCTATTGAATTAGCGCGTGAATATGGCATCGGGTGTGTGGCAATTAAAAATACCAATCATTGGCTGCGGGGCGGCGCCTATGGATGGCAGGCTGCCGATGCGGGCTGTATTGGGATTTGCTGGACCAACACGCAGCCCAACATGCCTGCCTGGGGAGCAAAGGACAGAAGAATAGGGAACAATCCTCTGATTGTGGCCGTCCCGCGCAAAGAGGGGCATGTTGTAGTTGATATGGCCATGGCGCAGTTTTCTTATGGAAAGATGGAAAATTGCAAGATAAAAGGAGAATTACTGCCTGTGCCCGGTGGCTATGATCTTGAGGGTAATCTGACATGTGACCCGGCGGCCATTGAAAAAACCTGGCGCGTGCTGCCAATTGGCTATTGGAAGGGTTCGGGTTTATCCATTCTGCTTGATTTGACGGCGACCTTGCTTGCTGGCGGAAGTTCTTCATATCAGGTTGGTCAGCTTGGCGGGGATGAGTATCAGCTGTCACAAGTATTAATCGCCATCGATGTAACAAAAATTGCCGGCGACGCTTTTCTTGAGCAGGCCGTAAACGAAGTATTGGCAGACGTTAAAGCCTCCGTCCGGGTCGATGAGGACAAAGAGGTTTTATATCCTGGCGAGCGGGTGCTTAAGATCAGGGCCGAACACCTGAAAAATGGTATCCCGGTCGATGAAGGTGTCTGGAATAAAATTAAATCGCTGTAGTTAGTACAGTTGCCAAAGTTGCTGCGGTGACTTTATTGATAGCAGGGAAGGAGACCAAGCAAATGAAATGCATTTGTTTAGAACAACCAGGAAAAATCGGGGTTAAAGAGATCGCCGAGGTGTCCCGGCAGGAAGGTGAGGCTCTAATTCAAGTAGAGTCGGCCGGTATCTGCGGTTCAGATGTCGGTGCGTTTCGGGGCAGTAATCCGCTGGTCACTTATCCGCGGGTGATCGGACACGAAGTAGTTGGCACAATACTGGAGATTGGCGAGAACGAAACTGGCCTCAAAGCTGGTGACCGGGTTATTGTTGATCCATACATTTACTGTGGGCAGTGCTATCCTTGCAGCATCGGCCGGACCAACTGCTGTGAGAAGCTGAGGGTTATCGGTGTGCATATTGATGGCGGCATGGCTGAACGCATCGTCCATCCGGCCCGGATGCTTCATAAGGTGCCAGATTCCATTCCGCTTGAACTGGCGCCGATGGCTGAGCCGCTTACGATTGCTCTGCATGCACTGCATCGTACTCGTACTAAGGCAGGTGAGCATGTTTGCATCATTGGTGCGGGGGCTATCGGGCTCTTAATGGCGCAGGCTGCACTGACTTATGGGGCATTTCCGATTGTGTTGGATGTGGTGGAAGAGCGGCTGGCATTTGCCCGTAAACTTGGTGTGCAGCATACCATTCTTGCCGGGGTGGAGGATGCCAAGAAACGAATCAAGGAGATCACCGGCGGCCGGATGGCGGAAATTGTGGTGGAAGCGTCTGGAGCCAATGCGGCTGTTCGGGGGGCAATTGATTATGTTTCCCATGCCGGCCGGATTGCCTTGACAGGTTGGCCTAAGGTTGAGACCAGTATGCCAACCAGCTTGTTTACCTTCAAAGAGGTGGATATCATGGGTTCGCGGACAAGCGCCGGTGAGTTTGGCGAAGCGCTCGCTTTGATTGCGAACGGTCAGATTGATGTTCGGCCGATTGTAAGCAAAGTGGTCAAGTTTGCGGAAGTACCTGATAGCGTACAAGAACTATCAGAACACCCGGAACGGTATTTAAAAATCATCACGCTGTTCTAATGCTCGCAATACAAAGGAGGATGAATGCCTTTTATCCGATGACTAACCCGCTCTAAGACTCCCATCTTCTACAAGTGGGAGTTAAGAGCGGCTAAGTCCCTGGATAAGGGCGACTAACCTTCAGATGGGGTTAAAACCCCACCTGAAGCTAAGTCTACTTTATTAGCAGCGTTGGGTGGTGTCCTGTTCCCGGTTGAAAATTGAAAAGAGGGTGTTTGTAATGAATGAACAAATTCGTAAAATACCTAGTGGGCGCTGGCTGCATATTTTACCCCCCATAATGATTGTCTGCATTATTTCCTATATGGATCGTGTTAATATCGGCTTTGCCATGCCTGGCGGGATGAATGCTGAACTGGGGATGACGGCCAGCATGGCTGGTTTTGCAGCAGGTATCTTCTTTATAGGTTATCTGTTTCTACAGGTTCCGGGCGGTCAGTTTGCTGCCAAACGCAGCGGTAAAAAGTTTATTACTTTTTCCATTGTATTCTGGGCAGTGATTTCTGTTTTGAGTGGGCTTATCACCAGCGTCAATCAACTACTGGTTCTTAGGTTTTGTCTAGGCGTCGCCGAGGGCGGGATGCTGCCGGTAGTGTTGACAATGGTCAGCAATTGGTTCCCCAATGAAGAACGGGGCCGGGCCAATGCCATTGTTATCCTGTTTGTGCCTATAGCTGCTATCATTACAGGACCTCTTTCCGGATATATAATTTCTACGTACGACTGGCGTTGGCTGTTTATTGTCGAAGGATTAATTTCGCTGCTTGTTCTCATTCCCTGGCTGCTAATGGTAAGCGACCGTCCGGAAGAAGCTGCGTGGATTAGTAAAGAAGAGAAAGAATATATTCAGGGTAAGCTGCGTGAAGAGCAAGAAGCAGTGGCAAAAAGCAATATAAAGCAGGCAGCTCTGAAAGATTTGCTGCCCAATGTAACCATGTGGAAGTTGATTGCTTTGAATTTCTGCTACCAATCCGGGATTTATGGCTTCGGTTTGTGGTTGCCGACCTTGCTTAAGAATCTGACCAAAACTGGTATGGCCCAGGTTGGCTGGTTATCCGCGTTACCGTATATTGGTTGCATTATTGGTATGTTGCTAGTTTCTAATATCTCCGACCGGACGGGGCGCCGGAAAGAATTC
Organism: Sporomusa sp.; assembly: GCF_035561155.1. GTDB lineage: Bacteria > Bacillota > Negativicutes > Sporomusales > Sporomusaceae > Sporomusa. Next base: position 42,136 of record NZ_DATMYD010000155.1, on the reverse strand, counting down.
GTCATTATTCCCTTGATTGGATTTGCCTTGTGTCTCCTGTTGTCCGTCCAAAGCCAGGAGTATATCTGGGTGTCATATGCTTTTCTAGTGGGGTGCGGCTTCTTTTTGCAGGCGGCGGCTGGCGTGTTCTGGACTATTCCCCCCCGTTTGTTTAGCCCCGAAGTCGCTGGAGGTGCCCGTGGTGTCATTAATGCGCTTGGTAATCTTGGTGGTTTCGTCGGACCGTACATGGTTGGCGCGTTGATTCAGGCATACAGCTACAATGTCGGGGTTTATAGTCTTGTTGGTATATTGTTCCTGGGAGCGGCCATTACTACCCTACTGCCTAATTCAGTGCAAGCAGATCCCCGAGGCCGGGAAGCTCGACCTGTTTTGCGTTCTTGAAATTCGTACGAGCGGCTCCAGGCGCCTGTAGCAAAAGGCACTAAAAGCGAATAAGTCAATTAGAAAAAGGATTCCGTATTAAGCGGAATCCTTTTTCTAATACTGGGCTTGCCTGTTTGATACAGGACTTGCAACAGTGGTGTGCGAATATATATGATTGCCGGTCCTGGGAAACAGGCTTAAGCCGGGGCTGCCTCGCAAGGGAATGTCAGCCCCCAGTCTGAACGTGCTTTATCCATCAAGCGCATTACATCAAGGGTGTTTTGATGAGTCATTATTGTGCTTTCTAGTTTTTGGGATATCAAACATTTTTCCGTTTCTCTTATCTGATACTCAAAACCGTTAATCTCAAAAGGTGACTCCACAGTGTAGCGGGTGCCATCGCTTTTTTCTATTGTAAACTCCTGCAATGCTGAGAAGTTTGGGAGTACAATATGGCCTTTTGTACCAAAGAGTACAGCCTGTGGATCAATAATTGAGCCGATCGTTGTAATTAAGTGGGCTGTTGCTTGGTTTTCATACTCCAGCATGATGCTGTTGAATTTATCTGTGCCATACTCGCCAATAATTGCACTTGAGTATAGATGTTTAGGATGGTAACCTAGAAGCATGGCTGCAACACCAAGAGCATAAACACCAATATCCAGCAGGGCGCCGCCTGCAAGCGCAGGGTCAAACTTTCTTGCATACCTTGCCCCGGTTGGGGCAAATCCGTATTGAGCTCTGAAGTGTGTTAGCTCACCAATTTCACCTTCAGCAATGGTTTTATTAAGCAATTGATAAGCCGGAAGGAACTTTGTCCAGAAGGCCTCCATAATAAAAAGCTTTTTCTTTGCAGCCAGCTGTGTAAGTGCAGCTGCTTGGGCTGCGTTGACTGTAAAGGACTTCTCACATAGAACATTTTTGCCATTCTCTAAACAAAGTCTTGCATGTTCATAGTGCAATGAATGCGGGGAGGCAATATAGATAACATCAATTTTAGGATCACGGACCAGGTCTTGATAAGTTCCATAGGCTTTAATGTTATACTCATTAGCAAACTGATTCGCAGTTGCTAGGCTACGTGAAGCGACTGCCAACAGCTTTCCACAATCGGTCAGCTGAGAAATAGTGGACGCAAACTTTTTAGCGATTGTACCTGTTGAAAGAATACCCCAATTTATCTGTGTCATGATAAAAGCCTGCCTTTCAGCAATGTGTTTTACCTTAACTTACAACAATTACCTAAGTACGTCAACTGTGACAATGGGGAGAGCGCTTTTAGATTGATAGAACTAAACAATACTGAGGCCGAAGGGTAATAATATATGTCTGCAAATAAAGTGATCAAGACTTCAGTGAGGAATCTAGTTGAGTTTGTGCTCCGGTCCGGAGATTTGGTAGCAACCTTTACCGGTAGTTCACGTATGGTCGACGGGAGTAAAATTCACCGTAAAATTCAACAGTCTCAAGGTTCGGAGTATGAGTCGGAGGTAAGCCTATCTATAGTAATTGAGCGGCCTGACGTGATATTGCAGATCAGCGGGCGTGCCGATGGCATCATTACAACAAAAGATGAAACAGGCCTTGAACAAATAACTGTTGATGAGATTAAGTCAGTTACTCAGGACCTTGAAACAATTGAGGAAGGATACAACCCGCTGCACTGGGCGCAGGCTAAGTGCTACGCTTATATCTATGCCGCACAGCATGGCCTTGCGCAGATTGGTGTCCAGATTACCTACTGCCAGGTGATAACATTAGAAATTAAGATGTTTAAACAAAGTTACTCTGCGCTAGAGCTAGCCGATTTTTTTGACTCACTGGTAACCGAATATGCTATGTGGGCTAAGCGGCTTGGTGACTGGGTAGCAATACGGGATGCCTCTGCCGAACTGTTGCAATTTCCTTTTTCAGCATTTCGCCATGGCCAGCGGCAATTGTCTGTTGCTGTTTATAAGACGCTAAGTAGGGGGCTTAAGCTCTTTGCTCAGGCACCGACAGGCACAGGCAAGACCATGGCAACCATATTTCCTGCTATTAAGGCCTTGGGGATAGGGCATGTGGAAAAGCTGTTTTTTCTCACGGCTAAGACAGTAACCCGGCAATTAGCAGAAGAAGCGTTTGCCCGGCTGCGGCAAGCCGGTTTGAGATGTAAAACGCTGACACTTACAGCCAAGGACAAAACATGTTTTATGCCTGAGGCGGCTTGTACACCCGAGGAATGTCCCTATGCTGAGGGTTATTATGACCGGATTAACCTAGCCCTGCATGACTGTTGGCAGCGGGAAGCCTTTACTCGTGAAGTCATCGAACAGTATGCCCGGGAGCATCGGGTTTGCCCCTTTGAGTTGTCGCTGGACTTGGCTTTTTGGGCTGACGCCGTCATTTGTGACTATAACTATGTATTTGACCCCAGGGTCTATCTGAAACGATTCTTTTATGAAAATAACGGACAATATTGCTTTCTTGTTGATGAGGCGCATAATCTTGTTGACCGGGCCCGGGACATGTTTTCAGCAGAGTTAACGAAGCAGAGCTTTCTTGATTTAAAGAAAAACGTTAACAATAAACTTCCCCCGCTTGCTAAAGCTGCTGGCAAGATAAATACGTTTTTGTTGAAGAGCGGAAAGCTGTGTATAGAAAAGTCTGCTGTGGGAGAATCAGACTATTGTGTGAGAGAACAGCCGTTCACCGATATTCTCCCATTGTTGAGAAAGTTTATGGATTTAGCCGAAAAGTGGTTGGCAAAAAATGAACCGGCAGATTTTCGTGAAGAACTTTTAGATATTTATTTTAAGGTCAATGCTTTTTTGCGGACCTCCGAGACGTATGATGAACGCTATGTGACGTACGTCGAGAAAATGGACAAGGATATAAAACTAAAACTGTTTTGTGTTAACCCCTCGGAATTATTGCGGCAGGCTGTTCAGAGGGGGCGGGCGGCAGTCTTTTTTTCCGCTACGCTCACCCCGCTTAATTACTTTTCAGAAGTATTAGGCGGCGAGGAAGGGGACGGTAAAATAACAGTACCTACGCCGTTTGACCATAGTCATCTAAGCCTCTTAGTCGCCGACAATATCAGTACTACTTATAAAACAAGGGAAAAGACCTATGAGGTGATTGTCGACAGTATAGCAGCTGCAATCGGAGCAAGAGCCGGAAACTACTTAGTATTCTTGCCTTCCTACCGGTATATGGAGGAAGTGTACCAGCGGTTTTCCTTGAAAAACCCGCTAACAAGGGTAATTCGGCAAATGGGTGAGATGACTGAAGAAGAACGTGCCGGGTTTCTGGATCAATTCTCCAGTGAGAACACAGATACACTTGTGGGCTTCGCTGTCCTTGGAGGCGTATTCGGTGAGGGCATTGATCTAATCGGTGAGCGGCTTGTCGGGGCTGTTGTCGTTGGCGTGGGGTTGCCTAAGGTTTGCCTGGAGCGGGAGATTATCAGGCAGTGGTTTGATAAGGATAACCGCCAGGGGTTTGAGTATGCCTATGTCTATCCGGGGATGAACAAGGTCTTGCAAGCAGCAGGGCGAGTAATTCGTACCGAGTATGACCGGGGACTGGTTCTCCTTATTGATGATCGGTTTTCGCAATCAAGGTATAAGCGGCTCTTTCCGCCAGAATGGCAGGGGGCCGTACGCACGAACAGTGTTAGTAGGATTGCCGATGAGGCAAAAAGGTTTTGGATGATGGGATAGAGGATTAGGATAGCTTGGTTAGGCACAAAATAAATAAAGCTTTCTATTAAATACACTGCAGACAGCCATAAAAGCTGTACGGCAGCTATAAGGGAATTTTGCGAGAATGGGGTTTAATATTATGGGCGGATTTAGTGAAGAAATAGGAAAAGCATTAGCAACCTTAGGGTATGAAAGCCTGACAGAGGTTCAGGAGCAGGTGATACCCCTGGTATTTGCAGATAAGGACATTATCGTGAAGTCACAGACTGGCAGTGGCAAGACAGCCGCTTTTGCAATCCCGGTCTGTGAAAAGATAGAAGTCGAGCAAAGGAACCCGCAGGCCTTAGTCCTTACTCCGACGCGAGAATTAGCGGTACAGGTAAAACAGGATATCTCTAATATAGGAAGGTTTAAGAAAATAAGGTGTGCTGCTATTTTCGGTAGGCAACCGATGGCGGTACAACAAAGAGAGCTAAAACAAAGGGTGCATATTATCGTCGGTACACCTGGCAGAACGTTTGATCATATTACAAGCGGCAATATCAACTTGGCCGAAATCAAGTATCTGATTATCGATGAAGCAGACAAAATGCTGGACATGGGCTTTATCGAGCAGGTTGAAGCAATTATAGAAAAGTTGCCTAAAGATAGGGTCACCATGGTGTTTTCGGCAACAATGCCTGATCAAATCCAAAAAATATGCGGTCAATATATGACAAATCCGGTGAAGCTGGAGGTTGAATCGGAAAACCCTACTACAGAAAAAATCCAGCAGGGCTATTATGAGGTTGAAGAGAATGACAAGTTCAAGCTTGTCAAAAAAATAGTGGTTACTGAGAGGCCGGATAGCTGTATTCTGTTTTGCAACACGCGAGAAAAAGTAGAGGTTCTAGCTGAAAAACTAAAAAATGCAGGCTATCTCTGTGGAAGCTTGCATGGTGGGATGGAACAAAGGGATCGGTTAACGACAATTCAAGGATTTAAAAGAGGTGAGTTTCGATTTCTGATCGCCACTGATGTAGCTGCAAGAGGTATTCACGTAGCAGAGATAGCTCTTGTGATCAATTATGATATTCCTGTAGATAATGAAAGCTATGTTCATCGAATTGGCAGGACGGGGCGAGCGGGAAATGAGGGTACCGCAATTACCCTTGTGACCCCGGCTGAACGTAGAACCTTAGCTGAAATAGAAGAATATGTTCAGTATAAGATACCTAGGTTAGAACTGCCGACAGCCGAAGCGGTTGAGAGAGGCAAAATGATTTTTGAGAATAGTAAGGCTAAGCCTATTTTCAAACCTGATATAGGTGAAAAAATAAATCGAGAGATTACCAGAATTCGTATTAATGCCGGGAAAAAGACGAAAATGAGACCGGGAGATATACTGGGAGCCATCACTAATATTGCTGGGGTCAGTGCCGAAGATATTGGTATTATCGATGTTCAGGAGACTTGTTCTTATGTAGAGATCCTTGGGGGCAAAGGCGGCCTTGTGATGGATGCTCTCGAAGCTACAAAGATCAAAGGGAAGATATATACCATAAAGAAAGTAGGCTTTCGTAGTATTTGATGCAAGCCGCAGCCCTGTCGCCTATAGACAATAAGCGGCAAAGAAAAAAGAAATTCTATCCTATAGTGAAGCTTATAAAATGTATACAATAGATGCGTTGCGTTGTAAAATATAGTTGTAACTCTATGTTGGTAAAGGAGGAGCTCTCAGTGGATTTACTCACTCTTCTACAAGAAAAAAAGAAAAAAGCAAACGAAAACAATAAGCCATTCCCAAAAGCAAGTAAGGCAAAAACTACAAACAATAAAATGCCCATGAGGAAAAACGGAAGGGGCAAATAAAAAAACGCCTACAGCATATGAAATCCGTGCTGTAGGCGTTTTCTTATAACTTAAACCTCGATACGCGATTACTACCTGAAGCCCTGAGTGTTTAAATCCAGGGCTTTTTATCCTTTCTTTTTTCTTTTAAGAAAGGTCAATTATACTTGTGTAAGGATAGATTCGTTAAATGATCTAATTTCTTTTTTGTCTACTACTACTTAATTGCTGCTTTAAGCTCCTCAATAAGATCAGCGAGCGGCAAATTCGATTTCTTGCTGGTATCTATCATTCTATCCACTAATGATGCGACGGTGGCAGCCGTCATATCGCCACGCAGGAACAGCACAATGATAACAATAATAATTATTAATAATAGTGAAATTAAGGGGTCAGCAACAGCGATAGCTAGTGAATTTCCGCATTTTTCCATATGATTGGTTACTGTATCGGTTTCGGTTTCGGTTTGGCTCTGCGCTTGTGCTTGTAATTGTAACTGCGCCTGTAATTGCGCCTGTAATTGTGCTTGTGCTTGCCATTGATCTTGATATTGCTTTGCTATAATGGTCGCAATTCTTTCAACTTCAAATTCAGGTAAACAACTCAACTTAATCACTCCTAACATATTAATTTACTAGGTATCTACTTTATGTTATTCATATATATTATGTAGTGTTACTATATGAAAAATATTGGTTGGGGCGGCGACCAGGCTGGGGCTCACTTATTGGCCAGGGATGCCGATAGGGCGTTAATTGCCGTCTGAGTTGTAGCCAGGGCTGTGTCCGCAGAAAGCGAGAATAGAAAAAACGCCTACAGCATATGAAATCTATGCTGTAGGCGTTTTCTTATAACTTTAAACCTGGATATGTGCTAGTTTGAGGGAAAGCCAAGTTATATTGTCTCACTGATTATGGCAGACCAGTTCTTTCCTTTGTAGGCATTATAACCGCGTGTATGGGCATACCCATAAATTTTAGTATTGCCACGATTGTCTTTTTCAAGGGTGTAACCGTATGCTGCGCCTTTCATAGCTCGTTGAGCCGCTTCAAGGCTGCTTAAGTTATCTGTCAAAATGCCCTTGCGGCTTGGGCAGGCGATAACATAGCCGTCCTTGTTGATGATGGCTATATCACCCCTCTTACCGATGCGGGCTGAATCCAGGATGTCATAAATGTATTCCCAGTTAAAACGAGATGAAAAATAGCCGATAATCTCGCCGGCATCGCTGCGAACAGGACAGGAATAGGCAACTGTATGGCGTTTTTCCACTGAAGAAAAATACAGATCAGTTACAGATATGGCTTTAGCGGCCTTAACCTCTTGAAACCAGCTCCTGTCGGACATCTTTTCACCAATAAGTTCACGGCGTATGCCAGCTGCTACTATCGTTCCTTCGGAATCGAGCACATATAAATCAAAATAGACTTCGTAAATCTCAACAAGTGTTTTTAATAGGTTGTTAGCCTGTTCAATACGATCAGCGGCGGTCGAACATAAGGCATTCTTTACTTGCGAAAAACCAGCCCAGGCTTGGGCATCACAATTGCGCTCAAAGAGGTTACGGTCAATTTTGTCTATTGTGTCATAAGCAACGTCGGCTGTTCGTACGGCCATGACTTCATTAGCTTTGGCCTGGATGTTTTCAATAATCATAGTACTTTCTTTAGTAGAAGCAAAGCTGCGAGTGGCCAACTTTTTAATTTCATCTGCTACAACGCCAAATCCCCGGCCTGCTTCTCCAGCCCGTGCCGCTTCGATGGCTGAGTTTAATGACAGAAGGTTGGTTTGTTGAGCAATTTGCTGGATTGTACTAATTACTTTGCTCATTTCATTATTAGCATGTTTAAGCTCGCTGAGTAGAATGGATGCATCAATAATATTGTTGTTATCACCAGACATATGTTCTCCCCCTCAAAACAAAGATGCCTGCCCGTCTAACACGGGCAGGCATCATCGCCATACGTATTTATATTGTAATGGTAATAGAATTGTCAGTCAAGCTATGTAACATAACTATATTCTCTGTTATTTACAAAATGTCAGATGAAGCTCAAAGACAATTTTCTAGTATGTCCAGAACATGTTTTGAATTTCAGCCGGATTGCTTGTCTTCATTAATGAAAGCATGAGCAGGATTCTGGCTTTTTGAGGGCTAAGAGTATCAGCTACTACGAAGTTGTTTTGGTCATCATCTAGAGCTCCATTCCGGGTAACTACACCATTGCCAACCCGGGTACCACGCACCACGACAATGCCTTTGCGCTGAATATCGCTGAGAACATTCTTCATTTGCTGAGACATATTTCCGTTACCAAGCCCGGCATAAACAAGACCTCTGGCACCGGCCGCTACAGCCGCATGTGCCAAGGTACCACTATCATTGACATGCCCGTAAATAATATCAACCTGGGGCAGCTTTGTAATGCCGGTGATATCGAACTCTGCCATATAGGTATGCTTACGTGTCGGCATACGATAGAAGTGGGGATGGCTATCAACTATATAACCCAGGTATCCGAGCTCAGGGGCCTTGAAGGTGTCTTGGAGCGCGGTGTTCGTTTTGGTTACATCACGACTGCTGTTAATGGTATCATTTAACGCAACAAGAACTCCTTTACCTTTTGCCGAAGAACTTGTTGCTAATAGGATAGCATTATATAGATTCATAGGTCCGTCAGGGCTAATTGCGGTGGCCGGCCGCATAGCTCCTACCAGCACTACCGGCTTTTCGCTTTTTATGACTAAATTCAAAAAGTAGGCAGTTTCTTCAAGTGTATCTGTTCCATGGGTTACAACGACCCCGTCAACAGTTGGCTGGTTTAACAAGGTGTTTATGCGGTTTGCCAGCTGAAGCCAGATATCGTGGCTCATATCTGCACTATCTACTTGTGTGATTTGTTCACTGGTGATAGTAGCAATGCTTTGTATTGAACCAATTTCATTCAATATCTCTTCAATTGACACTACCGCCGGCTGATAGCTGACAGTATCAGTAGGAAAGTGGGATACCCCAGCAATAGTTCCGCCAGTAGCAAGTACTGTAATATTTTTCATAATCCCAACCCTTTCGCTGAGTTATTCCACTATAATGATACCATATAATTCAAGGCAGCTATATACTATTTTAGCGAGGGTCAAGAAAGAACTTGTAAAACCACAAAACCCCATAATACTGTATTCGTGGATATTGTTTAATTGAATACCTCTTTTATATGGGTTGATTTTGTTGGCGGGTTTAGCTTATCATTGTCATAAGTAAATAACATTTCTTGGAACAGGCGTGGGTTTGCGTCACGTTTCGCAATGTATACCGCCCAACCATTGTTTGTCTAGTGGCTGATAATTGGGTAATAATAACCTTAGTGGAGGTGCTGACATGTATTCAGAAAGAGCATTTATTGTAGTAACCCCTTATGAATCCAGGCGATTAATTGCCAAAGCGGTTGTCCAGCTCCCTGAGATTAAAGAAGCATTAACCAATGGATGGATAGTTGTGGCAACAGGGAGTACTAACGGCTATGTCGCGGAAGAACTGCTTGGCAGTCCCCTGATTAAAGAAAATTTTATTTCAGGTCACATAACATTGGGAGAAACGTGGAACACCCCGGATAATCCTGATTATATTTTCCCTATTGTGTTACACAAGGGAGTCCGTAAAGATATCAGAGCCGAGCAGGCGCTTGAGCTGTTTTCTGACAAGGATGTTTTTATAAAAGGGGCAAATGCTGTCGATAGTCAATTTAATGCGGCAGTTTTTATGGCACATCATGCCGGGGGAACAATTGGTTCTGCCTTAGGTACCTTATATGCCCGTGGAGCCCGGCTAATAATGCCTGTAGGTATGGAAAAAATGATTCCTAGCGTAGCCGAAGCTGTAAAACATAGCGGTAATAGAAGCTACACATACAGCACCGGCAGCCCAATCGGGATGATGCCGATCATCAATGCAGTGGTAGTAACTGAAATCCAGGCGTTAACTACCCTTTTCGGCGTTCAGGCTTACCATATTGGGTCAGGGGGGATTGCGGGCTCGGAAGGTTCAGTCGTAGTAATCATTGAGGGTGAAGCAGAAAAGGTTAAAAAAGCATTCGAATTTGTGCAATCGATTAAAGGTGAAAAACCCCTGCTGCGCCCAAATGGTACTCCCAAGCAGTAGGTTATGTAATAGTTGTAAGGATATAGCAGGAAATGACGTCGTAGATGAAGAAAATACCTATTAACTAAGGGAAAATACGTTATTGGGAGGACTGGTATATGCCGAAAAAAAATCAGACTGTAAAGAATGTAAAAAAATATGCAATGCTTTTCTTCGGGTCAATCATAGCGGCGGTCGGTTTGGAAATTTTTCTCGTTCCTAATAATATTATAGACGGAGGAATCGTGGGACTGTCCATTATGGCAAGCCATTTGACAGGATTACCTCTTAGTCTGTTTTTGGTGTTGCTCAATTTACCGTTTTTATACCTGGGATATGTTCAAATCGGTAAAACATTTGCGATATCGACGCTTTTTTCTATCGTGTCTTTGTCCTATTGGGTATCAGTTTTTCATCCCATACCAGGCTTAACCAATGATTTATTTTTGGCAGCGGTATTCGGGGGAATTATTGTAGGTGTAGGCGTCGGTTTAATCATTCGTTATGGCGGATCGCTTGACGGGACAGAGATTGTCGCTATTTTGCTGGATAAGCGCACAAGTTTTTCAGTTGGCGAAATCATTATGTTCTTTAATCTGTTCATACTCACAAGTGCCGGGCTTGTGTTTACTTGGGATAAAGCGATGTATTCGCTGGTTGCCTATTTTATCGCCTTCAAAGTGATTGATACTGTCATTGAAGGTTTGGACGAGTCTAAGGCTGTCATGATTGTATCGGATAGACCGGACGACATAGCCGATGCACTGATGGCTCGTTTAGGCAGGGGAGTTACCGTCTTACATGGCGAGGGCGGGTATACGAAGGAACGCAAAGATGTCCTGTATTCTGTCATTACAAGGCTTGAGATGGCAAAATTAAAGTCCATAATCGACGAGATCGATGAGAGTGCATTTGTTACAATTAATGATGTTCATGAGGTAATGGGTGGCAGGTTTAAGAAGAAAGCAATCCACTAGAAAACCTGTACCACTACCGACCGCGCAAAAGGGGCAGTGCTGAAACGCTAGTTCAGCACTGCCCCTTTCTTGCTTAAGATAACGATATTCAGGATAACTCCAGGCCAATAGGACAATGATCGCTGCCCATAATGTCAGGGTAAATGAGAGCATCTTTAATAGATTCTTTTAGACGGTTTGAAACGACAAAGTAGTCAATACGCCAACCAATATTACGGGCTCTCGCGTTCATCATATAGGACCACCAGGTATAGGCATCGGTTTTTTCAGGGTATAACGACCGGAAGGTGTCGGTGAAACCGGACGTAAGCAGAGCTGTCATATTATTTCTTTCCTCATCAGTAAAGCCGGCATTCTTACGGTTCGCTTTGGGATTTTTAATGTCGATTTCTTCGTGAGCCACATTGAGATCACCGCACATAATGACAGGCTTTGCTTTATCAAGTTGTAAGAGGTAGTTTCTGAAGTCGTTTTCCCACTTGATGCGGTATTCAAGGCGCATAAGCCCACGTTGCGAATTGGGCGTATAAACATTGACTAGAAAAAACTGATCAAACTCCAGTGTGATGATACGGCCTTCCTGATCATGTTCTTCCATGTTCATGCCATAGGTAACTGCCAGAGGTTTTATTCGTGTGAAAATAGCAGTACCAGAGTAGCCTTTTTTCATTGCGCTGTTCCAGTATTCCTCATATCCATCCAAAACCAGTTCTGACTGGTCTTGCTGCATTTTAGTCTCCTGAACACAAAAGATATCGGCATCTGCACTGGTGAAGAAATCTTGAAAGCCCTTACCCAGACAGGCTCTAAGCCCATTTACATTCCATGATATCAGTTTCATGGTACCCCTCTTTCTATGCAGAGATAATACTCCGAAATGTATATTCCCTGTAGTCTGGCTGTTTTCCTTCCTTGTAGAAATATGTTAGTACAAAGGTAAAATCAGCAGGATTTTCGAATTTTTTAGATAATAAATATTAGAAAAAACAAATTACTTTGGGCGGGCGAAAGGGGGACTTAATATGTATGATATCTGTATTATTGGTGCTGGGGTCGTTGGGATGAATATTGCCAGAGAGCTGTCACGGTACAACGTGAGGGTGTGTGTGCTGGAAAGGAATGAAGATGTAAGCTGCGGCTGTTCCAAGGCCAATAGTGGGATTGTCCACGGGGGCTATTCCGATGAACCAGGCACCTTGAAGGCGGAGCTTTGTGTCAAGGGGAATCAGATGTATGAACAGTTGAATAAAGAGCTAAACTTCGGGTATAGAAAGACCGGGTCGTTAGTATTGGCTTTTCGTGATGAAGAGATCGTAACCCTTAACCAGCTGGCTGAATATGGCAGGGAAAACGGCGTTCAGGGGCTAAAGCTGATTGATGGTGATCAGGCACGGGAAATGGAACCATATTTAAGCAAAGAGGTAATAGCTGCTTTATATTGCGAGAATGCAGGGGTAACCTCCCCTTATGAATTTGTTGTAGCCTTGGCTGAGAATGCAGTTAGCAACGGTGTGGTGCTTAAGCTTGCAACTGAGGTTACCCAGATTCAAAAGCTGGACGACGATGGCTTTAAACTGACTGTCAGCAATGGTGACGAGGTATGTGCCCGCTATGTGATCAATGCGGCTGGCATCCATAGCGACAGGGTTGCCGGAATGGTTGGCATCAATGACTACCATATTATCCCGCGGCGAGGCCAGTATGTCTTGCTGGATAAGGACCAGAATTATCTGGTTCGATCAGTTGTTTTCCAGGTTCCTACCAAGCTGGGCAAGGGGATTCTGGTAACAACAACCTATCATGGCAACTTAATGATTGGTCCTAATGCCGAAGAGATTGAGGATAAGGAAGATTTGGGCACAGATGAAAAAACGCTTGAGTATATTGTCCAGACAGCCCGAAAATCAGTTCCGGACTTTAACATGCGGCGAGCGCTGAAGTCTTTTGCCGGCAATAGGCCGGTATCAAACCGTAAAGACTGGGTTATAGAGGATAGTGTTGTAAAGCAATTCATTAATTTGGTTGGCATCGATTCGCCGGGGCTGACGTCTTCGCCTGCCATTGCCTTGAAGGTAGTCGAACTTATCAGGAACGCCGGGTTATCCTTAGAGCCCAATCCAACATTCCACCCGTATCGGCAGCCAATCATCAAGGCAAAAGGGGATGCATTTGATGGCGATATTAATGCACCTGAGCCGGAGCGTCATATTATTTGCCGGTGTGAAAAAGTAACTGAAGCAGAGATTATCGATTGCCTGCAGCGGGATATCCCGGTGAAGTCGATTGCGGCAGTCAGCCGGCGGACCAGGGCCGGTATGGGCAGCTGTCAGGGGGCATTTTGCGGTTCAAGGGTCAGGCAGGTAATAGCCCGTGAACTTAATATCCCGCTTGAAGCAGTGCCGGAGCGGGGCGAGGGTTCTTCCACATTAGTCAAAAGAGCCAAACGCACTGAAATGTTGAAAATGTGAGAAGTGGCGAAAGGAAAATAATCATTTTTCGCGAATATTGTATTCATAAGATCCATTAAAGACTAGATGGAGAGCGACATGTTTGCAGAGAATACCATCTATATAGTCGGTAATGCCAAGTCACAGCAGAATAATCCGATTACTCACCGTTATGGACAGTTTTTTATTGGTTTTGTTGTGGAACGGGAATCAGGTAAGATCGTGACTTGCGGCAGCTCGGCGACAGTTCCTACTACGGCTGAATTTATCTGCAGTTTGTTTGCCGGCAGAAGTATGCGGGAAGAGTTTGAGGTCGTTAAGCAGCAGGTTGAGTCTCGGTATTTTGGTTCATCCCAAAAAGCTATTTTAGTAGCTTATAAGGATGCTCAAAAGAAGTATTTTCGCATTGTGAGCGGTTTGCCGCTTGATTTGAACGACTAAAAACACCTATAAAAGCTGCTTTGTTTACCGTACGTTTGCTAAAAAGATACGCTGACGTAGACGTAAATAAAATCCAGCATGATAGCCTTCTGTATAGGAGGTTTATTATGCTGGATTTTTTTACCGTGTAGGCATTTTTATCCGATGACCAAGCCGCTCTAAGACTCCCATCTTCTACAAGTGGGAGTTATACCCAAAGGGCACAGGCGAGCGGCTAAGTCCCTGGATAAGGTCGACTAAACTTCAGATGGGGTTAAAACCCCACCTGAAGCTAAGTCTCACTTTATGCGGTTGGACTATAGAATATAAAGCACAAGGGAGAGGTCTTACAAATGAGAATTGCCGCAATCAGAATTGGTAAAGTAAGCATTCCGTTAAAGAAACCTTTTAAGACAGCCCTACGGCAGGTGAATTCAGCTGAGGATATTATCATTAAGATGGTCGCAGATACGGGAGAGATCGGCTTTGGTAATGCTCCGCCTACAGCGGTCATCACAGGGGAGAGCCAGGATTCTATCATCGCAGCCATCCGTGACACAATTGGACCCAAATTAATCGGTATGGACGTAGACAACCTGGAAGGAATCATGACAACAATTGATTCCTCTATGCTGCACAACAGCTCAGCTAAGGCGGCGCTGGATATTGCGGTATATGATCTGTTCGGCAAACTGCACGGTATCCCGCTGTACAAATTACTGGGCGGTTATCGTGAAGTGATTACAACTGATTTGACGATTAGTGTTAACGACCCGGAAGAGATGGTACGGGACTCGCTGGAGGCAGTGGCGGCAGGTTATACAGCACTGAAGCTTAAAGTAGGCACAGATGCGGCGCTTGACATTAAGCGGGTGCAGGCCATCCGCGCTGCAGTCGGATATGATGTGCAGATTCGACTTGATGCCAATCAGGGTTGGAGCCCGAAGGAAGCTGTCCGGACTATCCGCAAATTCGAGGATATGGGACTGGATATTGAATTGATTGAGCAGCCGGTAAAGGCTCATGATTTCATAGGGCTCAAATATGTTACAGATCATGTGGAAACAGATATTATGGCAGACGAATCGGCTTTTGGTGCTTATGAGGTATTTCAACTGCTGGCCATGCAAGCTTGTGATTTAATTAATATCAAATTAATGAAAGCCGGCGGCCTGCATAATGCCATCAAAATTGCCCATTTTGCCGAGACCATGGGCATTAATTGTATGATGGGTTGTATGCTGGAAAGCAAGGTAGGAATTACGGCAGCGGCGAGCCTGGCAGCCGGCAAGAGGATTGTTACCAAATCAGATTTGGATGCGGCTGTTCTGTTGGCTGAGGACCCGGTAGTTGGCGGCGTAAGTTTCTCTAAAAACCAGCTTATTATTCCTGATGCGCCAGGTCTGGGCATTACCGACGTACAAGGCTGGCAAGAGATTAAGTAAGGCATAGGAATAAGGGGGTGCTGGTAAAGGATATATATATGTAGGCAATATTATAGAATCGCTAAAAAATGGAGGTAAAAAAGTGGGTATTATTATTTCTTTATTAGTAACTTTTTGGGTGGGTTATCTGATTGTCAAAAAGTATAAACCTCAGCCTGTTTTGTTTATGGCCGGTTTAATGCTCATGTTCGCAGCTGTAGCCCTCGGACTTGGTAAGATTCTGCCAGTGAAAGACAGCACAGGGTCAGTGCTTTTTGACGCATTCGAATTTATTAAACAGACGATGAGTTCCCGGGCTGCCGGACTTGGTCTAAATATCATGGCTGTGGGCGGGTTTGCCCGCTACATGGATCATATCGGCGCCAGTAAAGCTTTGGTTAAGCTGACAATAACACCGCTGTTAGCTCTGCGCTCCCCTTATCTGGTTATGGCAGGTGCCTGGGTGTTAGGAATGCTTTTGGGCCTATGCATCAACAGTGCGTCCGGTCTGGCTATGCTGCTCATGGTCACTGTGTTCCCGGTACTTATCAGCTTGGGTGTCAGCCGTCTGTCAGCTACTGCAGTCATTGCCACTACCCTTTGTCTTGACTGGAGCCCTAGTGACACAGGTACCATCCTGTCGGCTACTACTGCCGGGATTGATCCGGTTTTATATTGGACCAACTACCAGATTCCCATTGCTGCTGCTGTTATACCGGTAGTAGCGGTGCTCCACTACTTCACGCAAAAATGGTTTGATAAACGTGACGGGCATGTAGTTCAGGCCTCGGAATTAGCGGCAGCAGAGGCAGACGAAAATACGCCGCCAATGATTTACGCAATACTGCCGGCCCTGCCCTTAGCATTAATTTTGATTTTTAGCAGCCTGTGGATTTCATGGATTAAGATGGATATCATTAAGGCCATGTTCATTGGTGTAGCGATTGGTATGATCTTTGAATATATCCGTTACCGGGATGGTAAAAAAGTTCTTGCCGACATACAATCTTTCTTCGATGGCTTAGGTTTGCAGATGGCCAATGTTATTACGCTGATTGTCGCCGGTGAAACCTTTGCCAAAGGTCTTATGACAATCGGGACTATTGACGCCATCATCGCCTCGGCCCAGTCTTCCGGGTTTGGTGCAGCAGGCATGATTCTTGTTATGGTAGGCATCATCGCGGTTGCATCTGTTGTTATGGGTTCGGGCAATGCGCCGTTTTTTGCCTTTGCCGCGTTAACCCCGACTGTTGCCGCTAAAATGTCGGTTGCGCCGGTAGTTATGCTGCTGCCTATGCATTTTGCTGCAAGTGCTGCCCGTGCGATCTCACCGATCACTGCCGTTATCGTAGTTTCCTCAAGCATGGGTGGTGTATCGCCGTTTGACGTGGTTAAACGGACAGCGATTCCCATGGCTGGGGCCTTGATCGTGATTATAGTTGCGAATTTCTTATTATTCTACCGGTAAGGCAAAAGAGCCTCGATTATAAAGAAACGGCCTGAACCCCTTGCGATCGATA
The DNA here is from genome assembly GCF_035561155.1 of Sporomusa sp. GTDB lineage: Bacteria > Bacillota > Negativicutes > Sporomusales > Sporomusaceae > Sporomusa. The sequence goes on along the minus strand of NZ_DATMYD010000155.1, from coordinate 25,328 downwards.
GGGCGGTTCAGGCCGTTTTTTGGTATAATTAGGTAAAGATAACTGACATACGTAATATACTTGAAGCAGAGAAGTGATGTTGTTTCTACATTGGGGGGACAGATGGTGGATAACAAGTGCCGGCTCACTGATTTGTTTATTACGTTTTCTAAGATTGGTGCTTTTTCGTTTGGTGGAGGCTATGCAATGATGCCTGTTATCGAACGCGAGGTAGTAGACCAAAAGAAGTGGATTGGTTCAGAGCACATCGCTGATATCTTTACCGTAACCGGTTGTCTTCCCGGTGCCATTGGGCTTAACGTTGCTGCCTTCATAGGGTACAAGCTGAGGGGTATTCCAGGGGCTATTGTATCGGTATGTGGCAACCTACTGCCCTCGGCCCTGATTGTATTAGCTCTGTCGATGATGCTATTGATAGTGAAAAGTAACCCGCTGTTTGAAGCTGCTTTTTCCGGCATACGGCCAACGGTAGTAGGTCTTATCCTATGTGCAGCTTTTAGGACAGGTAAAACCTCACTTCAGAGCAGGGGTGCGAAAGTCTTGTGTGTAGCGGCGAGCCTTGTTAGTGTTATGGTGTCTGACGCAACAATACCGGTCATCTTGGCAGGTGGTATCATTGGTTATGTGTCACAAGTGGCTATGAAGTGCAAGTCTGCCACGCGCAAGGAGAATTCATGACATGACTTTTCAATTATTTCAGCTTTTTTTAAAACTCTCCTTACTGTGTTTTGGTGGCGGGTATGTTATGATACCGATTATGATGGAAGCGATCGAGCGGAATCGCTGGGTATCGGCGCAAGGCATGACAGATACGATAGCAATTGCCGCTATGTCGCCAGGCCCTGTAGCTGTTAACGCAGCGGTTGGGCTTGGTTATCAGATAAATGGTTTTGCGGGGGCGGCAGCAGCCTTTTTGGGTATTTTGATACCCTGTATCTTGGTAGTTGTTCTTGCAGCAGTCTATTTTTTAAAATGCAATTCACATCCTGCTGCTCAGGGAATCCTGTATGGACTCCGAGCTGTTATTCCAGGTATTATTCTTGTTGCAGCCTTGAAGATGGCCATAGAGAATGGTATAATTTTTTCGGCTCATGGAATTGCACATGGAATAAATATTGCAATTTCGTCATGGAATTTTGAGATAAAGAGCATAATGATTATGGTATTGTCGGTAATATTGCTGATTAAGACAAAAATACCCCCGATTTTTCTTATCATTGCCTCCGGATTATGTGGTTTAGTACTATTTTAAGCAAATAAATTATCAGTAGGAAAGGGGATACCCCCTATATGAATCCAACTATTAATAACCGCGTTTCAATTATCGGCGTACCACTAGATCTTGGGGCCGATCGCAGGGGCGTCGATATGGGACCGAGTGCTATCCGCTATGCCAAGGTGCGGGAAAAACTCCAGGAGCTCGGTTATGACATTGATGACAGGGGCGATATTTTGCCTAACAGGCCTGACTCCTGCTATGTGGACGGAACCAAACTGAAGTATCTGGATGAGATTGAAAGAGTTAATACTGAGCTGTGTCATACCGTAGCTGAAGAAATGCAAAAAGGCCGGTTCCCGTTAGTGCTCGGAGGCGATCACAGTATCGCTATCGGGACAATGTCCGGCGTGCTGCAGCATAAAAAAAAGCTGGGCGTGCTCTGGTTTGATGCTCATGGCGACATTAATACTGCTGAAACCTCGCCGACAGGCAATATTCACGGTATGCCGGTGGCAGTGAGCTTTGGGCTTGGGCATGAACGGCTGACAGGGGTCGGGGGCCAGGATGTAAAACTGGACCCTCGAAATTTTGTTATGATTGGCGTACGCGACTTGGATCCTGGGGAAAAGGTGCTCTTGAAACAATTAGGTGTTACCGTGTTCACGATGCATGAGATAGATATTATGGGTCTGGGTAAGGTGATGGACGAAGCCATCAGGATTGTGTCGGCTGGCACAGATGGCGTTCACGTGAGTTTTGATATGGATGTCATGGATCCACTCTACGCGCCAGGGGTAGGCACCCCGGTGTTTGGCGGGCTAACGTATCGTGAAAGCCATTTAGCCATGGAGTTGATTTCTGCGGCTAATATTGTGACAAGCGCCGAGTTTGTCGAGGTCAATACAGTGCTGGATCATCGCAACCAGACGGCTAAAGTGGCAGTGGCCCTTATGGGGTCTTTGTTAGGAGAACGGGTGTTATAGTTAGACAACTAACGGTATATGGGGTAGATAAACAGGACAGCCGTGAGGCCGGTCCTGTTTTAATTTTGTAATCTTTGAAGGAATTTTCCACAATTATGGTAAATAGTACATGCAGTCTAGTAAGTCAGCGCACTGAATAGTAAAGGTAGGTAGGCGTATGAATCCAGAGAAACTAAAACAAATTATCGGAATTGGATATGTAAATTTGGCCACATTAGTTTGGGCTTCTAATATGGTATTTGGGCGTTTGTTGAAAGATTTTATTGGGCCGATTACGATTTCCAGTGCCAGATTTTTTATCGCGTCGCTCATTTTTGCCATAATACTCCGGCGGCAACCGCCGGCAGAACGGCAGATTGGCAAGGACTGTTGGCTGCTGGCAGCGATGGCCTTAACAGGCATCGTTCTTTTTTCGCCGATCCTGTATTGGGGACTCCACTACACGACAGCAGTCAATAGTACCATTATTAATGGCTTAGCACCGCTGTTGACCGGCCTATTTGCGACTTGGTTTATCAAAGAGCCTATGTCCAAACGGCAAATCTGCGGTGCCATACTTGCGTTGATTGGCGTATTATATTTGATTTCAGGTGGGGCCTTATCCTTTTGGAAAACCGCTCAGTTTAATAGGGGAGACCTCATCATCCTGATTGCGGTCGCCATCTGGGGCCTGTATTCTGTTATAAGCAGCAGGGTTATGCGGTATCGTTCCTCGATATCTGCTACGGCCTTTTCGACGTTTATCGGTCTTCCGGTTTTATGCCTTTTTGCTGTAGGGGAATTGCAACAGATTCCAGTCATTCTTGATGCCAGATTGATTCTAATCACTATTTATTTAGGCATTGTTCCTGCTGCGATCGGGTTTTACGCCTGGAATGCAGGTGTTGCCCGGCTTGGCCCGAGCGGCGCGATGGTTTTTTATAATACACTGCCCCTGTACGGGGCATTACTCGGTTCTTTATTCTTAGATGAACCAATCGGAACCCCCCACATCATCGGGGGCTTACTTATTATCAGTGGCGGTATCTGGGCAGCGCGTAAACAACCGGCTGCTCGTAATCAAAATTTGGTCGAGGAAGGTAATAAGATCTAGGTGTAGTTTTCCTGTTTGGAGAGGCCGGAATGTGTAAACATAGCTACAAACTGAACAATCAATATGCGATTTTAGCTAGTTTTTGCAATAAATGAACACGTGACGCATTAATTTATAAACAATTGACATCTGGATATAAACAGTGGTACAATGTATACAAAATATAAAGAATAATAGTAATGATGGAGATAGTAGTCTGGATGTATGTTTGCAGAGAGTCGACACATGGTGAAAGTCGATAACAGGCACCTGGAAGAAAATCACTCCAGAACTGCATTTCTGAAATTGAAGTAAGAAATGCCGGGTTAGCCACGTTACTCGGCTTAGGTTTGATTGAACCGAAGAGTGGCATTATTATGCAAATAAGGTGGTAACGCGGGTATTTAGCTCGTCCTTGATTAAAAATCAAGGACGAGTTTTTATTTTTATCTATTAGGAGGAACGTATGTCAGAATCGAAAAAAGGTGTCTACAAGCTTCCGAATTCTTCGATATCGATTGATGATGTTTATTTTGCTGAACAGCAACTGCGCCCTGTTTTACAGAAGACAGAGTTGATTGCAAGCCCTATTTTTAGTAATGAGTCGGGAAATCAAGTGTTTATCAAGCCGGAAAACCTGCAAGTAACAGGTGCGTTTAAAATCCGCGGGGCCTATTATAAGATTAGCAAGCTCAGTGATATAGAGAAGGGAAGAGGGGTTGTTGCCTCTTCAGCCGGTAATCATGCTCAGGGAATCGGCTATGCGTCTAAGCTGCTTGGTGCCAAGTCCACCCTGGTCATGCCGGCCACTACGCCGATCATAAAGGTCGAAGCCACCAGAAACTATGGCGCTCATGTTGTTTTGCACGGCGATAACTACGATGACGCCTATAAGAAGGCAAGAGAACTGGAAGAAGAAAACGATTATGTGTTCATCCATCCCTTTGATGATCTGGATGTAATCGTTGGTCAGGGCACACTGGCTTTGGAAATTCTTAAGGAGTTTAATGATGTTGATGAAATATTGGTCCCCGTTGGCGGCGGCGGTCTAATCAGCGGATTGGCGTTTGCTGCAAAGATGTTAAAACCAAGCATAAAAATAATTGGGGTGGAGCCTGAGGGCGCATCCTGCATGAAACAGTCGCTGGAAAAGAACCGGATCAGCACACTGGAAAAGGTAGATACCATGGCAGATGGCGCTGCTGTCAAAAAACCAGGTACCTTAACTTTTGAATTCATCAAACAGTTTGTGGACGATATAGTCACAGTTTCAGATTTTGATATCATTGATGCAATATTACTCTTGATGGAAAAACATAAGATGGTCGCTGAGGGTGCAGGGGTGCTGTCACTGGCTGGGCTCAAAAAACTGCAGGCAAAAGACAAGAACATAGTATGTCTGCTTAGTGGCGGCAATATTGATATATCCACCATTTCGGCGATCATAAACAGAGCGCTGGTCGCCAGAGGCAGGTTGTTCTGCTTTACTGTAACTCTGCCAGATAAGCCCGGCGAACTACTGCGTGTTGCTCAAATTCTGGCAGACGTGCATGCCAATGTCATTAAGCTAGACCATAATCACTCCAAGGTCATGGATCGGTTCAAGCAGGCCCAACTGGAGGTCACTGTGGAGACAAATGGACATAGTCATGTTCAGGAAATAGAAACAGCCTTCAAAAAGAAGGGGATGGAAATCAGTAAGGTTTATTAGGAGTAGCGTGCACATTATATGAATAGGTTTATGAAAAATAGGGACTGCCTCAATTGTTGAGGCAGTCCCTATTAGTGATAAGCGGTTGATATGCTAGTAACTATGCCTGAATTTTATTATCCGGAGTAGAGTACTGGGTAGTTTGTGATGATAGCTTTTCCTCACCAGTCGTTCCCCAATGCTTGCGCATATCTTTCATAAAGGAAATCAAAACACACACAGATATAAGGAATATCGGAATGGAACCAACAATGGTCATTGTTTGGGATGGTCTTATACCGCCGATATAAACCAGGGCAATGGCAATTGCTCCTAATACGAGTGACCAGAATATCCGGATCCATTGCGGCGGCTCTTCTTCACCTGATAGCTCCTTAGTAGTAACCATAGCTAACGTGTAGGTAGCGCCATTGAGAAGGGTCTGCATAGCAATATAGGCATAGATGAGTAAAATAAAAGTCATAATCCCGCCTAAAGGGAGCTGAGACCAAATCTCGACAATTGCGGCACCTTGACCGCTTTTAGTCATAATATCAGCAATCGGAACAGTGCCTTGTTCATAAACGTACATGGAGAAGTTCTGGAAAACGGCAAAGAATAACCAACTGCCGGCGGTAGACGCAAGAAGCGAGCCGATCGCGTATTCGCGGACTGTTCTTCCTCTGGAAATTCGGCCTAAGAAGATGCCGGCCTGCAGGACAAGAGCGACATACCAAGCCCAGTAGAAGATAGTCCAGTCTTGCGGTACACCTGATTTAAAGTTTGGATCAGTATATAAACTCATCCGTACAAAGTTTTGCAGTAAATGACCCAAAGTATCTGTAGCGGTATTCAAAATGTAGGAGGTGGGCCCAAAAAGAAGAATAACAGCCAGTAGACCGAAGCCGAAGTATATCCGGAAATCGCTAAGTAGGCGAACACCCTTATTAAGGCCGGTATACAGTAGCATAGCCATAAAAATTGACCAGGATAAGATAATAGCTGCGTCCAACTCCAACGTGTGGACTGAACCGAATACCTTGGATACTAAAGCAAATACAGTAGGAACGTTAACACCAATACAGGTCGTGACTCCGCCAACAAACCCAATAACAAACAGGGCATCAATCAATCTGCCAAGCCAGCCATCTGTTAAATTTTTACCGAAAAGACATTCACAGGCGCTACTGGGTCTAACCACGTCTCTTTTCTTAACAAAGAATAAGTAGGCGAAAGCCAGTCCAAACACAGTGTTCATAGCCCATACCGTAAAGCCCCAGTGGAACATCGGGTAAGCCAAAGCCCATGGATGTGACTCGGGTGAAAAGGGCTTAATTCCAAACGGAGGTGTTTGTAGGTAATAGAAAAACTCAATGGATGTCCAGGTTAACACTCCTAAACCGGCAACCGCAGTAAAAATCATTCCTAGCCAAGAAATTGTGCTAAATTCAGGCTTTTCATCCCCTAACCTTTTATGGGCATAAGGGCCAAAAATAAAGTAGAGACAAAAGACAAACATGACCATTATATACCATTCAAATGCCCAAGCCATATTAACTGTTACAAAAGTATAGGCGTTTTTGAGGCCCGCGGCGGCACTTTTTGCATCTTTAAAAACCCAGAGGCAAAAGACTGCAGCAAAGATAAGTGGTGGAAAAAAGACCCATGGTTCAATTTTTTTATTATTTTGGTTAGTGGCGCTAATTTTAATCTCCCCCTTAAAGAAATTTACGGGTCAGGCCTGTCAGCACTTGTACAACCAGTGTATGTTTCCTTATTCCTCCTTAATAAGGATTCAAGCAATATATAATGCAATTTCTATACCAAATCAATCGGTCAATGTAAATGATTAAAAGAATTGACATTATTCAAAATATATAGGAATTTAATGAATTTTGTCGAACAATAGTAATTATTAACATTATAGCTGTCGAGATTTAGTACAATATTTATTTTGAGCTAGCGAAGGAGAGATATAGCTTTGGCTGGAATTGAAAGTATCTTAAACTACGCTTCCATTGATGAAAATAATCTAAGTCTGGAAGACTTGAAAAAAATATTGGACAATTCGTTTGATGAAATTAGTGTGGTAAACACCAAAGGGATTATCATCTATGTTAATGAGGCCGGTGCGCGAAACTATGGTCTTACAGCGGCAGAAATGATTGGCAAAACGATTTATCATTTAGTTAATGAGGGATATTATTCGCCGATTATTGCACCGATGGTTTTTAAAGAGAAACAAAGGGTTACTGTTGAGCAACAAACGGTACTGGGGAAAAAGCTTGTTGTCACAACTACGCCAGTGCTTAATTCTGCTGGCGAAATTGAGTTTATCGTCTTCAACAGCCGTGATATAACCCAACTGGAGGAACTGAAATATAATTTGGAAGAAACCAAACAGCTAGTAGCAAAGCATAACCAAGAGGTTAAGGAACTAAGGCCAAGTGAAGCATGTTTCGAAGGTTATATTGTTCAAAGCAGTCAAATGAAGGCCTGTTTGGCAATGGCTCAAAGGATTGCCGCAGTCGATTCGACAGTGCTAATTCTTGGCGAATCAGGGACAGGAAAAAATGTTATGGCTAAATATATTCATAACAGAAGTAGACGTAAAGAAAAATCATTTATAAACATCAATTGTGCTGCAATTCCTGAACAACTACTTGAGTCAGAGTTGTTTGGCTATTGTCGCGGTGCCTTTACAGGTGCGGAGAAGTCAGGCAAGGTTGGTTTAATTGAATTAGCCGATAAGGGAACATTATTTTTGGATGAGATTGGTGAGGTTCCTTTGAGACTACAAGCCAAATTGCTAGAGGTAATTCAGGATAATAAGTTCATACCGGTGGGCGGGCGGGAACACAAAAAGGTGGATATCCGGATTATCGCGGCTACCAATCGCGATCTTGCGCAACTAGTTAAAGATGGCCAATTCCGTGAAGACCTCTATTATCGGCTAAATGTAATTGAACTTAATCTACCGCCATTAAGAGACCGCCCAGATGATGTTACTCCCTTGATTTGTTATTTTTTGGATAAAATTGATGCTAAGTATAAGGTGTTTCACCGGTTTGATGATTCGTGTTTTGAGCTATTAACTCAATATCGTTGGCCTGGCAATGTGCGTGAAGTTGAACATTTGGTTGAGCGCCTGGCGGTTACTGTGGCTGAAACAACAATTCGGCCAGAGCATCTTCCTAAATACATTCTGCAAAAGCAACCTGCTAACATAAGTAATGTATCTAATTTAGAAAGTACAGACTTGTTTAGAGGCGTTTCGCTCAAAGAGACGGAAAAAGAATTGGTCATTCAGCTATACAAACGGTTTCGAAGTTCCTACCGGGTGGCTAGCGAGTTAAATATTAGTCAAAGCAAGGCAAGCCGTCTCATCCGAAAATACTATTCTGAAGAGGAATCAGATTTAATATGACTTTAAAACCAAGTCTAAAAGACTTGGTTTTTGACTTAATTAAGGCAAAGTCGATAATTGACTTATTCAAGCGCGTTGTAAATATTTATTCCCAACAACAAAGTATGGTCTTATTTGCATTTGGCACAAGAATTGCAACTGTTGATCTATAGGAAAACAATATACGAATTAATGGAGGTGTTTATATTGGCGCTAAAAAGTTGGCTGGAGGTAGTTTCGAAGGAGGATTTCCAGCGAATTCATGATGCCTCACTCAAAATACTGAGAGAGACAGGGATTGTTTTTCATAGTGACGAAGCAGTTGAGGTTTTTAAAAAGCATGGTGCGACCGTTAACGGTAAAACTGTGTACATTACGCCGGAATTAGTAGATGCTGCATTAAAGACATGCCCGCGCACTTTTACATGGCAAGGCAGAAATGAACAACGCTCAGTTACTGTGGGAGAAGGTATCTTGGTTCAGCCTAATGTTGGGCCGGTATATATTGAAGACATGGATAACGGGCGCCGTTTGGCAACAATCGAGGATTACGCCAATATCATGAAACTTTGCCAGGCTAGTCCGGTTGTTGATCTAAATGGCAGCATTCCGGTAGACCCCAGTGATGTTGCAGCAAGCCAAAAATATATTCAAATGATGTATCAGATGCTTAAAAATACGGATAAGCCGATTATTGGCATGTGCGTAGATGGGGTACAGGTTCGGCAAACGCTGGAGATGGTTGAAATGGCGATCGGTCCAAAAGGCTGCTTGCGGGAAAAACACTATGTAGGAGTATTAGTCAACTCATTGAGTCCGCTTGCCTACGCACCAGAGACAATAGAAACCATTATTGAGTACGCTAAACAAAATCAGGTAATTTTACTGGCACCGTGCATTATGGCTGGAGTATCTGGACCCATCAGCCTTTTAGGTACAGCAGTGTTGCAAAATGTAGAGATATTGGCAGGATTGGTACTGGCCCAACTTGTTAACCCAGGAACGCCGGTGGTCTATGCTACAGCCTCAACAGTAGGCTACATGAAAGCGGCTAGTTATGCAGCTGGATCGCCGGAAGCCATGTTAATTAATACTCCTAATATCCAGATGGGGCGGGATTTTTATCATTTACCCACGCGGACTATGTGCGGTATCAATCATTCCAAAGTATTGGACTGTCAAGCAGGCTATGAGACAATGCAAAGTTTGATGATGGGTATGATGAGTGGTGCCAATATTTTTGTCCAATGTATGGGTGTACTGGATGCGATTATGGTAACATCCTATGAAAAATTCGTTATTGATGAAGAATTGGTAGCCAGAGTAAAGCGGATTGCCAAAGGAATTGATACTTCTGACACAGCATTGGCGGTGGAGGCTATTCAGGAAGTAGGGCATACGGGGACTTATCTGACTCATACAAGCACCTTTGAGCATTTTAGAGATCTTTGGACTCCGACAATCGCTGATTGGGAGTCATATGTTGATTGGAAATCGGCAGGTGAGCAAGACGTCGTGACGCGAGCCAATAAGAAGTTTAAGCAAATTCTACAAAATGCACCAGAGTCTTTGCTTGCTCCGGAAGCTGATAAAGATATACGGCAATACATGCAAAAGATTCTAAACAATTAAGCAACAAGAAGGAGTTTGAATAATATGAGTGAACTTAATAAACTAGCAGAAGCGGTATTTCGCGGAGATTTTGCCGGTGTGAAGGTGATTACTCAGCAACTGATTGATGCAGGGACAGCGCCGCTTGCGATTGTCAATGATGGTTTGTTAGCTGGTATGGCGATTGTTGCTCCTAAGTTTAAAGCCGGCGAGATGTTTATTCCAGAGGTAATGATGTCGGCTAGATCATTGGCCGAGGGCATGAAGTTAGTTAAACCGTTCTTGTCAGATGCTGAATCAGCCAATATGGCTACTTTTGTCATGGGAACGGTAAAAGGCGATCTACACGATATTGGCAAAAATTTAGTAGTCATGTTGCTCGAAAGTGGCGGTTTTAATGTGGTTGATTTGGGCGTTGATGTATCAGCTGAAGCATTTGTTGAGGCAATTAAAGAGCATAAACCAGCTATTGTTGGCATGTGCGCTCTGCTGACTACTACTATGATGGTAATGCAGGATACCATCAATGCCATTAAGAAAGCTGGCCTTAGAGAGCAAGTCAAGATATTAGTCGGAGGAGCGCCCCTTTATCCGGAATTTGCTGAGAAGATTGGTGCCGATGGCTATTGCGTAGATGCAGTAGCTTGTAAAGAAATGGCAACCGCAATCGTTTCTAAATTGTAAAAACCGGAGGGGACTTACTATGCTTATTGTAGGTGAATTAATCAATACTAGCCGCAAGGCGATTAGTGAAGCGGTTGACAATAAAGATGCCCAATATATCCAAAAGGTTGCTTTGGAGCAATTGAATGCTGGGGCCGATTATATCGATGTGAACTGTGGCAATAAAGTTTTTAATGAAGTTGAAAATATGGAATGGCTTGTGAATACCATTCAAGAAGTGGTAAAGGCGCCATTATGTATTGATAGTCCCAATCCCCTGGCTCTTGAGGCTGGGCTGAGATTGGCCAAATTCGGGAAGCCAATGATTAACTCTATTACAGATGAAGGGCCGCGTTTTGATGCGGTATTGCCGCTGGTGCTAGAGTACCGAGCCAAAGTAGTGGCGCTTTGTATGGATGACAGGGGTATGCCAGAAACCGCTGCTGATCGTATGCGGGTCACGGATAGTTTGTACAAGAAATTAACTGCAGCCGGAGTCGAAGATGACGATATCTACTTTGATCCGTTGGTAAAGCCGGTAAGCAGTGTGGGGACAGCCGGTATAGAGGTTCTGGAAACCATTAGACTGATTAAGGAGCAGTACCCTAAAACCCAGTTTATGTGCGGACTTAGCAATATTTCCTACGGCCTGCCTGAACGGAAAGTGTTAAACCGACTGTTTGTAGCGCAGACCATGGCGGTAGGAATGGATGGTTATATTTTAAATCCGACAGATAAATCGATGATGGGGGTTGTTCATGCCGGTAAGGCGTTGCTGGGACAGGATGATTATTGTATGGGATTCCTATCAGCCTATCGCCAGGGTTTATATGGAGAATAAGGTTTTCGCATAGGGGCGAACCTCAAAATCAGGAGTTCGGTTGGGTGAAAGTAAGGATACTTTCATCCAACCGCCTATTTTTGCTCTAAATTCTAAGTAACATATAAAGGCGTTAGGCGGGTTTGATGTGAGGCAAGATGACGTAAAGCGAGGGGGGGGATTACGTGGATGAATTGACTCAATGCAGGGAGAGAATAGCCAAAATCGACCCTCCGGTATTTTGGGGTGGTTTTATTGTCTGCCTGCTGTTTTACGGTCCTTTAGTTGTGTTTCAACAGTCGGCCCAAGGTTTCATTGATAACGCCATGTATACCATTACGTATCACACTGACTGGCTATGGGAATCTACCGTGTTCGCTTCATTTATTTTTGTTATGTGGTTAGCTTTAGGGCCTTATGGCAGGGTGAAACTAGGCGGAACTGAGGACAAACCTGAATTTACCACAAGTACTTGGATTGCTATGATGTTTTGCGGAGGTTCGGGGGCTGGTCTTGTTTATTGGGCCTGCATTGAACCGATTTACTATCTCCAAAATCCCCCTTTTTGGGCTGAAAAGTTTTCGCCTCAGGCCGCCCAATGGGCGCTGGCATATGGGATATTTCACTGGGGTTTTAGTGCATGGGCTACCTTTGCCGTCCCGGCAGTGGCATTTTCCTACATCTTGTATGTTAGAAAAAAGCCTTATCTATATCCAAGCTACGCCTGCCGTGAGGTTTTGGGCAAATTGGCGCAAGGTTGGTCGGGGAAGTTTATTGATGTTGTGGTGGTAATCAGTATGGTCGGAGGGGTTGCTACCTCGTTAGGTTTCATAATACCCATGATATCGCGGCTCACTGCTGACTATTTTGGAATGCAGGACACAATTGGCCTTAAACTCCTTGTAGCTGTGATGTTTTTTGTGGTATACGGCTATAGCACCTATCAAGGGTTGTACTCTGGAATTGCTAAGTTATCAGACTGGAATATGTATCTAATATTCATCCTGCTTGCGTTTGTATTGTTTTCCGGTCCTACTTCCTGGATGCTATCATACTTTTTTGATAATGTAGGAGTTTTGCTGCAAAATTTTGTACGGATGAGTTTATATACTGATCCAATCACGAAATCAGGTTTTCCACAAGATTGGACTGTTTTTTACTGGGCCTGGTGGTGTGCTTGGGCTATATTTGTTGGGCTATTTGCTACCCGAATATCAAGAGGACGTACAATTAGGGAATTAATATTTAATATGGTGTTTTCCGCCCCAGCAGGCAGCGCCCTGTTTTACCTTACTTTTGGCAGCTATAATGTTGATTTGATGTTAAATAAAGGAATTGGGTTAGCAACCTTGTTAAAGGTCTCTGGCGGCCCGGGCGTAGTATCAGCTATGCTTGAGACACTTCCACTAAATTGGGTAATTACCCCTTTTTTTATTATAGTCATGGTAATTTCTCAGGCTACTGGTGTAGATGCTAATGCCTATACAATTGCGAGCATGAGTTGTATTGAAATTCGTCAGGGAATGGAACCTCCCAGGTGGTCACGGATTTTTTGGGCGGTTGTGATATTATTTGCCACCGTAGCTTTGCTATTGGTAGGTGGTTTGAAAGTTGTACAGTTATCGTCGGTATTAACTGGTGTGCCTGTGCTTTTCCTAACGATAGTACTGGCTATATCACTTGTAAAATGGCTTAATGAGGACTTTGGCAGTCTAGTTAAGCCTTTGGTAACTGATAAATATAGCGGTGATGTTGATACGATCAATAATCACGAGACTGATCGGGCGGGGACTTAGTGGGATGTCTTCGGAAATTCTTAGGAAAGGAAAGAATTATAGAGATAACCTGAGAGATAGATAGGCAATGTGTGCTATTGCCTATCCAATGGCTTGGTATGGCTTGCATTACGTTAATTGACCCTTTCTTTTTATTAAATCTGGGAGTATAGTTAAATCAATAACAAAAAGCCGAGTTCCATATACGGAAGCGGAGGAACCATTCATTGGGGTTAATTCTGCCTAGCAGAAGGGATGTCTTTATCTCTTGCCATCCTACCCGTCAGCTAACTTCGTAGGCTAAAGCAAGGGGTCGCAAGACCTTCATGTCATGGGTCTTTTTTTTGTTTCCCGATGACCCAGCGCAGGATTTCCGGAACTTCGGGAGGTACGGTATGCAGAAAAAAGCCGTTTTGGAAGCGGCCATTAGTGACGCATTTATAAAACTCCACCGCAGTCTGGTAGGACGGGGGCCTGTTGAGAGCCGAACTTATATTATTGAAGATATGGTGCTCATCCGGTTTAAGGGAGTACTTACAGTAGAGGAAACCCATCTGGCCAAGACCGATAAGGGGCGGCAGGTGGTAAAAGAGATGCGCCAGATACTTAGGGAAACATTTAGTGATGAGGCGGAGGACTTGGTTGCAACGCTTACTGAATGTAAGGTTGTCAGTAGCCACAGCGACATTAGTACAAAAACCGGGGAACGAGTGGAAATATATATTATGGCTGAGAACCTTGAAAAGAAACTCAGATGTCTGGAAAAAAAGAGCGGATAGAAATAACAACCAGAGGTGCTGGTGGACAGGACACAGGGCATAAGCTTGGTGTTGGGTAGGCCGGTACGAAGGTATGAGGCAAGGGATTTTTTCTGATGCCTGGTAGTTTCGTACCGGCTATTTGTTTTGTCATAGGCAGGGGCCTCAAGTAACATAATAAAATTCTGACTAGTATGATAAAGAGGGGAATCAAATGATCGGCGAGAGAATTCGAACTTTGCGCGAGCGTTGCGGCATGACCCAGGAACAGTTGGCAGAGTCTATCGGTGTATCAGCTACCGCTATCGAACATTATGAGGCCAACCGCTGGCGCCCGGGGCATGGGCTTATCACCCGGATGGCAGAAATGCTAAAGGCTACAGTGCCAGAGCTGGTAGGGGAGTGTATGGCTGTGCAGGATGAGGATGGCAGTACTGTTTATATCAAAAACTTCGGCTGTGGGCGATTCTGTGCCGTGGGGAGGACAAAATAGATTCTTTTAGCAGGATATAGTCTAAGATGCATAGAAAGTACCCATAACTTACTATACAGTAGGGTTTGGGTACTTTTCTTTTTTTAGACGGAGCAGTTATATAATTAACATCTGCCGGAAAAAAGGGGTTACAATAAATCGAAAGACAATTGCAACTGATTGCTTGATGGCGTATTTATTGGTTGATGCAGTGTGTAAACGTCTGTTTACAGGGAGGGGCTGGCTTTTTGGAGATTCGACAATTAAAGACTTTTATCACTATCGTAAAACTAGGCAACTTCTCACAGGCAGCTCAGTTTTTGGGCTACACGCAATCGACGGTCACTACCCATATTCAACTTTTGGAAAAAGAGCTGGACACCGCTCTTTTCGAACGATTTGGGCATCAGCTCATGCTGACAACTGATGGCGAAAGACTGTATGACTATGCGGAACAAATTGCCAAGCTGGCAGATGATGCCAAAAATGAGTTTGATAATTTTGAAGTGCCGCGAGGGCCTATTGTCATTGGCATGCCTGAATCATTGTGTGTATATTATTTAACCGATGTATTGAAAGAGTATGCCTCCCTATATCCTGATGTAGGCCTAAAGCTAAAATTAGGTATTGCCAGCGATTTTCGCCATCTACTACGGAAAAACATGATGGACCTGGCCTTTTTTCTGGAAAAGAACATTCGGGATGCCGATTTGGTGGGGCAACTGCTCTGGCCTGAACCAATTGTTATGGTGGCATCGCCTCAACACGGGCTTGCAAATCAGAAAAAGGTAAGAGTCAAAGATTTGCAAGGACAGACCTTTGTTTTTACCGATTCAGGCAGCAATTACCGGATGGCATTGGAAGAGATACTGACTAAAGCCGATGTTCAGGCACGAACCGTGTTAGAAATAGGTCAAATTCAAACCATTAAACAATTTGTCATCAGTAATTTGGGGATAGCGATACTGCCGCTTGTTGCGGTCAAAGCGGAGATTGAAGCCGGCCTGCTGACTGCTTTGTTGTGGCAGGGGCCTGATCTTAAGACTAGTACCTACTTGGTTTATCACAAGGATAAATGGCACTCTCATGCAATACGGGCTTTTATTAAATTAGTTCAAGAAAGATTGCTTAAGTGAAGCGAGTTGACTGTCGAATGAATGTGTTTCCACAGGATATCAAGCTGCAGATGGCTGGTGAATATGGACTTGTAATCGAGTTGGGAGCAGTTATTTCGCCGGACATCAACGCGCTTGTCCTGCAGCTTACCCGGCTGCTGCTGGAGAACAACCGGTGCGGCATACTGGAGGTTGTACCAACATACCGGTCAGTCACTGTGTATTTTGACCCGTTATTACTTAGTCGGGAGGCTTTAACTGAGCTTATTCAGAAGTTGCTTGGTCAGCTCCAGCCTCAGGAGATAGGGTGTTTACCATCCCGCGTTGTCTATATTCCTGTCTGTTATGGTGGCGTGTTGGGGCCTGACTTGGATTTTGTGGCCAAGTATACCGGTTTATCAGCCCGGGAAGTGGTAACAGCCCATACCGCTAAACCATACCTGGTGTACATGCTAGGGTTTACTCCCGGTTTTCCTTATCTGGGAGGGCTGCCGGAAAAGCTTGTAGTACCACGGCAGGAAACCCCGCGCAACAAAGTCCCCGCTGGCTCTGTAGGAATTGGCGGTAATCAAACCGGCTTTTATCCGATCGAGAGTACGGGTGAATGGTGGCTCATTGGGCGCACCCCTCTCAAAGCGTTTGACCCGCAGCGCAGTAATCCCTTTCTTGTTGCTGCAGGCGACTATGTACAATTTGTAGACATTGGGATTGATGACTATTTTACAATCCGCAGAGACGTTACTGCAGGCGTCTATAGACTTGAGGTAGTCACTTGTAACAAAGGACGTGAAGGTGAATGATTACTACGCTTCAGCAGGGCGATTTTACAACAATTCAGGATGGCGGCCGGTGGGGGTATCAGGCGTACGGGATGCCCATTGCCGGAGCTATGGACAGATATGCCTACCGGATGGCTAATATCCTGGCAGGTAACCAAGAAAATGCTGCCGTCATCGAGATGACAGACGCGGGTGCATCTTTTAAATTTGACGAGGAGCAGTTAGTTGCTGTTTGTGGTGCTGATATGCAGGGCAAACTGGGTGGCAAGCCCATTAGTAACTGGTCGTCTTTCTTTGTACCCAAACAGGGGGAACTCCGGTTTGACGCTGTGGTAAACGGCTGTCGTGCCTATCTGGCTGTTCGTGGGGGCATTGAAGTGCCGCTGGTACTCGGCAGTAGGTCGACGTATACGCGGGCAAAAATTGGGGGCTATGAGGGCCGGGCTTTACGTCAGGGGGATGTCTTATATGTTGGTCAAAGCAGTGCTGCCCCCGCTGGCCCGCGGCGGTTGCCAAGTCAATGTATTATGCAATATACCCCGGAGGTTAACTTACGGGCTATTCTTGGTCCACAGGACAAAATGTTTACCAGCAATGCAATCCAGACGTTTTTTACCAGTACCTATATTGTTACTGGCCAATCAGACCGGACAGGTTATCTGCTCAGGGGACCAAAGATTCTACCACATGGGAAAGAAGCCGATATTGTGTCAGATGCCGTGGGCCTCGGAGCCATTCAAATACCCTCTAACGGTATGCCTTTTATTGTTACTGCCGATCACCAGACTACCCGGGGGTTTGCCAAAATTGCCTATGTAATCCAGGTAGATTTGCCCAGACTGTCGCAGGCAAGGACAGGTGATAAAATCCGGTTTACTTCTGTTACTGAAGAGGCGGCGATTGAAGCGTTACAGCACGAGGAACAAATAGTTCATACGATAGCCAGGCAGCAATAGGGGGGCAGTTCAAGAAAATTGAACTGCCCTATTTAATTTTTCAATTTTACGTATGATGTTTACAATGATATGATAAAACACAAGTAAATAATAAAACGTTGTAAGAAGCAAGGGCGCTTCAAACAGAGCTATGTTTGTTTGATGCGTCTTTTTTGTGTTTAGAATTAGATTTAATAAAAAAGGAGCGAAAAGCATGTACCGGGTTGATTTGAATTGCGATTTGGGAGAAAGTTTTGGCGCCTACACGATGGGGGTTGACGCAGAAATACTGAAGTTTGTTACCTCAGCCAATATCGCCTGTGGTTTTCATGCCGGCGATCCGGGGGTAATGCACAAAACAGTAACCCTTGCCCTTAAAAATAATGTCGCCATTGGTGCCCATCCGGGACTTCCTGATTTGATTGGTTTTGGCCGCCGCGATATGGCCATTTCGCCGCAGGAAGCGTATGACATGGTGGTCTATCAGATTGGTGCGCTGTCCGGGTTTATCAAAGCACAAGGTGGAACAATGCAGCATGTCAAGCCGCATGGTGCTCTGTATAATATGGCAGCCAAGAAAAGAGACCTGGCTGAAGCCATTGCTGAAGCCGTGTACAAAGTCAATCCTGAATTAATTCTATTTGGTCTCTCCGGCAGTGAACTGGTCAGAGCCGGGGAAAAAACCGGTCTCAGAACAGCCCCTGAGGTATTTGCTGATCGAACGTACCAGCCAGATGGCTCACTGACCCCGCGCAGTCAGCCAGGTGCCCTGATTACCGGGCATGAACAAGCGATTGCTCAGGTTGTCCGTATGGTCAGCGAGGGGAAAGTAACCTCACAACAGGGTGCCGAGGTTGCGATTCAGGCAGATACTGTCTGTATTCACGGCGATGGCTCCGCGGCACTGGCCTTTGCCTGCCGTATTAGGGAAACTCTTGAAGGCTCTGGCATCTGTGTCCAGTCTGCAGGTAAGTACATATAGACGCCAGTGGCCCATACTAGTCTTGATAACGGGGTGATGAGTTTGAAACAAACCATGGCTGAGTGTCAATCGGCTGCCAACATGGTGCCGTTTGGTGAAACGGCCATTATGATAGAGTTCGGGCAAGGTATTCATCCGGACCTGCACCGGAAGGTAAAAGCAGTGAGTCACTATCTCGATCAATATCCCTTTCCCGGGATGGTGGAATATGTAGCAGCGTTTGCTAGTGTTACCGTCTTTTATGACCCTATCAGGCTCAATAGTGAAACGGTTGCTGCACACTTGCAAGATATTGTGAGCAAGCTGGAACAGGGAGAAGTGGGCGAGCCGAGAGTTGTGGAGATCCCTGTCTGTTATGGCGGAGAGTTTGGTCCCGATTTGGAGTTTGTGGCGCAGCATAACGGCCTTACAATTGATGAGGTTATCGAGATTCATACAGGAAGCCAATATCTTGTCTACATGCTGGGCTTTGCTCCTGGGTTTCCTTATCTGGGAGGAATGTCAGAACGCATTGCCGCTCCGCGCCGCCAGTCGCCGCGCCCGGCCATCCCGGCAGGAACTGTTGGCATCGCTGGCATGCAGACAGGGGTGTATCCGATCACAACGCCGGGCGGTTGGCAGCTTATTGGTTGTACACCACTAGAACTGTTTTGCCCCAATGACAACCCGCCGACCCTGCTCCGGTCAGGCGATAGCATCCAATTCCGGCCAATTTGCCCGAAAGAATACCGGGAACTAAAGGGGGCAGGACAATGAGCATAACAGTTCTTCGCCCCGGTCTGCTCACTACCGTTCAGGATTTGGGGAGATACGGCTATCAGAAATACGGGGTCATTGTTAGCGGGGCGATGGATGCCTACTCGCTGAGGGTAGCCAATCTGTTAGTCGGCAATGCCGAGGGGGAGGCAGGGCTGGAGATTACGCTGATGGGTCCTGTCCTCAGGTTTGAAAGAGATATGCTGGTGGCAATAACCGGCGGAGATTTGTCGCCCACAATAGCAGGCAAACCGGTTCCTTTATGGCGGCCGGTGTATATTCAGAAAGGCAGTATACTTAAGTTTGGCCACTCTAAGTCAGGCTGCCGCGCTTATCTGGCAGTGGCGGGCGGCTATAACATTAGCAGCGTAATGGGCAGCAAAAGCACCTATCAGCGAGCAGGTATCGGCGGTTTTAAAGGACGGGCGATGCAGGCAGATGACGTGCTGGAGATTAACTCACCGCAGACAGACTCTCTCTGGTTTATCTGGCAGCTGACCAAACAGGCGGCCTGCAGCCCAGTGATCGCTACGCCCTGGTATGCTGGCAAAGTGCACCTTGGGTTGGATTCTGATCCGGTTGCGGTACGGGTTATGCGCGGTGGGCAGTTTGAACAGTTTACCGATGAGAGTAAAGCTAAGTTTTGGGATAGTGTCTTTCAGGTTACACCACAGTCAGACAGAATGGGATACCGGTTATCAGGTTCAGCTCTTTTGCTCGCAGAACCTTTGGAGATGGTATCTGAAGCGGTAGCCTTAGGAACTATTCAGGTGCCGCCTGACGGCAATCCGATTGTCTTGCTGGCCGACCGTCAGACAACAGGCGGTTATCCCAAGATGGGTCAGGTAGCTCTGGTGGATGTTGCCAAGGTTGCCCAGATAAAGCCGGGAGGAAAAATCAGGTTTGAAGAAATCACTGTTAACGAGGCCGCCAGGCTTTATCGGGAAAGAGAAAAAGCAATTGACAGCCTGCGGACGGCCATCGGCCTGAAACTGAGATCGTGATAAGGAGTGAAGGTATGCTCAAGATTGATGAAATACTGGAGATTATTAAAGCGGTAAACCAGTCTGCTATTAACAGATTTGAATTGGAGCAGGGGTCAACCCGGCTGGTTATCGTAAAAGACGGTGGTGTATTATCAGGAAAACCGGCGTTAGAACAGCCTGGTCAAACCCCAGCAGCCGCTCTGCCTGTCAAAGTCCGGCAGACTGAGTCTGCAAGCGTTGAGAGTGAGGTAAAATGCCATAAGATTGTGGCGCCCATGATAGGGACCTTTTACGCCGCTCCCGAACCGGACGCTCAGCCTTTTGTCAAAGTGGGGCAAAAAGTCAATGCAGACACGATTGTCTGTGTGCTTGAGGCCATGAAATTATTTAATGAAATAGAGGCCGGTATCAAGGGGGAAATCATTGAAGTGCTAGCCAAAGACGGCGAGTTTGTTGAATATGGTCAGCCACTATTTGTAGTAAGGGAGGAGATGCACGACTAACTACTCCATTCATCCCTAAACTAAATTAATGAAAAGGAGCGAAAAAATATGACTCTTCTAGGTATTGTTGTAGTTATTATCGGGTTTGCTCTTAGATTTAACCCGCTGTTAGTTGTCGTTGTCGCAGGTATTGTCACAGGCTTGGCAGGGGGCTTATCTGTAGAAAAAATTCTTACTATCTTTGGCGAGGCTTTTGTAAAAAACCGCTATCTTCCGCTATTTTTGCTTACATTACCGGTTATCGGTCTCTTAGAACGTAATGGATTAAAGGAACAAGCGTTGACTTTAATCGGCAAAATTCAGGCCGCAACTACCGGGCGTCTCCTGATTCTATATCTATTCATTCGCGAGGCTGCTGCTGCTGTCGGCCTTACTGCACTAGGTGGCCATGCCCAATTGGTTCGACCGTTGATTGCTCCCATGGCTGAGGCGGCGGCTGAGAACAAATTCGGACCGTTGCCTGAAGACACCCGCAATAAGATTAAGGCATTCTCGGCTTCTGTTGATAATGTGGGCCTCTTTTTTGGCGAAGATATTTTTATTGCCTTTGGCGCTGTTTTACTGATGAAAGGTTTCTACGAGCAGAACGGTATCTTTCTTGAGCCTTTGCAAATTGCCATGTGGGGTATTCCCACTGCTATTGCCGCTTTTATCATTCATGGTACGCGCCTGTTCCTGCTTGACCGTGCTATTCAGCGGGAAGTGCAGCAAGGTACAACTGGCAGTCAACATGTAAAGGAGCTGAACAACCATGCTAATTAGTCTTAATCATGTCTATTATGTACTTGGAGCGCTGCTTGCGATTGTTGCACTGCTCTCTTTCCTTGATAAAAATAATCCCAAACGAATGCTGACCGGGACCTTCTGGGGGCTATACTCCATCGTTTTCTTATTTGGCAATATCATTAGTCCCATGTATATGGGGGTTCTAGTTATTGCTATGGCTGTTATTGCTGGTTTTGGCGGTGTGCGTATGGGGAAACATGATGAAGCAACCGTAGAGCAGCGCACTGCTCAGGCCAAAAAGCTGGGTAATTGGCTACTTGTACCGGCGCTATTGATTCCCCTGATTACCATGATTGGTACACTCGGGTTGAAAGAATTCAAGATCGGTGGCCTGCAATTGCTGGATAAGGCTAATCTTACACTGGTCAGTTTAGGGGTTGCGTGTGTGCTTGCCTTGCTGGCAGCCATGAGCCTGACTAAGGATAAAGGCTTGCAGCCGGTGAAAGAATCCCGTCGTTTATTTGATGCTATCGGCTGGGCGGCTGTATTACCGCAGATGCTGGCCACGCTGGGAGCCCTGTTTGCAGCTGCCGGTGTAGGGCAGGTTGTATCTAATCTGGTTAGCTCAGCCATTCCTGTTGATAATAAGTTTATGGTTGTCCTTGCCTATGGCGTAGGTATGGCCCTGTTTACCATGGTTATGGGTAATGCTTTTGCTGCTTTCCCAGTCATGACAGCCGGTATTGGCCTGCCGCTTATTGTTAAAATGCACGGTGGGGACGCAGCTATACTGGCATCGATCGGGATGCTTTCCGGCTACTGCGGTACGCTGATGACACCCATGGCAGCTAATTTCAACATTGTGCCTGCAGCGCTGCTGGATTTACCTGATAAAAACGGTGTTATCAAAGCCCAGGTGCCGACAGCTCTCATCTTGCTGACAGTCAATATATTCTTAATGTACTTCTTGGTATTTTAATGGGGAGTTATCATGTTTAAAAAAGTACTTATTGCCAATCGTGGAGAAATTGCCGTAAGAATTATCCGGGCCTGCCGCGAAATGGGGATTGCCACGGTTGCTGTCTATTCAGCAGCCGATCGGGAGGCCCTGCATGTCAAACTGGCTGATGAAGCGTATTGCATTGGGCCTGCAGAGGCTAAAGGCAGTTATCTAAACATAGCCGCTCTGATAAGCGTGGCTGCGGCTGCCCAGGCTGACGCGATTCATCCCGGGTATGGCTTCCTAGCTGAAAATGCAGACTTTGCTGACATCTGTACGGCAAGCGGTCTTGTTTTTATTGGTCCTGCTGCTGATGCAATCAGGGCCATGGGCGACAAAGCAGTTGCCAGAGAGACCATGAAGCAGGCCGGTGTGCCGGTAGTCCCTGGTACCGAGGGGATTATTGAGGATGTTGACATGGCCGTCAATGTGGCTGCTGCTATTGGGTACCCGGTTATTGTCAAAGCAACAGCCGGCGGTGGCGGCAAAGGCATGCGGGTGGCTCCAAATGAATCCGAATTAAGGAAGGCCATTCGTCAGGCGCAAAAAGAAGCCGAGCTGGCATTTGGCAACGCAAATGTCTATTTGGAAAAGTTTTTGGAAGAGCCCCGGCATGTTGAAATCCAGGTTATGGCTGATCAACACGGCCATGTAATCCATCTAGGTGAACGGGATTGCTCCATTCAACGCCGTCATCAAAAGCTTGTTGAAGAAGCACCCTCACCGGCGCTCAATCCCGAGCTTAGGCAGCAAATGGGGCAGGCTGCCGTATTGGCCGCCCAAGCTGTCAAGTATCATGGCGCCGGCACTGTGGAATTTCTACTGGATAAGTATGGCCGATTTTATTTTATGGAAATGAATACCCGTATTCAGGTGGAACATCCGGTCACCGAACTGGTGACCGGCCTGGATTTAATCAAAGAACAAATTGCTGTGGCTGCTGGTTCTCTGCTCTCGATCGCTCAAGAAGATGTGAAGATTAATGGCTGGGCGCTTGAATGCCGGATTAATGCCGAGAATCCGGTCAAGAATTTCATGCCGTCACCGGGCGTTATTAAGAGTTATCTGCCGCCAGGCGGGTTTGGTGTACGCATTGACAGTGCTGCCTATCCCGGTTATGCGATTTCTCCCTTCTATGATTCGATGGTCGCCAAAATTATTGTGTGGGGCAGAACCAGGCAGGAGGCCATCGAGCGGATGAAAAGGGCCTTAGCCGAGTTTATCATTGAGGGGGTCCATACGACAATTCCGTTTCACCAAAAGCTGTTAGAACATGAAGTGTTTTTAAGTGGAAGTTTTAATACCGGCTTTTTGGAAATCCATACAGATATTTTTGATGTTCACAAAAAATAGAGTAGATGAGGATGAAATGGTATGCAACGGCATTCAGGAGAGGAAATAGTAAGATTGTTTACCGAAGTGGCTCCTTATCTTAACGAAATCTTTGTTGAAGATGTAGGTATATCGGTAATAAAGGATGGAGTATATACTGCCTATGTACCGGGAAAGGCGTTTGACTTAGGGCTCAAGGCAGGAGAGCCGATGAAGGGGCAAGTCAGTGAGCAGTGCATCAGAACAGGTGCCCGGGTTATCCGGCTGATTACCAAGGAGCAGTCAGCCTTCGGTATTCCCTACATTGCTTGTGCTCATCCGGTACAAGACGAAAATAATACAATTGGCTGCGTTATTACAACCCAGGCTGTGGTCAATCAGGAAAAAGTCCGCAATATCGCTGGCGATCTTGCGGCTTCGGCGGAAGAATTTACGGCTAGTATGGAGGAAGTTGCTGCCGGTTCTCAGGAACTGTCGACTATTTGTAGTGAACTGGGGAAGCTGAGCGGTGAGTTGGCCTATACCATCAGGCAAACCGATGAGATTGTTTCTTTCATAAGAAATGTGTCCAGTCAGACAAACCTTCTGGGACTTAATGCCGCTATCGAATCTGCCCGTGTAGGCGATGCTGGCCGGGGGTTTGGTGTTGTTGCCGCTGAGATCAGGAAGCTGGCAGCTGTAAGCGCTGAATCAGTAAAAAATATTAACGATTCTTTGGCTAAGATTCAAGATTCGATCGTTATGATGAATGATAAAGTGGTTACTATCGACAAAACGGTTCAAACCCAGGAAACATCTATTCACGAGATGGCCAAAGCTAGCCAGGGTTTGGCATCAATGGCAGGGGAACTATCCAGTGTATCTGATCACATGATAAACGGAACATGATGGAGGGGGTTGTGAACACGATAAAAAAAATATTAGTCGCAGGTTTTGAGCCGTTTGGTGGTGAACCTGTCAACCCTGCGCTTGAAGCAATTAAACTGTTAAACGGCCGGCAAATTGACGGCTTTGAAATCATCACCCGTTCTTTGCCTGTTGTTAAAGGATCAAGTATCACCTCGATTATAAATTATGTCGAAGAACTAGATCCCGAGCTAGTGTTGGTTGTCGGCCAGTCTCTTGGTTACGTAGATATAGCTGTTGAAAGGGTAGCAATCAATATCGACGACTTCCGGATCAAGGACAATGAGGGCAACCAACCAATTGACGAGCCGATTGTCATTGGCGGGCCGGATGCTTACTGGTCGACGTTACCCATTAAAGCCATGGTCGGACACATGCGTGCAGGTGGTATTCCTGCTCGTGTTTCCAATACAGCAGGCACTTTTGTGTGTAATCACTTATTCTATGGACTAATGCACGCACTGGCCCGGGAAGGCAACAAACGGCGCGGCGGATTCATCCATATTCCTTATCTGCCGGAACAGGCGGTACGTCTTGCCGGACAGCCCAGTATGGCTCTTGAAACTATTGTGCGCGGACTAGAGCTGGCAATTGACGCGGCCCTGGCGAATAAGCAAGATATCAAAGTGACCGGCGGGACACTATGTTAGAACAACCTGTGAAATATTGACTCAATGAGAAAACAGCCCACATTTTGTGAGGCCACTGAAGAACTTGTGGTTTTGACGGAGCAAAGCTTAAAAAGTACGAAACAGAAGACGACCCTTGTTCCCAATTTTGGGGTGAGGGTCGTCTTTTACCATTTAGGAAACCTTTATAACTTGTCTTCTACCTTATCA
>NZ_DATMYD010000154.1:0-26708 GCF_035561155.1 Sporomusa sp. | reverse complement strand
GTCCGATAATATCTATTATGTAAAGTTAAGCTGGAGAGAGGCATAAAAGCCGTATGTCTTTGGAATTAACTGCCAAACGTTACAGAAAACGATTATGATAATTCCAAAAATATATACAATTCAATCATCACATCACGCCAGTTTTCTTCCGCTCTAAACATTATAACTGTTGTCAGACGTGCTTATAACTTTACGGGGCTATGGTAGAGCGACGAACTTCGTTGCCGTGGGTTTGCTAGGTGTTTATCCGCATTGGATTGAAATGCTGTTTTGGGGCTTGGTTTAACGATTATTGTTGAAACCTGAATTATTGGTATTATGTAACCTTAATACTTTAATATGTGGCATTATAGCAACCCCTTTACTCTTTAATTATATCCATCGGAAGGGGAGTTTCCGCCTGCCCATTCTATGCTTACATAATATAAAGTTCCTAGCTGAGATTTTACAACCGAAATTTTTGCAAAATACAAATCCTTTTTATAGATAGTCGATACATAACCCTTTGTATTCCAACAGTCTGATATATCGTAAAACTTCCAGCCATTTCTTTTAAATTGAGTATCGTAATATTCTCCAATTTCCAAATTACTCAAATTTGAAGAAAAATGACATGATGCTTTTTTCCAATCAATCCATCTATCATCTATTTGGACTATTTTGTACTCAATTTCAGGTATGGTTTGCAATAATCCGAATTCATAATCTATGGTAGCTTTGATTTCCTGCCTGTGTTTAAAGTTTAATATCGTTGAGGTTCTTCTTTTTCGAAAACAAACAATAATTGTAACAATTAAGATAATTAATAGTATTCCAACTCCAAACAGATAATCTGCCCTGTCTTGAAAACTACCATGAGCAGGACTATCATGAGACGTCATCCATAGAAATAGCATACCTAGAAAGACAAAACCTCCACATCCAATTTGGGGATATTTTACCATGCAACGCTTCCCCCTAAATAGTTAGTGAAAAAACAGAATAAAACCTCATACAGGCCTTCAATTTGTCTAGTAGTTCAACAAGGCTGAGATAAATCCCTTTAATGAGACTGCACAGGGGATAACGCCCGGGGTATCTTATGGGACTCCCCTATTCGGTATCCTATCCCCTTTCTTCTCTGTTCTTCTAGCTCTCACCCAATGGGTTCGGCTCTCTAATTGATGCTCTTAAGGCTTACGTGGAGACTCCAGGAGGTAAAGACTAGAGAAGAACGCAAATTCCCCTATCTAGTCTCTTTTTTGCTTTAAAAATTCACTCTCTCCTATTTGCATTGATTCGTAGTTGCCCCAACACATCCGATTGCTCTATTGCGATTTCGTTGCGATTGATCGCAACGAAATCGCAATAGAGCAATATATTTCCAGGTTGTTTTCAACACTATCCAGAATAACAGAATGTCATAAATAAAATACTAAACTTAAAGTTGAGGAGGCTTCGGAATAAAGGAAGGTGGTCATTATGTTAAAATCATCCTACAGATCTAGTTCGACCAATAGCTTGTATGATTTTGCCGAAGAATTAACTAGCTTTAATAAAACTAATTCTAAACAGGAAAAAAACAGCAGTACTCAAAGTAATAATACGAATTCTACCAACGCATATGCTCATAATCATGATAGCGAAACGCATGATATTGATGATTAGTAACTGTTCCATAAAATCAGGTTTGGTGGTGTTTATATGAAAATACTTGGTATGTTTAATAATGAAAAAAGTGAAAAGTCAAGCTCGGAACAAGCTAGCAAAAAGACTGAAGGCTATAATTATGAAATCTCATCAGATATTGCCTCTCCTGCTAACTTAGATCAATCAAAACAAAATACTTTGAAGACTAAATATGAGCTCAACGAAGATATGATTTTTCCCAGCTAACAAGTTATTTATTTACGGAGGTGAAAAAATTGGCTTACTACGGAAAAAATTATTCCCAGCAGCTTACCCAGAAAGAAAAAAATTATTTACAAGATGCTTTACAAATGGAGAACCTAGCATTGACTAAATATAGTGTGTATGCAGACCAGTGCCAGGATAACGAGCTTAAAAATTTATTATTTAATATCTCTAAAAATAAGCGTCAGCACGCTGATAGGTTGAAGCAGCTAACAGGTCAGTCTATAGAACAATATCAATAAAATTACTTGTAATGAGGTGATTTAATGAGTCATAATAGACGCTATGGCAATAACACAACAACTAGCCGTAATAGACTTTCTGACCGTGATATGATGGTTGATTTAATAAATACCGAAAAGCACCTCTCACATTTGTATGAACATGCAATAATGGAATCTATTAATATAACCGTCCATAATGCGGTGGAAGAATTCCAACATGATGAACATGAAAATGCTTATACTTTGTTTAAAGTTATGCAAGAACGTGGCTGGTACAACCCAGCTGGACAAGAGCAAAGCGCTGGTAATAAGAGGACCTTTAATGTAAAGCCTAATAGAAGAAGCCAGCCAAATTTTAATAATAGCAGATTATATAATGGTCAATACCAAAATACTTAAATATCGTGCTACTTTAAAAAACCCAGGAATGTATCCTGGGTTTTTAATTTTAATATTGAATCTACAGAGTGATGTTCAACTTATCAAGTACGTGTGTAATATTGTTAAACATTGTTGCTTGTTCTGAACCGGCAAATAATAGGCCTACGGCATAATTATCGTTAGTTAAAATTAAAGAACCACTGTCTCCAGGCATACTCATTGGTCCTGCAAGAACTTGATCACTAAATACCCCATATTCTTGGGTGTTCATACTGACTTTAAATGTTACATTAGTCGCTAGCACCTGACTATGAGTGATGCCGGTAGTCCGACCACTTTTTTTAATAGCTAAACCGAGTGTCGGTTCTTTTATCCCAGTGACGACACCGAATTCTAAAATCTCTGCACTGATGGCCTCTGAATTTATTGGGATTGCTACGGCACAATCCACAAGATTAACTTTTTCACTTTCACGCACTACCTGGACTTGATACTGCGGGCGGAGAATATGAATACACTTATTAAGCAGCATCTCAAAAGTTCTGGCTATTTTACAGTGTGGCGAGGCTGTTTCACGATATAACGGCACGAACCGGTGTAGATGAGCAATGGTGCATTCTTCTATTTTGCCGCCATCATATATTCCCGGTTGGATGATGGGATCACCGATAGTGGCGCGCCCGTCACTACCGTCAGTAATATTCGCCAATACATGATTATTGGATAATATAAGTAATTCGCCGGTATCTTTGTCTTTAACAACTGCACCAAAGGTCCCGGCCGAAATTTTATAATGCCCAAGGCTCATTCCTGGTTGGGCCGGACGGTGGTACTCCATCCGCTCACCTAGTAGTCGAATATCGCCAACTTCTATTATATCAGTTGGCGTATTATTCATTATTCTTGGCAGCGCTGCACCATTTCGTAATTTAGAGTATGGATACTTTTTTTTAACTAATATTGTTAGGGCTTCCTGTCCTGTATTTTCACCGCGGACATATTTGTGGCCTTGACCAACACCGACTATATTATTATCGTGAGCATCCAATTTTAAAAGTTGACGAAATATTCCCGGTATGTCTCTTTTATTCATTTCCGTGCCCCCTTGCCCTGCATATCATACATCAGACTAATGTATGATATGCAGGGCAAAATCAGCAGGCAACTATAGCTTAATTATAGTAAATCTTTAATTTCACTCATTTTGTCAATTGCGGCATGATAACCACGTTTAATAAATTCATTGGCTTGTTTTAAATTTTTATGATTTAAATCATACGTCTGAGGCCTGATAATTACATCTGCATACTGCTCAGATTTAATTAATGTAACTTCCCTGCCCATAATTTCAATACATTGCATAAGTATTTCACCAACAGAGTTAGTTTCATAGTTAGGTTGGCCTGAATAGCCTAAATCAACAGCAATAATCTTATCAGCACCCATATGATTTAAGATATCTGTGGGCAGATTGTTTTTTACAGCCCCGTCTACTAATGTCATTCCGCGGTATTTCTTTGGGAAAAAAACTCCAGGTATAGAAATACTAGACCGTACGGCTTCATACAACAAAGCATTATGATAGTACCTAGCATTAGGGATAACTCTATTGGCTGGCAACGGAGATGTAAAAAAAACGGTATCTGCTGAAGTTATATCGACTGCAGTGATTGCCAAAGGGATTTTTGTATCACGAACTGTTCGCTGGTGCCATAATTTTTCCAAGAATTCTTCAATCTTATCCCCTTTTAACAACCCGGTAGGTAACACCGACCAAAAACGAAATTTTCCGCTCATTAGCCACTTAAAACCATGTTTAAATAAATCTGAGGAAGTTACTTTCAGATCGACTAAATCATGAATATCGATATCGTGGATAATAGACTGCATTTGTGGCGGAGAGTAACCGCAAGCGTACATTGTTGCCACTATTGCGCCAGCACTGGTACCGGAAATATAATCAACAGGTATGTTATGGTCAGTCAGCGCTTTAAGTACTCCGATATGTGCGGTACCTCTTAACCCGCCGCCGCTTAAAGCCAACCCTATTCTTGGCCGAAAGCCGCGCTGTAGCTTATTGATGGTGACAAGCATTGCTATTTCACCTCGCACATTCCATCCTCTATTATGTTATGAAAGAGCAGCGAAAGGTGATAATTAAAGCATAAAAAAAGAGACTATTAGTCTCTTTTTAAGCTAGTTATATTTTTTTTGCAAGAATTATCATACGCGGAGTTTCTGAGCTATAGGAACGCCCATCAAAGCCGCCGTAAGTTTCTATAATTGATAGCCCGCTATTGCTAAATATATTAGCCATCTCGGGAAGAGAATACGCTCGTAAAATAAAATCGTATTGAATTTTTGTGCCAGTAACCTGGTTGATAAGTTGTCGTTTCATCGTCGCAATCCCATTTTCTAATTGCACCTTATACGAGAGAACATATTCACCACTGGGATGCCGCCAATATCGGTTTAAGTTATTACGCACCATCCAATCTCTGTTTAACAAGTCGATCAGGAATAGACCGCGGGGTTTTAAAGCTTTAGCAATAAGTTTAATAATATTAGCGTTTTCATCATCCGTAAAATAACCAAATGCGGCAAACATGTTAATTACGGACGCGAACTGCTGGTCGTAATTAAGTTCTCGCATGTCCTGCTGCTGGAAGGTAACGTTGACTGAGGCTTCTTGCGCTTTCTGCACTGCAATATCCAAAAAATCCTGAGTAGCATCGACACCGGTAACGTTAAACCCTTGTTTAGCCAGTTCTATGGCGTGGCGTCCGTAACCACAATATAAATCTAAAATAGACTCACCAGTTCTTAAATTAAGGACACTGGTAATAAATCGTACTTCCTGGTCTGTACCAGCCAAGGAATACGCTTTAAAATCACCTAATATTTCATGAGTCACTTTTGACACCACCGTATAACATTCTTTTTCTTGGAAGTTCCCTTGCTGCGTTTTGTGACTTAATACTAACTAATTATTAGTGCTGTATAAACAACTACGATTCCTGGTTGAGCGTTTGGCAGAATAGAGTGCGGTATCAGCGGCATCAATAAGTTCAGATTCTGAATCGGCATTGTCAGGATAGCCTGCTATACCAATACTGACTGTTAACGCTCCGCCAGGCTGGTTATTGCTGTTCTGAAACGGATATTCAGCAATAGCCTTCCTTATTCGTTCAGCAATTATGTGGGCTTGCGTTACGTTGGTTTCCGGGAGCAATACCATAAACTCTTCGCCGCCATAACGAAATACAAAATCGGTGTCCCGGCAGTACTGGCGAACAAGCTCGGCAACAGCTTTGAGTGCGTCATCGCCATATAAATGTCCGTTAATATCATTATAGTGCTTAAAATAGTCAATATCAATCATTAGTAGACAAAGTGGCCATTTATAGCGGGTTGCTCGTTTTAACTCCTGCTGAAGCATAATACGGAAGTGCCGGTAATTATAAAGGCTTGTTAAGCCGTCTGTTGAAGCGTCAATACAAGCTTGGTTTACGTGATTAGCATGGGCGATGGTTATGGCAATTTGACTGGCTAGCGAGCGAAGTAAATCAAGATCATAGGCTTTGAGCGCTTGTTCTTCCGATGTTTCTACATCCAGCACGCCAATCACTTGGTCATTAACAATAAGGGGTATAGCAACCTCACTAAAGCCGTTTGTTGTACCAGGAATATATCGTGAATCAAGAGTTATATCAGGGATATAGACAAGCTCACGGTGTAAGGCGGCATACCCAGTTACTCCTTGGCCTAGTGGTATCCGAATACTATCATTATAGCCGCGATGGGCTTTGTTGATTAGCTCCTGCGAGTTCGGCTCAAGTAAGAATATGGCTGCATTAATATAACCCAATTCACGGGTTATTCCATCCAATATTTCTTCTAACACTTCCTGCTCATTCACAGTTTTTTGAACGATAGCGGTTATTCGATATAAAGCAGATAATTTTTTATGAGCGTGTTCCAAATCCATTAAATGAAAGTCGAGTTTAGCCATGGACACACATAAATCTTGGTTCAGAGCCTCATGTTGTTCAGTAATGCTAAATAATTCCTCCTGGAACAGCACTGTCTCCGTAACGTTCTGAAAAAAGATAATAACACTCTGTTCCGGTCCTGGAGCAAAAGTACAATCAAAGTACTCGGTCAGATTTCGGCTTGAGATATGTTTGAACTGGCTAATTGCCGTTTGTTGCTGAGATGTTTGGCAAGTACTAACGGAGTCGCAAATTAGCAGGCAATTGTGCATGTCAAATACCAGGCGCAGAAGCTTTAAAAAGCGTTTACCTATTAAAGGTGCCAGTGAAACTTGTGACCGGCCCGTCATATGAATATAGGAAATAATACCGGTTGCATTTACAGTGATAAGTGCTGACGGTTTCGCATTGACAACGGTATTTATCATATCTATATACATTAGGGTGCTATCCATTCCAGCAATCATCTCACTCTAATTTTTGAATATTTAATAAAAGTTCGCTATTTTCATCCGAAATCCTTCCCCTTGTCTGGTAATTAATTATCAAATAAAGAACTGCCCAGTTTATCTCCGGGCAGTTCCCAACAATCTAAATTTCGCCTTTTATATATTTCATACCACGGCGGATGGCGCTTTCATTGATTGCCAGAAGTTCAGGCTTTTTAGCAAACATTTTGGCGAAGGCTTTTAACACAGCATCAGCAGATACCACTTCAGCCGCGCCGATGAGCGATCCTACGATAACCATATTGGCTGTTTTGGTGTTGCCAAGTTCAGCGGCGATTTCATTAGCGGGAATCTGGTAAGCTGTAATGTCTGTACGTTTGGCCCCACGCTCAATCAGTGAACTATTGATTATAAGTATGCCGCCTGGCTGAAGTAATGGTTCAAATTTATCAAGTGATGGCAAATTCATGGCAATTACCAGATTAGGCTCAGAGACAATTGGCGCACCGATAGGTTCATCGGAAATAATAACTGAGCAGTTAGCGGTGCCGCCCCGCATTTCAGGGCCATAAGATGGAATCCACGATACTTGCTTGTTCTCAATCATACCGGCATAGGTTAATAGCTGGCCCATGAGCATTACGCCTTGACCACCAAAGCCCGCCATGATTATTTCGTGGGTCATTTCGCTACCCCCTCCGATGTTTTATAGACACCTAACGGGTAATAGGGAATCATATCCTCTTCAAGCCATTTAGCAGCTTCGACAGGACTCATACCCCAGTTAGTCGGACAGGTTGACAAGATTTCAACTAAGCCAAAGCCTTCGCCTTTAATTTGCAATTCAAAAGCCTTTTTGATAGCAGCCTTGGCTTTAACCATGTTGCCAGGAGTATTAATGGCTACACGGGCGATAAACTTGGCACCTTCAAGAGTAGCTAACATCTCCGAAACTTTAATTGGATAACCGGTAGAGTCGGCGTTTCGACCGTAAGGTGAGGTATTAGTTACTTGACCGATTAAGGTTGTAGGCGCCATTTGACCACCAGTCATGCCGTAAATAGCGTTATTGACAAAAATAGTAGTGATTTTCTCACCTCTGGCCGCAGCGTGGACAATCTCAGCGCAGCCAATGGCTGCTAAGTCGCCGTCCCCTTGATAAGTAAAAACAACGGCATCAGGATGAACACGCTTTACCCCAGTAGCTACTGCTGGCGCGCGGCCATGGGCAGCTTCAAATGCATCAAAGTTAAAATATTCATAAGCCAGTACTGAGCAACCAACAGGCGCCACGCCTATCGCTTTATCACGTACATCAAGCTCATCAAGTACTTCAGCAACCAGACGATGAATAATACCGTGATGGCAGCCTGGGCAGTAGTGAAAGGGAACATCTTTTAGCCCCTTGGGCCTGGAAAAGATTTTTTCAGCCATGATTATCTGGCCTCCTTACCCTTGAATATATTGACAATCTGCTCATATACTGCTTTGGTGCTAGGGATCATACCCCCTGAACGTCCATAGAAGTGCACGGGTTTAGCTCCGTTAACAGCTAAGCGGACATCTTCGATCATTTGACCAGTACTGAGCTCTAGGGTAAGGAATGCAGCGGCCTTGCCAGCTAAAGCGGCAAGAGGTTTTTCTGGAAACGGCCACAGCGTAATTGGACGTAGCATACCAACTTTCATGCCTTCGCTACGCGCTTTTTCCATGGACGAACGAGCGATACGTGAAGTAATACCATAGGCTATGAGTACAAGTTCAGCGTCTTCGGTGTATAATTCTTCATAACGTACTTCATTGGCGGTAATTTCGGCATATTTTTGCTGCAGATGGATATTGTGTAATTCCAATTTCTCAGGCTGGAGATGAAGTGAATTTACAATATTAGGTTCACTACGTCCTCTAAGGCCTGTTGCAGCCCAAGGTTTGGGAATCGGTTTAGCATCGCTAGGACTAAACTCTACCGGTTCCATCATTTGGCCTAATGCTCCATCACCCAGCAGCATAACCGGGTTGCGATATATATCTGCAAGATCAAAGGCCAGGATTGTTGTATCAACCATTTCCTGGACTGAGTTAGGCGCGAGCACTATGTTCCGATAGTCACCATGGCCGCCGCCTTTAGTCGCTTGGAAATAATCAGACTGAGCTGGCTGGATGCCCCCTAAACCAGGGCCACCACGCATGATATTTACAATAACGCAGGGAAGCTCGGCACCGGCAATATAGGAAATGCCTTCCATTTTTAAGCTTATTCCAGGACTTGAAGACGAGGTCATTACCCTAGCTCCGGCACCCGCGGCGCCGTATACCATGTTAATGGCAGCAACTTCGCTTTCTGCCTGCAGAAATACTCCATTAATTTGAGGCATACGTTTGGACATGTACTCAGTTAATTCAGTTTGCGGTGTTATTGGATAGCCAAAATAATGACGGCAACCGGCAACAATAGCGGCTTCACCAATAGCCTCATTGCCTTTCATTAATATCTTTTCTGCCACTAGAATCACTCTCCTTTGTCCTTATGAATCTCAATGACAACATCCGGACAGGTCTTGGCACAGAGAGCGCACCCAACACATTTAGATTCGTCAATACAAGTAGCCGGTCGGTAACCTTTGCTGTTAAACCTGTTGGCGAGAACTACTATTTTGTGTGGACATGCTACTGTGCACAGTTCACATCCCTTGCACCGCTCCTCGTTGAAAACTGGTCTTGGCATATGGTTCCCTCCTTTTTTCACATAGGAACATTATATCCAGTATACAAAAAAGTCAACCCCATGTCTTACAACACGGGGTCAATTAAAAAGTATTTCTATTTTACAATTTCAACCGTGTTACCAGTATTAATCTTGGCGGCGTTACCTTCATCTGTATCAAGGTGACACTCAAGCTGGAAGCTGTCACTTACTCTAGCTAAAACATTATCGTAAATAAGGCCCCGCTCGCCATTATAGCGAACTTTCACAATATCTTTATCTTTTAAGCCTAATTCGGCAGCATCGGCAGTCGTCATATGAATATGGCGACAAGCAGCAATAACGCCTTCCTCTAGTTTTACTTCGCCTTTAGGGCCAACCAGAGTCAATCCAGGTGAACCTTTTAAATCGCCGGAATCACGAACAGGCGGATTAATACCAAGCTTGAGAGCATCAGTCAGAGCGATTTCAATTTGGGTTTGTTTGCGCTCAGGTCCAAGAATACGAACTTTTTTGAAAGAACCTTTTTCAGTAACTAAATCAACTTGCTCTTCGCAGGCAAACTGACCAGGCTGGGACAGATCTTTTTTTACAGTGAGTTGATATCCTTCACCAAATAAGATATCAAGGTGTTCACGGGATACATGCAAATGGCGGGCAGAAATACCTACAGGAATTGGTTTAGACATGGAAATGCACTCCTTTTATATTAAAATTATATTATACCAGCTATTCAATGATTTCCGAAAAATATACTACAGTTACAATATCACTGCTGATCAAAGTCTTATCATAAATAGACTGCAAAAAGACTAACAGTTCATCGATGCTGGTAAGATCCGGGTTCTCTCCTTGTAAATCATCCAGTGTCAATTGTGAAATAGGCTTGACCAGAACTCGGTCAATAGCTGCAGTAAATATTCGTTTCTTTTGGGAAAAGCGTTTGCCTACAGTTACCCATACAATATCGCCTTCTGAATATTTATTGGTCTTATCCCCTAGCCTAATCGTACATATTTTGCGGCGACAAACCAATTGGCTGTGATAGTTAGACGAATAAAAATTCAATGCCCTCATCCCAAAATCCTCCTATTTATTATGGTTTTAGCCATTTTTTTATTCTAGTTACAGCTTCGGACAGCCTTTGCTCAGGCTGAACCAACGCTATACGTACATAGCCTTCACCGCAAGCGCCAAAAGCGCTACCGGGAATAACAGCTACTCCGGTATTTTTTAATAATGAGACTGTAAAGTCAAAGGATGACTGGTTAGTGGGAACTGGTGCCCACACATACATAGAAGCCTTAGGCCGGTCTACTTCCCAGCCTATTTCCGAGAAACCGTCAACAATTATATCACGGCGTCTTTGATAGGTTGCTGCAGTTTCTGCAACACAATTCTGAGAACCGGTCAAGGCAGCTATGGCAGCTCGCTGGAGCGGATAGAAAATTCCATAGTCAAAATTGGATTTTAAACGCCCGAGAAGAGATATTATGTGGGCATTACCTACGACATAACCAACTCGGCAGCCAGCCATATTATATGTCTTTGACAGAGAATTAAACTCTATAGCGATATCTTTAGCGCCGGGAATGGATAAAAAGCTGTCTGGGCGGTAGTCGTCAAATACCAGATCGCTATAAGCAAAATCATAACAAACAAGGATGTTATAACGCTTAGCAAACTCGACAACCTGTTCAAGAAAACTCCGTGGTGCTGTAGCCGCCAGTGGATTATTAGGGTAATTCAAAATCATTATTTTGGCCCGTTTTAATATGGTTTCATCAATGGCTGTCAAGTCGGGCAGATAGTTGTTTTTAGGAGTCAGCGGCATTTTGTAGAGTTCGGCGCCGGCAACAAGCGGACCGGCGCTAAAAATTGGATAGCCTGGATCTGGTATAAGTACCACATCACCAGGATTTATTAGGCACAGGGATATGTGAGCTAAGCCATCTTGTGAACCAATAAGTGAGTGAATTTCAGTTTCAGGGTTCAGCTCAACGCCAAATTTAGTATGGTACCAGTTAGCAATGGCGTTTAAGAGGTCAGGCACTCCTTTTGATAAGGTATATCCGTAGTTAAAGCAGCAGTCGATAGAGTCTTTTAATGCTTCAATAATATGTGGCGCTGGTGCCATATCAGGACTGCCTATACTTAGCGTAATAACGTCTTTACCAGCGGCAACTTCGGTCTTGCGCATATCATCAATTTGCGTAAATATGGCTGAAGTTAATGCCTGCATACGTTCGGATTGCTCAAACATTGTTGCCCCTCCAATAGCCTTACATAATGAAATTTGGTCAAATATGTTAATTTTTAATATTCAATATAAGTAAGGCAATTCCTGTTGGCAAAAAGACAAAAAAATATTTTTATTTAGTGTGTGTTTGATTAACTAATCGCATACCTCTCCGGTCAGCTTCAGCCATAAGACGTTCCTCATCTATTGTAGTCAGCTGGCGATTATCCAGCAGTAATTTACCGTCGACAATTACACTATGTACATCGCGAGCACTGGCTGCATATGTCAAAAGGGATAAACGGTCGTGGCGCGGATACCAATGTGGTTCCCGCATATCAAAGACAGTTATATCTGCTTTGTACGAAGTCTCCAATTTGCCAGTTATTTTGCCTAGGCCTAAGGCCTTAGCACCTTGGGCAGTAGCCATATCTACTGCTGTTTTTGCAGGAATAGCCAATGGGTCAAGACGATGAACCTTATGCAGCATTGCGGCTAAGCGCAACTCTTCAAGCATATCTAGGTTGTTATTACTCGCCGCGCCGTCAGTCCCCAATCCTACGCAAATTCCAGCCTTAAGCATATCGGGAACAGGAGCCACGCCACTGGCCAATTTCATATTACTACCTGGATTGTGAGCCACTCTTACGTTCTTTTCTTTCATAATAGCAATATCTTCAGGAGATACGTGCACACAATGGGCGGCTAAAACACCGTGGTCCAGGACGCCGAGCTCTTCCATCAGTGCGATAGGTGATTTCCCATATTGTTTTTGACATTCGGCCACTTCGCCAGCTGTTTCTGATAAATGTATATGTATTTGGGAGCCTAATTTTTCAGCTAACGCGGTAACTTTTTTAAGATAGTCAGGTGGGCAAGTATATGGTGCGTGTGGTCCGAGCATAACGGTAATTCTGCCATTAGCTGCAGAATGCCATTCTTTATAAAAGTTTTCGCTTTCAGCCAGCGCTTGATTGGCTGTGGGGGCAACTCCTGCCATCCCGCGTGATAATACAGCGCGAATGCCGCTCTCTGCTACCGCCTTGGCGACTTCAGGCATAAAAAAGTACATGTCTGCAAAGCAGGTTGTGCCTGTCTTGAGCATTTCGGCAATCGCTAAAAGCGTTCCCCAATATACATCTTCTGATGTTAAATTCTCTTCGGCAGGCCAAATCTTTGTCCGCAGCCAGTCCATGAGCATCATATCGTCTGCATAGCTTCGAAACAGTGACATAGCTGCATGGGTATGGGTATTAACAAAACCAGGAACTACGAGCTTATCTTGGCAGTCTATGGTCCGCTCAGCTTGATCAGTTACCGTACCGATTTGAGTAATAACCGAACCGGTGATGGCAATGTCGGCTTGTCGTACTTGGCCATCGGTGCATAGAACATCGCCGCCTTTAAGTACTATATTTACCATTTATATGCCCCCTTTGCGCTTTGTACTAGGCTTTATGGAGATACTCATCCTGATCAGGGGTAAGTCGGTCAATGCTAAAGCCCATGGCTTTCAGCTTGAGATCGGCGACTCGCTGGTCCATCTCAGCCGTTACAGTATATACTTTATTGTCTAATTCAGCGTGCTTACCGGCAATATGGAGAACTGCCAGTGTTTGCATCGCGAAGGATAAATCCATAATCTCTGTTGGATGCCCGTCTCCTGCTGCCAGGTTAACTAAACGGCCTTCTGCCAGCAGGTATAATTTGCGACCGTCTTCCATAACGAATTCTTCGATATTTTTTCGTACCGTTCTACGACTTTTAGCTAACGCTGACAAGTCTTCTTTATTAATTTCGACGTCAAAGTGACCGGCGTTAGCCATGATTGCGCCCGGTTTCATAATTTCCATGTGCTCTCGACGGATAACATCTTTACAGCCTGTCAGTGTAACAAAAATATCCCCACGAGACGCGGCTTCCTGCATCGGTAATACAGTAAATCCATCAAATACAGCTTCAATGGCTTTGATGGGATCAATTTCCGTAACAATTACGTTTGCGCCCAGGCCTTTGGCCCTCATGGCC
The DNA here is from genome assembly GCF_035561155.1 of Sporomusa sp. Classification (GTDB taxonomy): domain Bacteria; phylum Bacillota; class Negativicutes; order Sporomusales; family Sporomusaceae; genus Sporomusa. The sequence continues at coordinate 12,798 of NZ_DATMYD010000154.1, read as the reverse complement.
ACCCCTTTACCGCACCAACCATAACCGGCAACCACCACTGTCTTGCCAGTTACCGTAAGGTTGGTAGTTCTCATAATCCCATCCCAGGTGGACTGGCCAGTGCCGTAACGATTGTCAAATAAGTATTTGCAATATGCGTCATTAACCGCTATCATGGGGAATTTTAGCCGTCCGGAGTCTGCTAACGCCCGTAACCGTAGGACACCGGTAGTTGTTTCTTCTGAACCCCCGAGGATTCTCGCAGACAATTCACTCCGCTCGCCATGTAATAAAGATACCAAATCGCCGCCATCATCAACAATAATATCAGGTTTGGTATCAAGCGCTTTATGTAAAAAATCTTCATATTCTTCGGCGGTAGTATTGTACCATGCAAAAACTTTGACTCCTTGGGCTGCCAAGGCTGCAGCGACATCGTCCTGTGTTGATAGTGGGTTACTGCCGGTTACGGTAACGTTAGCCCCGGCGTTTTTGAGAACAATTGCCAGATAGGCAGTCTTTGCTTCCAGATGCATGGTGATAACCAGATTTTTGCCGGCTAAAGGCTTTGTTTGAGACAGCTCCTCATTCAAAACGTTGAGTACAGGCATAAACTCTTTAACCCAGTTAATCTTATCCATCCCCTGAGGGGCTAAGGCAATGTCACGAATAATAGAATCCATAGTTTTAATCTCCTTCCCTTACTTTCGCATCCTAGATAATTGGTCGATAGACTCTTGGTATGGGGCCCGTAATATGCCATGTTCAGTGATGATTGCAGATATCATAGTATGTGGTGTGACATCAAAAGCTGGATTAAACACCTGTACTCCAGCGGGTGCCACACAGTTGCCGCCTAAAGAGGTCACCTCCGTTGCACACCGTTCTTCTATTGGAATATCGGTCCCACTGCTTATTTTGAAATCAAAAGTGGATACCGGTGCAGCTACATAGAATGGAATGCCATGTTCTTTGGCCAGTACAGCTACGCTGTATGTTCCAATTTTATTGGCAACATCACCGTTTAAAGCAATTCGGTCAGCGCCGACGATGACTGCTTGTACCATCTTATTTTTCATTACCCAGCCAGCCATATTATCGGTAATTAAAGTGACCGGAATGCCATCTTGCATCAGCTCCCAGGCTGTCAGCCGGGCACCCTGAAGAAGCGGCCGGGTTTCATCAGCAAAAACCCCAGTAATGTTTCCTTGGGCCCAAGCCTTACGAATAACCCCCAGTGCTGTACCGAGGGCGACAGTAGCTAATGCGCCGGCATTGCAATGAGTTAGTACAGATGTGGGAGTTGTAAATAAGCTCGCACCGTATGCCGCCATTTTCTCGTTAACAGCCTGGTCTTCTTCAGCAATAGCAATAGATTCCTGTTCCAAAGCCGCGATTGCTGCAACAGAATCGGCGTCATCAGGTAACCTATTGATAACATCCATCATACGGTCAATAGCCCAAAACAAGTTTACGGCTGTCGGCCTAGTCTGACGCAATGCTTCAGCCGTCTCAAATAATTTGTGCTTAAATTCGTTAATGGTAAGGCCGGCAAGTTCACGGCCTCCTAGTACCAAGGCAAAAGCAGCAGCAGCCCCGATGGCTGGAGCGCCGCGTACTTCAAGGCGTCTAATAGCTTCAGCAGCTCGCCGCCAGTCATAACACTCGATATATTCAAGCTTTGTTGGCAATAAGGTCTGATTTAACAATGTTAGACAGTTATTTGACCAAACTACAGAACGCATACCATTCCTCCTTACAGTTTAAAGCCACCATATTCAGCCAACGCATGCTTGCAGGCACAGTCAGTTTCAGTATCCAGGCGTGATATTGCAGCCATAATGAGCTGTTTAATGTTTTCGGCATTGACTTGCATTGTTTCCAGTACTTCATGATGGGTTAACGGCTGTGGCGAAATGCCAGCGGCAAAGTTAGTAACCATAGATACAGTTGCGTAACACATTTCAGCCTCGCGGGCTAAAACAACCTCAGGGACATTAGTCATGCCTACCACATCACCGCCAAACTTAGCAAACATCTTAATCTCGGCAGGAGTTTCAAACCGTGGGCCTTCGGTGCACACATAGGTTCCCTGCTGATGTATGGAAATGCCGAGGTCTTTGGCCGCTGCGGTTAATACATTGCGCACTGCCGGGCAATATGGCGTTGTTACATCGACATGAACTACGCCACGTTCGCCACCTTCATAAAAAGTTGTTGTTCGATTTTTGACAAAATCAAGAAACTGGTCAATGAGCACAAAATCTCCTGGCTTCATATCAAGGTTAAGTGAACCTACCGCTGTTGTCGCAATAATATTTTGTACGCCAAGCTTCTTTATTGCCCAGATATTGGCTCGATAATTGATTAAATGAGGTGGGATAGAATGGCTGCTGCCATGACGCGGAATAAACGCAACCTCTTTACCAGCGTATTCGCCACTTTTAAAGCGCACCACGCCGTAAGGAGTAGCAATCTCCTGTTCACGGATATTGTCTAAGATTCGTGGGTCGTATACACCTGTTCCACCGATGATGGCAATCTTCATAATTTATCACCCTGCCTATTTATTTTCTATGACACAAATGTCAAGCAAATCCTCAATTGTATTAAGCACATAGTCGGGCTGTTCGGCCAGCAGGTTCTCCCAATCTATCTGGGTCCAGCGGACTGCTGCTGTTTTCACCCCTGCTGCGCGCGCACTTGCCAAGTCGAAAGGACTGTCTCCTACCATCAGGCATTCGGCTGGCGCGAGTTTGATTTGTTCCAGTGCTAGCAGTACCGGTTCAGGATCAGGCTTATGTTTGAGGCATTCCTCGTGGCCGATAACAATAGGGAAATATTTGTCCATGTCAAACAGGCGAAGTCCTCTGATAGCCGTACTTTTTGTTTTTGATGTCACGATCGCCATTAGTATGCCCGCATTATACAGCTTTTGAATGGTCTCAGCTACGCCGACAAAACCAGTTGTCAGGTTGTCATGATGAACTAGGTTGAATTCCCGGTAGGTTTTAATCAAATCTTCAACCTTATCAGGGCCGTAATGCTCCATGGCAGCTCTGAGGGGCTTTCCAAAGAAAGCATAGACTTCCTGAGGAGTAAGCGGCCTTCCATAATGCTGCTCAAAGGTGTGCTGAAAAGACCGGATAATCAAATTAGAGGTGTCAATCAGTGTACCATCAAGATCAAATAAAATTCCTTTGAATTTCAATGTTGCCTCCTGAAAAGAGTTAATGTAACCAGAAAAACAGGAGCCTGGCTTGAGGCTCCTGTTTTTGCCCAGGTCTTTGGCAGTTAGACCCTAAGCCTGCCAGCTTTTAAAAAAGATGCCAACCTGTCCGCTTTTCATTCATAGTAAGCAAGCTTCTTTAGCAGTGCGAAGTGGACACAAAATTGTCCACTTCTCCCTTTTATAGTTAGAAGTAATACTAAATTTAAACATTCAAGATTACTGCTAAAATCCCTGCCAATCTTTTACTTCAAATTACAAATTTACGCCAATAAATCCGCCAAGTGCTCCAGCCAAACTGCCAGCGGCAAATTTATTACCCAGCATGAGCCACGATATTTGTTCCTGGCCCAACTCAAAGCCTATCCCTATCGAAAACAGCACATAGATTATGCCAACGGCACAGCCGATAATCAAGCCCTTGCCAGATATCTGCTTGGTTGCGTAGACACTGCCAATAAAAATGCTGGTCATAGTCACAGCGACCATAATATATTCGAGATAAGTATCAATAAATCTATTCTCTGATATCAGGCTAATTAGAGAAAGGCACACGGCACAAACAAGCGATACAGCTATGCTAACTGCTACTCCTTTAAAAATAGCCATAGGCACATTGGTATTACGTGGAGCTTGTGGGTAGTTTCTTGTCCGTCTGGAAACTTTGGCCATAGTACTCCCTCCTGAACAGTCTTTTACTGTAAATTTATGCAAATAACAGCCAAATATGCCGGACTAGTATAACTTTATAACTCCCATGTCTCCATTACATTCATTATGCCATAGTTGGTCAGATCAAAATGTATCGGTGTAACCGATACTTTACCGTTTTTTACGGCAATTATATCGCTGTCAGGGTCATTTTCAGTTTCCGATACATGGCCGCTCATCCAATAATATGTGCGACCTCTGGGATCCTGGCGGCGTTCAAAAGTATTTTCGTAGCTGCGGACTCCAAGCTTGGTGACCTCTATTCCCCTGAACTGGTCTTCGTTCAGGGCGGGAACATTGACATTGAGCAGAGTATTAGGCGGCAAACTATTAATAACCATTTTTTCAACAATTTTTCTGGCAATTTTAGCCGCAGGTCCGAAATCGAACGGTTGCCAACTGTCCAGCGACATTGCGACAGCGGGCAGTCCATGCAATGCTCCTTCAATCGCGGCGCTCACAGTACCTGAATATAGTACATCGGTTCCTAGATTTGAACCCTGATTAATTCCCGAAACAATAATATCCGGCTGGTCATCTGTAAGCAGAGCCTCTAAGGCAACCTTGACACAGTCAGTCGGCGTGCCGCCAACCCGCCAAGCGCAAATAGCGGGGTTATCAATACAATGTTTATCGACCCATATTGGATGATGTACAGTAATTGCTTGGCTTGATGCGCTTTTTTCACTGTCTGGCGCGACTACAGTAATTCTAGCAATCTGGGACAATTCCAGCCACAGCGCTTTTATTCCCGGTGCATTGATACCATCGTCATTGGTCAAAAGTATATGCAAGGCACAGCCTCCCAATAATTATAATTGGCCCATAAACTTATGGGTCTGCGGAATTACCCTGACGTTTTCAAGCAGTCTAAGTGCTTCTGCCTGATAAGTAAGCATGGCATCCGGCGTAACGGCTGTAGAAGCGTTACACGGAGTAACCGGCTGTAGGATGAGTGGAATACTGGTGCTGACTGAAGCTACTAAATCAATGGCTTGCTTAAATTCATCCCAGCCGGTTTGACCTGTGATAACTAACTTTACAAAAACCTCTTTAGTTGCTGCTAGACGCAAAAATTCATAGTGTTCCTGCCAGTATGCTCTTCCGGCAATACTCGGCAGTTTTAGATCCATACTGATAATATGTATATGCGGCAGCGCTTGGGCAAGTTTGTCAAACATAGTGCCATTGGTCTCAAGATATATCAGGCTATTAAGTTTAGGTGCCAGCTTTATAAGGGTCTCTGTTTGACCCAACGGTTCCCCACCTGTCAGACTAATCGAATGGTGTCTTATGGCTAAGAGCGAATTAATTCTCTGCGCTAGATGATCAATAGAAAGTGGGTTCGCTATTTTATCGAAATTTCGCTTGCCTGGTGTGCGCTCTACTAGCGCATACTCGCATAGCTGGCGGGAATCAGGGGTGTCACAATAGTCACAGGTTAAATTGCAGCCGGCAAAGCGTACAAATATCTGGCGTGTTCCGATATATAACCCCTCACCCTGAATCGAAGAAAATACTTCAACAATATTCGCCATATCTTACCCCTGAGGAGAGTATTTGACAGCCGAACGGGGCGACTCCCAAACTTGAACACAGCGAACCTTGATACTCTGCTGAAAGACAGGGTTCGCGGCAAGGGTATCATAGATGTATTTTGCAATGTTTTCTGCAGTTGGGGGAATTGTTTTGAATTCTGGTAGATCATTAAGATAGTAGTGATCTAGATTATCCATAACTTTACCTACTTCAGCCTTAAGCTCTTTAAAATCCATAATCATACCAAGCTGGTTAAGCTCATGGCCATAAACCGTGACTTCCACTTTCCAATTATGACCATGCAAGCGGCAGCACTTGCCCGGATAGTCAGGCAACTGATGAGCAGCCTCAAATTCTGCAATAATGGTTAAATCATACATGGTTAAATACCTCCTTGAATAATAGGTTTTATCAGCTATCTAAGAAATATACTTTGAATAGTTAATTATCGCGGCCATCTTACTATATGCAAAAAAAGATGAGTGTTAACTCACCTTTATTTTATAGCTTGCTTACTTAAGAGGTTTTCCTTGGTAAACTCGTCCGAATTATTTAGTAACATATCGCGATAGCTAAGACTGCGAGTATGCTCCGTGTGGCTCCAATTTCGGTCATTACGGTGCAGGAATCCTAGGAAAGTAATTGGTATCCAACTGTACACGAAGAGCGGGTAAAAAATTAAGTATAACCATGTCTTCCAGTTAGCGCGGATCTTGGCTAAAATAATGATTGGAAAAATATATTGACCGATGGCGATGATAGTCCACACCTCAATAGGTAGAACCATATAGAGAATATTAGTATAAAAAGGAACAATATGGTACAAATAGCTTAATATAACGAATGTTGTCGACAGTATCAAAAAATGCGGCTGAACCAGATGAAGTACGCCATCTAAAATTCTTATATCACGTCTCTTTATTCCCTCGGCTAGTAGTTTTGGGATATAACGTCCGGCAACATCAAAGTGACCTTGTGCCCAACGCTTGCGCTGCTTCCAGGATTGCATGAAAGTAAGCGGTTTTTCATCATATACTATGGCGTCATGCGCCCAAGTAGTACGAATACCGATTAACAGCGTTTTCATGGTAAATTCCATATCCTCAGTAAGACAGGTGGCTCCCCAGCCAAACTTTTTCAGGATATCGGTAGAAATACACATCCCGGTTCCGCCTAAGACGCTTGATAAGCCAAGATTATATTTAGCTAGATGCCAAATATGATTGACGACCCAGAAAGAAATGGCGAAGGTTGCGGCAATCCAGGTATCATTAGGATTTTTCGCATTAAGATAGCCTTGAATGACCTTTTCTCCCTTGCATAAGCGATTGTTCATCTCACTTAGGAAGTTAGGATCAACAAGATTGTCAGCGTCAAATACTACTACAGCGTCATATTGCTTTTTTAAAGCGAACAGCTTTTCAAACATCCATTCCATGGCATAGCCTTTTCCCCGCTGCTCAAGGTTAAAACGCTCGTACACGAAGGCACCAGCGTTTTTGGCAATCTGGGCTGTGCTATCTTTGCAATTGTCTGCTACAACATAGATGTCGTAAAGATCCTGTGGATAATTAAGCACATGCAGATTTTCCACCAACTGACCAATTACTTGTTCTTCGTTATGCGCAGCAACTATAATGGCAAATGTATTTTTCGGAGTCGTTATTTTATCTTCATGTCTTTTACAAATTCCGAAAAATGCAATGATAAAATAGTACAACGTGAAAAACACAATAATAAGTTGCATTGGAATCATTATGTAGTCAAAAATGTAATTCATGGACGATTCTCCCTTGTAAAATCCTATCATCAAACATGTTTGATGATAGGATCTATTGAGCGGTTTTCCTAAAAACTGTCTTTAAATAATATGCATATGTTTCGGCTAAATGTTTATTTTTCCTGCTCTTTAACAGAATTCGGCAATATAAATTTAAGTGGCAGAATGACGATCAAATAAGCCGAATAGGGTATTTAAAATGCCGAACAGAGAGTAAACAAAAAACGGTACAAAAACTACTGCATTTAGGGTTAAGAACAAAATATATGCGCCTAAAATAACGGAAATAACAGCCGGAATTAAGCGAACTGGTTCGCCGCCTTTACCTTTAAAATCAGGGTACCTGATGGTGCTAACCATCAGGTAGGCAAAAATCGCTACCATTAAGGGAAATATCCAACCGGACGGCTTCATGCCCAGCATGACAAAGGTTGCTACGACACAGCCGGCAGTAGGTATTGGCAATCCCATAAAATAGCCTTTGACAGTACCAGTATTAACATTAAATCTTGCTAAGCGCAACGCACCGCAAGTTGCAAAAGCGGCAGCAATGAAATAACCTGCCATGCCAAAGTCTTTGAGCATAAAGGCGTATGCTAAAATGGCGGGAGCTACGCCAAAGGAAACCAAGTCACACAATGAATCAAGTTCTTTGCCAAAGTCACTACTTACACCAAAGTATCGAGCAACCCGGCCGTCCAGACCGTCTGCAACCAGCGCAGCAACTATAAATAACGCTGAACGGGTAAACTCACCTTGAAAGGTAAATATAATGGCAAACATGCCGAGCACTATGTTGACTGCTGTTAATATGTTAGGAATAGCATTTCTCACTTTTCCTTTAACCTCCCTATCACGGTTATTCCGCCTTTAACTCTATCCCCCTTTTTAACAAGTATGTCTACTGTCGTTGGCACAATAAGCTCGGTACACGAACCGAACTTGATCAGTCCATAACGTTCACCCTGCTTAAGGACACTGCCCAGGGTGACCCAGGAAACAATACGCCTTGCCAGAATACCAGCGATTTGCGTGACTAATACACGCATCTGGCTATTTTCCAAGCCAATAGCGTGACGTTCATTTTCGCAAGCTGCCGTCTCTTTATAAGCAGGCTTAAATCTACCGCAAGTATATTGCTGAAACTTAATCTCACCATTAATAGGGCTACGATTGACATGAACATCAAACACAGATAAAAAGATTGTGACCTTGATACTTTTCTCATTAAGAAACTGATCGTCGTACACTTCACAGACGCCCATTACTTTGCCGTCGGCAGGCGATACGATCAAGTTGTCGTCCTCTGGCACATCACGTTTGGGATTGCGGAAAAAGAAGGTAACAAAGGCCGTCAATACTCCGGGAATAATAGCCCAATAAGAGCTAAAGGTTAAGGCGGCAATAATAGTGACTAGTCCAAGTACAGCAATATATATGTATCCTTCTTTGACAACAGGAGTTTTTACCATCTATCCACCTCCCTGTGAAAACCTCCTATAAGTACTCAAACCAAAAAGCAAGTTCAGTATATCAGTATAATATACTTGGTTTACTTTGTCTAACACTTTTTGCCTAGCATGACTTTAACAGCAAAACGGGGCAAAGCCATCATCCTGATTACTCGCTGCGGCTGCTGGATTAAGCGGAACAGCCATTCCAAGCTGGTGCGTTGCATCCAGAGCGGTGCGCGTTTAACAGCGCCAGCCATTACATCAAAAGTGCCACCGACGCCCATACACACTGGCACGTTGAGGTCGGATAAGTTTCTCGCTAGCCACTTCTCCTGCTTGGGAACCCCCAAAGCTGCTAATAAAATATCAGGTTTTGCAGCTCTGATTGATTCGATAATAGCTGGCTCATCCTGTGTTGTGAAAAAGCCATCTCTTATACCGGTAATCCGAAGGCCAGGATAACGCTCCAAAGCAACACTTTTTGCCTTTTCGATAATTGCTGTCTGGCTCCCAAACATAAAAACGCTGTAACCTTTGTTCGCGGCATGGGCCAGCAGGTTTTGAGAAAGGTCGTAGCCAGCGACTCGCTCCGGCATAGTATATCCTTGATGCCGTGCCGCCCATACTACGCCGGCGCCGTCAGGCACTACCAAATCACATTGATTAAGGATTGCGGCTAATTCTTGATCTTCTTGCGCTAACATAACCATTTCTGCGTTGGCGGTAGCAATTAAATGCGGTGTTTTACCCTTAATAAACTGTTCGAGTTTGGCTACTGCTTCTGACATGGTTACAATATCAATAGAAACGCCTAAGACAGTTGCTTTAGTACCCACTGAGAAATATTAACTCCTTAAACTTTGTTTTACTATACTAGCACATTGTACCACAAGTTTAAAATGACGGCAATCTCGACCAGGGCCATTTCCAAAACGGCTGCTTGCGCTCCTGCTGATCCGGCTGCTCTTGTTCTTTTGTGCCAGGCGTCAGCCACGGCTTAGAACGTTCAGGCAATGGTTGGGTTCCTTGGATAAAAGCACTGTATTCGGTCTCTTTGCAGCCGCTTCCTGCCAGCTTACCTGTGTTTGTACAGATAGGGATGCCTGCAACGACGTTAGACGGAATAGGGAAATCAGTCGGAGGTGTGTTTGCTACTATCTTGGAAACCATCTTACCCCATAATGCCGAAACCTCAGCACCAGAAATACCCACTGGCTTACGATTGTCATTACCCACATAAATGCCTACTAATATATCTGGAGTATAACCGATAAACCAGGCTGTTTCATAATTGTCAGTAGTGCCTGTCTTGCCAGCAGCCGGGCGTCCAAGATTGGCTGGTGTTGCTGTACCATCCTGGATCACGCCTTTAAGCATATCTGTCAGAATGTAGGCTGTCTCCGGCTTAAGTACCGATTGTTGGGTTATCCTGCCTTCCTCAAGCACTTGGTCATTTTCATCAAGTACTTTTAGGATAGACACAGGCTTAGATAATACACCGCTATTAGCAAAAGCACTGTACGCTGTCGTCAATTCCCACAGATTAACTCCCTGAGTTAGGCCGCCTAAAGCTGAAGCCAGATTATTATCTTCGGGTGTTAATGTTGTGATACCTAGTGTTTTCGCAAGCGTTAACGCTTGGTCGATTCCTACCTGCTGTCCGAGTTTAACTGCGGCTACATTGACTGACAAGCGCAAAGCTTTTTTCATGGTAACCGGCCCGCGATACTTCTTATCATAGTTAACCGGCGAATACCCATTGATGTTAATGGGTTCATCAACAATAATGGCATTGGCAGTAAGCCCTTGATTGAGGGCGGCTGCATATAAAAATGGCTTGAAGGCCGAACCAGGCTGGCGGACCTCGGCGAACACGCGATTTATTTGACTTTCCTCGTAATTACGCCCACCCACCATAGCTTTAATATACCCATTTTTAGGATCAAGGGCCAGTACGGCTCCTTGCAGCTCACCTAACGCAGCCTCGGCAGCCTGTTGCTGCTTTATATCTAAAGTGGTATATACTTTAAGGCCGCCTTTATATACTCTGTTGGCGCCATAGCGCCCAACCAATTCATTAGCAACATAGTCAAGAAAATAGGAGGCTTGTACTACCCGCTTTTTTTTGCCGGCAACCTTAATGGGCTCAGCTTTGGCCCGTTCGGCTTCCTGCTCTGTTATGTACCCTTCTTTGACCATTCCGGCCAGTACAACTGACCGGCGATCTAAGGCAGCCTTCATATCAATATAGGGCGAGTAGATATTGGGACCGCGCGGTAATCCTGCAAGCAGAGCGCTTTCGGATAAAGACAGCTCTTTGGCATGTTTGCCAAAATACATTTGGGCAGCTGCCTCTACACCATAAGCTCCTTCGCCAAAATAAACCTGGTTTAGGTAGGCTTGCATTATTTCTTGCTTAGAAAACCTGCGTTCAATAATTAAGGCTAGCAGTGCTTCTTTTAGTTTCCGGATTAATGTTCGCTCTTGGGTAAGAAACATGTTTTTCGCCAGTTGTTGGGTTATCGTGCTTCCGCCCTCAACAAGACCGCCATGGCGGATATTAACTACTATGGCACGAACGATACCAATAGGATCAATACCAAAATGATTGTAAAACCGGGTATCTTCATTTGCTATTATGGCCTGCTGAACGTAGGGTGACATATTGTTAATTGTTACTACAATACGGTTTTCCTCAAATAACTTAGAAATTAGCTGACCGTTTATATCAAACACCTGAGTAGCAGCTACCAAATTTAAGTTATCCAGGTTGTCAGTTCCCGGCAATCCTAAAAATGCATAGCCAATATTGGCCGACATTGTTAATAAAATAACCAGGACTGTAATTTTAATAATGTTTCTTGGCATAGGCATACACTCCTCTCAGAAATAGTATCCCCAAGCTACCTAAGTTTTACATGCAGGAATAGTGCATTCGACGGAGAATATACGAGATTTAGACATAGTTTGTCAAACCATCGCAGACAGGAGCGGCTAAATGAAGCATAAATCGTGGTTTTTTCAGGCAATATGCAGCTTAGGCGTTGTGTGTCTTACACTACTAGTATCATCGCCACTGGCTTTGCTTGCCTTCTCTGATTTCAATTCGCCTGTGCCGGCTTCAGGGTCACCCATATATCAGGAATCTCCTCCGGACACTGTCAAGTATACCTTGCCGGGCACGTCTGCCGATGCCTACTATATGAATGAAAGCCTCGATAACCCGCCGAGTTCAGGTAAACCGGTCTATGATGTATTTACTGTGGAAGAGCGACAGGCAAAAGGACTAGCATTGGAAGTTCCCAAAGTGGTCCCCTATTATGGTCAAAAGGTTGTTTACCTTACCTTTGATGATGGCCCAGAGCCGGAAAATACTCCTGCTGTACTAGAGATCTTAAAACGTCATGGTATAAAGGCAACTTTCTTTGTAGTGGGCAATCAGGTTGAAAAGTATCCAGATATTTTACGCCGCATATATCAGGAAGGACATGCTATTGGCAACCACTCTTACAACCATATATACCGAGAGCTATATCAATCAGCTAACACTTATGTTTCCCAATTGCGCCATACTGATGAAATCGTAAAGCAAGTAATTAGTGTACGACCGCGTATCTCACGCGCACCAGGCGGTTCGGCCGGAAGCTTTACCAAAGAATATTGGGAGAGCTTAAACAAACTGGGCTATATTGAAGTTGGCTGGAATATCAGTTCTGGTGATGCTTCCAGCGCAAAAGCCAGTCGAATTATGAACAACATTGCCGCACAAATGGATAATAAAAATTTATGGAGCCATGCAATTGTGCTGATGCATGATGGCCGCGGCCATGGCGAGACAGTAAAAGCCCTGCCTGATATTATTAATTTTTATAAACAGCGCCAATTCGAATTCCGGGTAATTAGCTTTGAGACCCCCCCACCCTGGTAAAAAAAAGATGTAAAAATGCTTTGGACACTGGTCCAAAGCATTTTTTATCCGATGACCAAGCCGCTCTAAGACTCCCATCTTCTACAAGTGGGAGTTAAGAGCGGCTAAGTCCCTGGATAAGGTCGACTAAACTTCAGATGGGGTTAAAACCCCACCTGAAGCTAAGTCTCACTTTATT
>NZ_DATMYD010000153.1:0-143896 GCF_035561155.1 Sporomusa sp. | reverse complement strand
TGGGCTCACACGCAGGGGATCGCGAGCCTAATTGTCAATCAGGCTGTTATTCCGCCGCATTTAATACCTTTAAAAGGAGCAATGCTGGATAAATCAATAGAGTTGCTGATTGACGGGCTCATAGCGGCATCCCGGAAAAGTCAAAAAACTCCAGACGGTGAATAGGCCGTTGCATCGCCAGATGATTCTTCTAAGCCATCCATCGGTGGAGTTCCATACTTTCCTGCCAAAAATCTGACAGCAGGAACCGCAGATTACTCTACCCGCAAAAGGATTGGTTCTGGTGCGAAAATTATACAAAGGCAAAGAGGCCCTATCTTTCACAAGAAGATCAAGCTACGATACCCATAATCTTGTTTATAAATTCAACTTCAGAAAGGACACGTTGAATTTCTTCAACCTGCCCCTTTCTAATCATATGCATGGTCTCAATTCCACAAATTGTTTTCTCAGCAGTCTCAAAGTTGCCAAACCCAAGCTTTAGTTTGACTTTTCGTTTAATAAACCGGTGGTCTTGTTCAATTATATTGTTTAGATATTGTACTTTCCGGAGTGTTGTTCCGACTGAAAGAGTTCCACTATAAATCATTTCATGAATAGCAATTTCAGTTGCAGCATACTTGTCAGTCGTTATTACTCTTGGGTGCTGATTATGTATGGCTTTCAGAGCCTTTTTGAAGAACTTCTTCGCTGCATCTTTATCACGATGTTCAGACACAAAAAAGTCGATGGTATTTCCTGCAGAGTCTACAGCTCTATATAAATATGCATTTTTACCCTTAATCTTCAGATACGTTTCATCCATCCTCCACGAATCATTTGTTGGTCTAAGATGTTTTCTGACTCTGTCGCTAATAATTGGAGAATACTGATGTACCCATCTCATAATAGTGGTGTGGGCTAAATTTAAGCCTCTTTCTTCAATCATTTCAACAAGCATCCTATAACTTAACGGGTATTTGAGGTACCATCGAACGCACACCATTATAATATCTGACTCGAAATGCTTCCATTTAAATACGTTTTGTGACATTCTCTTTACCCCGAATTTCAAGTTTTGGGTTAGATTGTATCACGGCTTTATTTTTTGCACCAGAACCCAAACTATTACTATTCCTGGGCTTTCCGTTCTATCACCGCAACTGACTCAACGTGAAACGTCTGCGGAAACATATCAACAGGCTGAATCTCCCGTGCCACATAACCCAAGCTGCTCAAAACAGCCAAATCACGGGCCAGTGACGCGGGATTGCAGGATACATAGACAATACGCTTTGGTTCCATGCGCACAAAGGTCTCCAGAACTTTTTGCTCACAACCGGCACGGGGTGGATCGACGACAATGACGTCTGGTCTGATGCCCTGTTTAAACATGCGCGGCATAATGTCGATGGTATCGCCGACAATAAACTCGACGTTACGCACATTGTTGGTGACGGCGTTTTTGCGGGCGTCGATGATGGCCGGTTCGACGATTTCAATGCCGTATACCTGTGCGGCTTGGCGGGCTAGGAACAGGGTAATGGTGCCTGTGCCACAGTAAGCGTCAATGACTGTTTCAGCGCCGGTCAAGCCGGCGTACTTGACGGCCTGGTTATAGAGCACCTCGGCTTGGGACGTATTAACCTGAAAGAATGACCTTGCCGATATGGCAAAACTAAATTCGCCCATCTTGTCGGTGATCGTGTCGCGTCCCCAAAGAGTAACCGTTTCATTACCCATTATGATATTGGTGCGCTTAGAATTAACGTTTTGAACAATACTGACAAGTCCTGCTATGTTGCTTTTTAGCCGTTCAATCAGCGCTTCACGCTGCGGCAGGCGGTCAGTTGCTGTTACCATTACTACCATGACTTCGCCTGTAGCCGTACCTACCCGTCCCAGGACATGACGAATAATGCCTTGACCGGTAAGCTCGTCATAGGGTTCAATGCCGAGTTCGCCAATCACTGACCTGACTTCCCGGACGATATCGTTATTGACCTGATGCTGGATCAAACAATTATCTGTATCTACAATATCATGGCTGCCTTGGGCATAGCAGCCTATAAGGATTTCGCTATTTTTATGCCCCACAGGAAACTGCATCTTATTGCGGTAATACCAGGGAGTATCAGCACCGAGTGTCGGATGAACGACGACCTCAGGCAATTTGCCAATACGGGTAACAGCATCAACCACCTGCTGCCGCTTGCTATGTAATTGTTCCTCATAGGTTAAATGCTGCAGCTGGCAGCCGCCACATTTATTGTATATGGCACATTCCGGAGTAATCCGGTGAGGTGACGGGGTGCGAACGGTTACAAGGCGGCCAACAGCATATGTTTTTTTGACTGTAGTAATGACTGCTGATACTGTTTCTCCTGGTAAGGCGTGCGGCACAAATACTGTGAAGTCCTGGTAACGGCCTACGCCCTCACCGCTATGGCCTAGTCCGGTAATCTCGATACTATAGCTTTGTCCTTTTTCTACAGGAACTAATGAAACTTTATTTACCACGAAATGTCACCTTTTCTTCAATATGTTAAATAGAGGGCGGAGATATCCGCCCTCTTTGCTCAATCTTTCTTATCCTGTTAGAAAGGTTAACTTTCCGCCTGGATAAGGGCAACATCGGCTTTCGCTTTCGCTAACGCTCGGCGGAAGCCGTGTTTTCTTTATCGTCTGAAGACTTTCCTAGTTTTATCAGAGTATCGGTGTATTCTTTAAGTTTTTGACTGACAAGAGCATTAACGGTACCAGCAGGATAAGTACTATCAGCGTTTAGTTCACCGGCTGGTGTTCCTGTCAGGATTTCGATGCCTTGATCGATAGTCTTAACCGGGTAGATATGGAATTTACCCTGGCGTACTGCTTCAATAACTTCATCACTCAATTGGAGGTTGCTGACATTTTGGTGTGGAATCATGACACCCTGGTTGCCTGTCAGCCCTTTTAGCTTGCATACTGAGAAAAAGCCTTCGATTTTTTCTGTCGCGCCGCCGATAGGCTGAATCTCGCCTTTCTGGTTAACAGAGCCGGTGACAGCGATATACTGCTTGATCGGCAACTCTGACACACTTGACAAGATGGAGTACAGTTCAGTGCTTGACGCGCTATCGCCGTCAACGCCGTCATAGAGTTGTTCGAAGGTCAGACTGGCAGTCAGTGTCAGCGGATGTTTCTGCGCATATTTTTGCCCCAGATAACCGCTTAAGATGAGCACCCCTTTAGTATGACTGGTACCACTGGTCTTGGTCTCACGCTCAATATTGATTATACCGCTTTTACCAAGATAGGTATTGGCGGTAATACGGGACGGCTTGCCAAACATGTACTCGCCGACTGACAGAACTGCCAACCCGTTGACTTGGCCTACTTTTTCACCCTCTGTGTCAATTAACAGATGCCCTTCGGCAAACATCTCCTGCAGGCGTTCTTCATATTTATTGGCACGGTAGCGTTTTTCTTCAATCGCTTTTTTAATATGATCTGCGGTAACGATCTGGCTGTTATCCATGGTAGCCCAGACATCGGCTTCGCACAGGATCTCAACAACATCATTAAACCGGGTGGTAAGTTTGTTCTGTGACCCGGTCAAGCGTGAGCTGTATTCAACAATCCGGGCCACTGCCGACTTGTCAAAATGCTTGAGTTTCTCCCGGCTGACAGTTGAGCTGATAAAACCTGCCAGTTTTTGAATATTGACAGGATTGTTCTCCATAACAACATCAAAATCGGCATGGGCTTTAAACAATTTCCGGAAATCCTCGTCATAGTTGTATAAAAGCTGGTAGATGTATGGATTACCAATTAATACGACTTTTACGTTGATTGGAATGGGCTCTGGCTTTAGCGAGGCCATGGCCAACACGCCATATTGCTCACCCAGATTCTCAATTTGCAGTTTTTTGGTCTTGAGCACCCGTTTTAATGCTTCCCAAGCACCGACATTTGCCAACACATCACGGGCATTTAAGATTAAGTAGCCGCCATTGGCCTTGTGTAAAGCTCCTGGCTTGATCATCGTATAGTCGGTGCTGACGACGCCCATACGGGTTTCGTATTCAGCCCGCCCCACTAGATTGTAATAGGTGGGGTTAATTTCAACAATGACAGGTGCGCCCTGGGTCTCCCGATGCTCTACTAAGAGATTGACATTGTACTTATCTTTGGCGTCTTGGGCAGGCCGTTTAAATATAGCCAAAGGATTATTGTCTTCTTCAGGCTGCGGCTTAAATTCGTTGACATTTTTTGATACATCTTGCTTGATGGCCTCCAAGTAATCGACAACCGTCTTGTGTCCATCGTACTTGGCTTTAAGTTCATCAACCAAATTTCCGGCAGCATACAGTCCGATTTTGATATCAAGCTGTTTTAATTCTTCGCGTGTTCCCCGTTCCAGCAGTTGAATACGACGAACAACATCCATACCTTTTTCATGGACGGCAAACAAGTTTTTCTCAATCGCATCACGCTGTTCTTTTTCCAATTTTTGAAAATCTTCAGGAGCTAATGCCTTCCCGTCCACCATCGGCAGACCAACAAAACCTGTTGAACTCCATTGTGGAGAAATCCCCTGTGATTCAGCGTATTGAGTAAACTCTTCAACCATTACTGACCGTTGTTCCTGGTATTGTTTTAGCAAGCTTTGCTTGGCCTGCTCATAATCCTCACTGCTAAATACCTTAGGAATATTAGTTTTCAAGTCCTCAACAAGCTCTTTCATGTCTTGCTTAAACTCATGCCCCATCCCAGCAGGCAACGCTAAGGCAATGGGTTGTCCGGGGGTTTCTAAATTATTTACATAACACCAGTCGTAGGGAAGTTCCTGCTGGCTGGCCACTTTCTTAACCGCAGCTTCGGCATACGTAATCTTACCAGTGCCGACTAAACCAGAGATGAAGATATTGTAGCCGGGATTTTTGGTAAACAGGCCAAATTCAACGGCTTTTACCGCCCGTTCCTGACCAATCATGACCTCAAGCGGCGACACTGTTTCCGTTGTAGCAAAGTTAAACACGCTGTCATCACAGTTAAAGCGGAGTTTTTCGACCGGCAATTCCTGACTTATGGTCATGAAAAGAAGTCCTCCCTTTGTTTTCATCTACCCAAGCATAAGCGCCGCAGACCCGCTTTTGTGATTACTTGCTAACAAGCGCGGCCATACAGGCTGTTGGACTACCATTGGCGCGGTGAATTGACACACATTTGCAGCACTGCGAAAAGTTGTCACATTCAGTTTTAGGGCATGGACAGTTGACATCAGGCTTAAGGCAGCTGGCTTCTTGCTCTTTACACATCATCATCACTCCATCTATGCAAATTTAGTCACATAGATGTTTTTTTCTACTGCCTGCCAAAAAAATCCTGCTAAATGAGCGGCACACCCAGGTACATCATAACTATTTTGCTGGTATTTATGAAAGAATGTGCCGTAATCGAGGTTATTAAGGACCCTGTCCAAAAATACAGTAAGGCAAAACCTATGCCAACAATAATCATCTCAACAAGCCAATAGGCGTTGAAATGGAACAGGGCGAAAATTGCGGCACTGAATAAGGCTCCGCCCCACAGCCCCCACTTGTCTTTCAGAGGAAGAAATGTAAATAGTCGATAAAGCATTTCTTCCGTAACCGGTGCAGCAATACCGGCCAGAAACAACGGAATAACAAGCTGCTGCCAGGACCAGGCTGCCTGTACCTGGGCTACTATCGGGTGCTGGGTCGGTGAAACCAAAAGCACTGTGGTATACAGGCGCTCACTATAGAGGCTGATAAATAATAGTGCCAGCCCGCCTGCCAGACCTTTCACGATATTTCGCCCCCAGTTGTTTAACGAAAGCCCCAGCGCTCTCAAGTCACCCCTGGTATCGCGGACTTTCCACAGCACTAAAGCCAGTACAATCAGGCGATCAGTCAGTTCGATGACCAACGGACTCGCCTTGAAAAAAAGCGGATATACCAGCCGCACAATGAGTATTCCGACTGCCAGGCGCAAGATATGGACAGATAATACGGCTCGTAAATCCCAGGTAGCTTTTAGCATGATAATAACCTCATTTTTAGGCGTATCAATACCATTATGCGCGGTCAGATAGGCTTTCATGCAAAAAAAGGACGCGGAAAACCGCGCCCTGTCTGGGAATTTATGCTTATATTACAGTAAGGACAGTCGATCTTTTAACAGCTTATTTACAAGCTCCGGATTAGCACGGCCTTTGCTTTGCTTCATAACCTGACCGACCAGGAAGCCAATTGCTTTTTCTTTACCGGCTTTAAAATCAGTCACTGACTGCGGATTGGCGGCAATAACACCGTCAACTATGGCAACAATAGCGCCTTCGTCACTGATTTGGACAAGCCCCTGTTCTTTCACAATGACCTCGGCATCTTTGCCGCTGTCCCACATGCCTTCAAATACTGTTTTGGCAATCTTGCCGGAAATAGTACCTTTAGTGATCAGTGCAATCAAACCAGCCAACTGCGCTGGCGCAACAAGGCAATCCTCTACAGATTTACCGGCAGCGTTAAGATGCTTGGATACATCGCCCATCAGCCAGTTAGCTGCCGCCTTGGCATCAGCTCCAGCCTTAACGGTGGCGTCATAATAGTCAGCCATGGCACGGCTGACAGTGATGGTCTCAGCATCATAGGCCGACAGACCGTAGTCTGCCATCAATCTGGCCTTGCGGGCATCAGGCAATTCAGGCAGGCTGGCCCGGATACTTTCCACCCTGGCCGGGTCAACAACGATAGGAACAAGTTCAGGTTCAGGGAAATAGCGATAATCATGCGCCTGTTCTTTGTTGCGCATCGATAATGTTATCCCCTTATTTTCGTCCCAGGAGCGTGTCTCCTGAATGACGCGGCCGCCCTCTTCCAGCAGCTCGGTCTGGCGTTCTACCTCATACTCAAGACCACGCTGCACTGACCGGAAGGAGTTAAGGTTCTTTAATTCAGCCTTAGTTCCAAAGGGCTCGGTGCCGGCAGGCCGGAGCGAGACGTTGGCATCACAGCGTAGGCTGCCTTCTTCCATCTTGCAGTCAGACACATCAATGTATTGCAGGATAGCCTTGATTTTTTCCAGATAAGCCTTGGCTTCTTCAGGTGACCGCAGGTCAGGCTCGGACACAATCTCGATCAGCGGCACACCTGTCCGGTTATAGTCAACCAAGGCATACTCACTATTGCTGATAGTACCTGAGTGAACTAGCTTGCCAGCGTCTTCTTCCATATGTACACGGGTTATCCCGATGCGTTTGGTCTCGCCGTTCACTTCAATATCCAGGTAACCGTTGACAGCGATCGGCAGGTCATACTGCGAGGTCTGATAGTTTTTGGGCAGGTCAGGATAATAGTAGTTTTTGCGGTCAAATTTACTGAACGGCAGGATTTGGCAGTTGAGAGCCAAGCCTGCCCGGACAGCGAACTCCACTACTTTTTCATTAATGACCGGGAGCACACCCGGCAGCCCTAAGCATACCGGGCATACGTTAGTATTCTGATCGGCGCCGAATCTGGTGCTGCAGCCGCAGAATATTTTAGATTCGGTTTTAAGTTCTGAATGGACTTCAAGTCCAATAACTGTTTCATATTTCATGGCGTTAAACCTCCCCCAGCGGCGCAAAACGCGTATGGTAATCATTAGCCTGTTCGAAGGCGTAAGCCGCCTGAATAATGGTGGCTTCTGCCAACGGTTTGCCGATGATCTGCATACCGACAGGCAGACCCTGAACAAAGCCGCAAGGTATTGATATACCTGGCAGACCGGCCAGGTTAACCGGGATGGTGCAGACATCCTGCAGGTACATAGCCAGTGGGTCGCTGAGTTCGCCAATTTTGAAAGCGGTAGTCGGTGCTGTCGGCGTAATCAGGATATCCACCTCGGTAAAGGCTTTGTCAAAGTCTTGCTTGACCAAGGTGCGCACTTGTAAGGCTTTCAGATAGTAGGCATCATAATAACCTGAGCTTAGGGCGTACGTGCCGAGCATAATGCGGCGCTTAACCTCAGGGCCAAAGCCTTCACTCCGGGTTTTCTTATACATATCAATAATATCGTTGCCTACCGCACGATGGCCAAACCCTACGCCGTCATACCGGGCCAGATTGGAGCTGGCCTCAGCCGGGGCAATCAGGTAATAGGCAGGCAGAGCATACTCGGTGTGCGGCAGGGACACTTCCTTGACCTCAGCACCCATGGCAATCAGCTGGTCAACAGCCTTTTTAATGGTCGCGGCGACTTCCGGCTGAATACCGGCGCCAAAATACTCTTTCGGCAGGCCAATCTTGAGACCTTTGACATTGTTTACGAGCGCCTTGGTATAGTCAGGGGCGTCGATATTAATGGAAGTAGAGTCTTTAGCGTCATAGCCGGCGATCGCATTAAGCACAAGGGCGCAGTCGGTGACATCCCGGGTAAAGGAACCAATTTGGTCAAGCGACGAGGCATAGGCCACCAGGCCATAGCGGGATACACGGCCATAGGTTGGTTTAAGGCCGACATTGCCGCAGTAAGCAGCCGGTTGGCGGATGGAACCGCCGGTATCTGAGCCGAGGGCCCAAATAGCCTCACCGGCTGCCACCGCCGAGGCTGAGCCACCGCTTGAACCGCCGGGCACACGGTCAGTGTCCCAGGGGTTGTGGGATACAAAAAAACCCGAGTTTTCCGTAGAGCCACCCATAGCAAATTCGTCGCAGTTTGCTTTACCTGTCAGAACAGCGTCCTGCGCCGCCAGCTTGTCTACAACAGTGGCGTCGTAAGGCGGAACAAAGTTAGCAAGAATCTTGGAAGCACAGGTAGTCTTAATCCCTTTGGTACAGATGTTGTCTTTGAGCGCGCCAGGAATTCCGGCCAGTGGCGCAATTGTCTCGCCACGCCCAATTTTAGCGTCAACGGCGGCTGCCTGAGACAGCGCTTGTTCTCTTGTCTCAGTTATGTAGGAGCGTATCTTAGATTCGACATCGTCTGTTCTGGCAAATATGTTCTTTGCCAGCTCAACGGCCGATATTTCTTTTTTTACCAACATGCCGTGCAGAGCATGTGCAGTCTGTTTAAATAATTCCACTTCTTGACCTCCAATCCTTACCCTTCCATTATCTTCGGAACCTTAAAGTAGCCATCCTCAGCCTCTGGCGCATTTGATAATGCCAGTTCCCGCGGCAGTGAAGGCTTGACCACATCAGGCCGCATGACATTCTTGAGCGGTAAAACGTGGGCAGTCGGCTCGACACCTTTGGTATCAAGCTTATTTAAAACATCAGCGTATTCTAAGATAGCGTTAAGCTGTACAGCATACGCATCCAATTCCTCGGGTGCCATCTCCAGCCGGGATAACAGGGCTACATTTTCTACAGCTTGGCGGTTTATTTTCATATTATCACCTTCCTAAAGGCAAATGTGCCAATATTTTCAATAACAGATATTATATCATGCCTGCGGCTTTTGCACCAGCGTCCGGAACTGTTCTTCGTCCAAGACAGTGATGCCCAGTTCATTGGCTTTGTCCAGCTTGCTGCCGGCCTCAGTACCAGCAACAACATAGCTGGTCTTTTTGCTAACAGCTGACGACACCTTGCCGCCGCAAGCGGTGATAAGCTCTTCGGCTTCTTTGCGCGCCATCGACAACGTTCCTGTCAATACAAAGGTTTTGCCAGCCAGTTCCTGACTTACAGTGGCTTTACGTTCCTCTGTCAGCTTTATGCCAGTTGCCTTGAGTTTTTCAATATATGCCAAGTTATCGGGATCGGCAAAATAGTTTGCCGCACTTTCGGCAATCTTGGGGCCGATCTCGTCAATTGTCATCAGCTCTTCAGCACCGGCTGCAGCCAGTCTGTCAATGTCGCCATACCTCTGGGCCAGAATTGTCGAGGCTTTGGCACCAACATATCGTATGCCAAGAGCAAACAGCGCGCGGGCTAAACCTGCGTCTTTACTGGCGTCAATGGCTGCGACCAGATTTTTGGCCGATTTTTCGCCCATACGTTCAAGGGCGGCTAGGGCTTCCGGCTTTAGGCTGTATAGGTCGGCTGCATCCTGTACAAGCCCGGCTTCCAGCAGACTGGCAATGACAGCCGGCCCCAAACCGTCTATATTCATGGCATCACGGGAAACAAAGTGGATCAATCCTTCACGGAGAAGCGCCGGGCAGCGGGGGTTGACACACTTATGGGCCACCTCCCCCGGCTCGCGCACAATAGGCTTGTCGCATTCCGGACATGCGGCCGGCATAATAAAGGGCTGCTCACTGCCTGTGCGACGGTTAGTCACAACCGATATCACCTCAGGAATAATCTCCCCGGCTTTATGCACAATCACAGTGTCGCCAATGCGAATGTCTTTTTCTTCAATATAATCAGCGTTGTGCAGGGTAGCCCGGCTGACAGTACTGCCAGCCAGCCGTACCGGCCTCAGTACAGCCGTTGGGGTCAGTGCACCGGTGCGCCCTACGCGTACAAAGATATCTTCGACAACGGTGGTTGCCTGCTCTGCCGGGAACTTATAAGCAATCGCCCAACGCGGATCTTTGGCTGTCGAACCCAAGACGCGCTGGCTGGCCAGGCTGTTGACCTTAATCACTAAGCCGTCAATATCATACGGCAAGTCAACCCGCTTTTCGGCCCAGCTTTCACAATATGCTGCAACATCCTCAATGTTATTAAATAGCCGGTAATTAGGGTTTATTTTGAAACCCAGTGTCTGCAGCTTTTCCAGCATGGCAGAATGGGTTGTCACACCAAGTCCCTCTTCCGTCCCTAAGCCGTGCATGAAAATATCGAGAGCCCGCTCAGCCGTGATTTTGGGGTCAAGCTGGCGGATAGAACCGGCGGCCGCGTTCCGGGGATTGGCCATTAGTGCTTCGCCGGCCGTCTCCCTGAGTGTGTTAAGCCGGTCAAATTCGCGCCTGGGCAAATATACTTCGCCGCGCACCTCCAAAAGTGGCGGAATACCGCCATCCTCATGCAACACCAGTGGCACCGACCTGATGGTACGGATGTTTGTTGTCACATCTTCGCCGAACGTACCATCGCCCCGGGTAGCGCCCCGGCTGAGTCTGCCTTGTTCATACACCAGATTCATAGCCAAGCCATCAATCTTGAGTTCAACAACATATTCTACGTCGGCACTGTCAAGACCGCTTCTAACCCTGGCATCAAAACTCCTCAGCTCGCCGGCGGAAAAAGCGTTGCCTAAGCTAAGCATCGGCGTTAGGTGGGCTACCCGTTCAAACCCGTCAGCCGGAGCCCCGCCCACGCGCTGGCTAGGTGAATCAGGCGTAATGAGCGAGGGGTAGGCTGTTTCAATATCAATGAGCTGTCTGAGCAGGCGGTCATATTCAGCATCACTAAGTTCAGGATTATCGAGCACATAGTAGCGGTGGCTATGATAATGAATGGTTTTTCTTAGGTCTTCAATTTCTTGCGCGGCAGCAGCTAAGCTAGCCGGTATCACTGTATTCATGCCTCTAACCCCCGAAAAGAGTGTATTAGACTCTGCTGATTGGCGCCATTTGGGCCAGTAGTTTTTTTATGCCTTCATTGGGAAAAGCAATACTAAGCTGCAGGTTGCTGCCGCTGCCAGTAACAGCAACAATCGTGCCTGTGCCCCACTTAGCGTGATATACCTTTTCGCCGGGCTTCCAGTCGGTATTGCTCGACTGTGCCGTAGAAAGAACCGGGTCTTTAAGAAGGATCAGTTCCGGTTTAGGCATGGTCGTAGGCGGCGCCATAGTCGCGGCAGCCGGACGGCTTTGCATCGGCGCTACATAGCTGGGCCGCTTCGGCGCATAGCGTTCGATAAGCTCAGGCGGAATTTCATCTAAAAAGCGGGATGGCGAATAGCATACTGAATTACCATAGATCATGCGCTGTCTGGCATTTGAAATATAAAGCTTGCGCTCGGCCCGGGTGATACCCACATAGCATAACCGGCGTTCTTCCTCCACTTCACGTTCGTCCATGAGGGTACGGACATGCGGGAAGATCCCTTCCTCCAAGCCAGCCAGAAATACAGTGGGAAACTCCAACCCTTTGGCTGAGTGCAATGTCATAAGGGTAACTTTATCATCGCTTTCTTCAGACTTATCGGTATCTGTCAATAGGGCCACATGGCTCAAGAAGTTTTCCAGCGTGTTGTCCTGCTCGTTCTCAGCGAATTTTTTGGCATCACTCTTGAGTTCTTTCAGGTTTTCAATCCTGGTCTCTGACTGGGGGTCATCGTCGGCTTCAAGTTCAGCCAAATAGCCTGAGTCGCGCATGACTTTCTCCACTAGATCGGCAACAGCTAGTGTATGCTGACAGGCCATTAGGTTGAAAATAAGCGCAGCTAACGATTCCAGCTGATTTTTAGCACGCGCGGTAAGGCCTGGAACCAAATCAGGATTCGATACAGCGTCAAACAGCGGCACATTGTTTTTGGCTGCATAGTCAGCCAAACGCCCAATCGTAGTATCACCAATTCCCCGGCGCGGCACATTAATAATGCGGAGCAGGCTGATGGCGTCAGACGGGTTGAAAACCAGTTTAATATAAGCCATAATATCTTTTATTTCTTTACGGTCATAGAACCTAAGTCCGCCAACCATAGTATACGGTATCGCGCCATTTCGCAACCCTTCCTCAATAACCCGTGACTGCGCATTAGTACGGTACAGGATGGCGATATCTTTATAGGGTGTGCGGTATACTGTATTGAGCTTAATGATATTATCGGCGATATAACGGGCTTCGTCCCGCTCATCCATTGCCAGGTAGTGTGTTATTGTATCACCTGCTTGATTATCGGTCCATAGTGACTTTGCCTTACGATTGCAGTTATGTTCGATAACAGCGTTAGCAGCGTCCAGGATAGTCTGCGTTGAGCGGTAGTTTTGCTCAAGTTTGATTACCTTGGCGTCCGGGTAGTCTGTTTCAAAGTCCAGGATATTTTGAATGTCTGCACCCCGCCAGGCATAAATGCTCTGGTCAACATCACCTACCACGCACAGGTTCCGGTATTTAGCGGCCAGCGTCCGGGCCAACAGATACTGGGCACGGTTAGTATCCTGGTATTCGTCAATGAGGATATAGTGAAACTTATCCTGATATTTTTCCCGAACCATGGCATTATATTCCAGCAGCTCAACCGAAAGCATTAGAAGATCATCAAAGTCCAGAGCGTTATGGACTTTTAACTTGTTCTGATACAGCTTGTACACCTCGGCTACTTTGAGGTTATAGAAATTATCGGCCTGGGAGGTAAATTCCCGCACATCCTGCAGCGCATTTTTGGCATTAGAGATGGTAGATTGAACACCGTTGGGAGTAAACTGCTTGTCATCAAGATTGAGTTCCTTAATGCAGTTCTTGACAAGTGTCTGGGAGTCACCGGCGTCATAGATAACAAAATTGCGATTGTACCCGCCCAGATTTTCAATCTCCATACGCAAAAATTTAGCACAAAAGGCGTGAAACGTGCTAAGCCAAATATCCCGGGCAGCCAGACCGACAATGCCAGTCACCCGTTCTTTCATTTCAGCGGCCGCTTTGTTAGTGAACGTAATGGCAAGAATATTGTAAGGCGCCACCCCCTGCGCCAGCAGGTTGGCAATCCGGCTAGTCAGTACTTTGGTTTTTCCTGAACCGGCGCCTGCCATAATCAGGAGTGGCCCGTTGGTGTGGGCGACAGCTTCCTGCTGAGCCGGATTCAGGCGGTCAAAAATTTTATTCATAGCTTCCTCCCAATGTTAAGTAGGGTTAAACATATTTATTTTCTCCACACGTTCCTCTTTTCCTGTCGCACTCTAAAGAAAAAAAAATAAGAGCCCGCTTTTGCAGACTCTTAGCGAATTAAAAATACGCCATAGGTGTCGTGGGATTAATAGGCTTTAATCAACTTGACACCCTTTTGCAGCATGGCAACTCCTTTGGCCCCCAACACCTCGACTGCCTTGTCAACCTCTTGCTCGGCAACTTGGGCAGCCAACCCTTCACAGGAAGCGCTTAATTCACGCGGCACCGGTATTAACTCAGCACTGATGCCGTGCTCTTTCAATATTTTTTTGGCCCGGAATGCGTGATAAACTGAAGGAAATGTAATTACACAACTGAGCATATACTAACCCTTTCATAAAATCGGCGTAGTCGTTTACCCTATTTGGATATGTTAATAGTATATTCGCCGCCTGCCTCAAAACATTCAACACGGAAATTTTGAGACTTAGCATATTTAATAATGTTTTCTTTCGCTGGCGGTTCGTCAACCAAAACGCTGACAATATCGGCAGCAGTCAGCGCAGCCTTGGTCTTAATCAGTAGTATTGGGCAGCTTAGGCCTCGTACATCAAGAACATTCGCCATAGCTTATCAAACTCCTTTACCTACTGGCACAAGTTTTTCTCTGAATAGACAATACCACCCCGGTGATAATAATTAACCAGTTCACACCATCACCTCATAGAAAATATTTTTAGTACATAAATAAATATTATATATTAACAATAATATTCCTGCCCTGCCAGGCTTTAACAGGAAAATTTATCTTACTCTGCGAATTAATTACTGTAGTTTAATCCGCACTAATTAATTGAGGTGAAAGCATGTCTTATATACAATCTTTAACTGTATTCTCATATGTTGCCGAAGAGGGAAGCTTTTCGGCTGCCGCAAAAAAACTGGAGCTTACGCAGCCAACAGTTTCATTTCACATTGACAACCTGGAAAAAAATTTTGGATGCCCGTTGTTTATACGGACATCCAAAGGGGTCTCCTTAACAATATACGGTGAAAGACTGTATGAGACTACCCGAATAATAAACGACCTGATTGCCGGTACCCATAAAGAAATTCAAGCCATGGCGCAGGGTTCAGCCGGCCGGATACTTCTTGGCGCCAGCACAATTCCCGCAGATTATATCTTACCGCCGCTGCTCTCCCATTTCCTAAAAGACCACCCCGGCCTAAGCATATCCTTAGTAACAGACGACAGCCATACTATCCTGGAAAAGTTTAATCATGGTGAATTTCCCATTGCCGTAATCGGCACTAAGCCGGATGACAGCCTTATTAGCCAACCGCTCTGGACTGATAATCTGGTGCTTGCAGCCCACCCAGACTACAAAACAGTGGCCCAAAGCTCCCCGGCCAAAGACTGGTTGCTTACTTTGCCGTTTATTTTACGAAAAAAATCGTCAGGCACGGCAAGCTCGGCCCTAGACGCACTAGGCCGCTTCGGTGTTACCGCGGACGAGCTTACTGTTGTTATGGAAGCAGGCAGCAATCAGGCTGTAAAAGCCGCCATTATGAATAAGATTGGGGTTGGCTTTATCTCGGCCTGGGCCGTTGAGGCTGAGCTTGCATCCGGACAGTTAATTGCACTGCCGCTGCCCGAGCCGGTAATCGAGCGCCAATTTTATGCTATTAGCCGCCAGCCGCTGCTGCCGGCATGCCTGGACCTATTCTGGCAATACCTCATTACTCAGAGGTAGGCAGTAGAAGTAGACACTTTTACCTGATTGCGCCCGCTGTTTTTCGCCTCATACAATGCCTTATCAGCCTGGTTAATCAGTTTAGGGGGCGTGTCTGTCAACGTCACCTGGCCACCGGCAACTCCAATGCTCACCGTTACATGGTCAGACACTTTTGAGGCACTGTGCGGTATATTACACTCTTCGACAGCAGCGCGAATGGTTTCAGCCAATGCCTGAGCGCCTTCGATACCTGTTTCCGGCAGAATAATGACAAACTCTTCACCGCCAAAGCGGGCTAGCAAATCACCTGGCCGCTTCAACACACTGCCGGCGGCGGCTGCCACCTGCTTTAAGCACTCGTCGCCTTCCTGGTGGCCGTAAGTGTCATTATAAAGTTTAAAAAAGTCGATATCGAGAAAGATAACCGACAATTCCTGCCCTGTTCTGACTGCCCGCCGCCATTCCATATCATACATCTGATCAAAATGCCGCCTGTTCGCAATGCCGGTTAACCCGTCCAGCGATGACAGGCGGCTTAGTTCTCTATTGGCGTCTTCCAGTTTTTCCAGCACTTTTACCAGATCAGCCTCCCGGGCTTTGCGCTGATCTGTTTCGGCTTTGATTTTCAGCGCTGAATGAACTCGTGCTTTAAGTTCAAGCTGTTTAACAGGTTTGCTGATAAAGTCCATCGCACCGGCGGCAAATGCTTTGTCTAACGTCTCGGCGTCAGCGCTTGCTGTAATCATGATCACTGGTACATCTTTGAAACATTTGTGTGATTTCAAGAGTGAGCAGGCCTCGATCCCATCCACACGCGGCATTATAACATCCATCAGGATAAGATCAATATGCTCTGCCACACAAGCCGGCTGATCTAACCCTAGCAAGGCGAAGGCATCAGTTGCTGATTCGGCGGTAACGATCTCGCTAAACCCATTATTCTCTAATGTTCTTTTTATCAGCGTACGGCTGTCAGCCGAATCATCCACAAGCAAAATTGCCACTCTTTAAAAACCTCCACGCCCGCTATTCATAGCGAATTTCAACAAACTCAAGATATTGTTTAAGTTCTTGCGCCAATTCGTACGCTGCCACCGCATCTTTACGTTTACCGGCCTGTTCAACGGCGGCCCCGATTTCGGTCACTCGCTCAAAGCCATAGCCGCCGCCAATGCCCTTTAGGGTGTGACCAATAACTCTCACTGATTCGTAATCTTGAACGTCAACAGCTGCCTTAATTGCACTAATATCTGTTTGGCGATTGGCTAAAAATCCCGGGATTAAATCCTCCAGATCCCGATCAATGACAACAACATCTTTCATGTTTGCTTCCCTCCGGCATAGCGCGCGATAGCTTCTAAGAGCACGCTTTTTTTGATTGGCTTAGTAAGATGGGCATCACAACCCATTTCCCGGGTCTTGGCTGTGTCTTCCTGCAGAGCATAGGCTGTTAGTGCTACAATGGGTGTACGCTCAAGTCCTTGTTCACGTTCCCAATTTCTGATGGCTTTTGTGGCCTGGTACCCGTCCATTACCGGCATCTGCATATCCATAAACACCAGGTCATAGCGGCTTAACTTAAACTTTGCAACAGCAATCTCACCGTTGACAGCCATGTCTAATTGGTGAGATGTCTTTTTTAGATAAGATTCGATCAGTAATCGATTATCCACCGAATCTTCTACAAGTAAAATTTTTACTGGTATTTGCTGCCTCTCGTCAGTCATCTGCTGATCATGTAAAGTGCTTGCTCCAGGTAGCTGGCATCGTCCCAGAACGTTCAGTATTGACTGCCGCAGCTCTGAGCGTTTAACAGGCTTAACCAGATAGCCGGCAATACCCAGTTCGGTACACCGCTGGATATTACCGCTGCGGGCATTTGATGTCAGCATCATGACTGTAGTTCCGGCAATATGCGGCGCTGCCTTGATGTGCGCCGCCACCTCAAAGCCATCCATTTCCGGCATGCAGCCATCTAGAAGGACTAAACTATAGGGTGTATCATTTGCGCTGGCAAGTTCAAGTTGCGCTAATCCCGCCTGACCTGAGCTGACTTCGTCCACCTGAGCGCCCCAAGCCGTCAGCGTTTCCCGCAAAATCAGCCGGTTCGTGGCATTATCATCGATGATCAAGACCTTCTGGTCTTTTATACAGTCAATAGATAGCTGGCCCGCGCGCGCTTGCTCACTGCCCCGGTCAAATAGCGCGGTGAAAGAAAAGATGCTGCCGGCACCAAGCGTGCTTTCGACCCAGATACTCCCGCCCAGCATCTCTATCAGATGCTTCGATATCGCAAGCCCCAGCCCGGTCCCGCCATATTTGCGGGTATCGGAGGCATCCACCTGAGTAAACCGTTCAAAAATATGGTCAAGTTTGTCTAGTGGAATACCAATACCGGTATCACGAACAATAAAGCTCAATTCCAGTCTGCCGTCTTGTAATTGGAGACCTTCCTTTATTTCTAAGACAACCTCACCTGATTCAGTAAACTTTACGGCATTACCTACCAGATTGGTAATGATCTGGCGCAACCGCGCCGGGTCGCCAACCAGATTGACAGGCGTACCTGGCGCTATATACTGACTAAGCTCAATATCCTTTTCATGGGCTCTTAGTGCCAGTATCTCACAGGTTTTTTCTACAATATCAGTTAAATCAAACTCTACCTTGTCTAGCGAAAAATGCCCTGCTTCTACCTTAGAAATGTCAAGGATATCATTAATGAGATTAAGCAGGTTTTCTCCCGCCGATCTGGATACTCTAACATACTTTTCCTGTTCTGTGGTAAGCGAGGTATCCCAGAGCAAATCGCCCATTCCTAATATTGCATTTAGCGGGGTACGGATTTCATGGCTCATATTCGCCAAAAACTGCGATTTAGCCACTGAAGCATCAAGCGCTGTGTCCCTTGCTTCGGTTAACGCCTGGTTGGCACAGTTCAGGGTTTCAGTTTTTGTGCTGATGTTTTCAGCCATATAGTTAAAGATATTACACAAATCTCTGATTTCGGAAACTGAACCATCAATAAGGCTTTGTTCAACACGATAACTGTAATCACCAGTCCGCATTGCATCAGCCCCGGCAATTAATCGCCTGATGGGGGTTTCCAATCTGTTTGCCAAAACCATGGATAAGGGCAATGAAGCGGCCATCAGCGTCAAGAAACACACAAACATAATACCGATCTCCCGGTAGAAAGGTTCTAGTATCTCTGTCTGCTCAACCTCGCCAATAATGATCCAGTTGCGGCTATTCAGCCAGCGGTAAGCGCCAAGGACCTCATGACCACGGTAGTCTGTATAGGCGGCATAACCAGCTTGTCCCTGACGGGCCAAACGAAAAGCTTCGGTGTTGATACTGAGGTTTAACCTACTGGTATCTTTGATCACACCTGTTTTTACCATCTGGTCTGTAAACCTGGATTCGGTAATCATTAACCCATCCTGGTTGACCAGATATGTTTCGCCAGTCCGGCCAAAATGGAACTGCTGCATAATTTTATCAATTGTGGTCAGTTTGACAGAGCCTGCAATAAGGCCTTTAAACTGACCCTTTTCATCAAAAACCGGCGAAGAAAAAACAATTACAGGCTGGCCGGCAGCTGCCCCCCGGCCGATAAGCACATCGCTTATGTATTCTTTTCCCTGCTTGGCAACATGGTAATAAAGGCGGTCAGACACATCACGTCCAGGCGCTGCTAATGGATTGACAATAGTAATACCGTCCTTATTAATATACCCGACATTAAAAAACTCGTCCTGACTTTGCAAAAACTGTTGTATTCTGTCATTAATGGCCGCAATATCCGGTTCCTGTGCTTTAATAACAGGCCAGTTTGTCATATCTCTGATTACCGAAGACCGTTCGTTAAACCACTTGTCAATTGTGGCATGCTGCATAGTAATCATCAGCTGCAGATTGTCAATTTTTTCGCGCTTGGTATTCTGCAATTCGTAATACGTGAAAACAAGCATTAAACTTACACAAGGCAGCAGCACCAGCATAAACCCCCAAAACCGCAGCTGAGATTTGAGTGTATTAAGTTTGAGTAAATAATTTACATAATTATATAAGCGGTCAAGGATTTGCATGTATACCTCCGAAAAAGTGGTAGTTGTTTGTTCGACGCGCTAACTGCCTATTCCTTCCGCTATACATGCTTTTTGTCTCCTTTTACACATCGGTGAAAATATGGTTATACTCCTTTACTAGAACATATGTTCTGGGTTATAATAAAGGCAAGTAAGGGAGTTGATGTACGTGGATGTTTTTGATAAGTTGAAGATTCTAACCGACGCGGCAAAATATGATGTGGCCTGCACCTCGAGTGGAGTGAATAAAAAGGCGGCTGCCGGAGGAATTGGCAGTGCGGCCGCTAGTGGTATCTGTCACAGCTTTTCAGCAGACGGGCGGTGCATTTCCCTGTTAAAAGTGCTGATGACCAATGTTTGCGCTTATGATTGTAAATACTGCGTTAACCGCTTGTCTAATGACACGCCTCGGGCTTCCTTCACGCCACGGGAATTAGCTGAGCTGACCATCAATTTTTATCGTCGTAATTACATTGAGGGCCTTTTTTTAAGCTCTGGCGTGCTGAAAAGTCCAGACTATACCTGCGAACAAATGATTGAGGCACTGCGTATTCTGCGAGAGGAGTATCGTTTTTCCGGATACATCCATGCCAAGGCCATCCCCGGAGCAGACAGTGCACTGCTCACCCGCCTTGGTATGCTGGCAGACCGGATGAGTGTGAATATTGAACTACCCTCTCAGAACAGTTTGCGGCTCTTGGCACCAGACAAGTCAAAGCATTCCATTTTTACACCCATGGGCTATATTCAAAACCGCATACAAGAAAATTCGCGAGATATAGTAAAGTATCGGCACGCACCTAAGTTTGTTCCCGCCGGACAGAGCACGCAGATGATTATAGGTGCTACACCAGACACAGATTTTCAAATTTTGAATTTAGCAGAAGGTCTTTACAAGAAATATAAACTGAAGCGCGTCTTTTTCTCTGCCTATATGCCGGTAGTTGAAGATAGCCTCCTGCCTACTTTAGATACAAAACCACTGCTTTGGCGTGAACACCGGCTTTATCAGGCGGACTGGCTGCTCAGGTTTTACGGGTTTGCCGCTAACGAGCTTCTCGATCAGCAGCATCAAAGTTTTAATCCCTATTTAGATCCTAAATGCAACTGGGCACTTAATCATATGGATTCTTTTCCTGTGGATGTCAACCGTGCTCCCTATCGCGACTTGCTGCGAGTGCCAGGCATCGGCGTAACCAGTGCCAAGCGGATTGTAACTGCCCGTCGTACAACGGCTCTCCGTTTTGATGGCCTGAAAAATCTAGGGGTTGTCCTCAAACGCGCGCAGTATTTTATCACCTGCGGCGGAAAAACAGCGGACGGCATAAAAATTGCACAAAATGCGGTGCTCCGCTCGTTACTATCCGAAAAAACGCTGGAACTATATCATTCGAGCTTCTCCTTGCAGACAGAACAGCTTTCCCTTTTTGACCAACCGTCGATGCTACCCTTGCCACAGGAGGATATACTAAAATGCATAACCAGTCAGATCTGATTTACCGTTATGATGGAAGTTTTGACGGATTATTGTGCTGCGTATTTGAAAGTTATGAAAAAAAAGAAATTCCGATGGATATTCTTTTGCCTGATACATCCCAGCCCCTGCTCTTTTCTGTAAAAGAAATTCCGACTGATTTGCAAAAAGCAAGCCGGGTATTGGCCTCCATCCCTAAAAAGCTGGGGACTGTAGCACTAAATTTTGTACGACACGCCTTTTTAACTTGTCTTGTTCAAAAAGAGTTAAACATCCTGCTATTCCTGCGGCTAGGGTACCGTCATGGCCCGTCTGTAATCAATATGCTGACCAACGGACGTGGTGAATACACTCTTTAAAGCGGTTAATCATTTAGACAGGGAAAGTCATTTGCTAAAAGGATTCCTGCGATTTTCTATTTTCAACAACGTTCTCGTGGGCGAAATCGAGCCGAAAAATTACGTACTGCCGCTGCTGGTGCAGCATTTTTGTGAGCGTTATCCAGAAGAGCGCTTTTTAATCCATGATAAAACACATGGCATGGGACTGGTGTATCAGCCATACCAGTCTGCGGTCATTCCTATCGGCGCCCTTGAACTGCCTGAAGTAGATGCACAGGAGCAAACCTTTCGCGAACTATGGCAGCTATTTTACGATACCATTGCGATACAGGGACGGCATAACCCACAGTGCCGCATGAGCCACATGCCAAAGCGTTACTGGACATATATGACAGAGTTTGGCCGCACACAAAAAAATATCCCGCCAATACAGCCTAGCTCTAGTGTGAAATTATTGAGCATTTCTGCGAATGAAAAATTGACCTGGTAATAAAGAGGAAAACTATGGATATTTATCGAATAATACCTCAATTTGAAAGCGAGGGATTATGCTATGGCATCTCCAGTTTTGGCAAGACATTCAGCATCTCCTCCCCGTCAGATAACGAAAAAGTTGAGCTAGATGTACCTACAAATTATCATTTACGAATGAACATAGCCCTCCAGAACAATGGCTCAACCCTGCAAAGTGTCGCCTATATATCAAAAAACCCGATCAAACAGTCTAATGCCATTTTTACCATTGTCCTTAAAGCACCTGAGCCGCAGCCAGTATCAATAGCCTCTGACGATTTTGAGATTTCCCGCCCATAAGTTGTGAAACGGAAACACCCCGCTAACGAAGAAGTAGCTGACAGGCTTCTTCGCTAGCGGGGTGTTTTTTTGGCATTTTAGGCTCATACTAAACTATCTGTAACTTCGCTATAAGGAGCTACGTCATGCAGGCATCCATATTAGTCTATCGCTTATTTGACACTGCTAACTCTATTGATCTGGCTAAGGCCGAATCCCTGCTGGCTATTGGCGGTCATGTATCCCGGCTGCGCCTGACCCGTGTATCACCTAAGGCCATCGCTTTTAAAGATCCGCCAGTCACAGTCATGCTCGCACCGCAGCAAATCCCGATCGGTAACAGCACTTTCTCAGCTGATGTCCGCGCCAGGATATATGTTTTCGGCGTCATCAGCATTATTATAAAGGTTAACCTGCCCGCTAATTATACTTATCAGGATTTAATTAACCTGGCCCCGGTCATCGACCATATTCCTGATGCAATTTTCCTTAGTACGCTTGAGGCAGTCTTGTCCGGCATTCGTCCGGCACTTAAGGGCGAGCGCGCGCCTGCGGTTGAAGAAGACTTAGTCGTTTACTATTTCCGTGAATGGCAGCAGGACTGGGATCCTGTGCCTATTCTCCTTTCTGAGAAAGAGCCTGTCAGTCCTGAAACGCGGCGGGAAACACTGGCAAACCGTTTATCTTATGCTGATGACTTTACCATACTCGGTTGGACCACCGTAATTGTTTATGACCCGTCCGGCAGCCCGGATATCCCCGATCTGCTGGAGTTTGCCAATGCCCAGTTCCTGGAGTTGCGCTACTATGATCTGATGCTCAATCAGGAAATTGACAAAATGTATGACGCTATTACCGAAGCCGAGCGCACCATTGTCTACCGGCGGCTTGGCAAGTATCGCCGTATCAGGCGGCAGCTGTTAGAGCTGATGGCTGATATTACCTCTATCACCAGCGAAATCGAAAACTCGTTAAGAATCACAGAAGATGTTTTCTACGCCAGGGTGTATACAACCTACCTGCGCATCTTACGAATCCAGGATTGGACGGCCAGTATTGATCAGCGGGTAGAGGTCATTCAACGCAGCTACAACCTGCTGACTGATGAAGTAGTGACCAACAGATCCGAAATCATGGAGGTTGCCGTCATCCTCCTTATAGCTCTTGAAATAGTATTATCCCTCATAAGAGTTCATTGACTAGAAGCAGGAGCAATCAAACTATCTAACCAGCTGATCCGCATATACCAGCCGGATACCGGCTGCTTCCATTTCCGGTATCATGTCCCGCACGGCGATGACCGTATTAGGCCGGGCATGGCCAATGACTGTTACGTTGCCATTTTTGTGAGCCATATCAACTGCTTTACGCAGTTGTTTTTTTATTAGTTCAACGTCAGAGCTGTTGTCTAAAAACAGCTCATTTTCTCCTGTCCGCAGCCCTAGTTGCCTTGACACTTCAGCGGCCACCGTTTTACCGTTGGTGCGGCTATCAATAAAAAACAGATTATGCGCTTTGATAACACTCAGCACCGTTTTCATAACCCGCCTGTCTGCAGTTGCCTTAGATCCCTGGTGATTATTGACGCCTTTGAGGCCAGGTATAGAGGCAATGGCTTTGTCCACTGTCTGCCTGATGTCTTCATCACTCATTTCGACCCGTATCACTGTTGGCTCAACCTCTTCAGCTGTTGACAGCGGCTCAAGCGGCAGGTGCAGCATAACCAAATGGCCGGCACTGAGTGCCCTGGCTGCCGCCTCGTTACTATACTGGCGGTATGGCAGCACCGAGAAAGTGATGGGCCGTCCCATATCGGCAAAACCGGCAATCGGTTCCCGGGTATAGCCGAAATCATCAATTACGATTGCCATGTCACCCTGGCGGGCCTCAGCCTTGGGTTTAGCAGGCAGTACACCTTTATCTTTAACAATATAGATCCGGTCAGTCACTAGAGTAAGCGGTTCGCTGTTTAAAATATCCTTGATACCGACATCAATCCGCACTGCCGGCGCTCCGTTATAAGTATCCGGTTCAGTACCGATTACCTTGCCGCCTGCTGAAGCCACAAACGGGGTTAAAGCTTGTTCCAGGCCTTCTGGCGATACATTTTCCGGGAGTACAACGAGCATACTCCTGGTATGCCAGCGGATAACGCCTTCTACCCCTTTGCGCGGAACCTCCCGCTTAGCTTCTTTAACCTCTTTCGGGGTTAATTTAGCATTTGTCAAACCGCTATCAACAGCAGTATGAACTTTAGCAGCAGTTGCTGTGAAATCAAGTACCACACCGGCCCCTGTCTTTTCCAGATTATAACCGGGTTCAGGCTGTGCTGGAGACCTTTCTGGGGGGTGACCTGTTTGATAAAAGATGATAGCTGCAAAAATGGCCACCAGCGCCAGTATCCATTTAAAATTATTGCTTTTTTTAGCTTTTTTAGCCATAGAGGTTCTCCTTGTGCGTTTTTTGCTATATTGATTTTTCATAATAATTATATATTTTTGCTGACGCTTATGTCTACACGATTTCTATTGATTCTGTCATTATAACCGGATAACAGAAACTTAACATAAAGTTAACGCTACCTTAAAATACCAGTGAAGGATAATCCCTTGCCAAAGACTAACATTTTATAGCAATAGCAAATATGACCAATGAAAAAAATACACGAATGTAAAGGAGTACAGCGTGAACTTATTAAAACGGATTGCAGCCAGTAACAGGCTTCCAAAAAAATTCAACATTAAAATACCTGCTAGGTTACGCTGTCAACTAAAACTGCCCAACAAGCTAAGACTGCCCAACAAGCTAAAAGAACTACAGGAAAAGGTCTCTTCTAGTTTGTTACGCCACTTAAGCCTGAGAGCAAAGTTGCTCATCGTTGTAGCCATTTTTTCGCTATTGTCTATTGTTATCGGTATAGTCGGGTTACAAGGTATAAAGACCTCCAACGATGCCCTTAAAAATATGTACACAAGCCGGATTATCGCTCTCCAGGAGCTAAAAATCATGTCTGAGGCACTCACGGTAAATGTTGTAGATACCTGCCACAAAGTCAGCGATGGCCACATGGCCTGGGCGCTAGGCAGAAACAGGCTGAGCGAAGGGGCCCAAATTATCAAAGACCAGTGGAGTACCTACAAAAGCCATGTATCAACAACTGAAGAAGAACAAATGGTCGCTCAGATTGACGGTTTCATGGGTATTGCGGACGGAGCACTGACCAAAGCAGCGGATATTATGGTAAAAGAAGATAAACCGGCCTTGAGAGCTTTTATGATCGAAGAGTTGTACTCAAGTATTGAGCCAGTCTCAGGTAAACTATCCGAACTTATCAACCTTCAGCTCGAGTTAGCCAAAAGAGAATATCAAAGCGCTGATAATCGGTACAATTGGCTGACCATGCTATTTTCGGGCATGATTGTTACAGGATTAAGCATCGCCATTGCCATTGCGCTCTTCATCCTACGCCAAACGCTCCGGGAAATTCATAATATGGTTACTTGCGTCGAACAAGTTGCCTCAGGCAACCTGGCATTATCAGCAATTACCGTCACAACCACAGATGAAATTGGCCGCTTGGCTACAGCTATAAATTCCATGGTCACGAACCTGCGCTCACTTGTAAAAACAGTCTCTTTATCAGCCGAGCAGGTAGTGGCGGCCTCCGAGGAAACGGCCGCTTCGGTTGAGCAGGTATCCACTACAGCCGCCGAGGTAGCAGGTAACAGTTCCACGCTGGCCGCTGACGCTCACGTCGGCACAGCCTTGGTTGTAGAAGTCTCTAAGTCGCTGTTAGAACTCTCCTCACTGGTTGATATAGCCAAACGCGAAGCCACGTCAGCGGCCGCCAACTCCAAGGCAACCCTGAACACAGCCCTGGAAGGCCGGGACACAGTGGCCAACACAGTAGCCTGTATGGGCCATATTAGAGACAAAACCCTTGAGACCGAAGAATTAATGATCACACTTAATCAATATATTGCAAAAATCGGGGCTATTACCGATACCATAACCGGTATTGCCTCACAAACAAACCTGCTTTCATTGAATGCTGCCATCGAAGCCGCCCGGGCCGGTGAGGCTGGCCGCGGTTTTGCTGTGGTAGCACAAGAGGTCAAGAAACTGGCTAATCAGTCAACCAAGGGAGCGTCTGAAGTATCGGCACTCATTCAAAGGGTAAAGGAAAGTACCACAGCCGCCGCTCAGGCCATGCAAGGCAGCCGGGCTGAAGTGGAAGACGGCGTAGCCAGCGCCAGCCAAGCTCAGAGTGCTCTGGAGAATATTTTTTCAGCCATCAACAGCACAGTAACTGACATTGAGGCCGTAATGGCAATCACCGATGAAGAGGTCACACAGTCAGACCGGATTATTGATCTGATTGACTCATTGGCTACTGTTATAGAAAACACCGCTCACCAGGCTGAAGAAGTCTCAACAGCCACCAACCAAACAGCAACCGTCATGGACTCCCTTGCTGCCAACTCGACTGGCACCAACAAAATGGCTGCCAACTTAAAATCTGCCATTGCATTCTTTAGAACCGAACAGTATGTGAATAAATTGGAGGCGTGAAAATGGAAAACCAAGAGTTTCTTATTGAAAACTGCCAGGTTATCGCAATTCTTGCAGGAAACCTGCAAGGAGAACTGGCCGCCCGAGTCCGTGAAACTATGCTGACATATATAGCCGACGGCTACTGTAACTTTAATGTTGATTTTTCCAAGGTAAGCAATATTAATTCAACCGGTTTAGGCATGCTTGTCAATATTCAGAAACGTGCAGTGCAACAGGGTGGCGATATCATTATTTACGGTCTGCACGGTACTGTTAAAGACGCCTTTGACCGTACCCGGCTGAGTAAAGCCTTTACGATCCTTGATTGTAACAACGCGGTAGCGTAAACATAGTACAACAGACAGCAAGATTGCTTCACTGTGTTTGGAGTGAATGACAAACACCAGTATGGCAATCTCACTTAAATTTGGAACTTAAATTCATTAGCAACCCACATATTAAAATTCCATAATCTGCAGGATTTGCTAAAAATATTTAGAATATGTTAAAAGATTACATTTGTTAACTGTTAACGGAAGGAGTTTTTATGGTGAATACTTGTACTTCCAAGGTATTAATCTGTGACGATTCAATGCTTGTTCGCAAAAAGCTTCGTGATCTATTAGAAGAAATGCACTGCCAAGTGTATGAAGCAAAAAACGGTGTCGAATGTGTAGAACTATTTAAAAACCATAAACCAGGCACAATTTTTATGGATATTGTTATGCCTGAATTAGACGGTTTGGAAGCGCTTAAGCAGATTAGAGAGCTTGACAAGTGCGCTAAAGTTATCATGCTATCATCTACCGGCACCTCCTCTAAAGTACTGGAAGCGCTCAAACACGGCGCAGCTGATTTTATTCAAAAACCCTATAACAGAGACCAGATTGCTAAGGCTGTCGGCTATTCTAAATAGTAAGGGAGGCAACCATGTTTACTCAATATTTTGGCCAATATCTTTTCAATAAAGGCATTATCTCAGCCGATCAGCTTTGTGATTTACTCGCTTATGAACAATCCACCCGGGTAAAACTTGGTGTATTGGCTCTCAACTCAGCGCTAATGACAGCAATTCAAATCGAAGAGGTTCACGAGCTGCAGCGAACCATGGATCGACGTTTTGGCGAAATTGCTTTAAGCAAAGGCTATCTCACCCAATTGCAGCTTGACAACCTGCTTAAGCAGCAAAATAGTCGTCATTTAGGCTTAAATCAGGCCATTATTGATAAAAAATATCTCACACTAAGCCAGTTGGAAGCCGCCCTCGAGAGCTTTAAACAAGACAACCACCTGTCACAAGATCTACTGCAATCATTACAAAGCAACGATATTGACCAAATTGTTCGCTTATTCCTCGACTTTCCCCAAGATGAATTAGGCCGTTTGCATTATGAATATGTGGCCCTTCTCTTAAAGAATATCGTCCGGTTCCTTAATGACCAGCCGCTACTGTCTCGTCCTCTGCCGCTAACCAAGCAACCGGAAGGTTGGATTATTTCCCAGCAAGCTGTTGGCAATCAGACTCTTTCTGCCTCCTTAGTGCTAAGCGATTCATCACTAATCGACCTTGCCAGTCGTTTTAGCCAGGAAGAGATAACCCAGGTTGACGAGTTGGCGAAAGACAGTGTAGCCGAGTTTTTGAATCTGCATAATGGTATTTTCTTAATCAATATGGCAGACAGAGGTCTAGAACTCGACCTTAAACCTCAGACTGTTCAGGCCTATTCCGATAGTATCAAATCCACTGGCTGCCGGATTCCTATTACCCTCACCTTCGGCTCTATTGAACTCTTACTCTCCATCACCTGATTTAACAAAATCAGAGCACCAAAAACCCCGCTAACACTAAGTTAGCGGGGTTTACATTTACGAGCGGAAGTTAATATACTGCAGATCTACTCCGAAATCTTTTTCTCTAAGCTTTTGAATAACTGCCTGCAAATCATCCTTTTTAGCGCCGGTTACCCGCAATTGGTCATCCATAATTTGCGCCTGGACTTTAAGCTTCTGTTCTTTAATGTAAGCAATTACCTCTTTGCCCTTTTCCTTACTGATGCCTTTTTGTATGGTAACCGTTTGCTTGACCGTACCGCTAAATGCAGACTCAATTTTACCAACATCCAGACACTTTAAAGGAACGTTACGCTTAACCATTTTGGTCCGCAGAATGTCGAGCATTGCTCCAAGCTTATACTCATCTTCAGCTGATAATTTTAAGGACTCTTTATCCATAACGATTTCAGCTTTGCTGCCTTTGAAATCGTAGCGCTGCCCAATCTCCTTAGTAGTCTGATTGACAGCATTATCCATCTCCTGCATATCTACTTCTGATACAATATCGAAGGAACAGTCTTTCGCCATAATAAGTAACCCCTTTCACACAATAGCATTAGTCAAAAATATAATACCATATTTCTCTATTTTGTCCAAAAAACCTGCTGAAGTAAGCGAAGTCACCCTTTATTCTCCATAATCATAGTCTAGTGAAGGCAAGAATAAGGAGGGAACTATGTGGATTGGTCAATTTTATTAAGTGTTATAGCAGTTAACCTGTTGCTCTCAGGAGATAACGCCCTTGCGATTGCTATGGCGAGCCAGGGGCTAAAACCAAAACACCAGAAAACCATCTTGTTACTGGGCAGCCTTGGTGCAGTCTTAATGCAAATTCTCCTGACATATACAGCCTCAATTTTATTAGATATTCCTTATCTTAAAATAGTGGGTGGAGTTGTTCTCACAGGGGTTGCCGTAAGGTTATTAATTTCAGATGAAGCCGCTCTAACACAACCGATTGAGAACCTGGATTTGCTCCCGACAATTCTCAAGATTATGATTGCCAATACAATCATGAGTCTGGATAACGTGTTAGCAGTCGCGGCTATTACCGAGGGTAATCCGTTATTGTTAGGTATAGGGCTATTGATAAGTTTTCCGGTCATTATTGGCGGCAGCTCCATCATCGCAGGTATTCTAGACAGATTCCCGTTTATCATGTGGATTGGAGCACTATTCTTAGGCTGGACCTCCGGCGGCATCATTGCCTCAGATGCCTTCATCGCGCAGTATCTGGACTTGTATGATGTTAATCATGCCGATATAGCCGCGCTGTTTGCTATTATTGTTGTTGCCATTGGTTTAGTATTGGGCAAGAATAAAGCGGCAGCTTCGAATGGTAATGAAAATAAGGAGCAGGGCTGTGATTAGCCCTGCTCTTTGGCATTTAGTGATACC
Organism: Sporomusa sp.; assembly: GCF_035561155.1. GTDB lineage: Bacteria > Bacillota > Negativicutes > Sporomusales > Sporomusaceae > Sporomusa. The sequence continues at coordinate 113,989 of NZ_DATMYD010000153.1, read as the reverse complement.
AACTGGATTTCATATTCTCGAATTAACTTAATGGAAATGTAAGATTGGCCAAGAACCTATTTTGAAAACCAGGCTGCGCTGCCAATTCTATGTAGTTGGCTTTGCTTGCAATAGCCATGCATCTTTGCATTTTCGCTGCAGATAGTAACGCCTGAACTGCCCCTGTACCAGCCGCATTGCCGACAGAGCAGATGACCTCTTTCTTAAGTCCTGGCAGCATTCCAATGGTTAATGCACTGTCAATGTCAATATAATTGCCAAAGGCGCCAGCTAAACATACTGTTAGCTCGCTTTCACTATGCAGCCTTTCCATTAAAAATTGGATGCCTGTACATATTGATGATTTCACCAGTTGAATCTGACGTACATCGGCTTGAGTAATCGAGATATCAGCCCCACTGGCACTATTCTTCCCTTCTACAAGGACAAACTCCCATTCCCCCCCCTGCTTCTTCAAGCGGTGTTGCAGGGGTATCGGCAATTTCGCGGCTGATTTAGTAAACCGTCCGCTTGTCTCTACTATGCCAGCTTTCAATAGCTCGGCAACTGCTTTAACAATCCCTGATCCGCATATACCGGCAGGTTTGCCGCTGCCAATTACCTGTACCAGGACATCCTGCTCTGTTATAGCAACGTCTGTGATGGCACCATCGGCTGCACGCATACCATCGCGTATATGAGCCCCTTCAAAGGCAGGTCCGGCAGCGGTCGAACAGGCATACAGCATATTGCCATAGCCTATAACCATTTCGCCGTTTGTTCCTAAGTCTACCAATAACATTGGGTTATCCGAAATATCCTGGTCTACAGCCAGAATCGCGGCCGTCGTATCTGAGCCAACGAAGCTTGCAATATTAGGCAATACCATGATTTTTCCTTGCGGGTTTATCTCCAGTTCAATATCCTGCGGGTTGAGCGGCGACATATACTTAAATAAAGCGGCATAAGGCTTACGTACCAGCGTTGACGGAGAAATCTCCAGGACCAAATGAGACATAGTGGCATTACCGGCAATAGTCACAGCATACACATGGTTTGCAGCAACGCCTACCGAACTGCATAATTCAGCAATGATTTGATTTAAACAACGCCGGATGAGCTGAGACAGCCCCTCCAGTCCACCAAGCAGTTCGTGGGTTGCTTGAATCCGGGAAATAACATCTGCCCCCATCGACGCTTGCGGGTTATTTTTCGAGCACACGGCAACGACTTTTCTCGCATTAAGATCTACCAGCATGCCGACGACTGTAGTTGTACCAATATCAAACGCCACACCATACAGCACGCTTGATGTATCATTTGCTTCAACCGCTATGGCTTGATTATCCAATAGCGTAATCGTGATAAGCTCGGGTTTTGTTTCTACCACTTCACTTAACCGTCGCAGCATGGCTGCATTATCGATGAGCCCTGTGCTATCAAAACTACTGCCTGCTGTTGTCTGTGCCGCCAATGCTTGCCGAATCATCTCCTGCAAAGAATAATGATTATCTACTGTAGGATAGGCAGGAGCCAAAATCACTTTCTTTACAAGAGGCAGACTATCATCAACAATTATTTCGGTGGCTTGACCTTTTTGACTGGCTTGCTCCTTCTTCAGTACAATCGTGATGTCGCCCTGAGGATAAACCTGGCATGCCAAATAAGTATTATCGTTGCCGGGTTGAACTTGAAGTCCGTTTTTACCTATAACCTGACCTTTAAGAACCTGTATCTTACACTTACCACATGTACCTCTGCCGCCACAGTTCGCTTCCAGAAACACGCCCCCGTCAATGAGTGAACGCAAAATGGTTTTTTCCCGTGAACACGGCAGACACCTATCATTACCTGCAATAAGTAAAGTATAGGTTGAGGATGCTTCAATCATCAGTAAAACCTCTTTCCTATTGATCATTATATAGAAACCAAAAAGAAGAACTACTATTATATTAGTAGGTAGTTCTTCTTTTGGCGGAATGTATGTAGCGCGCCTGTCTACTGGGACAGGCGTCGAAACAGCATTGCTGTATCAATTAGCAACCATCTTCACATATACCCTCTCTGCGTAAAACGGCGAGTGAAGCATCCACTAATTCTGCTATGACTGCTCTACTATACCCAAAGACTAATACGTTGATATCCAAATTGATACTATTAAATTCACTGGCTAAGTCAGTAGTCCACTGAGCTGAAAATTTTACATCGACCCTGTCCAGCCGTGTAAGCGATAAAAAGATAAATTCCTCATTCGACAATTTGGCAAGCACCTTAATATGCCCCACGATAATACCATTATGGGATAACGGTCTGCCAATGTCTTGTATCAGCCGCATTACCAGTTTCTCAACGCCGGGCTTCGTAACAGCCTTTTCAAAACCAATGTGATGCGTCTTACTAAAAACCGAAGCATCGGTTAGTTTATTCAAAACCAATTACCTCCTCTATTACATCCAGAGGCAATTTATTTGCGGCACTGGCGACCCTAATCGGTGCGGTGCTGACTAGTTCCCTAATATCACGGATAATTTCCGCCTGGTCAGAACCGGCAATATCTGCTTTGTTAATGATAACAAAGTCTGTTTTTTCTACCTGCCCGGTAACAAGCGGCCCAAGGACTTCTTTTAGTTCTGGCCAACGACCCATGTCAACAATAGTTATTGTTTTAAAGCCAGTGTAGAAATGACAATATTCGTTAATCAACTTGGCTATATTGCCTGGAATCGCTAAACCAGTCATCTCAATGACAAGCCAGTCTGGCTTTATCGTATCATGGATCTCCCGCACTGCGCTTATCAGGTCACTGGTAATCTGGCAGCATACGCAGCCGCCAAAAAGCGGTCTTACTTGTAAGCCGCTATCAGATAACAGCTTATCATCAATACCGGCTTCGCCAATTTCATTTTCAATAAGCGCAACCGTTTCCTGCTTGTTTTCAGTAATATATTTGGCAACTTGCAATATTGTCGTTGTTTTACCAGAGCCTAGGAAACCGCCGAAAAGCAAGATATGCATATTTTCCTCCGCTTCTAGACATGAATTTATTGTTGTAACACCGCCATTATCAAGCCTGGCAGGGTTCTTGTTAAGTTCTCCTATGCAGGAAATCCGGATTGCTAAAGAGCAACCCGGATTGAGTTCACCTTTTGGATTGGTCCAACATATTATTTATTTTACTTTTGGAAAGCCTTTTGCGACATGGGGAGCTTCTACAGGGACTTCCAGCTCAGAAAGACAGCAAATTTCTTTTGCAATGCTCAATATCCTATCAATAATTGGAGCTATCTCATCCCGATCGTACTTTATATCCAACTGTGCATGTGCGTCCTGGCTATCCGGCAAGGTATCAAACTCATTCTCGCTGACGCTGGCTTTTGGTTTTTTATTCTCACAATCCATATAGAGAAGACACCCTCCTTCAACTCAAATCATTAAATAATTAGACGCACATCCAAGGTATAGACGAAAGGAATAACTACAGTTTTAGTTAACGCCTGAAGCCTTTTTAGACATTTCAACTGCGTCGTAGGCATTCTTACAATAGCCATCTGCGCTACACCATTTAGCAACATTTTCATCAACCGGACCGCCACCAACCAGAACAGTGGTTTTAATACCAGTAGCCTTTACGGCAGCTACAGTTTCTTTCATAACATCAAACGCAGTAGTTAAAAGGCAGAACATGCCAACTACGTCAGGTTTATGAGTTTTTACTGCGTCAACAAATGTTTCGATAGGAGCGTCTACGCCGATATCCACTACTTTGAAACCGTTGCAGCTTAAAATTGTGGAAACAATATTTTTACCAATATCATGAATGTCGTCTTTTACAGTGCCAAGGATGACTGTACCGATGGTTTTGCTGTCGCCGGAGTCGGCAAGAGCTGATCCAAGAAGACCGGCTGCATTAGAAAATACCTCTGCCGACATAATCAATTCTGACAGGTAGTAGTCGCCAGCTTCATACAGCTTACCTACGCCTTCCATACCAGCCTGGAGTTGTGCAAGAATTTCAACTGCGGGTACGCCAGCTGCCAGTTGTTCGTTTACACCAGCAATTACTAAATCTTCCTCTAACTCAGTTACCGCTTTTACAACATCAATCTTTGACATACGATCTCCCCCTAATTATATAATATATACTTATGAAGTAGGCCCGATTCCGTAGTAACTTACTCGTAAAGCCCTTTTCTATGAGCCTTCAGATATTTAGTGCAGTATCTATCATTGCCCAGCAGAGCCTGTCCTGCGTATACCACGCCCATCATGGCTTTGTCGGTTGGGTTCAGTATGTAACCGTCCATTCCCACTGTCATGGTTTGTACTACAAACAGCCGGTTGAGAACGGCCCGATTCGGAAAGCCATAGGAGATATTGCTCAAGCCGCAGGTTAAGTGTACGGCAGGATATTTTTTCTTAATGGCATAGATGGCGTCTAATACTGACTTGCCGTACTTGTCATTAGTACTTAATGGCTTGATCAGTGGGTCAATATAGATGTCATCCTGCTGGATGCCTTCTTTTTCCATGTCATCAATCAGCTTGCTGGCAATGCGCAGGCGATCTTCAGCAGTTTCCGGCATACCGGCATCTTCAATACATAAAGCAACAATCTTAGCATTAAACTCTTTAACTAGCGGGATAACTGCTTGGTAACGCGCTGTTTCAGCCGTTGTCGAGTTTATCATGCGCTTACCATTAGTAGTCTTAGCCAGAGAAAGTCCAGCCCTTAAGGCATTTACGTCAGGACTGTCAATGCACAGAGGCAGGTCTGTAACCTCTTGGATGGTATTTACCAGCCATTCCATACACTCAATTTCCTGTCCGACCATTGTTCCGCAGTTTACGTCCAGATAATTAGCACCGGCTGCCTCTTGCTGTTTGGCAACCTCTTGGATGTATGCTGCGTTCCTTGCTTCTACTGCTTCACGAATCGCCTTGCGGCTGGTGTTAATGAGTTCTCCGATTATTAGCATTTAATCTTTTCTCCTCCAATCCAGTTTCACACGTTGTATATACATCTATATATAGATTACCCGCATGATCTTTCTTTGTCAATACCTTTATCTCATATTTCTAAAAAATCTCAAAATTACTTTTACTACTTTCGATCTCTCAAGATGCAAACTGTCGCATAACGGCTATCTATAAATTAGTTGACCTCAATGAGGAATTTGATCAGCACCCAGCACTTACCGGCTTCAACAACGGCTAAATTAAAAAGCATGAACGCCATTATATCGTTCATAAAAAGGAAAAAAACCAGGATAGCCGCTTCGCTGGACACCTGATTTTTTTATGTTGTATTACTTATTGCACGGCCTTCCCGTCTATATCATTCATAGATTTCCTCTTCAGTAAAGTAAAGCGCAATTTCCCGTCTGGCACTGACAACACTATCTGAGCCATGTACAATATTATTATCCATAGTTGTAGCATAGTCGCCGCGTATCGTACCCGGTTGAGCATCGGCTGGGTTCGTAGCCCCCATCATTTTCCGCACTATACCGATCGCATGCGGTCCGGTAACGACAATTGCCATAACAGGTCCTGAAGTAATAAATTCAAGCAAAGCCGGATAAAAAGGCTTATTCAGATGTTCTTCATAATGCTTGGCAGCAACATCCCGAGTCAACCGCACTAGCTTAAGCGCAGAAATAGCAAGGCCACGCCGTTCGAAGCGGCTAATAATCTCACCACAAAGGTTCCTTTTAACCGCATCCGGTTTCAACAATACAAGCGTACTTTCTATGTTATTCATATATACATTACCTCCGGAATCTAAGAGTGTTAATCGTGTCAATTCTACAGTTTTCTCATTGTGGGTACTTCGTATTCGGATAATGAGCAGATTTCTCTTGCGATCGCACCCATCTGCTTAATAATCTGAGCAATTTCGCGATGCTCCTTTCCAGAATCGCACATTTTCCTGCAAGCCTTTTGGAAACTTTCCGCAAGCAGTTGCAATTCATTGTCAGGCTCCTGTTGGGCGCTCGAAGCATCACTTTGCATTTTCCTTCACCCCCATTATATGTGTTAAAACGAGGAAAGCCATCAGATATGCACCGACGGCTTTCCTCGTTTTTGTCAATTGCCATTTTTCGAGGACTAGAACAAACCAACAATCTTACCACTATTGTCGATATCCATCTTTACAGCGGAAGGTTCCTTAGGCAGTCCCGGCATGGTCATAATTTCGCCAGTAATGGCTACTAAGAAGCCTGCGCCAGCAGCAACCCTTACTTCGCGGACGGTAACATAAAATCCGGTTGGGCGTCCCATCTTAGTCATGTCATCACTCAAAGAATACTGGGTTTTTGCCATACAAATCGGGGTCTTATCAAAGCCCATGGTGGTAAGTTCCTGGATAGTCTTTTCTGCGGCACTCGTGTAGTTAACGCCGTCAGCACCGTAAATTTTAGTGGCAATAGCCGCAATTTTATCTTTTATCGGTGCCTTTTCATCATAAGCGAATGTAAAGTTATTAGGCTTCTCACAAGCAGCCAGCACTTTTTCCGCCAGCACCTGCCCGCCCAGGCTTCCTTTAGCCCATACTTCAGATAGTGCTACTTCAGCGCCCATTGCATTACATTTTTCTTCTACAAAGTTCAACTCTTTGGCAGTATCTGTGGGGAAAGCATTGATAGCTACTACAGCAGGCAGGCCAAATTGTTGAATGTTTTCAATATGCTTGGTAAGATTTGCAAGACCTTTCTCCAGGGCCGCCATGTTCTCACCGGCTAATTCATTCTTGGGAACGCCGCCATGCATCTTGAGCGCACGAACAGTGGCTACGATAACGACTGCACTGGGTTGAAAACCGGCAAAACGGCACTTAATATCAATGAATTTTTCCGCACCCAAGTCAGCGCCAAATCCGGCCTCGGTGACACAGTAATCAGCCAATTTTAGTGCATATTTCGTGGCAGATACACTGTTGCAGCCATGGGCAATATTGGCAAACGGACCGCCATGGACGAAAGCAGGCGTGTTTTCCAATGTCTGTACAAGATTAGGTTTAATAGCGTCTTTGAATAGCAGTGTCAGGGCACCAGTCACTTTAAGGTCAGTTGGAGTTACCGGTTTACCTTCATAGGTATAGGCAATAATAATCCGGCCAATACGTTCTTTCATATCATCAAGGTCTTTAGCCAAACAAAGGATCGCCATCATTTCGGAAGCTACCGTGATATCAAAGCCGGTTTCCCGGGGGACGCCATTGGCCTTGCCACCAAGCCCGCAGACAATAAACCGGAGAGCGCGTTCATTAAGATCAAGCACCCGTCGCCAGGTAATGCGGCGGGGATCGATGCCGAGAGCGTTGCCATGGTGAAGATGGTTATCAATAATTGCAGCCAGCAGGTTATGCGCAGTAGTAATCGCATGAAAATCGCCGGTAAAGTGGAGGTTAATATCTTCCATCGGAACAACCTGTGAATAACCACCGCCAGCAGCGCCGCCTTTAACACCAAAACAGGGACCTAAAGATGGTTCACGCAGGGCAATGACTACCTTCTTGCCTTTTCTCCGCAGAGAATCGCCAAGCCCTACAGTTGTGGTTGTTTTACCTTCACCTGCAGGAGTAGGATTAATGGCAGAGACTAAAATGAGTTTGCCGTTAGGCCTGTCTTTAATTCGTTCCCAGGTTTTAAGAGAAACCTTCGCTTTGTACGTACCGTAGAGTTCTAGTTCCTCAGGGGGAATGTCTAATTCATTAGCCACCTCCACAATAGGATTCATCTTAGCTTCTTGTGCAATTTCAACATCACTTTTCACAAATAGTACCCCCTAGTATGCATTATTATTTTTATCGATTAATCACAGGCCTCTGTCGCTTGGGCTATCTCAGTATTTGAGCCGTGAATTCCGCATATCGGGCACATCCAAGTTTGTACTTTCAACAGCACTTCTTTCTCATCAAAACTGTACTTAACCGTACTGTATTTTGAGGTCTTCTCCTCATGCTCACACCACAACGACAGATTCATATTCAGGGCCTCCCTTAATTTATTATTTTAAGAAAACAATGAGCCAACGCCTCGCTCTCTTTAATCAAGCAGTGCTGGTATTTGTATTTTAACGTATTTTTCATTAAATTCGCATAAATTTCACAAGTTTGAGCATTACAAAAACATTACAAAAGCATAGAAACACCATCTCGCTATAGATGGTGTTCAGCTCCGTCATTTAAATTTGAAACCATATACCCGACGCCAGGATAAGTTACTATAAAAGTGCCATCGAAGTCGGCATTTTTGATTTTCTGGCGTATACGGGCTATAGCCACTCTTAAGTATTCGACATCATCGCGATATTCGCTTCCCCACACGTCACTGAGAAGCTGCTCATGCGTAAGTACCTTACCAGCATTTGACATCAACAACGAAAACAAGTTATATTCTGTCTCTGTTAGCTTCAGTTCCTTATTTCCTATCCACGCTCGCCGTTGGGCCAAATTAATGGTAACTTGGCCATTTTTAATCTCGCTTGTCATATAATTATTGACTGCCCGGCTATCAGACCGTCGCAGAACCGCTTTAACCCGGGCGAAGAGTTCATCCAGGGAGAACGGTTTAGTAAGATAGTCATCAGCCCCCATATTGAGTCCATGCACTTTGTCGTTTGCATTACCCCGCGCTGTTAATACAATAACCGGTACATTGGAAAACGTCCGCAGCCTTTTCAATAACTCAAAGCCATCCAGACCGGGCATCATGATATCTAATAAAATCAATTCCGGGTCCAGTGCATCAAAATTGTCCAGTGCGTCCAAGCCGTTCTGAAATATGTGAGGCTCATAACCTAAGGATTTAAGGTTAGCAGAAATAAAGCGTAATATTTTTGGCTCATCGTCAATAATGAGAATTCTACATTTTTTCATGCTTATCACCAACATATTTATATTTAGGTATTCCAATAGTAAACACACTGCCGATACCCTCACAACTTTTGACTTTGATATTGCCGCCATGGGCTTCGACAATCCCTTTGCAGATGGCCAAACCTAAGCCGGTACCACCGGTACGCCGCTCCTGGCCAGTATCAACACAGTAAAATCGGTCAAATACCCTCTCCAGGTGCTTTTCGTTTATGCCAATACCATTGTCCTCCACATTGATATATACATATCTTTCGTCACTAGCTGCAGAAATTTTAATATATGGTCGACGATCATTATAACGAATGGCGTTAGTCAAAAGGTTTGACAGTACTTGCCCCAAGCGAACTCTATCGCCGTAGATAAACGGTAAATTTTCATCCACAGTTGAATCAATGTTGGCACCACTGGCAAAGTGTTTTGGCAACTTTCGGACTGCATTGTCAACAACGGTGCTTGCCCGCACCGGTTCCCTATCCAAACTAATGGCTTTGGCATCAATTCTGGAAACATCCAGCCAATCATTCACCAATTCTTGAATATGGCCGATATCCTCATGGATTCCTGTCAGCATTTCCTGTTTGAATTCTTCGTCCCAATCGGCATCTAAACGCAGTAACGTTTCGACACTCCCCTTTATACTCGTAATAGGTGTTTTGAATTCATGGGAAACCATGGAAATTAAATCACTCTTAAGCTTATCAACCTCGTGCTCCTTGGTAATATCCCTCCATAAAAACCCTTTACCAATTGTATGGTTTTCATCGTCGGTAACGGGAAAAACAGACAGCCTCACATGCTGTTGATTATTTCCGTTATTAGTTTTAAACCTGTAGGTGCCATAGTCCTGCTTGGCTTGCTGAATAATTTTCTGGTCAGAATCAGACAGCCTGCCTACTAGTACATCAAAAATATAATCCTCTGACAAGCCCCGCATTTTGTCACGGGGAATGTTGAGCATCTTGGCTATACGGCCATTCGCGTATACTACCACCTTCTTTTTATCGATCAAAGTGATCGCATCGTGCATGCTCTCAAGAACGGCTTTAAAAACAGCATGGTTTTGCTGGAGTGTTCGTGACAAAATTTCATTTTGAAAAATACTCCCCACAGAATGGGATAGTGTCTGTATGAACGCCCTGTCTGCTTCACTTAGCGGGGAATTTAGCACTACAAAGTGTCCGAAAGTTGTATTGCCCGAACGAATCGGTTGAATATAATACCGGTGTGCATTTTTGTGACTAGTGTTAATACTTGCTGCATAGTCGTTAACATCGCCCCTAAAATCATCCTCATAAGGACCAAGTAAGGAAAATACCGGTTTGGTAAGATATAATTTCACATTAACGCCAGATACCTCAAAAAACTGTCTGAGAACCTCTCTAATAATACTTGCCCCCCCTGGGTAGGGAGCGATCGGGGTAATGAGCTGATTTAATATTGCTAACTCATGATTGATTCGCAATAAACTCTTGGTTCGTTCTTCTACCCGTTGTTCGAGCTCAGTATTTAGCTGTAGCAGAGCTTGTTGACTCTCTCTAATTTTCTTCGCCATAATAAAAAAATGTTCAGCCATAAAATGAAACTCTTGAGGAGCATATCGCGGAAAACTGACCTGCTTTGTCTCATAGCCCTCACTAATTACATCCTGAATGTACTCCACAAGAGTTTTAATGGTATTATTTATGCGTTTTGCATGGAAGTTGCCCAATAAAAGGGTAAATAGGAGTGTAATAGTCATATTTAAAGCTATAGACTGTAAGGAAGGTTCCTGTGTCTGCACAGCCTGAAGAGTACTAAGAAAAACGACTGGGAACATGGGGATAACTGCAAATGCAATCCAAAGATGAGCTTTTATCGATAAGTTTTTCATAGGCATCACTTTCCCTCCTTGAGAAAAGTTGTGTAATGGCTAAAGATCAATGACGTATCTAGTCATCTTCGAGTCAAAATTGCAATATCCTGTAACTGTCTCCAAAATAAAAAAATCACAAATTGCGCCAGGACTTAGGCCTGCACAAAAAGAGCTAACCTGTCCCACATGACGGTTAGCTCTTTAACAGTTGGGTTCCTATTTACCTGTCTTATTTTCCGGTAGCGGCGGAAATCAGGGCTTTGATATTTTCAACCTTGGCATTCGGCGGTATAGAGCATCCAGAAGAAAGAATAAAACCAGGCCCCATGTCTCTAACCAGTTGTGACGAATAATTATATACTTCATCCGGGGTGCCCAGAGCCAATTTAGCAGCTGGGACATCACCTTTTATGCACATGACGTCGCCGATGACTTCCTTAATTTTATAAATATCAGTGGCATTATCGGTTTCAAAAACGCATTTCCCTTTTGGCAAAGTCCGGAAATATTCCAGATCGCGTTCCCAGTTGGAGTCAATATGAATATCTGCTGCCGCGCCTTCTTCCAAAATTACATCCACTGTTTCTTTTAAATATTTCCAGGTAAACCGCTGCCAAAGTTTTGGTGAGAAAAACTCACTGGCACCACGGGCGGGGGACATAAAAACAATCGAAGCTTTGGTCGCTCGTATCTGCTGCCGCAGCGTTTCAAGACACTCTTGTTGAATAACATCCAGAACGGCCTCAACCTTATCGGGAATTCTGTATAAATCCCTCATAAACTTTGGCATGGAACGACCGCCGCCGAGCAATTCGGGAACTGCGGTAGCAATAATGGGAGAATAAATCATGTAACCGGCATCTTCGAAGTTTTTAACAAACTGAGGCGTTTGCGCCAGTTCTTCCAAGATCTGACCGAGCGGGTAATGCAGCCTGTTTACCAAATAATCCTGCATAAAAGGCCCCCAGCCCTTATTGAGAATAGTGTCATAGTCCTCTACTGTCATGACTTCCTTTTCATCAAGCTGCCATAAGGAATTGTCCGGCAGCTCCTTGCCAGGAAGCTTAACATAGGTCATAAAAATCAGCGGAAACAGCGGTCCTGCCGCATAAGGGGCATTCATACCATCAATATCGCCAAAGGCCTTAGCGGAGTTTAACATTGTTTGGTTCTGAACTGTAAGGCTTGAACAGAAATCAGACAGCTTTACCCCCATATGGTTGGCACAAAACGCATCAGCCATTAATATTACCGGTGTCCTGTCCGGTTTTTCCAAAGCAATGGCTTTATGAACCCTGGTCTTACGCTCCAAAAGTAATTCTTGTGTTGTTTTCATGCTAGCACTCCCTCGTTATATTATTATGAAACATTACTTATCCGTCTGCTGCAGCCCGTAGTTTCAACAGTTTCAGGATTCGTAAAGAAGCAAGCCAGTATTTAAAAAAGCCAGGTTAACTGGGTAACTAAGAAGCTTTGATCCTCATTCTCCCCCCCTTTTTTGCGGTCAGAATGACACAGTCTTTTACCTCAATGTTAATCCGTCCTATAAAATCCGTCAAATTCTCAAAATTCTCAGAACTATTCCCAATTATCATAAGAAGCTGATTTGAATATTTGACTAATGATAAACCTGAATCCCCAATAGCTAAGCCAGCTCAGACCCATAAGCCACTATTTACCGGTAGCTGCCGCAATCATGGCTTTAATATTCTCAGGCTTTGCATTAAGAGGAACACAGCAGCCAACTGCCAGAATAAATCCGTCCGGGCCTAAATCGCTAATTAATTTCCTGCAGTACAGGTAGACTTCCTCCGGATTTCCCAGGGTAAGCATGGCTGCAGGAACATCCCCCATCACACACATGTGACCGGATAATACCTGTTTTGCTTTGTATAAATCGGTATTGCTGTCAGAAGACAAAATGCATTTTCCTTGGGGAAAGTCTTTCAAATAATCGATCGCGCGGGTCCAATTGTTGTCCCAGTGAAGCAAGGCGTAAGCCCCTGAGTCAACAACAAGCTGCACTTGCTTCTTAATCAGCGGTAAGGCAAAACGCTCCCACATTTTTGCCGACATGTATTCAGGTGCGCAGCGTGTTGCCCCGATGAATACGGCAAACGGCTTAACCTTATCAATCTGAGTCTGCAGCCCTGCCAGCATATCAGCAGTCATAACCGCCAGTACGGCCTCGATCTTCTCCGGCATCCGGAACAAATCTTTGGTTAAATTGGCCATTCCCCTCGCACTTGAGAGAACATCAAACGGGATTACGGATATAATCGGGCTAAAGGGAACAATGCCGGCGTTAACATAGTTCGCTATAATTTTGTCCCAGTCAGGCGAGATGTATTTTTGCAGATCGGGGAGGGCGTCCGGGAAATGCTTGATAAGTACTTGCTGTTGATAGTAGTTAAACCCTTTATCCAAAATAATGTCGTAATCTTCAATTGACATCGGCGAGGTTTCATCAATCTGCCACTGATCATCAGGGGGCAGTTCCCTTCCCGGCAATTTTACTTTGGAGAATGTTGCCGCCCCCAAAGCATGAACACACGGAGTTAAATACTGAATACCATCAATCTCCCCCAACTCTGCTAGTGATTTTAAATGGATTTGGCTGCTTACTTCCAGATCCTGAAGATACTCAGCCAAGGGAACTCCCATATGCCGGGCAAAAAAGGAATCTGCCGCAATAATCACCGGTGTTCTGTCCAATTTCCCCAAGGTAATCGCTGTAGTGAGCCTGTTGACGTGCGTGTTGAATAATTGCGCATTAGTTCCCACACAAAATCCCTCCATTTTATGATTTTTCCAGTAATAGAACTGTCATTGCATTACTTCCCGCAATGCAATCATAGCGCTCATACATTGCTTAATTTTATGTTAGACTCATCTTTAAGCACCGTCAAATTCTCATAATTCCGACTACTATTCCTAATCATCATACTAAAAATGATCAACGATCTATCGTTTTGGTGACAGTTATATTATGATATATATATATCTATATATTATAGTTTGGGCAGGCAGGAGGAAAACGTCATGGACATTCGGAATTTGCAGTCCTTTATAACGGTTGCGCAATGCCTGAGTTTCACAGAGGCCGCTAAGCGAATATACATTGGTCAGTCAGCATTAAGCAAACAAATTGCCGACCTTGAATCAGAACTGGGCGTTGAATTGTTTTTTCGCCATCACAGGTCACTTGAACTGACACCGGCAGGTAAAACCCTGCTAAGAGAAGGCCATGGCCTGATGGCTAAAATTACTGATATTGTGGAAAAAACCCGTCAGGCGCAGCGTGGAATCCGCGGCAGTCTGAAGATCGGCTGCTTTGGATTTGAGAATGCGTTTCTCCCCTATTCACTCAAAAGATTTCGTGCGCTTTACCCGCAGATTAGCGTAGATATTCGTGTATTAACCCTGAGAATGATAGAAAATGCTATAGAATCGGAAGAATTGGATCTGGGCTTTACCTTGATTATGGGAAGTGAATTAAAAGCCAATCGATTTTCCCAGCGTTTAATTCATAGAACGCCCATGTGTTTTTTGTTACCCGGCGACCATCCTTACGCCGGAGCTACTTCACTGGATATCTCGGCCTTAGCCGCTGATTCCTTCATTGTACTGTCTGATGCAGAAACACCGGATGGCTTTAACTGGTTTATGAATCTTTGCGCTAACAGGGATTTTACTCCCAATATTGCCAGTAAAACAACCCGTATGGAAAGCGTATACTGGTACGTGGAGGCAGGAGTAGGTATTTCGTTCATGCCTAAGGACCCATCATTGGTTCGTCATGTCCCGGCCTGTATCTCTTTAGTTAGTATGCAGGGCGAAGAAGCTTATTGTAATATTATGGCTACCTGGAAAAAGGAACACAGTAACCCTGCAGTCCCGCTTTTTCTGAAAGTGCTTGAATCACTTAATATAAAACCAGACCAGGACGTACAGCTCGATACGAAAAAATTACCCCGTACAATAGCAGGTAGGTAACCCTTGCCCATAGTCTTTAGTGATAAAAAAACTTAAGTAAACTTATCATATAAATAACAATAGCTCCTGCAAGCTGGTTTAAGCCTGCAGGAGCTATTGTTATATCATAGTCGGGTTTTCAATCACTAGCCATTTAGTTTTTGCTGGACAAGTGCTCCATGCTGATGATTTCCTTTAGATAATCCAGTGTTCCGGGAATGACTTCACATTTTAAATTCAGAAAATCGGCATGTCCCTGCGCTTTTAGCATCAGTTCACCAGCAAGTAAGCGCCCATGCTGAGCGCACCGAAAAAAGGGTTACAGCAATCGCTACAACCCTTGATTTTATTGGCGGAGAGGGTGGGATTCGAACCCACGGTACCAGTCGCAGCAAAAAATACAGACCCCCGGACTTCAATGTAAATGATTTACTTACAAAACTCTTAATCATACACGAAATGCAAGTTCTTGTACTCTTGTTGCTAGACTGGTAAGCGATTCTATGGCTTTACTTATCTCGTAGCTGGCAGCTTTCTGCTGTGAGCTAATTTTATCCACCTCGTCTATTTCTTTTTCTATCTGCGTTATTTCCCCCCGCATGCTTTCTAAAATTTCCTTGATCTCCTTAACAGATACCTGACTATTATTAGATAACTTCCTAATCTCCTGCGCAACCACAGAAAACCCTCGCCCCTGCTCACCCGCTCTAGCCGCTTCAATGCTCGCGTTTAGTCCCAGTAAATTTGTATTTGCTGCTATGTCTTTAATAAACATAAGAATAGAGTCTGACTTGCCAATATTTTGTACCATAGATTGCCCTGTGATCCCAAGCAATTCTAATCTCTTATTAAGCAGTGCCGCATTAGCTGCAAGTTCCTGACTTGATGCCGCCACCTGTTCAGACGCTGCAGCGATCGTTTGCGCAACATCATACAGAATTTCTTGGGTCTCTAAACTACACGCCAACCCGATTGCTCCAATGATTTCACGAGTTTCATTGAAGATAGGCGCGCTAATACTCCTGAAAGGAAAGCCCCAAACGTCTTTAGATACTACAATATCTTGTGTGACTTTACTTGCTATGGCTTCCCACAATCCATCTCCTTTACAAACAGGTTTACCGACAGGAGACTCATGCTGCATCTTTTTGCCTGGGCCATAGTATAGAAAGGTGTCTCTATCAGATATAACGACCATCGAGTCAAACGGAAGCACCGTTTGTATAATAGGTATACATAAAATAAGCGATTCTAATATTTTATCCATAAACCAATACTTCCCTCTTTTAGCTCTAGGTATATCGGTAAGCCGATTAATCCCCCGGGGGAACAGCCGCTGGTGAGTACCACTAAGTATGTCATGAGCAAAATAAAATTTTGTTTTGCCAATAATTCTTGTAGCTTAAAAAATATAAATTCATAAAATTATGACTATTTAATTCGCAATTATATAATTGGCCATTACCCACAGTGATAAAAAGGGGGCAGTTGCCAAGCAACGCAAAACCATACGACGAACTGCACCCCATTATCATCCAGACACTTTAACATTAGTATCAGACTGTACCGTATTTATAAACCCGCGGTTCTACGCCGGGGTTTATTTCATCTTCATCAATCATGGCCCACTAGACGGACAATAGAGCCCTCGCCCATATATCAGCGAAGCGGGAGCCCCTGATGGTTACATGCTTGCCTACAACCATAACGATGTCACCGCCGACATTTTCCCAGCTACTGGATTAAAATCCACCGTATTTGTATACTCTGTCTGGTACTGGATTTAGATCATCTTCATCTATTTCGGCAACACAGCGAACCATAGCACCATCGCCCAGCCACCAGCGAATTGGGAATGCCATGAATTTAAATCGTTTGCCTACAACTTTTTCAAGATCTCCACCGACGTTTTCGACACCTACAATGCCATTACCCATCATATATTTGTGGCAAGGCTCCCAGGTTCCCGCCAGACCATGTTCTTCAAGCTTACCATACGCAGCCATATATTTTTCTTTACCAAATGTTTTGATAAATACATCCTTTTCGAACTCTGCATAAGCCTCAATACCAAATTGCTCAATGTATTCCTCAGTAATCGGTTTGCCTGAATCACCAATAAGATTCATTGCAGGTGGACCGTTCTTACCCATTGTTGTATGGAGAGGATGGTCAAGGGCTTGCATGTCCATAGCTACACATTTGGGTTGATATTTCTCAAACCATTGTCCTGCTTCTCTACCGCATCCGCAGGAATAATGATAATATTCTTTAGTGTCATCAAATTTCAGATGTATACCTGTTCTTAAAACTAGTACCATGCCCTTTACTTCTTCATGTTTTACTCCTGCACGTGCCAAAGCATCATCAAGATGTTTTGCTGTAATAAGGCCCCAGCGCTCAACACGTATATCCAGGCAAACTGCATCTCCATAATAAGCATCCAATGGAAGCTCATGAGTGTAACGTGCGCGCTTACCGTCAAACTCGTATTCCATAACATGGCGCGGTGCATCTGCATGTGTTCCACAATGCATAACAACATCTATTTTTTGAGTTAATACTCCGCTTTTTGCAAGGCTATGCATAGTATCAATTTTAGGTTTTGCAAAATACGGCCATACTGGTATGTCAGCATGGAATGGATGAGTTAAATCTACTAATACCTTTTTTCCCATTTGTTATTCCTCCAAACAATTATTGTTTATATTATGTCAATTTTAACCAGCAGTGCAACCACCGTCAACATACAGAATCTGACCTGTTACAAAGTCTGAAGCTGGCGCAGCTAAGTATACTGTTGCTCCAACCATATCTTCGGTCACAGCTGCCCGCCCGAGTGGAATGCGCGACAGGAATATTTGCTTAAGTTTTTCATCTTCGAGTACTTGCTGAGTAAGCGGAGTCCAGAAGATGGTCGGCGCAATGGCGTTTACAGTAATATTGTATTTAGCCCACTCAGTTGCCAACTGTTTGGTCAAGCCATCAACGGCAGCCTTGCTGGGGCCGTAAGCTGCATAGCCACCAGGATGTCCGGCGAAACCACGCACTGAAGATATGGTAATGATCTTACCAAAGCCCTGGTCTTTCATTACCCGGCCAACATGCTTACAGGTGAGGAACGTGCCTTTAACATTTATATCCATTACCTGCTGGAAGTCTTCAGCCGGGAAATCTTCGGCCGCATGACGCTTGGCAATGCCAGCTACAGTCACAAGAATATCAATCTTGCCGAAGGTGTCCACAGTCTGTTTAACCATATTGATTACATCTGCTTCTTTGCTGACGTCACAAGCAACAGCCAGTGCTTTTCTGCCGAGTTTTTCAACACCCTTTACGGCTTCTTCCAAGGTAGCAATTGTTCTACCGGTAACAACAATATCAGCACCATACGCCGCTAACCCAGCAGCAATCGCTTCTCCCAGGGCACCGGCACCGCCGGTTACTACTGCTACTTTGCCTTCAAGACAAAATAGATTTTTGATTTTATCCAAAATTGCCTGTTCCATTACATATCACCTTTCCATACCCAATTATGCTTCAGGATAATTCATAACCACCAGCATACTTGCGGGTTTATTGGTTTCATTGATAATTTCTCTGCCTTCATTGGCTCCGATGTAGATAGAATCCCATGCCTTCAACACGACTTTTTCCGTCTTGGTAGTAATAGTTACTTCGCCTTCGAGAACAAAATAAATCTTCTCTACAGGGGATGCATCATATTCAGCGCCACCCGCAGGCAAGAAATGCGACAGACCCATCCAGAATTTCTGAGCCCCGGTTTCCTCCTTCCCATGCAATTTTAGCGCAACCATGTTGAAGTGCTTAGGAGCTTGGTATGGCTTTACATCTTTTAATTCGACCTTCTTCATGTTTTTCGCCTCCTCCTTTCTATTTTTTCTATATTTATAGCCCAATTAGCAACATAAACTTACTTAGACCGCCATCTCTTTGATATCAGGAGAAATTATATAATCTGCATCAGTAGATTCCCTTACGGTCTGAAGAGCTACACCAGGCGCTATTTCAGTTAGTACCAGCCCCTGTTCTGTTACCTTAAAGACACACAAATCAGTAATTATTAAATCAACTTCATGTAACGCCGTAAGCGGCAAGCTGCATTTTTTCATAATTTTAGGTACGCCGCCTTTACCGACATGCTCCATGGCGACAATAACCCGTTTGGCACCAACGACAAGATCCATGGCCCCACCCATGCCTGGCACGATTTTTCCAGGAACCATCCAATTAGCCAGGTTACCTTCCTGGTCTACTTCCAACGCTCCTAGCACAGTGGCATCAAGGTGCCCGCCGCGAACGATGACAAATGACATAGCACTGTCAAACGTAGCGCCGCCTGGCAGAATGCCGGCCGGTTGTCCGCCCGCATTGCTCAAATCAGGATCAATACTTTCTCCTACAGGCCCCAGTCCGATAAATCCATTTTCAGAATGCAGGATCACCTTTTTATCATTTGGGATGTAGTTGGCGACAAGTGTAGGTATACCAATTCCCAGATTTACTACATCACCATCATTAAATTCTTGGGCAACTCTTTTGGCAATCAGAACTCTGTTTTCCATGAACGCTCCTCCAATCTCCCACTAAGCTTGAACGATGCTATTAATAAAGATTCCTGGCACCATAACCTCGTCAGGAGCTAATTCTCCCACAGGCACGATTTTTTCAACTTCAGCAATAACAACATCGGCTGCGGTGGCGATTTGGGGATTGAAGTTGCGTGTCGACATTCTGAATACCAGATTGCCGTCCGTGTCAGCTTTATGCGCCTTTACCAGCGCAACATTAGCCCGTAGGGGTTTTTCCAATAAAAACTCGCGGCCGTCAATTGTTATTGTAGGCTTTCCTTCAGCAACAACCGTTCCCACACCTGTTGGCGTGAGCACGCCGCCCAGACCAGCACCACCAGAGCGTATGCGTTCAATCAATGTTCCTTGCGGTGATAATTCTACTTCAAGCTCATTAACATTCATTTGGCGGCCGGTTTCGGGATTTGTGCCAACATGCGAAACAATTGCCTTTTTCACTTGGCGATTAACAACTAGTTTGCCAATGCCCCTATCTGGAAATCCAGTGTCGTTGGCTATTACAGTAAGGTCTTTATATCCCTTGCTAGCCACAGCATCAATTAAACGTTCTGGAGTTCCAACCGCTAAAAATCCCCCAATCATTATAACAGACGAATCTTGTACTTTGTCCATTGCCTGCTCTATACTGATTACCTTAGACATTGTTTCCCCCTCAGTTCTTAGTGTTTATGCCCTTAACTCCTACGCCTTATTTATTTGCAAGAACTATGCCAATTCGAATATTTCGATTGATTATTTAAATGTTTTTTAAAAACAAATAACTACCTCGCAGGTTTGCACAGATTCTCTCTTAAAAACCTCCTTGCATGTAAGCAAAAGCCCCATATCATTGCCCGGGAGGATGCGGCGGTCTCTTCCGTGTCCATTTTCTTCTTGATGAAATTGGTCATCACATTTACCGGATAAATTTTGTTCATATAGCTATAGCCGATATTCCAAGAGATGAAAATGCGCATCATTACTGATGCGCATTTTCATCTCTTAGATTGATTCCAAGCTTCTTGGCTTTCTTCACAATGGTTGATTGGTCTACTTTTAAAACTTTGGCAGCTTTTCTTGTACTCCCACACAATGCTAAGGCCTTTTCGATAGTCTTTTTCTCGATATTACTAACGATTTCTTTAAGACCCATCTCTTCCACAACAAGCTCAGACATATAAGACGGATGTATATTCAACAAATTGCCGATTTGCTCGTTACTAATCGTTCCATCTTGTTCAGATACGATAACAAGTCTCTCAATTATATTTTGTAATTCACGAATATTTCCCGGCCACGAATACTGCCGCATCATTTCAAAACCAAGCGGCTCTATCGCTGTGTTCTTTGCGTATTTCGAGTTGTAGATTTCAAGGAAATGGCGGGCTAGTGTCTCGATATCCTGGTCTCTTGAGCGCAGCGGCGGGATGTGAATAGGAAATACGTTCAACCGATAGTAGAGATCTTCACGAAAACGTCCTTGTTTCACAAGGTCTTTTAAATCGCAATTTGTCGCAGAGAGAATTCTAACATCTAACTTAACAGGTTTCGAGCCCCCGATACGGGTTATTTCCTTGTGTTGAATTACCCTGAGTAATTTTGATTGCAGTTCCATCGGCATGTCCCCGATTTCATCAAGCATTATCGTTCCTTTGTCCGCTAATTCAAACAAGCCGGTTTTTCCTGAACTGGTAGCACCGGTAAATGCCCCCCTGGCATAGCCAAACAACTCAGCTTCCAGCAAATTAGCAGGAATAGCCGCACAATTCACTTTGATGAAGGGGTCATTTTTCCTAGCACTATTCATGTAGATTTCATTTGCTACCACCTCTTTGCCTGCACCCGTTTCTCCCGTAATCAAAACTGTAACATCAAGACCGGCAACTTGTTGAATACTCTTGATGACCTGCCGTGTTTCAAGACTACTTCCAATCATATTCTTGTTTAAATGTAGTTTCCTGAGGTGCTCGACTTCCAGCGCACTCTTTATCTTGTCTTTTTCAACCGCTTTTATCTGTTTTTGCGAAGCTTCCAGGTCAGACTTCATTTGCAGCAAGTCGGTTATTTCCCGATCAATAATAACGACTTTTTTTACATTCCCTTCAGCATCCAGAACCGGACTGCCAGTAATCAGCATTTTAGTTCCGTTCCTTAAACTTTCTCCCATGGAGTTTACTTGTTTTTTGTGCTTAATTACTTCCGGCGTTACGGCATTTAGATAAACGCCCGCCGTCAAGAGCTCATCAACATACTTCCCTACAACTTCTTCAGGATGAATACCGGTTATTCTGGTGTATGCCGCATTAACATACAAGGTCTTCCCGTTTCCATCGGTAATGTAAATCCCGTCATAGAGATGATCCCCAATCTCTCTAAAATCAAGATCCCTGGCTTCAGTGAGCTCACTGAGCACTTTCTTCAAACCAGCAAAGAGCTCCTGATGGGACGAAATATCCCAATTTTGTCTCTCTATCTTTGTTATTAATTCTTTTAAAATAGCCTCGCTGCTATCTATTTTGTTTTTCATTTCATCTCTCCCTACAATTAACTGTTCTTCAACCGATACTTAATAAGTTATCCATTAACCAAATCATAACCAATCTTTAGCAGCTTGTAAACATTCAGGTCTACGTTTATTCGTTACTCTTGGCACGAAAATTGCAGCTGTTTTTGTTCGTAAGCGGTCTCAAACCTTACAACAATCACTAGGAGGATGAAAAGATGAGAGAAGTCGTTATTGCCGCCGCATTGCGGACAGCCATAGGCACCTTCAATGGCGCACTGGCCCCCTTATCAGCGACTGAACTAGGCAGCATTGTTATTCGTGCTGCTTTGGAAAAAGTCAATATAGCCCCAAATGCTGTTGACGAGGTCATCATGGGCAACGTACTACAGGCAGGTCTGGGCCAGAATCCCGCCCGCCAATCGGCCCTAAAAGCCGGATTGCCTGTTGAAGTACCAGCCTACACAATTAACAAGGTTTGCGGCTCCGGCCTCAAAGCCGTTAACTTGGCCGCCCAATCAATTATGGCCGGCGATGCTGACATCATTGTAGCAGGCGGTATGGAAAGCATGACCAACGCCCCTTATCTTCTGGAAAAAGCACGCTGGGGATATCGTATGGGCGACAGCAAGCTTATTGATGTTATGATTCGCGATGGCCTATGGTGCGCAACCAATGACTATCATATGGGAATCACTGCCGAAAACATTGCCGCCAAATACGGCATTACTAGGGAAGAGCAAGACCGGCTGGCTGCCGAATCACAGGAAAAAGCCCTCAAAGCCATTGACAGCGGCGCTTTCGCCCAAGAGATTGTGCCTGTAACCATTAAAGGTAAGAAAGGCGATACCATCTTTGCCACAGATGAGTTCCCTAAACGAGGCACATCAGTTGAGTCACTTGCCACACTGCGGACAGCGTTTAAGAAAGACGGCACAGTAACTGCAGGCAACGCTTCAGGTATCAATGATGGTGCAGCAGCCCTTGTTGTTATGTCTGGCGAAAAAGCCAAAGCTCTCGGCATCAAGCCACTGGCGCGGATTGCCGGTTATGGTTCAAGCGGGGTTGACCCTGCCATCATGGGTATGGGACCTGTGCCTGCCAGCCAAAAAGCGCTAGCTAAAGCCGGTTTGACTGTAGCCGATATCGACCTTTTTGAAGCTAATGAAGCCTTTGCCGCTCAATTTCTGGCTGTCGGCAAAGAACTCGGACTACAGAGAGAAAAAATCAACGTCCATGGTGGTGCCACTGCTTTAGGACACCCCATCGGCGCCAGTGGTGCCCGCATCCTTGTTACTCTTCTCCACGCCATGCAGCAGCGCGAGGACAAACGCGGTTTAGCCACACTGTGTATTGGCGGCGGTCAGGGAATTGCCACCATTGTAGAGCGAATCTAAAAAATAATAACGAGGTGAACCAATCATGGAAAAAACCATCATTACTGTCGCAACAACCGGCGCTTGGCCAACCAAAGAACACAACCCCAATATTCCTTTGACTCCCCAGGAAATTGCTAACGATGTATATGAATGCTGGCAGGCCGGCGCGGCTGTAGCGCACCTGCACATGCGTGACGACGAAGGCAAAGGCACTATGTGCAAAGAGAAATTCCGCGAAACCGTTGAACTCATTCGCAGCAAATGTGACATCATCCTCAACCTTACCACGTCCGGCGACCTTCACGCTACCGATGAAACCAGAATGGCTCATCTAATTGAACTCAAACCGGAAATGGCATCTTATGACGCCGGTTCAATGAACTGGATGCATAATAGCTTGTTTCTGAACCCGCCCCAGTTCCTTGAGAAACTTGGCAAAACCATGATTGAAAACGGCGTAAAACCAGAAATCGAAATTTTCGACGCTGGCATGATCTACAACTCGCTCTACTATATGAAAAAGGGCGTTCTTGCTCAACCGGCCCATTACCAATTTGTTTTAGGTGCAGCCGGCGGTACTGCCGCTACTATTGAGAACCTGGTTTATCTTAAAGCCTTACTGCCACAAGGATCTACCTGGTCAGCTTTGGGCATCGGGAACGGTCATGTGCCAATTATGTTTGCAGCTATTGCCATGGGCGGTCATATTCGCGTAGGCATGGAAGATAACGTGTACTACGCTAAAAACCAATTGGCAAAATCAAACACTGAATTTGTCGCCCGGGCGGTAAGAGTAGTTAAAGAAGCAAACAGAACAGTAGCTTCCCCAGCCGAAGCCAGAGAAATCCTAGGTCTTGCAAAGAAATAATTAGGAGACGAACTATGATTAAGAATATAGGTGTTATCGGTGCAGGCACGATGGGACACGGCATTGCCTTGTCCTTTGCCCTGTACGGGTATGATGTAACTTTGTATGATGCCTACGAAATTCAGTTGAAAAAGGCAATGACTGAGATCGCCGGTGAACTCTCCCTCTTAGCTGAAGAACAATTCATTGAGCCGCAGTCCATTCCAGCCACCCTTGCTCGAATTAAGGTTTTTAGTGATTTAGAGCAGGCTGTTCAAAACAGAGATTATATTATTGAAGCCACTCCGGAAATACTGGAACTCAAACAGAATTTATTCAAACAATTAGATGAACTCTGTCCTACGCATACTATCCTGGCGAGCAATACGTCCAGTCTCAAACTAGATGGCATGATGGCTCTGATTTCTGACGAGCGTAAACAGCGTATGATCGTTAACCACTGGTATAATCCCGCCCACCTTATGCCGATTGTCGAACTTTCTTGTTTTGGCAATATGCCTTTAGAGCTTTATACCGAAGTTGAGCAGTTACACGCTGCAATCAAAAAGCAGACAGTCAAAGTGCTCAAAGACGTACCCGGACTGGTAGCCAACCGTATTCAACAGGGTGTTGCCCGAGAAGTCTTCTCCCTCATTGAATTGGGAGTTGCCGAACCTACCGACATAGATAAAGCGCTTAAATTCGGCCCCGCCTTTCGCTATGCCACTACTGGCCAATTAGAAGTGGCCGATTTCGGGGGGCTGGATATCTGGAGCATTGTCGGCGATAATCTGTTAAAAGAAATGGATAATCGTCAGGGTGCTAATAACCTTTTAAAACAAAAGGTAGCCGAAGGAAAGCTTGGTATCAAAGCAGGCGAAGGTTTTTATAAATATGCCGAAAGTGAAATCCCTGAAATTAAGAAAAAATTTATGAAAAAATTGATTCATCAATTGAAGGCTTCAGAGTATTACACACAGGAATAAACCAAACTCCGAAAAACACAGGTGTCTGCTCATTGCTGACACCTGTGTTTTCTAATCCATCAGTTTATCATTTAGCAAAATCTGCTCAAGAACAATACATATGATTATGCCATCCACCATACCGTTGAGCAGCATATAGCGAAACAGCGGCGGTAAATTATTAAACACTTCCTGCGGCAAAAACATTACCCCGACACCTACCATTAGCGCTATCCCCAATATATACATTTCCCGGTTAGTTAAATTGACCTTAGAGAACTCCTTGATCCCCATCCCTAGAATCAGGCAGAAAACAACAAACATCACCGAATTGCCAACAGCAGGCGGTATGGCGGCAAAAAATATGCCAACCTGCGGAAAAATACCTAAGATAGTTATTAACGAAGCGCCTACAATAAAAGGTTTTCTTGATGCCACGCCAGTCATCGACGTAAACCCGATCGCCGACGCATAAGGTATAAACCCAATGACCGCCCCGAGGCCAGCAAAAATATCTGACACGCCGGTAAAAATTGCTCCTCGATTGAACATCGCTGGTTTAACCGGTTCTCCGGTCACCGCACTCATCCCTAAAATACTAGCAATTAAGTTGGAAAAAAGTAATAAAGCAGCAAAAACACAGGCAAGAACAACCCCGATATCAAAGGTCGGCGTACCCCACGCAAATACTTCAGGCGTAGTTGGCAATTGAGTGCTATATTGGTTTATTTGCGGCGAGATACCAAGGATGAGAGCTGTAATCCAGCCAAAGCCGACGCCTACGAGAACGGCTATACTCTGGAAAAATCCCTTGCCTTTTAAAGTAATCCACATGATCAGCCCGGTTGTAATGACAAAGGCTAGCAAACTATTAAAATCCACCATATGATTGGTGCTGTTTAATCCCAGCATGCCTTTTATCATGGCCGGACTAAGCTGCAGACACATCAGAACCAGAAACACGCCATTTACCATGGGGCTAAAAACCTTGACAACCATCCCCGCCATGCCGGTTAATCCAATGAAGATGCATACAATCCCGGCGATAATAAAGCCCATTTCAATATCGGTTCGCAGCACATCCAGACCTTTTCCCAGACTTGGTGCCGAAGTAGCCAATGTGATTAGTACACCGTACCACAAACCTGCCGGCCCTTCCATAATAGGAAATCGATGACCCCATAACGACTGAAATATGGATACGATTCCGCAGAGAATAAAAGTCCGCTGTACCAAGCTAGCTAAACCCAACTGGTCAAGCCCCAGGTATCCACCCACAATGGCTGGCAGAATAGCAGCATTAGCCAAAAAATATGTCAAATGCTGCACACTATAAGAAATCAGCTCCTTCAGGGGAAGGTTATCATTTAAACCATATCTCATCCCTAACTGCTGCGGCAACTTGCTTTCTTGGCTCATACTGTACTATTTCCTTCCTATATATATAGCGGTTTAAACTCTCTTTCTGCCACCACCTTTTCTTTGGACCAGCAGCTTACTGAGATCTTCGGGCGTATTCAGGTTAAAAAACACTTCTTCCAGGCCATCGATAGGTATAAGCTCCTGTTCGCTGATTGGCCGAACCCTTACCTGCGAATAAAACTTAATTATCTTCCTAACACCCTCTTCTAGGCAATGTTGTATTGCTGGTATGCAATTACGAGAGTATACAGCACATAGCGGCTCCCAATACCCGCCAATATAGGGAGCTATTACATCATAACCAGCCCGCTGCTCAAGCAGATATGAAGCCAGCTGCCCGGAAAACAGCGGCATATCACAGGACACTACAAAAGCGTGCTGATAAGTCATCTTCAGTAACCCTGCGTGCAAGCCCCCCAGCGGCCCTGTACCTGGATAGGTATCGACCACTTCGGTGATTCCAGGTATGTTGTATTTTGCTGTATCGTTGCTAGCAATAATTATTTCGTCGGTGACGTTCTGCATTTTCCTAATTACCCGCTCAATTAGCGTCTCATTGCTTAATACCAGTAACGATTTATCCCGCCCCATGCGCGTACTGCGACCTCCGGCCAAAACTATACCGCTAACTTCCAGGGCTGACCGTTTATCTATCATTTTCCGCAATCGCTCTTGTAAATTTTGATCTGCCTAATACATTTCTGGCGTTTGATCCTTTAATTATTGCTTCTTCACTGAGAATTTCGGCACTACTGTCTAGAATTAAAGCTACGCCATGTTCTCCTGCAGTCAGCGGACCACTCCCTGCGTTGACATCAATGAGCGCATTGCAATCAATCATTGACTTGAGCGCCCCGTTTCCTTGTTCACCGGTCAGTTTAGCATAGACTGTTCTATTTTTTCTATATAATTGTGCACGTAAGAACCTTCGCTGCGGGCTCGATTTATAAAAGCCGTTTGCAAGTACCACAGGTACTGTAAGCGGCAGATGCCGATCTTGTCCCAGCATCTTTTTAATCAACGGTACAACTACCAAATCAAAGGTTATCAGTGCGGCTGCGGGGTTGCCTGAAAGACCAATAATCAACTTATTATTATGGACGGCGGCTACTACTGGCGAACCTGGTTTCATCTCTATCTTCCAAAAGAGCAGGTCTGCCGATAACTCTTTTAGCGCATCTGGCACAGCGTCATAATCACCTACCGACACGCCCCCGGTAGTAATAACAATGTCTGCCAGCCCTAATGCATGAGAAATTTTTTCAGCGATTAGCTGCTTGTTGTCAGGTACAATGCCCATAGGCAAAGGCTCGGCCCCGAGCGCTATACAGGATGCACATAAGCTATGCATATTACTGTTATATATTTTCCCTGGATGTAACGCTTCTGACGGGTCAATCACTTCATCACCTGTACTCAAAATCGCTACTTTGGGCTTTCTGACAACCGGGACCTCGGCAAAGCCCTGAGCTGCTAATACTCCTACCAAGGGGGGCGTCAGCCTACTGCCCTGTTTAGCAATTATTTCACCTTTGACCACATCTTCTCCAGTTAACACAATATTGCTGCCAGCTTTTAACTTGTGAAATAATCTTACCGTATTTTGCTCCCATTCTACATCCTCATATTTGATTACTACATCTGCGCCTTCAGGTATAGGAGCACCAGTCATTATTTTAATTGCTGTTCCAGCAGTTACTTTTTGACGCGGCATGTAACCTGCCGGTACCTCTTCAATAACAGCAAGCGATACAGGGCTCAAAGTGTCAGCTTCTGCGGTGTCTCTCGCCTGCAACGCATAGCCATCTAGCGGGGATCTGTTAAAGGGTGGCAAATCAGTCTTAGCCTGAATATCCTGGCTAAGAATCCGCCCAACTGCCTCAAATAAAGTTACACAACTCGTTTGCAATGAATGGACTTTCTCTAATAATATCTGCTGCGCTTCCTCTAATAGAATTCCTGTTCTCATCTTGTCCCCACGCCTTTCTTACTAATTCCGCTACGCGCCAGTGCCGAAAGAACAGGCCGGATAGTGGCAAACCTCGCATTTGAGACACAAACCACCCATGCCTAACTTTACTATCATTGACCGGTCAATAACCTCTCCTGCCAGCACCTGTGGCAAGATTAAATCAAAAACGGTAACACTGTTATACATTACACACCCAGGAAGTCCTAAAACCGGCACCTTGCCCAGATAAGCAACCATAAACATTGAACCTGGCAATACCGGCGCACCATAAGATATTATTTTCGCTCCGGCTTTTTTAATGCCGCTTGGAGTTACATCATCAGGGTCAACGGACATACCACCGGTTGTTAATATCAGTTCAGCGCCATGGTTAATTAGAGTATTAGCCGCTCGCGCTATTAATTCGACATCATCGGGGACTATGATTTGCTCAATAACCTTACAGCCATATGCTTCGGCTTTCGCTGTAACTACCGGGCCAAATTTATCTTGAATCCGTCCGTGATAAACCTCACTGCCTGTAGTAATTATACCCACCTTGCAGGAGTTAAAGGTCTTAACCGAAATGATGTTAGTTTCACAACCAATATCTTCTACCAATTTTATTTTACGTTCATCAATCACTAACGGTACCACCCGCACACCGGCAATAACTTCACCTTTTTTTACCGGGCGTTTATTGCTGCGGGTTGCAACTACTATTTCTTCGATCATGTTAATTTTCAGTAAGCAATCTTCATCTATCATGCAAATACCATCAGTTGCTGCTACCAGATTAACTTTACCTTCATTAGGTGCAGTAAGCATAAGTCCTAATCCTTGTATTGCCCGGGCAATACGTAGTCCAGCCTCATTTTCATGCACAAAACCTTTTTTAAATTCCCATACGTAAATATGTTCTTTTCCTAGTTTTAAAAGTTCAGGAATATCATCTTTGGTAACAATATGCCCTTTTTTAAAGGCTGTTCCTTTAAATTCTCCCGGAACAATTTTTGTTATATCATGACATAATATATTGCCAACAGACTCTTCTACTCTTATTGCTTGCATATGTTATACTCCTTTTATCATCAAACAAACTTACGACAAAATTGCCACGTCGTACCTCTCACAATGACGCTGGAGAGAAAAACCGTCTCCCCAACGGTCATTGCTAGCGACAGCGTGGCAATCTTCCCCGTTTTACAAGCAGACAGTTCCGATATTCTGGCTCGTAGTAACTTCAACAAAGGCCATTGCTTTCTGATAACCGGTCATCTCAATCTCGATAGTATAATTACCGCTGTTTTCAGGCAGGTTGTCGATCTTGAAATCGCCGAAGTTATCGGTAACGGCCTCGGCTAATTTTTCCTGGCCTCGAAGCAGAGTAACTTTAGCACCTTCGGCGCAATCAATAACACCGCTCTTATTTACCGCCACGCTGCCGGCAACAAAGCATTTATTAAACCGGTACAGGTTCTTGTAATATACGCTAGGACACGTGTTATACTCCGGCTGCAAAACCTCAAAATTCTCTGCCTGGCAGATACGGCTCATTTCGGCATCTTCCACATATTCCACCTTGAGAGCGCCAGTAGGACAGGCTTGCACACAACGCGGCTTTTTCCAGCCTTGATCAAGAAGGTGGGCGCAGAAAGTGCACTTTTGCGGAACATCATGTTCTTCGTTCCACCAGATAGCTTGGTAGGGACAGGCTTTCACCAATTCTTTCTGGCCTTTAGCTTTATTAGGGTCAATGACAACAACGCCGTCAGGACGCTTGGCAATACTGCCGCGTGATACTTTAATGCAGGGAGCATCCTCACAGTGCATACAGGTAGTCGGCCTGTATGCCACATCGACGAGCGGGTATTGCCCCCGTTCTGTGCGCATGATATTTATCCAGCGATGCCCATGTCTGGGCTGGGGCCGGCTATATCCCGGCCAATCATTATCAACATGCTCATCTTTGCAGGATAAGAAACAATTATTGCAGTCTACACACTTTTCAACATCAATAATTAGGTGCCACTTTTTCACGAAACACTCTCCTCTCCGCCCCATTTGCCAATTTCAACAAGACAGGAATTAGCCGCCATGGCGTGGGACTTTTTAATCATCATCCGGCTTGGTGTCAACAGGTTGATACATCCACCAAGATCTGGGGATTTACCGGGCTCTCCTGCCGGCTTATAGACTGCCGAAGATTCGTACGAATGTACTGTTCCCGGTGGAATGCGCTCGGTCAATTGTGCTGCGCAAACAACGGCACCACGATCATTGAATACCTTAACCAAATCGTTTTCCTTGATCCCACGGGCTGCGGCATCACTGGAATTGATTCTCACAATCCAATAATAATGCCCATTGATCAGCACCCGATGGTCCTTAATATCGTTAATGGTGCTGTCTTTACCGTCACTTTGCGTATGGAAGGTGAATTTTGGGTGAGGTGAAATCAGTTGCAGCGGGTACTTTGCAAACAACTCAGGTGAATGAGGACCTTCCCAAGCGGGGTTATATTTCATAATTGGCGGCCGTTCGGGATCATTCGCGTCAAAGCGTTTTAGGCTGGAAGATTCAAACTCGATTTTTCCTGACTGTGTCTGCAGCCCCATACGGTATTCACCTGTATAGTCGGCCGGAGCGGGGAACGGTTCAGGAGTATCTTTCGCGCGGCCTTCAGCATACCAGCGGAAAGACACCGGATCACGGCGATTCTCAGGCAGTGGCGGAATAACATAATAGCCTTTTTTGAGGAACTTCTTCCAGGAGAGACGGTTTGGCAGGTCGGTGCCGTCAAATAAGCGCTTGCACCATTCCAGTTCGCTAGAACCTTCTGAGTAAACTGAACCCAGCCCCAACCGTTTGGAGAGTTCCAGGAAGATTTCAATATCAGATTTTGATTCACCCAGCGGCTCAATACATTTATGTTGCAGCACTGCCACCCGGTGGTTAACTTGCGTAAACGAGTGATAAATGTAACCGCCGCAGTTAGCAAATTCGCTGATATCCCAACGCTCGAAATTGGTGCAGGCCGGCAGGATAACATCGGCAAACTGGGCTTCTCCTTCAAACCAAATCGACTGATTGACAACGCACTCAAGACCATCTGACCGGTACATATTTACATAGCGGTTCGTATCAACCATTGTGCCGATATGTGAGCCGCCATATTTATAGTACATTTTTACCGGGGAATGACCAGGAGACGGGTATTTGAACGGGAAGAACTGGCCTTCGATCGTTTTGGCGTCAGCAGACCAGCCTTCGCAGTGGCCTTCCATAATAGCTTCAGGTATCTTGAGGCGCGGCACCCCTTGGTTAACTGTATTCATGGTCACGATATTGGGCATCCGTTGATATAAGTTAAGGAAGTTGCCTGTACCAAAAATATCGCCGGAAAAACCGCCCTCGGCGTATCCTGGGAAGTAGAAGCGTGTGTCAACAGGTGTTCCTTGTTGCATGCCGCCCATATTGACGCCCGGCTTGCCCAGTCCCTGCATGGCCATCAGACATACCATGCCTCTGGCCCAGTCTGTTCCATTTGCTGTACGGCAAGCACCGCCAAAACCGATGATACCACCAGCAGCCAGATAGGTTTTCTTACTGCCCCATTCCCGCGCAAGTGCTCTGATGTCTTTGGCGGGGATGCCTGTCTCCTTCTCCTGCCATTCCGGTGTTTTAGCCACACCGTCTTCTTTACCCAGAACATAGTCATGCCATTTTTCAAAACCTGTTGTACGCTCAGCCACATAGTCCTTATCATAGAGGTTCTCGGTCATCCAAACATACGCTATAGCCAATACCATGGCGCTGTCGGTTCCCGGCTTAGGTGCCAGCCATTTACCGCCAAGCAAACCGGCAGTATGGTTGTAATACGGATCAATATGTACAATCTTGATGCCAAGGTCTTTCAGCCACTGCCGGCGTACAGTTCCTTCCTGGGCACCATACACACCGCTGGTAGATTCCGGGTCACTCGACCAGAAGACAACCATTTCGCAGTTTTGGAGACAATCTTCCACCAGATTGTAGGTTTCAGAGCCACCGTTGCGGGCGCTTTGTCCCCAGTGGTGAGTTGCCCCCCAGAACCAGCCTTCCCAGCTATCAGGATTATGCACAACTGGTGTCCAGCCGATGGCATTGAAAAATCTCAATCTAGCGCTCAGCCAATAACCTAGCGCCCCCCAGGTATGGTGGGAACCGCTGCCGTTCATAATGGCTCCAGGGCCATGATCCTTTTTTACCCGCTTAATTTCGTTAACCACAATATCAAGCGCTTCATCCCAGCTAATCCGCTCATAGCCGGATATCCCCCGGTTTTGCGGGTTTCTTTCGCCATTCGGATCAAAATCTACCCTCTTCATAGGGTAGAGCAGACGGTTAGGCGAATAAATCATGGATTTCCAAGCTAACGTATGCGGGTTAACGGTAGTTTTCTTGGGCGGTGAAAAAGTTTTACCTCTGGCTTTGACGACCCAGGGGTCGGCGTCCTCTTCATCGAAATCTATAGGGGTAATACGGATGATTTTGCCGTCTTTTACATAAACGAAGACCGGCCCACCGTTGGTATTGCTGGTGTAACGCTTGACACCGTTCCCCACGTCAACACCATATTCCGGGTCAACATTCATTGTCATATTCAAGGTCTCAGCAAACCAGAGTGTCAGTTCGTCCGGCCCTTGCATGTCAATCTGAAAATGTTTGGCCGCACTGATAAATTCCAGCTGAGTCTTTGTCGGGCTCATCAGCCTTACAGCAGTCTCTGCATCTTCGAATATCATAGCAACATCTGGTTTGTCATATATACCTGCTTTGGAAGAAACCTTGCCATCTTTGAAAATGAAATATCTGCCTTGAGAATTATCCCGCAGTTTAATTTGGGCAATCAGATTTTTTTCTTTCAGCCGCTTGGCGAATGTGTTAGTTCGTATTGCTGTCATCTTCAGGATTTTTTCTAATCCAAAAAGAATAACAGAAAATTGCGTACTTTCAAATGCCATATTATTCTTCTCCTTTCAAAATAACTTCCATTATTGCAACCTAATCATACTGCAATCAGCTTTTTATGGGAAATACCGTGTATGTCTAAGCTTATGACAAAAAAGTATTACGGTCTGTGTGCCCGCATATTTTTGCATAAAAGTACTTTCCCTTGGCACACAATCATTTTATACTATTGTTATAGTGTAATTCCGAGGGAGGTACCATGGAAATCCAGTTGTTACGCGAATTCATATGCCTCGCAGAACATTTAAACTTTAGTACAGCTGCCAAGCAGCTTTTCATCGCCCAGCCTGTTCTTAGTAGACACATCGCTGATTTAGAATATGCCCTTGGAGTGCAGTTGTTTGCTCGAAATAAACAAAGTGTTCATCTAACGCCGATCGGCGCAGTGGTGCTTGCCGAAACTAAAGCTATTCTTACTCACTACGATGAAGGCATCCAAAAAATCCGGCTTGCAGTTGCCGGGTTCGCTGGTCAACTAAAGATCGGTTTTTTGGGAGCACCTGTTAAAAACTTTTTTCCAGCACTAATCTCGCGCTTTCGAAGCACTTATCCCAATGTCGATCTTCAATTAAACCAGTTGAATTTGGGAGCACTTGCCAACGCTCTGAAACGCGGGGATATCGATATTTGCTTTACTCTATCTTTTGATTTATCAAATATGACCGGACTTTGCTGGAAGACCATTTATTCTGATTCGCTTGCCGTTGTCCTACGGCACGACCATCCTGCTGCCAACAATCCTAAGATCATGCTGTCGGCACTGTCCCAGGAGAACTTCATCTTTCTGGCACCTGAGGAATCTCCCAGTCTTCATAATCAGATTATGGCTCTTTGCACAGCCAATGGTTTCTCACCTAACATCGCCAAGCTTTCGGCTTTTCCTGAGAACGCCTTACTTATGGTCGAATCAGCAATCGGAGTCGCTATTTTACCACGTCATATTAAGGTATATGCAAGCCCCGAACTGCGGTTTATAGATATCGCTGGTGGCGGCGCTGGGTTTGACGTGGTTGTCGCCTGGGGAGAGGTACATTCCAATCCTGCTGTTCCTTTATTTCTTCAGGAGCTTGAAAGCATACAACTAAATAACAGCATCCGCTAACCTATCTCTAATACATAATAAATTATCCCGTGTTCATCGTGACCACGGGATAATTTTATTTACAATATGCTCTGCTAGCATCCTGGAAACGAGGTCAATATTATGAAATCCGGTTAGAATATATAGGTGACTTGAGCAGTAAAGAAGCTTTGATCAGCATTAGTGGCCAATGACTGCGCCGAAGCTTTCACCCGGTCCAATTTGTCATAGCGCATGTTGAAGAAAGTGCGCTTGGCAATGGTAGTCTCAAAACCGTATTCAAGGCCTTTAATGTTGTCCGCAATACCACCCAAAGCCACAGTAGTATAGTTCAAAGGCGCATTCCAGGCAAACGGCGAAGCAAACGCCAGGGCGTCAAAACCGGGTTCTGCGTACTTATACTGGATAGAATATCCGGTTGACCCCACAACGAACGGATTGGCGCCTTTATATTTGGCCCTGGCAAAGTATGCTTTTGGTGCAGTACTACCGTTGGCTGATTTTGCAAAGGAAGCAGTATTCCTACCCCACTCACCGTCAAGTACAACATCAGAAATCCCTTTGTATTTCAGACCAATCGCCGCCGAATTGTACATTTCCTTGTGCTTGTCCCAATTAAACGACAACGCCATGTCCGTATCCTGTCCCAGGCTGAATTTTGCATCGCCGAGATTATACGTCCGGTGGGGGAAGATGCCGCTAGGATTGGCAGTAGTTATCTGCGAACGATCCCCTAACCTGGCAGAATAGAAGTTCACTTTGACAGCGTTGCCGAAAGA
Organism: Sporomusa sp.; assembly: GCF_035561155.1. Classification (GTDB taxonomy): domain Bacteria; phylum Bacillota; class Negativicutes; order Sporomusales; family Sporomusaceae; genus Sporomusa. Next base: position 78,770 of record NZ_DATMYD010000153.1, on the reverse strand, counting down.
GAGCTTCCCGCCGTCCATGTAGGGGGCACCGCCAATCGTGCCGAAACCGAGGCGGGGGAAGAACCGGCCCAGGCCCACCTCAGCGTTTGCACCTATTTTCTTATTAAAGTTCGCTTCCCAGGCCTGCAATGAGGTAACATTGGTTTTGCCACCTAGGGTCTCCACGCCGAGAATACCATGGAAGTAGGTATCGCCATCAAACTGATTGGCAATATTCAGCCAGAGCAAGGTACGGGAAGCGCTCTTATCATCCGCTCTGCCCGCAGCGCCCGGCGCCGCAAGTCCTAAATCTTCCGCGATCAGCCGGGGATTCTTAGTGTATTCATAACGATACTGCGCAAAGCCGTCGATTGTGAGCGGACCTTGTTTCTTTTCCACGGTATCGACGCGTTTGCCGAGTGCCTTGAGTTCATCAGAAAATTCAGCAGACAGCTTGACAATTAGCACTTTGTTCTCAGCAGTAGCCTTATCCGTTTTTGTCATTGCGTTCGCTACGATTTCAGCCATTTGATACCGGGTCAGTGTCCGCTCGCCCTGGAATGACCCTTCATAACCACTGACAATACCCGCTTGGGCTAATTTGCTCACGGCATCATACGCCCAGTGTTTTGCCGGAACATCACTAAATTGATCACTCGCGGCCAAAGCTATGTTGGCAAAACAAAGCGTTGCCGATGCTACCACTACAATTAGACCTTTTTTCATTAGTCTCCCACCTTTTACAGTTTCTCTGTATTATGTAGATTATTAATACACTTTTGGATTTCTCAAGATCAGTACATCACATAGGCCTTAATTCTTTTTTAAAGATCGATAGGCAGTTATTGCCCCAAATACTAACATCATTACAACAATTGAGGCCATCCAGCTAGTCTCCAGCAACGGACCGCTATTCATAATGAACCCTCCCTATTTTCGATTTTGGTACAAAACGACACATTGCCCGACAAAGCAAACAAAAATCATAACTCCCATATTGGCAAGGAACAAGTCCCAGAAAAGCATTCAAATTCCTCCCCTAAAAAATCTCGTAACTCTCATCACGCCTGAGCTGCCTCAGCCTTTTCTTGCGTCAAAACAGCTTCAGATACTCTAAATATCCCGGGTTTTCCTTCACACAAGGCGGTCATCAGAGCACCAACAACAATAGACACACTCAAGGTCGCATACACATTTGCAGTTGTCAGCATTTCAAGGCCAATAGCAGCAGGTAAACTGGTAAATGACCACAGCATATTAACGATCCAGGCAGCGACCATTGTGGTAATGGCTGCTGTAGTCGACCGCTTCCAAAATAGGCCGATCAGGCACATAACCATTATTGGTGCAGGCCAGGAGAAGAGCCAGTTTATCGCAGTCACAATCGGCGGCAGTATTGGCGCCACAACGGTCGCAAGTATACAGAAGACGATGATGGTGATACGGGCTACCCGATTCTCTTCTGTCGGGGACATACATTTATTACTGGTATAAGCATATATGTCTTTGGTGAAAAGTGTCGAAGTTACCAAAGCGATGATGGAGAAACCGGACAACATCGAGCCGAAGAAGGCAGCCAAAACCAAAGCAATTGCGAAGTTCGGCAAATACTCTAGTAACATCGATATTGCCGCCATTTTGGGTCCAAGTGCGTGAAATTCCGGAATGCTCTTAGCAGCCAAACCCATGGAGATAGTAAACACGGCCAGCATGCCGTTTACGATAACAGCCATCCACATAGAATTGGCCACAACGCGGTCATTTTTAGCAGCCATACAGGGTTGCATGAGCTGCTGACCAAGGCTATGATTGACAAGAATGGCAATAACAGTACTCATACCAAATGAAATAAGGATTTGGGGGGTACCCCAGATACTCAGCATCCATGGCTGCCCCTGGTCAATAAAGTACTGGGACACTCCCGCCCAGCCATGCGGCAGCCTGTTCGTCAGCAGAATCGTGGCCACAGCAAGACCAACATATTTAATAATCGCATTTATGATATTTAACCAGACAACTTGGTTTAATCCAGACAGACATACATACAAAACCCCTAGAACAGCTCCCAGGTATACACCTTGTTCGACCGTAACTCCAGTCATCAAGGCAAATGATATTCCCATCCCCTGTAGTTCCAGTGTCATTACTGCCCAAATGATTGGGATCATGACTGACGGCAGAATCAGCCGCATTTTTTCGCCAAATAACATATGCATCAGTTCAGGCATTGACGATACATTAAGCCGCCTAACCCATCTGCCAGTAAATACGCAAACGACGACCAGCAAAATGGAACAGCCAAAACCAAACCATAAGCTTGCCGCGCCCATAAACCATGCCATTTCAAACATTCCATAAATATGCGGTGTACCCAGAATACTTAAAGCCAATGTTATAGATAACAGCTGCCAATTGAGGCTTCGGCCTGCCAGCAAAAAGCCATCTTGTTTATTCTGTTGCCTGTTCAAGTACCAGCCAACTGCGATTATGCATAAAAATTCAAATGCTAAAACCGCGATTAAAATTCCGAGCTTCATTATTTGTCCTCCTTAATACACATCCGTTTCCCGCTTTTTACTCAAAACCGAATAATGAGAATGATTTCTATCACTCCAGAAACTGTCTACCGCTCCTTTCTTATGAGTTACACCCTTCCTGCCTTTTTCTCAATATTCTGTTATATTAAGAAAAAGGCAAATATCATCCATTTCGCCCATTTAGCACCAACCGGCAAATGTATGATGTAAATCTATTTTTATAATAAACTGAAATCTATTTTTATGGAAATTCACGTTACTCATTGCAGCAATAACAGAAAACAATACCTCGCTTCCCTACTTCCAGTAACTCCTTTCGATGATCATAACCTCCGGTTTATTAATCTGGAAGTTGATGAAGCACAGTTTCTTAATACACGTATGTAATATGCTGAAAAAATAATAAGATTGAAAAACCACCATAACCAATGGTCTTCTAATCTTATTTCTTCCGTGACAGGTACAGAAATAAAACACTATCAAGCCGTTCCTTCAGTAGCAGCAGCCTTCAGGATATATATCCTGAAGGCTTAATCTCAATGATTAGTTATAGCGTCCGTACTTCTCCACCGCATCAAAGTAAGCTTTCATATTTTCGTGTTTCGCGTTCATCGGGACACAGCAACCTGAGGAATAAATGAAACCGCCGCCTTTCCCGACAACAGTCATCAATTTTTTAGCATACTCATCGACATCAGTAACCGATCCTATTGTCAACAAGGCAGCAGGCATATCTCCCATGATGGCACAATGTCCGTCCAATATTTCTTTTGCCCTAAAAATATCAGTATCACCATCGAGCTGTAAAACGAATTTTTTGGCTGGCAACTCTAAGAAATACTCCAAATTTTTAGTCCAATCTGAATCACAATGCAATATAGGAATAATATTTTTTTCGGCCAAACCATTGACAAGGCGTTTCATAATAGGTAATAGTAACTTCTCAAATTTTTTCAGAGAGAGCCATTGAGCACTGCTGCGAGAATCACCTATAAAAGTACGTCTGATACCAATCTGATCTGCTTGGGCCGCAAGTATTGCAATCATACCATCGGTAGTAACTTCCATTGCTTGGTATACTTTATCCGGAACTCTAAAAATGTCTTTAAAGTAACATTCCATAGAACGGGTCATTGATAAAACATCTGGTGCTGATCCACCCAAGATTCCCCAAGTCGAACTTTGCCCCCGTCGCTGTGTACGCTGATTTTCATCCACAAGCAATTGGCCTTTTTCACCCATTGCCTGAAACATTTCTGCTTGAGTTGTGCCAAAAGCAACCTCATTAAATTTTGTTACATATGCCAATAAGCCTTTTTCAATAAGCAAATCATAATCTGCCTGAGTTGTAATCTCAACTTCGTGCATTTGGAAGGAGGCATTGTCAGGCAGCTCGGCCCCAGGCATCTTGGTCCTCATGAGTCCCACTTTTTTCATCAGCGGGGCATAACGCTCACACATAATAAATGGATTGCTATCCCAGATCGGGAAGGCCTCATGAACCTTATCTATGGCATTCATACATTTTTCCCAATCCCACATAAACTCTTTGTTAGTAATTCCTGCAAATTGACCGGCATACTGGTCAATCATCGGCGCACATACTACTCGATCTACTGGTTCAAGGTTAATAGTAGCTACCAGTCTTTCTTCTGGAGTCATTATGTCTTTTTTAGCTGTCATTTCTTCCACCTCATAACAGTTTTTCTTACCCTTTTCAACTAAAATGATATCCTAAAAGCTTATTTTAGGGAAATTCATTATCTTAATTGCAACAATTAGAAAATAAAATCACTTTCCGGTTGCAGCCGAAATCATTGCTTTGACGTTTTCCACTTTAGCGTTTACAGGAACAGCGCATCCTGAAGCAAGGATAAATCCTGACCCCATATCCTTGATCAATTTTGTACTATAATTATATACATCATCAGGAGTACCAAGAGTAAACATAGCTGCTGGCACATCGCCCTTAATACACATGCGATTGCCAAGAACCTCTTTTATTTTGTAGATGTCGGTAGCACCATCTGTTTCAAATACACATTTACCTACAGGGAAATCCTTAAAGTACTCTAGATCGCGCTCCCAGTTGGAGTCAATATGGAAGTTAATTACTGCGCCTTCTTCGATAATTACGTCAGCTACCTGTTTTAAGTATTTCCATACGAAACGTTCCCACAGCTTCCGAGAAAAGAACTCACTCGCGCCGCGGGCAGGCGATATGAATACATAGGAAGAATTGGTCGCACGGATCTGCTTACGCATATTTACCAGAACTTCTTGTTGGATTACATCCAAAACAGCCTCGACCTTGTCGGCTCTTTTATATAGATCCTGAATGAACCGGGGCATGGAACGCCCGCCACTGAGAAGCTCATTGACTAGATTGATAACAAGCGGCGAATATACCACATAACCGGCATCTTCGAAATTTTTAACCATTTGCGGGGTATCTGCCAGTTCTTCCATAAGTGAGTCATACTGAACATTTAGCCGGTTGACCACGTAATCCTGCATAAAAGGCGTCCAGCCCTTATTCAAAATGGTATCATAATCCTCTATTGTCATAACTTCTTTTTCATCAAGCTGCCATACCACGTTTTCTGCTAACTCCCGCCCAGGGAGCTTAATATTGGTCATAAAGCCTAAAGGAAAAAGCAATGCGGCCGCAAAGGCCGAATCGAACCCATCAATGTCCCCCAGGTCTTTTATGGATTCCACCATTACCTTGTTCGAGGCTTTTAGACTTGAACAAAAATCAGATAGTTTAACCCCCATATGCGTGGCGCAGAAACCATCAGCCAAGGTTACTACCGGAGTTCGGTCCGTTTTTTCCAGCGCAACCGCTTTTCTTATCCTTTCTTTACGTTCTTGCAGCAACTCTTGCGGTGTTTTCATGATTTGCCCTCCTAAATGTTAAATTAATGATAATATCCCTAGTTCTACCGTCTTTGTACATAGATGCAACAAATTTTTCTCACTGTTTTTTTTCGCTATTTTGGCAATACTAAATTGCTAGAAATATCAAACATTCTGGCTATTTCCAGCAGTCGGCAAAATATATGATTTAAATCCATATTTATAATAGACTGAAATATGTTCTTATGGAAATTCACTTTCCTCATTGCAGCAATAAAAAAAAACAATACCCTTGTGAGGCGTATCTATCCCATGTTCACAGTAATGACCATTGTATACTTATCAGAATTACACTATAATTTAGTTAATTATTTTCGCATATTTTAGTTTATAGGTTTCCAGCTTTAGGAGGAATTTATGGATATTCGGCAATTGGAAATATTCGTTTGTGTCGCGGAGCGGTTAAATTTTACTGAAGCAGCCAAGCACTTGTATCTCACACAATCAGCGGTAAGTTTGCAAATAGCAGATTTAGAAAAGCAACTTGATGTCAAATTATTTGCGAGAAATTCACATTCAGTCCAATTAACAGCCGCCGGTCAAGTTTTTTTTAAGGAAGCTAAGTTCATTATCACCTCTTCAGAAGAAGCAATAAAAAGAACTCGCCACACCGCATCCGGTTTTGCTGGTACTCTGAAAGTTGGCTTTTTGGAATCCCATACTAAACACTTTTTACCCAAATTAGTGAAAGACTTCCGGAGCTCATATCCAAAAATCAAATTATTATTAACCCAATTAAGTTGGGGAGATCTGAATCTTGCCTTAGAACGTAGTGATTTAGATATAGGTCTTACTATGTCAGTGTCTTTACAAAACATTCCAAAAGTGGTCTGGCAAACACTCTACCAGGATGTTGAGTGTTTTGTAATGCCTTATGACCACCCTCTGGCGAATCAACCTCAATTAGATTTAGCCGCCGTAGCCCGGGAACCATTTGTTGTTCTCAATCGTGAAGTCGCCCCCTGCCCCTACGACTTTACGTTACGCTTATGTGCCAATAGGGGATTTACTCCGAACATTGTTGAACGTCCTTTTCTAACGGAGATTCTACTTACGCTTGTTGAGTCTGGCGAAGGAATTGCAATTCTCCCTTACTTTACCACCAAGCCCTATGCTAGTCCTGGTCTCCGTTTTATTAAGCTGGAAGGTGACGATGCGCAGGTTGAAATGGTAGCATCTTGGAAAAAGACAAACAGGAATCCAGCTATACCATTGTTCCTTAACAAAGCTAAGGGTGCCATTCAGTTCTTTCAGAATGGGATGGATCTTCCCCAACCTGCGACAGGGAACGATTCTTAACGGGAGTTTCCCCTAGAGCTAACACCTATGCCATGGGTACATAAAGAATAAACGTCACCCAGAGTCCAGGTGACGTTTTGTTTGTTTATCTATATCTGTTTCATTGTAATCGAGATTTTTCCAAGACTTAGATAACAACGCCAGGGAGAACCATCCATGTCATATTTTTGTTAATTATACCGTCCATACTTTTCTACCGAATTAAACATGGCTTTGACATTTTCATGTTTAGCGTTCATTGGCATGGTACAACCTGGACGCAGAATAAAGCCGCCGTCTTTGCCAATAACCGTGATTAACTTTTTGCAATATTCATCGACCTCATCAGTGGTACCTAAGGAAAGCAGTGCTGCCGGAACGTCGCCGGAGAGACAGGCATGACCGTTTAATATTTCTTTAGCCTTGAAGATGTCGGTTTCACCGTCAAGCTCGAGAACAAACTTCCGTTTGGGCAGCTGGAGGAAATTTTCCAAGTCCCGCCCCCAATCAGTATCCACATGGAAAACTGGGATAATATCATGTTTAATCAAGTTTTCTGCCATATCTTTGACAACCGGCCAGGTAAACCGTTCAAACATCTTCTTATTCAAGAACGAACTCCCCGTCCTGGTAGCGGGAAAAAACACTCGACGAATACCTGATTTTTCCACTTGCCCAAGGATTCTCGGAAAAAATTCCTGATTAAATCTCCACAATATCTCCACTAGTTCGTCGCCCATTTGAAACATATCTTTAATATACTTATCAAATGATCGGGTAATGGCAAATAGCTCATTGCCAGTAGGGGCAGTACCACCATACAGACAGCTCTGGCCACGCGCATAAGCAGCATCACGATCCATCATCTGATACTTACCAGATTCCATAAAGCGTTGGCCAATCTCCGGCGGATCAATGTCATGTAGTTTTTTCAACAATATCCCTATATACGCCTGAATACCCGCAGTTTTAATCAAACGCAGTTCATCCCTGGACATGACTTCTGGTTCAAGAATTTGATACATGGCGTTGTCTTCAAGATCTCTACCTGGGAATTTACAGTTGTTAAATCCAATTTTACTCATCAAAGTGGCATCACCATACTGATAATGGATACCTGCATAGCAGTCCCATTCAGGATAAGTCTCTGCCAACTTAGCGTAACTATCCATGGCTACATCCCAGTTCCACATAAAGTCTTTGTTGGTTACGCCGGCAAATTGCGCTGCATAGTTAACAATCCAGGGCGCACAAACAATACGGTCTACTGGTTCATGATTAATTGTGGCTACAAGCCGTTCTTCCGGAGTCATTACATTTTTACACATAGCTTCCTCCTGTAAACTTATTTTATCTGCTGTAGAAATTTTCTTAAGATTTCCTATAATTATGATAAAATAGAATTAACAACTAGACAAATAGGTATTTCTTCTTGCGCTTATTGGAAAAACCTATCGGAAAACGAGGTGGCCTAATGGAAATCCGACAACTGCGCTACTTTATAGCAGTGGCACAAAGCTTGAGTTTTACCGAAGCAGCCAAGCGGCTATATATAACACAACCTTCATTAAGTCAACAAATTGCAGCCCTCGAAAAAGATATCGGTGTAAAACTTTTTATCCGTAATAAACAGGGTGTTCAACTAACCTCTGCCGGTTCAGCTTTTTTATTGGAAGCTACTGATATTGTCCACAGATCGGAAGAAGCTGTTAAAATTGCCAAGCAAGCCAGTTGCGGTATTATTGGCAAACTAAGAGTTGGGTTTCTCGGACCTGTCCAAGGACACTTTTTAGCAAAACTACTTGCTTGCTTTAGACGAAAGCATCCTGGTATCGAGCTTACCTTTATTCGACTTTCGGTCGGCGGGATCGACCAGGCTCTGCTTGAAAATAATCTAGATATCGGCTTTAGCGTTCTGACCGATATTGATGACCTGCCGGCGTTTTCCTGGAAAAAAATCTCCACTGACATTGTCTCACTCGTGATGCCTAGTGACCATCCACTTTCTTTTGATAAAAATATAGATACAGCCCTCCTAGCGCGTCATCCCTTTGTTTTTTCTGATCGCGAATCAGCTACTCGAGTCTACAATAACTTACAGCGTGTCTGTAAAAATAGAGGGTTTGCCCCAAACATTGTTAGCACCTCCCCTTATATAGAATCAGTCATGCTGTCCATTGAAACGGGAATGGGCCTTTCCGTATATCCCCGCTATGCTGTTGAAAATTATGCCAGCCCCTTACTTCATATTGTCGAGTTTGCTGGCGAAGATGCTTTCGTTGATACGGTGGCGATTTGGAAAAGAACTAACACTAATCCGGCGATCTCAATGTTGCTAGAAGAGTTAGAACTGCAAAAATCAGAACCCTAAGCACTAACCTCTGGCTTAGGGTTCTGATTTTTTTTACCTCTTCTTTTTCCAAGTACCAACAGGGATTGGCTCATCCGGAGTTTTTGGTTTTACGCTACCCGCCTTGGTAACAGCACTGTACTCAGCAGGACATACCTCTTGACACCTACCGCACTTATCGCAATTATCCTGGTCGATAACATGGATAAGCCCCCCTCCACCATCAATGGCTCCCACTGGGCATTCCTGCATGCACACTTGGCAGCCTTGGCATTTATCGCCAAGGATATGATAGGAGATATACTTCTTACAAACCAAAGCCGGACAACGTTTCCGCTTGATATGGGCCTCGTACTCTTCCCTGAAGTGTTTTATTGTCGTCAACACTGGGCTTGGGGCTGTTTTACCATAAGCGCACAGTGAGCCGGCTTTAATACCCTCACCTAGCTCGATAAGCAAGTCGACATCTTCAGGCCTGCCTTTTCCTGCTGTAATGTCTGTCAAAATTTCAAGCATCTGCGTAGTTCCTTCGCGGCATAAAACGCACTTGCCGCATGATGCAGCCTTGGTAATGGCAAGGCACTCTTTGGCAAAGTCAACTATACAGGTATCCTTGTCGGCAACTACAATTCCGCCTGAGCCAATGATTCCGCCCTCAGTTGCCAAACTTTCATAATCTAAAGAAATATCTAACGCGCTATCAGGCAAACAGCCGCCTGAAGGGCCACCAATAAACACGGCCTTAAGTTCTTTATCGCCAGCAACTCCCCCACCAATATCATAAATCACTTGGCGCAGGGTAATACCCATTGGCACTTCCACAATGCCGCTATTTGCCACCTTACCTGCCAGGACAAGCAATTTGGTTCCTCTGCTCTCCTTGCTGCCAATGCCGGCATACCAGTCTGCACCTTTTTGAAAAATGGCAGATACATGGGCCAGCGTCTCGGCATTGTTTATGAGGGTGGGTTTACCCTTCAGACCCGCAACCGCCGGATAAGGCGGACGCAAACTGGGCATAGGCAGCTTGCCTTCCAATTTGCGCAGCATGGCCGTTTCTTCGCCACTTAACAAGTCACAGGCTTCCGCCTTGATCTTAATATGAAAACTTAAACCTGAGTCAAGGATGTTTTCACCCATGAGACCGTTGTCAAGCATTTGTGCAAGCGCCGTCTGCAGCCACTCAATCATTGACTGGCTGGCAGCATTTATATAAATATAACCTCGATTGGCACCAACAGCGTAAGCTCCTATAAGCATTCCTTCCAACACTGCATGGGGATTGCTTTCTAAGAGCCACCGGCCTACAGGTGCTGCCAAGTCACCATCAGCAGCATTGCATATCAAATATTTCTCACTGCCTGACGCCGCTTGGCACATATGCCATTTGGCAGCTGTAAAAAAGCCAGCGCCGCCGCGCCCCCGTAGGCCTGATTTATTAATTTCTTCTATGACCTCTGCCGGGGTCATTTTTAACGCTTTAGCAAGTCCGCTATACCTGGGCTGCCCACTATCTTTTATCATCTTCCATTCAGTTAATGCACTCGGCTGCAATTGTTCAAAAATCATAAGAAGCTTCCTTTCAGAAATCTATATTATTCACCGTACTTCAATTACTTGCGGGGAAACTCTGACCAAAACTTAGGCACGGCAATGTTTAGCCTTAGGTCACACTGGCTGCAGCGTTCAGCTTCTTTGAGGGCTGCCGTTTCTTGATAGCCGTGATCTACTTGGCTAAAACTATTAATTCGCTCCTCTGCCGCTGCACACGAGCCTTCACAACGAGCTTGACAAGCAAAGTTCTCTTGCCGGCCAATCCAAGCAGCCGGTTTCTCGACAGGTGCTAACTGCTCGACAATATTGCCGTCCCCACCAAGGAATTTGTCGATAGCAATAGCGACCTTTCTACCGGCGGCGATAGCCGCAATAACCGAGTCTGTGCCAGTAACAACGTCACCGGCGGCAAATACGCCTTCTCTGCTTGTTGCCAGCGTATTGGGGTCAACCTGCAGAGTATTTCCCCGACCGATAGTCAGACCAAACTGCTCTACATTCTCTGGTCGCTGGCCAACAGCAAAAATCACCGTGTCAGCTGCCAGAATATGCTCTGAACCCTCAGTAACTTTAATTTGAGCCCGTCTATCAACATCAAATTCGAAGGACTCAACATCAAGACATTCTACCCCGGCAACATGTCCTTGGTCGCCGACAATTTTGACAAAAGACTGTGACGGATGAAGAATAATCCCTTCTTCTTGCCCTTGTTCAATCTCTTCCTGACTGGCAGGCATCTTTTCCTTAGATTCAAGACAAGCTAGATGGACTTCAGTAGCCCCTAACCGGCGAGCCACCCGTGCGCAGTCAAAGGCAACATTACCCCCGCCGATGACAACAACCCTATTACCAATCGCAACCTTATTACCTAAGCTTACCTCTCTCAAGAACGCAGCATTTACTAATACCCCTTCAAGGTCAGCGCCGGGAATGGGCAGCATTACTCCCTGGTGGGTGCCAATTGCCACAAGAATGGCATTGTAGCCTTCAGCAAAAAGATCATCCACTGAGTCCACTCGGGTGTTTGTCTTTATTTCCACACCTGCGTTTACAATTTCTTTAACCTCAGCCTCAACAATATCTCTAGGCAGACGGTATTCAGGGATACCTACACGGCATTGGCCGCCGGCATACGGCAAGGCTTCAAATACAGTAACGCCATGACCTTGTTTAGCCAAATAATAGGCTGCCGTTAGTCCAGCTGGGCCTGAACCGATGACTGCTACTCGTTTACCGGTTTCAGCTATTTGTTTAGAGTTCTTCTTCCACTCTTGATCATCATTTTCAGCAGCAAAGCGTTTCAGACGGCAAACTGACACAGACTCATTAAGTTCACTACGGCGACAAGCACTTTCACAGTTATGGTTACAAATGTTACCAAGAATCAATGGAAACGGGACCTTCTCCCTGACAACTGCTGTTGCTGCCGGATAATTTTTTTCGCGCATGTAACGGATAAAGCGGGGTATATCAACATTTGCAGGACATGCACTTCTACAGGGAACAAGGGCTGCTTCGCGGCTTACACCCTCTTTGAAGATTCCCTCTTGGTCTCTAAGTGCGCCGGTAGGACAAACTTCAATACAAGCACCGCAGAATCGGCACCCAGCGTCAGCTAGTGAACGGTCTTCGTCGGTACCAATATGCAGTTCCCCATTATGCTTCTGATAATTTAGCACCTCAGCTCCGCGCAGCTCACGGCAGGCCCGTACACAGCGCCCACAGCGGATACATCGGGTGAAGTCATGTAAAATAAGCGGATTGCTGCTATTCATAGGCACTTCCCGCAGACGTTTTCTTAAGCGGTCAGCACTAATTCCAAGATACTGCACAAGTGACTGAAGCTCACATTTCATATATTTGGGACAGCCTGTGCACTCCGAAGGATGGGACGCCATCATCAATTCCATGGCCAGACGGCGAATCTGGTCAACCTTTGGGGTCTTAGTCTTTACCACCATCCCTGATTCGACTGGTGTCGTACAGGAAGTCGGTGTGTCTTCACAGCCCTCAATCTCAACAACACATAACCTGCAGGCACCTATGGACGGCAGATCTGGGTGATAACAGAGGTGCGGAACATAGATACCTGCATCTAAAGCTGCCTGCAGCACCGACTTCCCTTTGGTGGTCTCAACCTCTTGTCCATCTATATTTACTGTAATTTTTTCCAAGATGTTCTCTCCTTCTACTAGGCATGAGTATTCAGATATAGCACAAAAGGGGCACTCAACAGAGCCCCTTTTACTTAACCATCAATTCTCAACCGTTTACCTTAGACAGATTCACTATAATCTGCCGCGCTTTCACCAGCAATACGGCCGCTATTTAAAGCAAAGCCCATGGTGTTTCCAGGCAGGACAAATACATAGCTGTCACCAAAGATAGAGCAAGCATCAGTGCCTGCGGCATAAAGCCCAGGAATAGGCTTAAAGTCTTCTTTGGCTAATACCTCAGCCTTATAATTAATTCTTATGCCCCCCAGTGTGCCATAAGCGCTGGGGAAGAATCTGCCTGCATAGTATTTTGGTCCTTTAAGCGGCCGCAGATATTTAGCCTTTTTATCAAAAAAGTCGATTTTGCTCTCGCAGCCTTCATTGTATTCATCAACTGCAGCTGTCAAAGCGTCGGCATCCATACCAATCTTTTCTGCCAGTTCCTCTAAAGAATCAGCTACAAATACATTGGGGTTGCCTTCCTCGATATGTTTCTGAATGGCCTGATCAAACTCGTCCATAGGGATATGGGGGTGAACCAGCGACATCAGATCAAGATCATTCTTCTGGTAATATTTCAAAATTGAAGAGTCAAATATCGAGAATGCACAGCGTTTTGGTTGTCTCGCAATGGCATTACCTGTCCATGTGGTATTTTCAGTGAGTTCTTCGTTTAAGAAGCGTTCACCGATTTGATTAAGCCATAGAGCACTAGGTTGACGGAAGGGGAAATCCGTTATATGTGAATCCGCTACTCCTGGAATACCATAAATCATTTCCATGTTCATTTCGGTATCAGCGGCGCCTGCTTCCCATGCCATTTTAATACCTTCACCTGCAATACCAGGAATTCTAAAAGAGAAAATATCTTTGCCCCATTCAAACCCTGTACGCTCTTTAATCATTTCTGGGTTATCACCAAAACCGCCTGTAGCCACAATTACAGCTTTGGCATTTACTTGCACTTCTTCACCAGCTTTATCTAGACCCAACACACCAACAGCACGGCCATCTTCGATTAGGATTTTCTTAGCCGGTGTTTCCAATAGAAATTCAACACCAAGTTCTTCAGCTCTCTCAGCCATATATTTATACATGATGGTCGCTGCTCGTGGACCAGGAACACCTGAAGCTGGTTTTACCATATGCCAGGTTTGCTCAGAACCGGGAAAATATCGGGCAATATCGAACCATTCAACACCCATATCTTCCAGCCAGTGAATCGTATCAGCAGCTTTATTATAATAGGTTCTTACCAACCGGGCATCAACACGCCAATGGGTATAGTCCATATGTTTTTTGAAAGCTTCTTCGACAGTAAGGCCAACCAGCTTACGCTTTTGCAGTTTCGAGCCGATTCCTAAGGGGCCCATACCCATATTACCTGTTCCACCGGTAGTAGGCGCTTTCTCCAAAACAATTACACTAGCACCATTCTCTGCTGCTGTGATGGCTGCTGCCAACCCTGCGGGACCTGCGGCAATGACGACTACATCAGCTTCATAATTTTTCACTGTATTTCCCCCTCGTAAATATGATTAAGGCACCTGACGGTATTTTCTTTTCTTCTTATATAATAGCGCTGAAATTAAAATTGGAGAAATTCTGAATTTTGGTGACTATTATGAAAAAACTTCATTACTCAAAAAAATCACAAAATACTTCAAAAAGTGTTATAATTGTAATATAAATCTACTCAGTCTGTCGGAGGGAACATGGATATTTGGCAATTACGTTATTTCATTTCAGTAGCAGAACATCTTAATTTTACTGAAGCAGCCAAAGAACTTTATGTTGGACAATCGACATTGAGTAAGCAAATCGCTGACTTAGAAAAAGAGTTAGGTGTCCAGTTGTTTACCCGCAACAAACGTTCAGTTCGCCTGACGACAGCTGGAGCAGTACTGCATAATGAAGCCCAGGCTATCTTGGCAAAAATAGATGAAACAATCCAAAAAGTTCGCCAAACTGCATCAGGTTATGACGGAACACTTAAGATCGGAATTATGGGTACATCTGAGAAATTATTAATACCAGGGCTGGTTAGAACCTTTCATTGTCGTTACCCCAACATAGATGTAAGTGTCGAGCGGTATAGCTGGCGGTTAATTAATGAGACTTTAAATAACGGAAATATCGATATTGGCTTCACACTGGCACTAGGACTTGAAGGCGTTTCTGGTTTGCAGAGCGAACCAGTGTATAGGTATCCTCGCTGTGTTGTACTTCCCTTTGATCATCCTTTGGCCAATGAACAAGCCATCAAATTCGCAACCCTTGCCAATGAGTCTTTCCTCATTACCTCACGTTCAGTAAATCCTGCTGTTTATAATGATTTCCATTGTCTTTGCGCCAATCATGGCTTTACTCCGAAAATAGTAAGCCAACCTGACTTAGTGGAAACCCTGCTTTTGTTGGTAGAATCAGGAGTCGGCATTACTGTGTTGTCACACCACATCGAAGGCTTCCTGAGTCCTAAGCTTCGCCTTGTTGAACTTATTGTAGAGGAAGGCTCTGGTGTTGTACCAGATGTACTTTCAGTAGCCGTCTGGAAACAGGATAACCCTAATTTGGCCATTCCTCTGTTTATAGAGGAGCTCAGAATTGCAAAAGCTGCTTCTCCGTGTTTAGTAAGCCAGAAACTACAACCAACTCATGATTGAAAATACAAAGCGAAATATAAAGACCGTGTATCCCGGGATACACGATCTGAAAGGAGCCGTGCTGAAACGCAAGAGTTTTAGCACGGCCCCTTTTATGTTTTGAGACTTACTGAAAAGTTGCTGCTTGCTGTTTAACTTTCTCAGTTGGTGCTTTTGGCATTTGAACAAAGGATAGTGCAATTACACTTACCACGCAAATGCCGAGAATAATTTGAAATGCCATATCATAATTCTTATTCATGTCGAAAATGATACCGCCGATAAGTCCTGCTGGTGAACACACAATTGCTGCCAGCAGCATATGAGCACCATAGATTTGAGGATAAGGCTTGGGGCCAAAGAAGTTGGCAAAAGTCGTCATCATAGCAATATACGGCCAGCCAAAACCTGCTCCGAACAAGGCAGCCGCGATCAGTGCCACTGCCGGGGTCGAAACATGCATATTGAGAAGTGCGCCGATTATTGTAGGAATAATTCCAAGAGCGAGACAATAGCGTGCAGGGAACCTATCAGTAAGATAGCCTGATATAAGGCGTCCCACTACCCCGCCAAGGGTAAACATGGCCATCGACCAAGGGCCAAATTGTGGCGGTAATCCTAGCCCTTTAAGATGCATAACATTATGAGCTATGAAAAAGAAGAAGGGGAAATTAAAGCCCAAAGCGCCAATGAATATTATCCAGAAGGCAGGAGTCTTAAAAGCTTCCTTCTGCGTCCACTCATAATCAGAATAAAGCTTAGGACCTGTCTGACCGTCAGCGTCGTCAGTAACACCATCAGGTATCTGTCCTACTGCTTCTGGGGATTCTTTTATCAGGAACCAGTTGGCAATAAAACCAAGAGCAGCCACAAGACCGATCACTGCCCAACTCAAACGCCAGTTACCACCACTATTCTGTAAAACTATGCCCAAAATCGGTGCAGCCACAAAACCGCCGAAGCTAGCAATCGCCATCATATAGCCGTTAGCTCTGCCCCGGAAACGCTTAAACCATCTGGCAACCCAAGTCCCGTATGGAACCATGGTAGCAGAACAAATACCGATAGGTAAAAGAACACCCTGCACCAGCAGGTAATGCCATGGTTCAGTAATTACTTGATATAAAATTCCTACCAATATAATTACCGAACAGCCGAATAATGCTGTACCTCTGATACCTAGCCGGCCAATCAGCGGGGCAGCAATAACGGCAGCTGACACACCAATAAATAAGTTCATCAAGGTGAAACCGAGCCCAAATATCGCACGGCTCATAGGAATCTCTTTTAGCAAGAACGGACTGTTAACAGGTCCACCATACTGAGGGAACCCCATCATAAACAGATAAACCAGTCCAATTGGAAAAAGCATCTTCCAACCAGAGAACCGTTTATCATACACCACTTATATTCCTCCCTTACACTTAAATTAGACAGAATGAAGAAGATTGCCGCGAATTGTTGTAATGACCGTTTGTGTACACCTTCCGTTATTGCGGACGCACCGGAGCAATCTTCCTTTCCAATAAAGCGCTTTTATTATTCTAATCCACGTACCTTATAGTCTCTGTATTTGCCAAGTCTTGCTTGAACTGTTTCAATATTACTGAAAAACTCTTTCATATGTTTTTTTATTTCATATAAATGGTCATTACGGGTTTTATCATCCATCCGGGTAGTTCTCTTACTTTTTTCATCAACAACAAAAGCAACATCACCTTTTTCATTGACCTGTATATTCCCACCAGCTGCACATACGGCACATTCCACCGCATAGTGCTCACCATCCCATCGCGCTTGCCCCTTATAAATCAGGTTGGAATGACAAACAGGACATAACCCTTGATCTTCGCCTAAGTATTTTACTTGCTCATATGGAGTTTTCATCGCCTCCACAAGATTTTGTCCCATTTTACGTGCTTTTGCCAAGGTATCTTCTTTAAGGAGAACATGACCGGGTCTGCCTACACCTGTCGCCAGTAACTGGTCAACAATTTTGACAGATTGCGTCAGCATGGAGATGTACAAAGACGGCAGTGCCATATTCATCCAAGCCAAAGTTGAACCACCTGACGCAATCAAACCGGCTACCCGCTTAGGGGCGTGTTCTATTGCACCGATTTCCGCCAGAAACGACGTTTCATAAGGTATAAACCTATTGGCGAAAACATTATAAAGTGCAGCAGGCTGCATTTCATAGGTTGGAGCGCCAATAATCAGACCATTGGCATTTAGTGCTATATCCATGATCTTATCCATATCATCCTTGTCTTTATGGATACATTTTGGACGTTCGCCTTTGGCCATCATCATAGTACACACTTCACAGCCCGTACAAGGCTTTATATTACAGTCATGCAAATTGATCATTTGTACTTCGGCGCCAAGTTCTTCGGCAGCCATTAAAGCCTCTTTGACGCAAATCTCGGTATTCCCCAGTTTTCTTCCAGCAGTAATAGCAACTAATTTCATTTTTTTCCTCCATTTTCTTATTCTAATTTATGACAGTTCGCCCTTCTGTTCGGCATATAACTTAGGCAACAGAGCCCGTAGATTAGCATATTCGTGAATATTGTGGTAAGCAAGACCGAACGGAGCTATCTCCGGTACTCTTATACCTGGGGGCAGAAGCAACTTAGGTTTCTTGTCAATGATTTGGTAACCCAACCAGAAGCGAGTGCGATATTCAATGCCGCCTTCAATCTCACGGATAAAGTGGCACATAGCGGCCGGTATCTTAGGCGCTCCAGGCGGTGCATCGGCACGAACGGCCAGACCGTTGGCTGCGACCAATGTTCCAACATTGGGTGACTTGAATCTGTCCATATCGAAGCCAAAATCTTCAGGAGTCAGGAAGCTAATGGCAATCTTCTCAACTCCACCGCCGGCGTCTTCAATTACATGGTGGGTTATTCCTTGAAACTTTAAGGTCATAGGCGTGTTAGGATCAAGCACCGTATTGCGGTCTTCCTCACTAATGGAGATACCAAAATGACCTTGCGGCCACCAGATTTTGTAGCGTAGATCTTCGAGACTATGCCAGGAGTACCACCAGTTGATCATGTCAACGGTGACTCCAGGCATTTTGGTGTTTACCGCCACATAGCCGGCCCCATTCGGCAGAACGCAATAACCTGTCTCAACTTCCATATAACCCGGATTGAGTAAGTCGTTGAGATTCTCTATCAGCAACGCTTTGGCTGAGTCCATTGGCTTGCCTGGCTGAATGAGTTCATACATCTCTGGGTAGGGTTTAGCTGGCTCCATATAATAGTACTTAGAATAGGGTTTTTCTTTCTCCTCAGGGGTAAGTTCTTTTAACTCTGACATTGGTAAAATCCTCCTTTAAACATGGCAAGACTCAATCCAAATAAAGCCACTGCGGATACACCCTAGCAAGCAGACTATTGGTCAACTCCAGTATCTACTTACTTGCAGCCGCCGCCATCATTGCTTTAACGTTCTCAGGATTGGCATTGGGTGGAATTGTGCAGCCTTGTGACAAGATGTAACCTGACGGCCCAATCTCGTTAATCAGCTTAGTGCAATAGTTGTAAACCTCGTCCGGGGTGCCTAAGGTTAAGAGCGCTGGCGGCACATCTCCCATAATACACATATGATCGCCCAGAACTTCTTTAACCTTATAAATATTTGTCGCCGAGTCGGTGCCGAAGATGCACTTGCCTCTAGGCAGCTGACGGAAGTATTCCAGATCGCGTTCCCAGTTGGAGTCAAAATGCAGGTAGGCGATTGCCCCCTCTTCGACAACCATTTCCACCATCTCTTTTATGTACGGCCAGACAAACCTGTCGAAAATCTTATGGGAAACAAATTCACTCGCGCCACGTGCGCCGCTTATCCATACGGTGAGCGGTTTAATGGCCCTGATTTGCCCGCGAATCAGTTCTTTGTTCTCAGCCTGCATTACTTTCATTACTGCTTCAACTTTATCAGGCATTTTAAATATATCACGTGTGAACTTAGGCATAGTGCGGGCACCCATCAGCACCTCATACGGCCCTGTTTGAATAACTGGACAGAAAGGCAGTATCCCTTTACCTACCCATGCCATAGCAGCCTTAGGACCATTGTCGATAAACTCCTTGATATCCTTCATTACCATTTTGTCCCGCAGGCGGTTATTGACAATATCCATAGCAACCGGCCAGTAACCCTTGTCCAAGATGGTGTCATAATCTTCAGTCGTCATTGTGCCTGTTTCATCTACCTGCCACACAGAGCCTTCCGGCAGCTCGCGCCCGGCTAACTTCATGTCAGAGAGCCAGACAAGACTAAAAATTTTGGCCTGAATAGAGGTTAATTCAATTGCGTCAAATTCGCCAAGCGATAGCAGCGAATTGATCATGGTCTGGGTAGACAGTTCAGGGCTCACACTAAACTCTGACAGTTTTACGCCCATATGGTTGGCGCAAAACGCGTCAGCCGTTAATACTACCGGTACCCGGTCAGGTTTTCCCAATGCTACTGCAGTGTGAATTCGCGCGGTCCGTTCCCCCAACAGTTCGTGAGGTAATTTCATTGAATATCTCCCCCTTGATTTATTAAAGGCAGGCAACTAAGTGCCGGCCTTCACACCTGTATGAGTTTATAATAACCCTAAAGCTAGCCCTGAGGGAAATTCCTGATTTTGCTGACAATTATGAAAAAACTTCATTAGTTGCCTCCTCCAAGATAAAGAAAACACGGCTTGCGCCGAGCCTGTGGCGACAGCGGAAGTCGATGTTTCCCTTATCCAGACGGAAAGTTATACTTTCTAACAGGATAGAAAAACAGCGCCACGATCTTTCGTTAGCCATAAACATAGGCTTAGTAGGATCGTAGGCGCCGTTTGCTGTAAGGAATAATTACGTTAGTTTAGCTTTTGTTTTCACGTTAAAAGAGATAAGTCAACTGAGTCGTAAAGTAGCTTTGATCCTTGGCATTAGCAAGCGAAATAACTGAGCTTGAAACCCGTTTAAGGTCATTATAGGTCATATTAAACACCATTCGCTTGGCAACGGTGGTCTCGAAGCCATACTCAAAGCCCTTAATGTTTTCAGCCATACCGCCGCCGGAAGGACTTGTGTGATTAAAAGGAGAATTCCAAGTACGTGGTTCGGCCATCCCCATCAGGTCAAAGCCTGCCTCAGCCTTCTTGTACTGAACCCAGAAACCAGAGGTATCTGGAACAAACGGGTTGGCTCCCTTATATTTTGCTTTTATGTAGTATGCGGTCGGGGCATCGCCTGGCACAAGCCCGTTAGCACCAAGTGTACCAGTTGCTAATTTCGCACTATCACCGGAGTTTTTGCCATATTCGCCAGTAAGAGTAATACCGGGAACTCCCTTATATTCCACACCTACAGCCTGGGAATTATACACTGATTTATCTGTGTCAGCAAAGTAAGCAACAGACATTTTAAGATCTTTAGTTAAGTTGAATTTGACATCGCCGTGGTTGAATGTATAGCCCGGCATCTTTATTGGGGTTAGCTGCGGATTCGTGATAGGCTGATGCGTCTGAGGATTGACAAACATCAAGCCTTCACCGCCGAATTTTGTGGAATATAACTTCACTTTCACATCTTTACCAAAAGAAATTTTACCACCATCCATGTAAGGAGCACCACCCAGCGTACCAAGGCCAACATCACTCAAAAACCTACCTGCTGCCAGTTCGGCATTCGGACCAATTTTCTTGGCAAAGAACGCTTCTTTGACCTCCAGGTCGGTATCGGTTGTCCGCCCGCCCAACGTTTCCATAATAAGCATACCATGAAAATAGGTATCACCATCAAAATCATTATTTAACAGAAGTCCCATGGCCATACGGGAATTTGATTTGCTATCAGCCCGGCCATAGTGCGAAGGTGCGGAAAGATACCCAACATCTTCAGCAAGCGGCCGTGGATTCTTTGTATATTCGTACCGATACTTGGCAAAGCCGTGGATGGTTAATGGGGTCTTCTTTTCGACTGCTGCAAGCCGTTTGCCAAGGCCCTTT
Organism: Sporomusa sp.; assembly: GCF_035561155.1. Lineage (GTDB taxonomy): Bacteria > Bacillota > Negativicutes > Sporomusales > Sporomusaceae > Sporomusa. The sequence continues at coordinate 57,291 of NZ_DATMYD010000153.1, read as the reverse complement.
AATTCGTCAGAGAACTCATTAATAAGTTTGTCCACCAATGCCTTGGTTTCGGCATCAGCTTTGTCGGTTTTAGTCATGGCGTTAGCCACGATGGTAGCCATCTCATATCTGGTCAGAGTGCGGTCGCCTTGGAAAGCGTTGTTTTGACCACTGATAATACCGGATTGAGCAAGCTTGCTCACTGCATCATAGGCCCAATGTTTTGCCGGCACATCACTAAAAGGATCGCTTGCGGCCATAACCACACTGGTCGAACACAACGCAGCAGCTACACTTAGTGCAATTAAACTTTTCTTCAAAATTTCCCCCACCTTTAGTTTTTTGTAATTCTATACCTCTGAGATGCACCACACCCACTGCTTGATGTTTCGAACCCGCTCTTAAAGAGCATGGCGCAACATCCCAAGCAAATCCCCGTCCATTCACACCTGTCCGAACGGGACTGGCATTGCATTCCTTCGATACCTTAGTAAGACGTACTTACCCATCTTCTTTAGATATTAGCAATATTTGCATCGAGTCTAAATATTCAGTTATTTTATTGTGTTTTTTAAGGCAGAACAGCAATCCTGATGCAATAGGTCATCGTTATTCGTACTAAAAAGGCAAAATTTTGGCCTATCTCATCAATTTAGTCATGACTAAACAATCAGCTATTGATGACACCTTGTCGTCACGTTTCGAGATATTAGTTATCGCTATAGAGTAATTAGATGATTGGTATTATTAGCAATATTTTAAAGAGTTTAATTACTTTCTCATGTTTATAATAACGTCTAAGTAACGTCAAGAGAAATTCTTGATTTTGCTGACTATTATGAAAAAACTTCATTACTCGAAAAAAAACGGCATCACTACTCATAACAATAGAATTCGTAATACAAACATCAATATAATCAATACAGCAATTTACCTTGCTTTCTATTCGTCACCTATCATCCTGAGAGACTATGGGCAAAATAAAAAGGCGTGACCGTGGTGTGAACAGTCGCGCCAAGTCGCTTACCGGCAAATGAAGGTGGGAGACACTTGCCTAAGCTAAAACTCTATAGGAGGAGCTGGAAGCTCAAAAATGGTTTTTTTCTTTCCATGAACTAAAATCAACTTTTGGGACATTATGAATGTAAAAGGTTTTATTGAGAGTACCTTCTAGCCCCAAGCCTAAACCTATAGTTGAGTACGACTCTTTGATAACCATCTTGCTCGCAGCATTAACCAGTTGAACTTCAACATCGACTTTGGGTAGATGACTAATAAACACTCCCTGATTATAAAAGTTACCTTCTACAGCCAGCGTAGTGCTATCGACGTATACTTTGTCCGGATAGAAACTGAGCTCTGCTGCCGACGCTGATGCTGTACCAATTCCTAAAACTAAAATACTTACCATACACAAAATCAATAACATACTTTTCGATCTCATTAAGTATACCCCCAGTTATTTGTATTACATTTATTACTATATTGTAATACAAATATAGCTATCTTAGAGCGCCTTGTCAAGTGATTTTTTCTTTATTCTTCCAGCATTATTATATTACCGATATTCCATATCTTTACTATATAATACAAATACTGTAGTATATATAATCGAAGGGTGGTGTCCAAAATAGCTAAATACGCAGAAGCGTCTGACGAAAGAGTTACCGTTAGCGCTAGAGTCAGCGGTGCAGCTGTCAGCATATTGAAACAATATGACATTCCTATTTCGGATGTTATTGAAGCAGGTATTATTCATTTTTTATGTTTAGACGATGTTGATAAAGTTGCTTACTTTTTGAAGAATAGTTGTGATGTTATTGATAGTACCGACCTCAGGGTTCCACATGCCGCCTGGGCGGAATGCATAAGAGACGTACTAAACTTGAGTGCCGAGACTGATGTTAAAGATGAAGTAAAAGCTTTCAAGGCTGCGGCTAAGTGGCTGCCTGATAAAGGCGCCTCGAAAATTAATCAGCTAAGTCTGCGGAAATTAAGCGCAACTGAGGTTGTCAAAAAAGCCGATGACTTCGTACGGACAGGCAATGTGCAAGAAGCCCTATCCTACTATGATTATGCTGCCATGGTTTTAAAAAAATCGGGAAATACCCGGGAACTCGGAAGAATCCACCTCATTGTCGGCGATGCTTATTGTAATATGGGGAATTTCTCGCTGGCACTAGGCGCTTATGAAGCAGCAGAGGCATATTTTGAGAACGATAAAAATCCAGTTGATGTGGCAAACTTATCATACTCTCGCGGAGTTTGTTTCCAGCTTTGGGGTAAACACAAGGAAGCCTATGACTATTTCCAACAGGCACGAAATATATTCATCGATATCGGCTCAGTAGAACAATCATATAAAACGCTGACCCGCATGTCGTTTAGTCTCGATTTTCTTGCGCCCGAAGAAGCAATTAAAGCCTGTGACGAAGTTCTTGACTACTTTGGCCAGCGGAAGGCACAGTTTTCCGACAAGTTAAGATAAAATACGAATACGCCCGGTATCTGACAAGCAATTAATCTTCGGATTTGCAACACATCTACTCATGTAATAGATATGGGAAATGTTAATGATTTAATGATGACATAATACAAAACCAGGACAGCTAACGGCCATCCTGGTTTTTGTATTATGTCATTAATTTTCTTTGTTAAACAGTATAAGTCCAACATATGAAACTGTATTTTTTCCGTTATAATACGGAATTCCACAAGTCTTTTCCAGATTAATAACATCTATTCCATACGCTTCCACTGAGGCAAAAGCCTCTTCGGGAAACCGGCATGGTTCATTATCCAAATAGGCGCATCTAGTGCAAAATTCACAAGCTCCCGCATTCAACGGAAGAATCCCCTGCAATTTGTGCTCATTTTTAACACGATCCAGCAGGTCTCTGAATACTCCATCATGAACTTTTTTTGCAGCTACCATGCCCTTCCAATCAAACGAACTTTTCATTTGATGCACTGTCTGAAATAGAAGTCCGTATTTATACTGGCAAGCCTTATCTTTCAACTCCTCAAAAGGACCAACTGCAGGGGGACAGACCCAATTGGTATCGTATTTCCTGCATACGTTTTGTTCACATGCTTTCCTAAAATCCTCGACAAATTTGATTTTATCTACCTCGGCAATTGCAGCATGGTCAGCCTTTGCAGCTAGCGCAGCCTGAACTAAGTCGCTAAAATTTGTTCCCATTTTTACCTCCCAAAAATTCAAATAACTGCCTCTGGTACAAAAGCAGAACATCCAAAAACGCAGCAACAAATGGTAGAGAAGACTGCCGTGGCAATCTTCTCTATTTTTAAATTTATATATACATCTAGATATAGCTTAACGCACAATTTCTAACATGTCAATATTTTTATACTATTCTTTCAATTGCATTGTTATCTACCCTTCTCGTTGCTTTAGAAGAAAAAGTCTAGTTCGGCTTTTACAGTATTTAGCTTCCCGGTATGAACGTTGTCAGTCGCCTTAAGTGAGGCAGCCCAAAACGTCATGCCAACATTTTTGTCAAACATAACCATTCCGCTTAGCTCAGGCCCCTCAAGACCCCAATCGTACTTTGAAACCCAATAATTATCAGGGGCTATCGATGATTTTGCTTCTGCTCTAATATAACGTGCCGTAAGGCCATACGAGCCTGGGGTATTAAGATCAGCGCGTTTGTAGTTAACTCCAGCTATATATGCTTTATTTTGGGTGGACGCATTCGACTGGCCGTAAGTAGCAAACAGTTGCAGGTCTTTTGCAATTACCTTATCTGCGCCAACTTCCCACAGATTAATATTATCTGAGAAAACAGTCGAATCGGCTCCATCTGTTGTTATATTGTGATAGGCAGCTTTAAAATTGGAATCGCTAGAAATTGGGGCACCAAATTCAAGAGCAGCATAGTGGTTATCGGTCGTAGAAGAAATAATATTGGGATTAGTGGCATTTCCAACCCAACCTTGTCTAAAATATCCATAAGTCAAGGTCGTTTTAGACTTGTCGCCTACCGCAAACTGAACGCCCTCCACACCTTTACGCCCTGGAGCTACCATAAGGCCATACGCCGCTCCGTAGTCAAATTTACCTGCCTTAACAGTAGTTGCACCCACAACACCTTCTGCATACATTTGTCCATTACGCTGGGCTGCGCTTACTGAACCATCTGCTACACCACCGTTAGACCAATAGCCACCACTTCTGAAATCTCGAACTGCTTCGTCTTCGATTTTCACTTGCCATTTGTCATTGACTTTGTAATTGATGTTTAAGTCGATACCTAACGCCGGATAATGGCCATCACGCGGGTGTGGGGTATCCCCTGTCAAACCAGTATGATTTTTAAAATCACCACTATTATCCCATATCTGCTCCGACAAGTGTAGGAACCCGTTGAAGGTTAATTTATCACTTTTCTTTTCCAAGGTATCTACGCGAACGCCTAGGCTTTTGAGCTCACCATTAAACTCTGCCGAGAGTTTGTCAATTAACACTTTGTCTTCTGCGCTCGCTTTTTCAGCATTCCACACCGCCCGGGCAACCATCTGTGCCATTTCATAGCGGGTCACAGTCCGTTCGCCCTGGAAGCTTCCTTTACCATCACCGTCAATCAGCCCATCGTGCTTTAACTTATTCACTGCATCATACGCCCAATGTTTAGCAGGAACGTCACCAAAGGGGTTCGAAGTAGCCGCAAATGCGCTGCCGGTAAAACTAATTAAGGATGCCAGTGCCAGAGCAACAGCCAACTTGCTCTTTAAGTTTTTGCCCTTTTTCATGTTTCCCCCACCTTTAACTCTCTTTTTTCAGCCTGCAAATGCTATGCCTCTATAGCATTATTTACCGGCAGCGGCCGCAACCATGGCTTTGACGTTTTCCACTTTTGCATTTGGCGGTATGGTGCAACCAGAAGCAAGAATGAAACCTGATCCCATATCTTTAATCAATTTTGTACAATAGTTGTATACTTCATCAGGAGTACCAAGAGCCAACAAGGCAGCGGGAACATCCCCCTTAATGGCCATGTGATCACCGAGCACTTCTCTGGCTTTATAGATGTTGGTAGCGCCGTCTAGTTCAAAGACGCATTTCTGTCTGGGGAGTGTTTTGAAATATTCCAGGTCGCGTTCCCAATTGCCGTCAATATGAAGGTCTACTACCGCACCTTCTTCAATGATCATATCAGCGGTTGCCTTCAGGTATTTCCAGACAAAGCGTTCCCAAATCTTCGGCGAATAGAACTCACTTGCCCCCCGGGCTGGTGAAATAAATACCACCATTGGCTTAATGGCTCTGATTTGCTGCCGGAAACCTGCTAGCGTTTCTTCAAGAATGACATCTAAAACAGCCTCTACTTTGTCAGGCATTTTGAACACATCTCTCATGAATTTCGGAAATGACCGGCCGCCGCTTAAGAATTCATTAACAGTGATTGATGCGCTCGGAGTATATACCAGATAACCAGCATCTTCAAAGTTTTTCGCGAATTGCGGGACATCTGCCAACTGTGCAAGCAGCGAATCGACATCCACGCCTAACCGATTTTTCAAATAATCATAGCTAAAATCATTCCAACCTTTATTCAAAATGGTGTCATAATCTTCCACAGTCATCATTTCCTGTTCATCAAGCTGCCACGGAGTATCATCAGGAAGCTCACGCCCAGGTAATTTGATCTTTGTATAAAACATTAACGGGAACATCGTTGCTGCCGCGAATGTACCGCCGGTACCATCAACATCGCCTAAATCTTTAACTGAAGTTAAAATTGCTTCATGGGAAGCTTTCATATTGGAGCAAAACTCTGACAGCTTCATGCCTACGTGTCTAGCACAGAAAGCATCTCCTGTAAGGATAACTGGGGCCCGATCGGTTTTCTCAAATGCGATGGTTTTTCTCAATCTTTCAGTGCGTTCTTGCAGTAATTGTTGTGCTGTTTTCATAATTAATCCACCCCTTAATTTATTTTTAAAATATCTTAACTTTTTACGTCAACTGCTTTTGGTTGTTGGGTATAATTTTGTAACAACAGGAGCACCCCTACACTCAAAAATGCTACTGCACTAACTAACAGATAGAATCTCCCTGGACCTTGGTTGAATGGTCCGGCGATTGCTTCAAAAACGAATGGCGCAACGAACTGACCAATACCGCTAAGGGCTGATGCTAGAGCAATACTAAACGCAACGCGTGACGGCGGAGACATAATGGAAAGTGTCACAAAAAATGCAGGACATGTTGTTGAAAAACCGATACCACCAATAAAGCAACCCACTAATATTACATTAAAGTCATGCATTCCAGAGACGAGTGCCATCCCAATGCCAGTTATTAGCCACCCCAGGGGAATTGTGAAGCTTTTCAGGGCTTGCATGGCTTTACCGAATAATAATCCGCCCACAAGACCACCGCCGGTAAAAACGGTTAATGCTAAACCAGCACTGGCTGCATTGCCTAGGTTTTCACCAACTACTTGGATAGCTACGTTTGTAAAGAACGCAAATATTAGCATGTTGTAGAAAAATACCAAGAACTCCATAAAATATACTTTACCGGATAAAGGGGCCTTCTCTGTCAAATTATCTGGCCCTGCAGCCGGTTTTATCTTAGCAGGCTCTGGAAGATAGGCGTAGACAAATAGGAATACAACAAAACCAACCGCATAGGCAAGAAAGGTATTGTGCCAATCAACTGCACAGAGCAAGCCACCAAGCATGGAGAAAATGATCCCGCCAAGATTTACAAAAACACTTTGCAAGCCCATAACGGTGTCTCTTTCATTTCCTTCAAAGAAATCTGAAATAAGGACGATGGAAAGTGGGAAGATAATACCTAAACTTAATCCCAATATAGCTCGCATAGCTAAAATCATGGTTAAATCATTCATAAAATAAGGAGTTATGCCACCAATTAGGAAGAGTGCCATGGCAAGATAGAAAAGGCCCCGCCTGCTTAGAAATTCGCTCAGCTTGCCAAACACCAGCGAAGCAAGCACCATTGTCATGGATGGCAGCGCCACCAGCAACATAATTGTTTGGGCACTTGTACCCTTAAATGCCGCACTAATATTTGCCAGAGCCGGAGAAACAGCTGTGGCTGCCAACAGTAATAAGGAAATGGATAACACCGCGGCTTTCAGAAGCGTTCTATTCATGTTTTCACCCTCTCTTTACTTAAATCACACCCATACTTTCCTTGAAGCTTTACATGTAAGTCCTCCTTTTATTTGTTTGAATATTCTTTCTGAGAGTCATGATAGCATGTATGTAAAACCGTGTGAAATTCAAAAATAGATGGATGCCTTTGCAAAAAATCATAACCAATTCAACGATCCTGCTGTTGAAAATAATTGCCACAAGATATATGATGATATAGATACAATTTGAAATTTTCAATTAATTAACTAATGAATTCGGCAGATTTACCTTGAATGGAGAGGATATAGTGGAAGATATCCGGCATTTGCGTTCATTCATCTATGTGGCTGAACATTTAAATTTCACCAAGGCTGCTGAACAGCTCTACATTAGTCAGTCAACATTAAGCAAGCATATCGCCGAACTAGAGGAACAATTAGGCGTCCAATTATTTGTCCGTACCCATCACTCGGTTCGGCTAACCCCTCCAGGTGCCACTTTATTTGAGGAATCCCGCACCCTTATGAGCAAGATTGGCGAGGTCTTCGAAAGGACCCGCAAATCACAGATTGAGGTTTGGGGAACACTACGAATTGGCTGTATGGGGCTTGAACATATCTTTTTGCCAAAAATCCTCAAACATTTTGGGGCGCTTTATCCACATGTTAACCTTGATATCCAGGTGATGCCTGTCCCCATGATTAATGAGGCTTTAGAGCGTCAGGAATTGGACATCGGTTTTAACCCATTCTTAGGGAATGAGTTTCCATCAAAATTTGAGATACGCGAAATTCGCCGCTCCCGCTTATGTTTTTTATTACCTCGTAATCATCCTTACGCGAACAAATACTCTCTTGATCTCTCTGAACTTAAGCAGGAACGTTTTATTCTTGTATCCCCCACGACTTTTCCTATTGGTGTAGACTGGTTTACACACCAATGCAACCTCAGAGGATTTACGCCAAACATCGTGAGTCAGCCATCGCGGATAGAAACCCTATTTTGGCAAGTTACAGCAGGATTAGGTATTTCCTTTTGGAGTTTTGATCCGGTATTTTGTCAAATGCTGCGCCATAGTATCTCCCTGGTCGCTATGAACGGGACCAACGCTTACGGAAATATCGCCTTGATCTGGAAAAGCGGCAACCCTAATCCGATAATCCCGCTTTTCATTAAAGAGTTTGATGGAATAAAACCTAACTCGAAGGCTCCACTAAGAAAGCTAGCCGCGCTTTAGTCCTGGTTCATAACAATTTAAACACAAACAAAAAATAAACGTCCTGAACCTTGAACAGAACCCATAAAAACGGCATTGAAGAAAAAATCCCCCTAATGTAGAATTTAAAAGCTACATTAGGAGGAATTTTTTATGGCAACATACCGTCGGTAGAATAAGGCACAATAAGACCGTATACCCTGGAAACCGGGTTACACGGTCTTATTGTGTCTTTGCATCAAGAACGTTCCCGTAAATACTTATAAATCGTATAACGGGAAATATTGAGTTTCTCAGCAATATTGGGAATTCCTTTAGCAAAATTAAAAGCACCCCGCTCTGTGAGCAGATCGATCATCTTCATCCGGTCTTCCTTGGTAAGCAGCGCCACAGGCTTACCAACGATTTTAAGACATTCGTCAAAGATATCCTGCAGTAGATTACCGGAAGGGTACAACTCATCCTCAATAGGTTGTCCGACAGCAGTCAGTTCCTCCAAGGCTGCTTTAGCTAAAGACAAGTGCGTATAATCGTAATTTATCCCAAATGCGTAATGATAGCCTTCACCACGCAAGTGAAAGGTTGAGCTTTTTAGTAACCGGCCGTCTGTGGTTTTGCCTAAACAGTTGACCGTATCTTTGCCTTCAAAAAATTCGTCAACTTCTTTAACGCCGAGAATTGATAAGCTGTCGCCTACCTTACGCTTGGTAACTTCGCCATGATGAATAGAAATAATAGAAGACTTTTTATTAACCATATCATGAATCAGTGTTTCGCAGGAATTACCGAACATACAGGCAATACCTGCAGACACCCGGTTAAGAAATTCCAGGGCTTCCTCTTTATTCAAATCCGTCACCGCCTTCTCTATTATAAAATACCATTTGCGGCGTTATTTTACAAATTAATTTGGCGGTATTGTCCTCCTTCACTCAAGCTCAGTGGATACTGCCATAGGTGATGTAGCGTTATATGTATGGGCAATCCGATTTTTGAATGAGCTGATAACAGCGGCAATAATCGTGACAGACACAACAGAAAATAGACTCTCCCACAACCCGACTGTAAAAATACCTGAGATGACGACAACCGTATCAATCCCCAGGTTAATTTTCCCGGGATTCCATCCGGTGCGGTTATGCAAATACACTGTTAATACACCGACACCACCCAACGGACTTCTACCTAAAAGCAGAAACGCTAGACCCAACCCGAGAATCCCGCTGCCAAAAATCGCACCAACCCAAGAAGAAATAGTGAATGCAGGTAACATTCGTTCAGTTCCAGTAAGAAGGGATACAACAATAACGGTATAAACCGTTGCCCAGGTAAAACCCCAACCCATTTTTTTAATAGAAAGAATAAAAAATGGTAGATTGACTATGACAAATACATAAGGAAACGGTAACTGTAACAAATAGGAGAGATTTAATGCCAAACCTGTCGACCCACCGGTAGTTATGTTAGCGTGTTTTAGTATCAATATACCAACACTTGTTAATAAGCATCCAAACAAGACTATGATTGCTTTTTTCATTACTGCATACTCCCTTTATGTATTGTATATTAGACTAGAGCAGGACCGTATTGAGGGCTGCCCTCAAGAAGTTACACCTGTTAATTAACCCTTTCATCAAAATTTGAGCCTCGCCGCTGGTAACCAAAGAAACTGCCCGCAGCGCTGCTTTATCCATATCCGGTTCATGAATGATGCGGTCATCAGCTGGTAGCCCCACTTTCAGGGCCAGAGGTTTGATACTGTTGGCATCACCGACAAGAATGGGATTGCTTCAATTCCTACATGATAAATCCAATACGCCATCATTGTCAACACTTTTTGTAATGATTAAACAAAATGTTTAATCATTGGTTGGAATTAAGTTAAGCTAATCAGGTATTCGTTTCAACACAGCCCCACTAAGAAAGCTAGCCGCGTTTTAGTCCTGGTTCATAACAATTTAAACCTAAACAAAAAATAAACGTCCTGAACCTTTACTAAGGATTCAAGACGTTTATTTTTCTTTTACATTACCATTATTAATTCCAGCATTGGTCGGAAGAAACTTGATACATTCAGATGATACATCTTACAAATTTACGCTTTTATGATAAAATTTAATTAAATATTCAAATTATTGGTCAGAGGAGCAAATGCATGAGTTATTTAGACATTACCCATGAACTTTATAAAGAGGTGGCTTTAACCCCGCAACCCGGTCTCTGCTGCATTACAAGCCCTGAAAAATCCTTACCGGGTTTAACTGTTCCTGATGTGATGCGTGAAATGAATTATGGTTGTGGAGCGACTGTTCATTTTGGTGACTTAAATTCTAAAGAAACCGTTCTCTACGTGGGTGTGGGCGGTGGCTTAGAGGCATTACAGTTTGCTTATTTCACACGCCAGCCTCAATCGGTTATCGCTGTTGACCGGGTACCAGAGATGTTAATTAAAGCGCAAGCGAATTTTAAGCTGGCCGCAGATCTTAATAAGTGGTTCAATCCAGATTTTATCAAACTCGTTCAGGGTGATGCGCTTAACCTGCCAGTTGAAAGCGAAAGTGTTGATGTGGCCGCGCAGAATTGTTTATTTAATATTTTTAAGGAAAACGATCTAACTAAGGCACTTACAGAAATGCACAGGGCTTTAAAACCAGGAGGCAGGCTATACATAGCAGATTCAATTACAACACAACAGATACCTGAGCGGCTGCGCCAAGATGAACGCTTGCGGGCAATGTGCCTTTCAGGCGCGCTAACTTACCAGCAATATGTGGACAAAATTATCGGTGCGGGGTTTGGCACAATCGAAATAAGATCGCGCCGCCCTTTCAGAATTTTGGACAAGCGCCGCTATCAATTGCCTGAGAATATCCTCTTAGAATCCCTTGAATTGGTCGCCTATAAAAACCCGGTTCCAAATGACGGAGCCTGCGTTTTTGCAGGCGAAACAGTAATATATTTTGGCTCAGAGGACTTCTATGATGATGGAAAAGGCCACACGATTCAACGAGATATTCCGTTGCCGGTTTGTCAAAAAACAGCACAAAATCTACGCGCACTGAACCACGAGGACCTTGTGATAACTGAACCGACTTTCCATTACGCTGGCGGCGGTTGCTGTTAAATATCATGCTATGGGCAGTGTAATCTATACAGCGTAGCGTACGAAGCTGTGTCTTCGCTTAGTTGGTTCTTTATCTAGGTTATCCATAATATATTAGCGCAACAGCGGAAGGAACACCCTGTGGCGTTCCTTCCGCTGTTGCGCCTACTCCCCCGTTTAAACCTCAGGTATAAGCCATTTTAAGTAACTCTTCTGCTCTTTTCAATAATTGAATATCGCCGCACATAGGCAGATCGCCGCAGGTCTCGCTCATCGGGCACTTACCGCAGATTGAATCAGCCAGGTGAGTGAGGCCGGCAGCAACCTCTTGGTTTTGAAGCATAACTGCCACCTCCCACCGTCAGTATACTACCAGATTTAACCCCCGACAATTACCAATTAAAGGATATAACAGCATCTAATTTGCGCTATTACAAGTATTCAGCCGAATATAAGCCATAAAAACTCATCAGGCGATTCGTAACAGGACAAATCCAACACTAGTCTTATCTAAATAGCATAATAATTGACAAGACCCCCTGCGAGAAGAATATCTCGATCATCTCTGGAAAGAGCCTCTAGTTTAAGCTGTAATTTGGTTCCCCCCTTACTATTAATGATAAAGGCTTTACTGCCTCTGTCCTGATTGAACAGCCTGACGAATTTCCGGAATAAATAGATAGTCATACTACTTTATTTTTCAATCTTTTCTTCGCCTAATGCTGGGGGCAATGGGTTAGTAAATGGACGTTTATTTTTTTACTTGTTGCCACACAGTTGTAGGGATGTACTTTGGTTCAATTCCGACATCTCATTACCACCACCGCAGATATCATTCATCGTCACGGCTTTTCCCGGTTCCAGTACCAGAAACTCCTCATCCCATAAGCCTTGCAGCAGTTTGTGAAACAAGCGTAGCGAACCTGGGGCTACTTCATGACACATATCGAGCCGATCAGCAAATTGTTGCGTCTGTGACAGAATGCTGTCCACAGCATATGCTCCAGTGTCGATAAGCATAAACCGTTTATAGTGTCCCATCATAATTTTCATTACTCTTAAGGCCTTAACCTGGCCGTAGCGTTCAACACAACGGTCATATTCCCGGAGCAAGTTATTCTCGTAATCCAACCAGCCTTTAGTTAAAAAATAGGTTCCCATTTCTTTCGATATATTTTTTCTCGCTTCACAAGAACCCAAAAGTAAAGGAATACAATCATCTACCTTGGGGAGTACCAGTTTTGCCTTATCAGACTTTATATCAAGTAAACTATTCCCGCAATAGCCAAACACTAACAATATTACATCAACATTATCGATCCTATTGATCTCTTCCTGAATTCTCTTGTGCAATAACTCCGGTGTGTTGTGCAGCCCCGACTCGACATAAATAACAGGATAGTCTACACCAGTTGTCTTGATGGCCAAAGTAAGCTCATCCTGGAGTGTCTGACACGCTAATATTGCTGTCCCCATTCAATCCCTTCCTTCACGATGATTGAACAATTCTTTTATTAGTCACAAGGATATTCCGGCATAATTCTGTAACCTTTGTACAGTCAGTAGCCCAATAATCGGCTCCCGTATATTTTCGCACGCTTTCATTGACTAAACCGCCAATAATGACTATCGTTTGAGCACGCAGCCCAGCTTCATCTATAAGGTCAACAGTTTTTTTCATCGAATCAAATGCCTCGGTGATCAGCCCGGTTAAGCATACCACCCTACTATTATACTGTTTTACAGCTTCAACAAATTTGGGCCCAGGTACGTCAACCCCCAGATCACAGATATCAAACCCGTTATAGCGCATAATTCCTGTTGTGATATTCTTGCCGATATCATGAATATCGTCTTCCACCGTACCGAAAATGACAGTAGGATACAGCGCACGCGGTGCAACAGCCTGGTCTTGGTTTACCAGGGCTAGTACATCTTTAAAAATCTCAGAAGCCATAATTAGGTCTGATAAAAAATACTCACCTTTACTGTACAACTCTCCTACCCTATCAGTACCTGCTCTAATTTCATCCAGTAGCACATAGGGATTAATCCCCATTTGCAGGCCTTGTTTAACTAAATTAACGACCATCGTTTCGTCCAGTCTAGCCATGGCACCAACAAGCATCTTCTGGATCTTTAGCATAATATCACAACCTTCCTGAAAGTGGGTATGAGGTTGCCTTTAATTCAAACCTGTCTTTATGACAAACCATGACGGAGACTCCCAGCGGTTTGTCATCTTTAGAATAGATCACTTGCTTGATTACAAGCGCCGGTAGGACTTCGTCCGCTTCTAATAATTTAGCTTGCTCAGGCGACAAAGCCGCCACCGATATTACCATATCATTGCGAACCGGCACACTTTCCTGATGTTTTGCAACCAATTCGGGAAAATCGGCATATTCCAGCTGGGTCTCCAATAACGGCTTGCCCTTTTGATACCGCAGAAACTTTTCTTCAATAGCCACAGGCTGAGCACCTTTAAACATTAGGCGCTTTACTGTGATCACGCTGGATTCCCCAGTGAAGCCCAATTCGCTGGCTAATTTCAGGTTATTCCGAATCAAGTTAACGCCTAACAGCTTATAGCGTAATTGCTCATTATTAACACCGCTATTCTTCAGATCAATAACTAACTGGTTTAGACGGGGCCGGGTCACAAAGCTCCCTTTTCCTTTAACTGTATCAATCAAACCAGCTTCTGCCAGCAGTGCAATCCCTTGCCGTACAGTCATACGACTTATTGCGTACTTTTCTCCCAGCTGCGCCTCAGTCGGAATCAAGTCTCCGTCTTTAAGCTCACCTGCTTCAATCTGCTTTTTTATATCTTCAGCTAAACGGTAGTAAACAGGTATTAGATTCTCGCGACTTCTCATCAAACCCCTCCCTTCAGAAGCCTCTATGTAAAGCTGGATATTGAAGTCTATACATCTATATACAGTTTACACAAAAACTAATAATTGTGTCAATTTTTTTTGGCTTATCCTACAAATATAGTTACAAGAATCGGTGCTAACACTGCGGTAAACACTCCTGCCAAAGCCATCGCTACACCCGCCATTGAGCCTGGTTGTTCCCCCTCCAGGAGAGCCATGGCCGTCCCTTGCCCATGTGATACTGTCCCCATTGCCAGTCCCCGGGCAACAGGGTCATGAATCTTAAACCAGGTAAGTAAGGTTAGCCCCACAACAGATCCAAAAGTTCCGGTAGCTACAACAAACGCTACAGCCAAGGCAGGATTACCTCCTGCCAATTGCGCCACCTCGACAGCAAAAGGAATTGTTGACGATTTAGGAATGATGGAAACAATGATTTCTCTTGGTAAACCACCGGCTTGAGTAATGAAAAGCACTGTTAGCATCGATACAATTGTTCCCATGCCAACACCAATAACGATTGCAGGTCCATATTGTTTTAATAGATGCCGGTTGCGGTAAAGCGGTACTGCCAGGGCAACGGTAGCCGGTCCCAGTAAAAAAGTCATGATGTCTTTTGCCGGGACATAGGCAGCATAAGGCAGTTTGCAAATAACCAGGATCGCGATGATTACTGAAGCGCTCAAAAGAACTACATTAATCAATGGATTATTGTATTTAAAATATAAGTAGCGGCTGAGTAGATAGACGCCAACCGTAATAAGAATCGAGAAAACTGTAACAACGGATTGCATTATTTATCCCCCTTATGCAGCAACTGTGTAAGAATACCTACCGTGAAGAAGGGTAACACCGCACCGGCCAACAGGGCTGCAGCTAAAACCACGCCATGTTCATAAAATACAGCTCCCCAATCCATTAGGCCTACAGCGACAGGCACAAAGAAAAACAGCATATGTTTAAGTAAAAAATCGGCAGCATCTTGAATATAGTGAAGCTTTATGATGCCACACAGCAAAAGTAAAAATAGCAACACCATCCCAAATACTGTACCCGGGATGGGCAAACCAGTTACGGCAGTAATCTGGTTTCCAAGCAAAAAAATAACCCACAAGATTACACCTTGCCCTATCATCTGCAACAGTTTCAATCCAGATCCCTCCTACGTTCTTAATAGCGAACGGTGCAATTAATATACAAAGCGTATATGAAAATAGGTCATTTTGTCAACGAATGTCCTTAATTTCATGCAATTATAGTTCCTTATTTCAAAAAAACAGCAAGCTAACATTAACCATTAAAGGAATAAATTGGGTTGCATAGAATGTTATCAAAAGGAAATCAGGTTAGACAATCTATAAGAGGAGATGGTCAGGGTGAAAACACAGGAACCATTAAATCCGAGCGTGAAGGAAATGCTCGATGTAGCTAAAGCAGCCAATGTGAAGACCATATGGGACCGCTATCAGAGTCAGCTACCACAATGCGGTTTTGGCGAAAGCGGTATTTGTTGCCGGAACTGCCTGCAGGGCCCCTGTCGCATTGATCCGTTTGGCGACGGACCAGATGTCGGGGTATGCGGTGCCGGGCCGGACACCATTGTCGCCCGGAACCTGATCCGGAGCATAGTTGGCGGCGCGGCTAGCCATTCCGGCCATGCCAAGCACTTGGCACATGTCTTAAAAAAAGTTGCTAAGGGCACTGCTCCTGATTTTGGGGTGAAAGAAGCGTCCAAGCTAGCGGCTGTCGCTGCCCGGCTGGGGCTGCCAACTGAAAATCGCGATATCCAGGAATTGGCGGAAGATGTCGCCGAGGCAGCGCTAGCTGAGTTTTCTGAACGCGAGACCCCGAACGCCTGGGCGGTAACGACACTGACTGCCGGACGGGTGGCTAAAATGAAGGAGCTCAAAGTGACGCCACACGGTATTGATAGCATTATCGCTGAAATCTTACATCGCACTACCCTGGGTGTGGACGCTGATCCGGTAAACCTGCTTTTGGGAGGCATCAAAGGAGCAATGGCCGATTATACCGGATGTCATCTGGGTACAGACCTTGCAGACATCTTATTCGGCATTCCAACACCAGTCGTCAGCGAAGCCAACATGGGTGTTATTAAAAAAGACGCTGTCAATATTGCCTTGCATGGGCATAATCCGGTGCTTTCAGAGATGATTGTCGCCACCGCCCGTGAACCAGAAATCCTGGCCGAAGCGCGGGCTGCCGGCGCCGAACAAGGCATCAGTCTTATGGGGATTTGCTGTACAGGCAATGAGGTCCTGATGCGGCATGGCGTGCCAACTGTCACTACCGCCATTTCACAGGAATTGCCCATTCTGACTGGGGCGATTGATGCCATGATTGTTGATTACCAATGTGTCTATCCTTCGCTCGCCAATGTTGCTGAATGCTTTGGTACCCGGTTGATTACCACCATGGACATGGCTAAGATACCAGGAGCGACGCATGTAGAATTTAATGAAGAACAGGCTGGCGAAAAAGCCCGCGAAATAATCCGGATGGCAATTACCGCTTTTAAACGCCGCCGCAATAAGCCTGTTCATATTCCGCAAGCAACTAGTAAGGTTGTAGGAGGGTTTTCCACTGAGGCCATCGTGGCGGCACTGGCGAAACTGAACGCCGACGATCCGTTACAGCCGCTTGTCGATAATATCGTCAATGGCAACATCCAGGGTGTGGTGTTGTTTGCTGGCTGCAGCAATATTAAAGTCGGGCATGACCAGGGCTTTGTCAACATTGCGAAAGAACTGATTAAACGTAATGTTTTGGTGCTGGCCACCGGCTGCGGCGCCGGCGCTTTTGCCCGCAACGGACTGCTTGATCCGCAGGCAACGCTTGATTATGCTGGCGACGGTCTAAAAGCTGTTCTCACCGCCATCGGCGAGGCCAATGGCCTTAACGGACCACTGCCGCCCATCCTGCATATGGGGTCCTGTGTTGATAATTCCCGGCCAGTGGATATCGCCGTGGCACTCGCTAATAAACTAAAGGTTGATATTCCTCAGTTGCCGGTTGTTGCCAGCGCGCCTGAATACAAGACTGAAAAGGCTCTGGCTATCGGCACCTGGGCTGTTACCCTTGGCTTGCCTACCCATCTGGGCTTGGTACCGCCAGTGATTGGCAGTAAACTGGTTACCAGGGTTCTTACCCAGGACATCAAAGAACTAACAGGCGGCTACTTCATTGTCGAGACCGACCCAATGTTAGCAGCAGAGAAGATTTTCGCCGCGCTGCAAGAGCGACGTCAGAATTTAAATATCGGCACACGCCGCTGGTAAGGAGGATCATCCATGCAAAGAGAAATTCTCGTGCGTCATGAACGCTGTATGGGCTGTCATTCCTGTGAAATGGCTTGCGCCGTGGCCCATTCACCGACACAAACGCTAGTTGGCGCGATGTTAAGCGATAAGCCGCCGCTTAAACAGATTTACGTCGAACAGGTTGACGACTTGAAAGCCCCGATTACCTGTCGGCATTGCGAGGATGCCCCCTGTGTAGAGCTCTGTATGCCCCATTCGCTGCACCGCACGACAGACGGCGTGGTTACCAACAGTGACCGCTTGAGCAAATGCTTGGGTTGCTGGATGTGCATCATGGCTTGTCCGTTTGGTGTCATCCGACAGGATGGCGACAAGCGTCGGGCGATAAAATGCGACCGGGAATGTCTGGACGAAACTAATACTCCGGCCTGTGTCCGGGCTTGTCCGACCGGAGCGCTGGTATTTACCACCGTAGCCGATTTCGAAGCTGGCAAGCGCCGGGGCCTGCTCCCCCCACTGGCTGGTATTGACAAGAGCTAGGCGCAAGTGAAATAAAATAAAAAAAATCCTACAGCGCTAACGCTTTGTAGGATTTTTTTATTCCTGCCAATTTACTTTGTAACAACATGACCATACATAGCTGTAAACTTTTTAAAGACAAAGGTTTTTTTGCATTTTTCACACAACAATTCATCGCTTGTTGTGTCAAGCCGATTATTGATATATTCCAGCTGTTCCTGAGTTATGAAGTATCTCCCACAGCCTTTGCAATTTAAAAGCTCAAAGCTTTTATTCCAGATAGTTCTTTTGTTACCTTGTTCAGAAGCTTTAATCGCACCAGTGGGGCATACTTGGGCACAGGTGCTACAGCCGATGCAGGTCTGAGATGGTTCATCATAAGGAGTAGATACCTTTTTAGTGATGCCTCTGCTTACTGTGGAGATGGCTGATAAACCCATAGTTTCACAGGCCGCTGCGCATAATCCGCAGAGAGTACACTGCTCATCCTGGTCTGAGGTGAATCGTAGTGATTGGGGGATGGCGTATTCTTCCCGAAGCCTGTTGATGTATTCATTGTTTGGAGCTCTCGCAGTCAGCAGCATAATGATTGTTTTTCTCATATTGACTATTTTAGGAGAATTGGTGATAACCTCAACTTCCTTGGTAACAGGATAAACGCAAGACGTGACAACTTTATGCCAGCCGTTTTCGACTACCTCTACAATACATAGCCTGCAGCTTGCTTGGCCAGGCAGGGCCTCACTATGACAAAGGGTAGGGATATGAATATTGTTACGCCTAGCGATAGGCAGGAGGAATTCGCCCTGCTCGGCTTGGCAGATCTTGCCGTCGATTGTTATATTCATCAATACAGCCTCCTTATTGGACCTTTACTGCATTAAACTTGCAAGTATCAATGCAATTGCCACACTTAATGCATTGTTGCATATCCAGAGTGTGGGGATCTTTGGCCTCACCGCTAATGGCTACAGCAGGACAATTCTTTTTACATAGTCCGCAACCAATGCATACATCTTGATCAATATAGTAAGCAGTCAAATCCTTGCAGATGCCGGCAGGACATTTTTTATCAACAATATGTGCCAGATATTCGTCCTTAAAGTACTTAATGGTTGAGTCGACAGGATTGGGGGCACTTTTTCCAAGTCCGCACAAGGCTGCTTCGCTGGTCATACTGCAAATCTCTTCCAGGAGCGCAATATCTTCAGTTTGACCCCGGCCCTGGCATATATCATTTAAAATTTCGAGCATTCTCTTTAAGCCCTCTCGGCAGGGGACACATTTCCCACATGATTCCTCTGCAAGAAAATTAACATAGTAGCGTGCCACATCGACCATACAGGTTCTTTCATCCATGATAATCATGCCACCGGATCCCATCATCGAACCTGCTGCCGTAAGGGTGTCGAAGTCAACCTGAAGGTCAAGCAGGCTTTCGGGAATACAGCCCCCTGATGGTCCGCCACTTTGAACAGCCTTAAATTTCTTATTGCCAATTACCCCGCCGCCGATATCGAATATCAATTTCCTTAAAGTGATTCCCATCGGCACTTCAACCAGGCCGGTATTTTTTATTTTGCCGACAAGTGAAAAAACTTTGGTACCTGTACTATTTTCGGTTCCAATCGAACTGAACCATTGACTTCCGTTGTTTATGATCAACGGGATGTTAGCCCAGGTTTCAACATTATTCAGGACTGTAGGCTGCCCCCACAGACCTTTTTCCACAGAACGCACATATTTGGCCCTAGGCTCACCTACCTTGCCTTCAATTGAAGCCATGAGGGCAGTTGATTCACCGCAAACGAAGGCACCTCCGCCTCTGACAATCTGTATGTCAAAATTAAAGCCGCTACCAAGAATATTCCTGCCAAGGAAGCCGCGTTCTTTGGCCTTTTCTATGGCAAAGGCAATATTTTTTATCGCAAGTGAGTATTCATCTCTGATGTAGATATAGCCTGCTTCCGACCTTATGGCATAACCGCATATCAGCATACCTTCAATTATACTGTTAGGATCGCCCTCCATAATGCTTCTATCCATAAAGGCACCCGGGTCGCCTTCATCGCCATTGCAAACCACATATTTGGGAAAGCTGTCATAGCTATCACATTGCTTCCATTTGCTACCGGTAGGGAAGCCAGCTCCGCCCCGGCCTCTTAATCCGGATGCCGCCACTTCTGCGATTACCTCCAGCGGTGTCATTGCCAAAAGAGCTTTCTTTAGGGCTTTATAGCCGTCGCGCGCAATATAGTCGTCGATATCTGAGGGATCAATTTCACCAATATTCTTTAGAGCTAACTTCATTTGCTGCCTGTAAAACTCATTATCTTTTTGAGATTTTACCTTTTTTCCGGTCGAATCATTTACATATAGAAGTCTGTCGATGACTTCATTTTTCAGAACGGATTTTTCATAGATCTCATCTATGTCTGATGGTTTAATTTTATAATAGGAGATGTCATCAGGCATAATTTTTACAATAGGACCTTTTTCGCAAAACCCATTGCAGCCAGTGGATTTTATGATGGGTTCGACATTGATATCTAAACCGGCTTCAAGGACTTTGTTTTTTAATCCTGTATAGATTTCCAGGCTATTATTTGCCAGACACCCTGTACCGCAGCAGATCAAAACTGTCTTTTTGCTATTTTCCCCCATCTGTCAGCCCCCCGTATCCGCCCAGGATTTCTCTTATCATAGCTGGCGTAACCTTTCCATAGTAAGTTTCGTTAATGACAATAACAGGAGCAATGGCGCAGGAGCCCAGGCAATTTACGGTTTCGAGCGAAAAACGGCCATCCTCGGTGGTTTCACCAGGTTTGATGTGAATCAGCTTCGCAATCTCATCGATAATAACCATAGAAGACCGGATATGACAGGCAGTACCGTCACATATCTTGATAATATTGTCGCCTTTCGGTTTCAGGCTTAGTGCTTTATAAAAAGTAGCCATGCTGTACAGCTTACTTAAAGGAGTATCGAGATACTTAGACAATATGATCAGGGATTCCTTGGGAATATAGCTATATTTCCGCTGTATATCCTGGAGTATAGCCAGGGTATACCTTTGTTCCCTCGGATATTTTTGTATAATATCATGGGTAGATGAAAAATCCGCTAGAGACTTTGCCATGGACATGCTCTCTCACCTTCTAATTTTAATACCAAAATATTACTTTTTATAAACATTATACCTTTTTTGTAAAAATCCTTTTTCTAATATACAAAAAATGCCGAAACCAGGCCCATAAAAAAAACATGCTATCCAGCTGAACATCCAACTGGAATAGCATGTTTTCTATTTCCTGCGCTTTTTCAATTCCTCTAACAGCTCACTTGGTGTAACGTCATGGTTTGCCAGCAAAACCAAGCAGTGATACCAAAGATCAGCCATCTCGTATAACAGCTCTTCTTTACTATTGTTCTTCGAAGCGATAATGGTTTCGGCCGCTTCTTCGCCGACTTTTTTCAGGATTTTGTCCTGCCCTTTTTCAAAGAGATAGTTGGTATAGGAGCCTTCTTTAGGGTTGTGCTTGCGGTCATTAATGACATGATAGAGTTCATATAAAACGCCTGCCAGCGGTTCTTTATACACCTTATCCGGATCAACCAGTTTTTCCGCTTGCTCGGTATCGGCATCCAGCCTGCGGCTAAAACAGGATAAGGTTCCCTCATGGCAGGCCGCACCTGTCTGGATTACTTTTACAAGAACAGTATCAGCATCACAGTCATAATATATTTCTTTAACCGCCTGCACATGGCCGGACGTTTCGCCTTTCTGCCAAAGTGCGCGGCGACTGCGGCTATAGAACCAGGTTACGCCGGTTTCCAGAGTTTTACTGAGTGCCTCTGCATTCATATAGGCCAGCATGAGCACGGTTCCAGTAACTTCATCCTGAATAATGGCTGGCACTAAACCGTGTTCATCATATTTTATGTTAGTTATATTCATAGTCTCACCTCTACCCCACGGGATTTAAGATATTCTTTAACCTGACCAACAGTAAACTGGCCATAGTGGAACACTGAAGCCGCGAGTACTGCATCTGCCTTGCCTGCTGTCAGCACTTCATAGAAGTGTTCAAGCTCGCCTGCACCGCCGGAAGCAATGACAGGAACATTGACAGCCTCAGAAACCGCCCTGGTAAGGGGAATGTCATAGCCGTCCTTAGTGCCGTCTTTATCCATACTTGTTAAGAGGATTTCACCGGCCCCCAGTTCAGTGGCCTGCTTCACCCATTCTAATACATCCATACCTGTCGGTGTCCGGCCGCCGTTAATATATACTTCCCATTTGCCAGGCTCAGTCTGGCGGGCATCAACAGCCAATACAATACACTGACGGCCAAACCGTTTGGCGCCTTCAGCCAATAGCTCAGGATTTTTTACCGCTGCCGTATTTAGGGAAACCTTATCCGCTCCGGCTTTGAGCATTGTCCGAATATCATCTACAGCCCGAATGCCGCCGCCTACCGTGAACGGAATAAACACCTCGGCTGCCACTCGCTCAACCACGTCTACCATAGTGTTCCGGCCATCAGACGAAGCCGTAATATCTAAGAAAACCAATTCATCGGCAAGCTTGACATCATAAACCTTAGCCAATTCCACCGGATCGCCGGCATCTCGCAGTCCGACAAAGTTTGTGCCTTTTACCACCCGTCCGTCTTTCACATCAAGACAGGGAATAATCCGTTTAGTGTACATTAAGCCGCTCCCTCCTTAGCCAGACGAATGGCCTCTGCCAGATCGACCGCGCCGGTATAAATGGCTTTACCAACAATAACGCCCTCAATGCCGTTATCTCGATTGGCCGCGTGAAGGGCCGTAATATCCTCCAGGCTTTTAACACCACCGGAGGCAATGACCGGGATACCAGCCGCTTTAGCCAGCGCCGCGGTTGCCGCGACATTAACGCCTTGCAGCGTACCGTCCCGGGAGATGTCGGTATAAATGATGCGGGCCACACCAGCCTCAGCCATCTTCTTGGCCAATTCTTCGGCCCCAATCCCGCCTGACACTTCCCAGCCGTCAAGCGCCGCCTGACCGTCCCGGGCATCAATGCCCACAACAATCCGGCTGCCGAACTGCCGGCAGGCTTCCCGTACCAATTCCGGATTGCGGACAGCAATCGAGCCTAAGATCACCCGGCTGACACCGGCCTCAAGCACTTGTCCAATCGTCTCAAGCGTCCGGATACCGCCGCCCAGTTGCACAGGTATCGCCACTGCTTTAACAATGGCACTCACTACCGCAAGGTTCACCGGCTTACCGGCTAACGCGCCGTCCAGATCAACAACATGTAGGTACTCAGCCCCGGCTGCCGCCCACTTGAGCGCCATCTCAGCCGGGTTATCGGCAAATACTGTCTCTTTATCAAAACGGCCTTCAGTCAGGCGGACACACCGTCCGCCCCGGATATCTATTGCCGGATATATAATCATGAATTGTTCAACCCCTTAAAAAGTTAGCTAAAATTGCCAGACCGGCAGCGCTTGATTTCTCGGGATGAAACTGCACGGCCTGCACATTACCGCAGCCTACCGCTGCCGTAACAGCACTGCCATACTCAGTAACAGCCGTTACCACCTGGCTATTTTCAGGTACCGCATGATAGCTATGGACAAAATAAACATAGGGCGCAGGCGGCAGTCCGGTAAAAAGATGACTGGGAGTCTTAATTTCAAGACTGTTCCAGCCCATATGAGGAATTTTTAAACCAGGGGCAATCAGCTTGCGTACCATTCCAGGCAGAATTCCCAGCCCTAGTACGCCGGGGTCTTCTTCACTACCGTCAAATAACAGCTGCAAGCCAAGACAAATCCCAAGAAAAGGCGTGCCCCGCCCAGCCACTTCTTTAATAATGTTAACAAGGCCATAGCTGTTCAGGTTACCCATACAGTCGCCGAATGCCCCTACCCCGGGCAGCACTACCTTGGCCGCACTGCCGATAACCACCGGGTCGCTGGTGACAACGATATCATACTTGCTGCCATTTTCGTCATTCAATTTAGCGAACGCTTTGGACACGCTATGAAGGTTGCCCATGCCATAATCAATAATTGCTAAGGTTTCAAGCGTCATCGCTGAGCCTCCTTATAACATTCCTTTACTAGACATAACGCCTTGTATCCGCTCGTCTTTGCGAGTGGCTTCATCAAGCGCCCGGCCTAACGCCTTAAAAATGGCTTCAATAATATGGTGAGTATTCTTGCCTGACAGCAGCCGCACATGCAGGGTGAGTCCGGCATGAACACTAAGCGCCCGCAAAAATTCTTCCGTAAGCTCACTGTCAAACTGGCCTACTTGCTCACTTGGCATTACAGCGTCAAACACCAAATACGGCCGCCCGCTGATATCAAGCGATACCATAGCCAAGGCTTCATCCATCGGCACAAATGCTGTGCCGTAGCGCTTGATCCCAGCCTTGTCACCCAACGCTTTGGCCAAGGCCTGCCCCAGAACAATCCCAGCGTCCTCCACAGTATGATGCCCATCAACATAGAGATCGCCTTTGGCCGTAACACTTAGGTCAAACAATCCGTGTTTGCTGAGTAGGATCAGCATATGATCAAAAAAACCGATACCTGTAGCAACCTGAGCTTGGCCGCAGCCATCAAGATTTATAGAAACCGTTATCGCTGTTTCCCCTGTTATGCGTTCAATAGCGGCAGTACGGCTCATGCGGTAACAGCCTCCAATACGGCATCGTTTTCAGCAGGTGTACCTATGCCAAGCCTGATACAGCCGGTAAGTCCGGGCGCAGTGCTGAAATCACGTACGCCGATCCCCCTGGTGCTAAGACGTGCTGCCAGCGCCGCGGCGTTGTCACTCTTAACAAGCAGGAAGTTGGTTTGCGAAGGATATACAGTCAAGCCGGAGATAGCGCTAAGGGCAGCTGTCATTCGCTCCCGCTCGCTGCTGTTCTCAGCCAGGCTGTTTGCAAACTCCTGACGCATGCCAAACACCGTCTCGGCGGTAATCAGCGTTAATGCGTTTACGTTGTACGGCAAGAGCACCTTGCCGATGGTGCTCACAATAGTCTCATTGGCTAAGAGATAACCCACGCGGGCGGCTGCCAGGCCATAAGCTTTGGAGAAGGTGCGGGCAATAGCAACATGCGGGTATTTGCTCAGCAAATCGACTGAGGTTTTTCCGTAAAACTCATGGTAGGCTTCGTCAACAACCACTAGACTCTTGGTGTTGGCAACAATATATTCAACTTGTTCCGGCGGCATAACTATGCCTGTCGGGTTGTTAGGATTACATAGGAGAACAACGCTGGCTGCTGCCTGGTTTGCTGCTGCCAGCAGTTTGTCGGCATCCAGCGTGTAATCATCATTAAGTCCTACAGGTATAGGCTGACTATCAGCCAATTTGGCATAAATGCCGTACATGGAAAATGACGGACTAGGGTACACAATGCTGCGTCCGGCACCACCAAATGCATAACACAATGCCTCCAGGATTTCACTTGAGCCGTTGCCAATCAGGACATTGGACGCTGTCAGACCAAACTCATCAGCAATCACTGTTTTCAACGACTGGGCGCTGATCTCAGGATAACGATTAAACGGCAGCGATCTCAGTTTTTCAACTACTTTGGCTTTAACAGCCGGTGGCAGGTCTGTTGGCCGTTCATTGGCGTCAAGCCTGATAGACCAATTTATTTCTTCAACAGAGTATGGTTTTAATGATTCCAACCCGGAACGGGGCATAAACATGCTAATTCCCCCTTATCCTGATAGCATTGGCGTGCGCGTTAAGCCCCTCGGCTTCAGCCAGCTTAATCACTTGACTGCTTACAGCTGCCAGCGCTGCTTGAGTATAAGCGATAATGCTGGTCTTTTTCATAAAGGTGTCAACATTGAGCACAGAGTAAAAACGGGCTGTACCACCTGTCGGTAGTACATGGTTGGGGCCGGCAAAGTAATCGCCCAGCGGTTCGGGAGAATAGGGCCCCATAAATATGGCACCTGCATGCCGCACGTAGGGCAGCAACTTGAAGGGCTCAGCTGTTAACAGCTCCAAATGTTCAGGTGCCGAAAAGTTGGCCAGTTCGACAGCCTCAAAAATATCTTTCGTAATAATAATCAAGCCGTTATCTTCAATAGATTGAGCAGCAATATCCTTACGCGGCAGTGCGGCCAATTGACTTTCGACCTCTTTAGCCACCATGCCGGCCAAGTCAGCGCTGTCGGTGATGAGAATACTTGAGGCTAACACATCATGTTCGGCCTGGCTTAACATGTCTGCCGCCACATAGCGGGGGTCAGCCGTGCTGTCAGCCACAATCAAAATCTCACTGGGCCCTGCCAACATGTCAATATCGACATGACCATACACGGCCTTCTTGGCCAAAGTAACAAAAATATTACCAGGGCCGGTAATCTTGTCCACCTTAGGAATGGTTTCAGTCCCAAAAGCCAGCGCGGCCACGGCCTGAGCCCCGCCTACCTTGAATATTCTTGTGACTCCGGCCAGCTTGGCAGCCGCCAAGACGTAGGGATTAACCCGGCCTTCGCGGTCAGGCGGCACAACCATGATAATCTCTTGAACCCCAGCCACAGCGGCTGGCACAGCATTCATCAGGACAGAAGACGGGTAGGCGGCAGTACCGCCAGGCACATAAATGCCGACCCGGTCAAGCGGCGTGCATTTTTGTCCAAGAACTGCCCCGTGTTCGCGTTCAGTAAACCATGATTCAGGCACTTTCTCAGCATGAAACTTCTTAACGTTAGCAGCCGCAGCCTCTAGTGCAGCAAGCACCTCTTTATCAACCCCAGCTACAGCGCTATCAATCTCAGCCTGCGTTACCTCCAAGGTGTCGGCGGTAAAATCGGCACCATCGATCGACTTAGTATATTTTAGCACAGCCTCATTGCCCTGATTCCGCACATCCTCGACAATGCGTTCTACAACCTGCTGCGCCGAGAGTTCTTCACCAAACAGTTCTTTTACTTTGGCCTTGGCTCCCGCACCAAGTACCACCTTGTCAAAAGCTGGCTTTTCCATAATCTCCGCGATTTCTTCTTTACTCAAATAGCTGCTGAATATCCTTTTCATGCTTTGCCCTCACTTTCCACCAGTGCTTTTAACCCTTCCACCATTTTGTTGATCCGGTCAAACTTCATTTTAAAGCTCACCCGGTTGGCGATAAATCTGGCTGTTGCCGGGTGAATCTGCGCCACTTCCACCAGATTATTTTCTTTAAGAGTACGGCCGGTTTCCACCAAGTCAACAATAATCTCAGCCAATCCCACCATGGGCGCTAATTCAATCGAACCGTTCAGCTTGATAATCTCCATTTGGATGCCAATACTGTGGAAAAAGCTTTCTGCTACCCGGGGATACTTGGTAGCCACCCGCATATGGGCATAGTCGCTCAGCTTTTCCTGCTTGAGCGCCTGGGGTACTGCCACCATCATCCGGCAAAAACCAAACTTTAAGTCTAGCAGTTCGTAGACATCCTTGCTTTCTTCTAACAGCACGTCTTTGCCGATAATCCCGACATCAGCTGCGCCGTATTCGACATAGGTAGGCAGGTCTGCCGTCTTAGTAATGATAAACCGGATCTTCTCAGTCTCATTCGCAATGACCAATTTGCGAGAGTTCTCGCTGAGGCCCTCGGCAGTATAGCCTAGTTTAGCCAGCCTGCTTGCCGAAAGGTCAAACAACTTACCTTTTGGCAGGGCGATTGTTAAATAATCCATATCATTTGAGGTCATGTCATGCCTCCTGTTTTTCTTTAATTAGTTAAAGCATTAATGTAATAATATACTAACACCCTATTGTCTCACCGTCAATACCTTGTTTGCGTTTTTTAAAGGAAAACTGTCTGTATATGTAGAACTAATTGGCAGGATAATAAACCTGATAAGGAGGTTCTATATGGCTGTACTTAATGTTGTTGTGCTCAACCCGCTTGCTGACCGTCATCTAGAGGTCATTCAGGCAGTTGATCCTGATATCAATATAATTGTAACTGATGAAAAGAGCGCCCTTGAAAAAATGCCCGGCTGCCATATTCTCGTAACCTGGGGCTGGGCCGAGACCAGACCTCTGTATCTGGCTGCCCCACACCTCGAGTGGATTCACGCGCTAAGCGCCGGCGTTGAAAAGCTGATTTTCCCCGAACTCCAGTCCGCTGACACCATCCTGACTAATTCCAAAGGTATTCATGGTATTCCGGTATCTGAGCATATATTAGCCATGATGCTGGCCTTTAGCCGCGGACTTACTATCAGTATCCGCCAGCAGGAGGCGAAAAAGTGGAAACGCATGCCAACCACGGAACTGCACGAACAAACCCTTGCTATCGTCGGCTTAGGTTCAATTGGCCGGGAAATTGCTAAAAAAGCCAAAGCCCTTGGAATGAGAGTGCTTGCCAGCAAGCAGGAGGTTACAACCGAACTGTTTGTTGACAAGCTCTATCCGCCAGACAATGAAAGCCTACTTGAGATGTTATCCCAAGCCGATTTTGTCGTTATCGCCTTACCGCTCACCGAACATACGCAAAACATGATTAGCCTGCCCCATTTTACGGCTATGAAACGCTCGGCTTACCTCTTCAATATTGCCCGGGGCACTGTCGTCAACGAAGCCGACCTAATTACGGCTTTAGAACAAAAGTTAATTCAGGGCGCAGGCCTGGATGTCTTTGCCACCGAGCCCTTGCCGGAAACCAGCCTACTCTGGAACATGCCTAACGTCATTATCACACCACATGTTGCAGCCTTATCACCCGCTTATCTTGACCGGGCTATTAAGCTGTTTGCCGACAATCTTACCCGGTTTATCCAGGGACGGGATATGATTAACATTATTGATAAAGAGAAAGGCTATTAATGTAGGCTATCGGCCGCTCTTAATAGCCTAAGCTCCGGTGGTTCACCTGCTGCCGAAGCCTCATGATGCCGCATAACAATCTCGATCACCGGCTGGGGCGCGCCAATAGCCTGAAGCATAGCTGCCCCCCGGACCGCATGGTTATAATAGATATACACCGCATGGCGCAGATTAGCCACTTTACTGCCCCGCCCCAGGCGTGCCCATCGTCTGGCCCAGCCAGGCGCACATTTATCTAGAATTACTGTAATGATTTTATCGGCAGTGCTTACATCGCCTTGCACCTTGCCGACATCATGTAAAAGCGCACACTGTATCAGCAGTTCCTGGTCAACCGTACAGTCACCGGCACTAAGCTCAAACGCTGTATAAGCCACATTCAGGGCGTGTCGCTGGTCTGGCAGATTCATCTGCCAGAAAAGCGCCGCTTGCGCTGAGTCTAAATTGCGAGCGATAAACTCCCGGTCCTGCTCGGTAATCCGGGCTGACAATGCCGACACCAGCTGCTTAACCCGCTTACTCAATATAAATCAGTTCTTCATAGCCTCGTTCAGCAACCGTTGTTTCGGCTGTTGACCTGGACACAGGTGCTAGCGCCAGCTCGGCCCGCCGTCCTTCTTTACGGCATTTGTTGGCAGCCGCAATCGCTGGTGAAAGCCTGCCTTCCCCCCAGGCTATATACACATCTTTGCCACGCACGCTGACACCAATACCTTGTCGTTCCATCGCCAGCAGCACCCGTTCAATGCCTAGCGCAAAACCTGTGGCCGGATTGGCAACACCAAATGAAGCCAGCATATTGTCATACCGGCCGCCGCCGCAGAGCGGGAAGCCTAATCCTGGTGTATAGCCCTCAAACACCATGCCGGTGTAATAATCAAAGTCTCGAATAATCCCTAAGTCGAAGTTTACATAACGATCAACACCATAACCGGCCAGCAGCCTGCGGATATCGGCCAGATTATCCAGGGCCCTCCGGCTAAGGTCATTGCTCACTAGCCGGTAGGCCTTATTGAGCATATCTTCCTGTCCGTGTAGCAGTGGGATTTGCTGCAACAATTCCTGTGCCACCTGACTGAGCCCACTTTGCGCCAGAATTTCACCTAGTCCTACCAAATCCCTCGAAACCATAGCGTATTTGACCTGCTGCTGATGCTGCGGAGTTAACCCACTCTCAGCCATAAGGCCATTGATAAAATCGACTTGACCTAAGCTGATTTGAAAATTGGTCAAGCCAGATTCCAACATAGCTTCTACTGCCAACGCCACAACCTCGGCGTCAGCCGCCGGGCCGGGCGCTCCTAAGAGTTCAACACCCGCCTGATAAAATTCGCACTGCCTGCCAGCCTGGGCCTGTTCGTGCCGGAAGACATTGGTGAGGTAAAACAGCCTCAGCGGCAGCTGCGTTTCTTTTAGCCTGGTAGCCGCCACCCGGGCAATTGGCGTAGTCATATCCGGCTTAAGCGCCAAGATACGGTTGTTTTTATCAAAAAACTTGAACACATGCTGGTGCAGGTCACTGCCAGTACCTACTGTAAGTGTTTCGATATACTCAAACGTTGGGGTTACCACTTCATCATAGCCCCAACGAGAAAAAAGCTCAGCAAGCGAACCTTCAACAATACGCTTCTGCTTGGCTTCCCGCAGCAGCAGGTCCCGAGTGCCGTAAGGAATTTGCGGCACAAACTGATTTTTGTTCATTGTCTACACTCCCTTCGACTCTAGTCAGCCTTATTTTCCTCTAGATGACCCAATACTGCTTTATAGCCGTCAGCGCCGTAATAAAGACAGCGCTTAACCCGGCTGATCGTCGCCGTACTGGCACCGGTAGAAGCAACAATATCATCATAAATAACCCCTGCTTTTAACAGACGCGCCACTTCCAGACGCTGGGCCATAGCTTTGAGTTCGCCGATTGTGCATACGTCCTCAAAAAACTGGTAGCATTCTTCCTCGTTCTTAAGCGATAAAATGCCCTTAAATAACTGATCTGTGAGCCCATCTTTCAATTTGGGATTTGCCGGCATGCTGCTACGCCTCCTGTAAATACTTGCTTACTGATTATTAGTTCGCTATTAACCTAGATTTCCCTTCTTTAATTCTTTTTATCTTTATTTAATTAAAATCGATTATATGCATTATAGATTTGTCCTTTTCACGCAAATAATACCATAAAAATCCTCTGTTGACAGATACATTCAACCATGCTATTATAAATTTCATAAATTAAATATTACTCATCAAGAGCTGGCTGAGGGAATGGCCCTATGACGCCGCGGCAACCATCGCATACTGCGAACGGTGCCAATTCCAACAGGATTAAATTCCTGGCAGATGAAGAACTGGACAATAAGCCTCTTCGCACTGCCGAAGAGGCTTTAATTATTTCCACGGAGGGAGGACCGAGACAACACTTCTCTATCTGCTGCACACAATCACATTTTTAAAAATTGCACTTTATTATTAGGAGGAATATGATTATGAGAAAGTTTACCTTAATACTGATTACCACATTATTGGCTTTGTCCACTTTTATTGCCGGCTGCGGCAGCAAGGAAACCCCGGCACCTTCAGCTTCGGAAAAGAAGACTATTAAGGTTGGCGCTACCGCTGTGCCCCATGCCGAGATTCTCAATGTGATCAAACCTACCCTTGAAAAAGAAGGCATTAACCTTGTTATCGTTGAAATGAGTGACTATGTCCGTCCGAATATTGCTGTAGCTGAAAAAGAGCTTGACGCTAACTTCTTCCAGCACATCCCCTATCTGACCAAATTCAGCAGCGAGCGCAAACTTGACTTGACCTATACCGCAGCCGTACATATCGAGCCTATGGGCATTTACTCCAAGAAAGTAAAAAACCTGAATGACTTGCAAAACGGCGCACAAATAGCCATCCCTAACGACCCCACCAATGGTGGCCGCGCATTAGCGCTTTTAGCCAAAGCCGGCATTATTAAGCTGAAAGACGGCGCAGGCGTTAATGCTACCGTGAAAGACATTACCGAAAACCCCAAAAACGTAAAAATCCGCGAACTTGAAGCTCCTCAACTGCCCCGTTCGCTTGATGATGTCGCCTTAGCGGTCATTAACACGAACTATGCTCTTGAAGCAAAACTCGTTCCTGCCAAAGACGCCCTCTTCATTGAACAAAAAGACTCTCCCTATGTCAATATCCTGACTGTCCGCAAAGGGGATGAAAACCGCCCCGAAATCCAAAAGCTAACCAAAGCCCTAACCTCTGAAGAGGTTAAAAAGTTTATTAATGAAAAATATCAAGGTGCCATTGTACCGGCGTTCTAGATGTATTCAAAAGGCTTGAACCTTTCACACGAAGGGTTCAAGCCTTTTTTATTCTTACTCCTTTATTACCGTTCAACAACACCATAAAGAAAAATATCGGCAATATTGTTCGCAGCCTTATCAATGGAATCATCATCTTCACCGACAAATCCCTGAAATACCATCATCACGATGACACTAAACAGACCGTGAGCCGCTTTAT
This sequence comes from Sporomusa sp., assembly GCF_035561155.1. Classification (GTDB taxonomy): domain Bacteria; phylum Bacillota; class Negativicutes; order Sporomusales; family Sporomusaceae; genus Sporomusa. The sequence goes on along the minus strand of NZ_DATMYD010000153.1, from coordinate 24,822 downwards.
GTACATCACATTGGCGGATAGCCCCTTGTTCAATGCCTTCCTGCAAAATATTCTCCAATATCCCAATGGTGTGGACAAATCTCTCCCGATATTTTTCGCGCTGAGCCTCGGTAAAGCATGACGATTCATGGCCCAGTCCGCGCATCTCATGCATAAGCACCCGCCACAAATCCGCGTTAGCCACATAAAACTCTAAAAACACCTTGATGGCTTTTTTAATTTTGATTAACGGCAGTTCAGCTAAAGTGGCAATCATATTGAGTTCAGCTTCAAATTTTGAGCTGCGTTCTTTGATCAGGGTATAAAAAAGCTGTTCCTTACTGACAAAATAGTTATACACAGTGCCCTTGCCAGTGTCGGCCAGTGCAATAATCTCATCAACCGTAGCGCGGTGATACCCCTTGCGGGAAAAAACGGTATAGGCGGCATCAAGTATTTGCTGGCGTTTCATATTTTTCCTCCTGTCTACCCTGGCCACGTTAACTTGGAAATGATAAACGCCACCATACCGATGGCTACCGCTAATTTGAAGATTAGCCCCAGTGCCTGACCGACAACAATACTTTTTGCTACCCGGCCCGCCTTTTCCCTGCTGCCTGTGGCTGCATACTCAGCCAGATATCCGGCGGCAAAAGAGCCGCCGATAGCCCCGGCAATCGAACCAAGACCAGGCATTACCCCTGTGCCAATAATACCACCGGCAATACCGCCGACAAAAGCTGCACCAATGGCCGCCCTGGAGGCGTTCTCTTTCTTGGCGCCCAGCGACCCTGCCGCAAACTCAGCCAATTCCCCGGCTAGCAACGCTCCAAAAAGGATGAGCAGGACAGTGTTATTCATATAAACAAAGGCTTCCAGATAGCCATATCCTAGCGCTGCGAAAAATATCAACCAATTACCTGGCAGGCCGATAGCAGTCAATCCGATGCCAATAACAGTAACAACAATGACCAGTAAATTAATGGCTGTTAACCCTGCATCCAAGGTGTGCACTCCCTCTGCGTTCTACTTCCGGTTGAATGCCCGGTGAGCGATATCTTTACGATAATGCATCCCTTCAAACTTTATCTCAGGTACAGCCTGGTAAACCTTATCCACCGCCGCACGAATATCACTGGCTACAGCAGTCACGCCAAGCACACGGCCACCATTTGTTACAATATTGCCATCCCGGAATCCCGTACCAGCATGGAAGACCATGGCTCCTTGTGCTTCGGCCTTATCAAGTCCACTAATTTTATCGCCTTTAGTATAATTGCCCGGATAACCACCGGCTGCCAGCACAACACAGACGGCCGCCTTGTTTTCCCATTCAATGGTTACATCAGCCAGCCGCTCATCCGCACAGGCTTCCATAATATCAACTAAATCACTGGCCAAGAGTGGCAGCACAACCTGGGTCTCGGGATCGCCAAACCGGGCGTTAAATTCAATAACTTTTGGTCCCTTGGCAGTAATCATTAAGCCGGCGTACAAGCAGCCCTTATAGATAATGCCTTCCTGGCGCAGGCCATCAACCACCGGCTGTAATACCTCCCGCGTTACTTGAGCCCGCACAGCATCAGTAACCACAGGTGCGGGAGCGTAGGTACCCATACCACCGGTATTGGGCCCCTGGTCATTGTCAGATACCCGCTTATGGTCTTGAGCGGCAATCATGGGCGCTACGGTAAAGCCATCAGTAAAGGCCAGCAGTGACGCCTCTTCACCCTCAAGATATTCTTCAATAACCACTAGGTTGCCTGCACTGCCAAACGCCTTATCCCTCATCATCATATCCACAGCCGCGACAGCCTCTTCCACTGTCATGGCAACAACAACGCCCTTACCGGCTGCCAAGCCATCGGCTTTGACAACAATGGGCGCACCTTGTTTCTGGATGTAGGCTATGGCACTGTCCGCATCTGTAAAGGCAGCAGAGGCTGCAGTAGGAATGTTGTACTTATGCATAATTTCTTTGGCAAAGGCCTTAGATCCTTCTAATTGTGCCGCCTTCTGGGATGGTCCGAATACTTTAAGGTTGAGAGCGGAAAAATGGTCCACAAGACCGTTGGTCAGCGGCAGCTCAGGTCCAACCACTGTTAAGCCGATGTTATGCGCAAGGGCAAACTTGCCCAAAGCTTCATTATCAGTTACATCAATATCCACACACTCAGCCACCGACGCAAGCCCGGGATTTCCTGGCACACAGTATATCTTCTCCACCCGGGGACTCTGTCCCAGCTTCCAGGCTAAAGCGTGTTCGCGCCCGCCGCCGCCAATAAGTAAAATTTTCAAAATACCACTCCTCTATATAATTTTCGTCAAAACCAATTTACAGCCAGAAGGCCGAGATATTCTTTTATGGCTAACTGTGTGTTATAGAACGCATCAGCCCGGGGCCACAGTTGGTGCCATTCAAAAATAAACTGGGTATTTGTCTGGTAATCAGTGGGGTATGGGGTTACTGCCATATTGTATTTAGTAAACTGCTTGACAGATCGCTCCATATGAAAAGCTGAGGTCACCAGAACTGGACTGGAAAACCCCTGTTCATCCAAAATCTTTTTAGTAAATTTAGCATTATCGGCGGTATTGAGGCTCTGCCCTTCAACAATGATTTTATTGGCGGGAATACCTAGCCCACGCAGGATATGCTCAGCAATTTCAGCCTCTTTACCAGAATTGGCAAACACCTGCCCGCCAGAAATAATAATGGGCGCACCTGTAATATAATGCAGCTGCGCTGCTGTCAGTAACCGGTTGGCGGCAAATCCCGTTAAATGGCCTTTGCCATGAACATTGGGGGTGTCTGCCGTTGCTCCGCCCCCCAGCATCACAATAACATCACCGCTGACACTCTGAGGCGGCTGGTAACGGGTTTCCAGTGACCGCATAAGCCAATCGCCCACCAAAGGGGTCGAGATAAGATATAGCAGCCCTGTTATTACAGCCAGTACCCGTACCCCCTGCTGTTTTCGCCGATACAGCCACAGACAAAGCAGTGTCAGAGCGGCAATAAACAAACCCGGCGGCAGCAGGAAGGTTATATACAAAAATTTTATCAAGACCAGCACGTAAAAATACCCCGCTTCGCAGATGTCAGAAAGACTTTTACCGGCATCCCTGCCAGGCAAAAGTCTTTCGTGCTGCTATTTCTTCTCAAGCTTGGCCCACGAATCTTTTAGGGATACGATACGGTTAAACACCGGCATATGTGGTGCTGAATCCCGATCCACTGCAAAATAACCATGCCGTAAAAACTGAAATCGACTTCCCTCTTGAGGGTTTTTAATACTTGGCTCTACCAGGCAATCAACCAATCTTTCCAAGGAATTGGGATTGAGCTTATCCACGAAATCCTTTGCGTCCTCTCCCGCGTCTTCCTGGTCTTGATTATTGACTAGCAGGTAATCATACAAGCGTACCTCCGCTTTCCCGGCATGAGCAGCCGATACCCAGTGCAGTACGCCCTTAACCTTGCGGTTGGCAGTACCGCTGCCACTCTTGGTGTCGGGATCGTATGAACAGTGTACCGCCACAATCTCGCCGGTTTGCTCGTCTTTCACTACCTGCTCGCACTTAATAATGTAAGCGTGTTTAAGCCGGACTTCAGCCCCGGGCGTTAAGCGGAAATATTTCTTGGGCGGATTTTCCATAAAATCATCTTGTTCAATATATATTTCCCGGGAAAACGGGATTGTCCGTGACCCCATCTCAGGGTTTTCCGGATTGTTTTCGGCAATAAGCTCTTCTACTTGTCCTTCCGGATAATTGTCGATAATGAGCTTCAGGGGTTTTAGCACTGCCATAACGCGGGTTGCCTTAGTATTAAGGTCTTCTCTAATGCAATGCTCCAGTAGTGCAACATCCACAGTGCTGTTGCTTTTGGCAACACCAATGCGGTCACAAAAGTCGCGGATTGATTCAGGGGTAAAGCCCCGTCTCCGCAAACCCGAGATTGTTGGCATCCGTGGATCGTCCCAACCGCTGACATAGCCCTCTTCAACAAGCCGCCGCAAATAACGCTTACTCATGATCGTGTTAGTAAGATTCAACCGGGCGAACTCAATCTGCTGGCACTGATAAATGCCTAATGCTTCAAGCGTCCAATCGTATAATGGCCGGTGATCTTCAAACTCAAGTGTACAAATGGAGTGGGTCACACCTTCCATTGAGTCAGAGATAGGATGGGCGTAATCGTACATGGGGTAGATACACCAGGCGTCGCCAGTACGGTGGTGCTTGGCGCGGACAATACGGTAGAAAACAGGATCACGCATATTAAGGTTAGGGGAGGACATATCGATTTTTGCCCGCAGCACCCGGCTGCCTTCAGCGAATTCCCCAGCCTTCATTTTCTCAAACAGTGCAAGGTTCTCTTCTACTGTGCGGCTACGGTAAGGGCTTTCTTTACCAGGTTCAGTCAGTGTTCCGCGATATTGCCGTGTCTCTTCAGCAGACAAATCACAGACATAGGCTTTACCCTTTTTAATGAGTTCAACAGTATATTCATAAATTTTTCCAAAATAATCGGAAGCATAATACTTGCGGTCATCCCAGTCAAAACCTAACCACTTTACGTCTTCCTGAATAGAATCTACATACTCTACATCTTCTTTGGTCGGGTTAGTATCATCAAAACGCAGATTACATTTGCCACCATACTTAAGAGCCAGTCCAAAATTTAAGCAGATTGATTTGGCATGCCCGATATGCAGGTAACCGTTCGGCTCTGGCGGGAAACGTGTATGGACCCGGCTGCCGTATTTTCCGGTCTTTATATCTTCATTGATCATGACTTCAATAAAATTAGCAGGCATAGCAGGATTGGCGGCAGGTTCTTTATCCAAATGTTCAGTTTCTGTATTCATGCAAATCCTCCTTAGGGTATGTCCATTTTATTATATCCTTATATTATACAACATTACTGCCCTTTCCAAAAGCGAGTAACAGCATATATTGATATTTTTTTGTCAAAAAAAACCTAACTGTGTAAATCAGTTAGGTTTTTTAAGTAGAACACGTTTGTCTAAATCTTGAATTTCAACACTGCCTGCTGCAGCTCAGCGGCCATATGGGCCAGGCCAGACGACGCAGCGGTAATCTCCTGGACGCTGGCGTTTTGTTGCTGGCTAGCTGCAGCCACTTGCTCAGCGCTGGCAGCGTTAAGCCGGGCCGAGTCAGCAATGCTGTGAACAGCCTCTTCCACCTGTCCACTGCGCCGTTGCTGTTCTTCTGTCAGCGCCACGATCCGGATTACTTCATCACGCACATTTTTAATGGCAGCATAAATTTCTTTGAAAGCAGCCCCCGAGCTTTCCACTACCTGGACGCCAGCCGCTACTTCCCGACCGCCTTTATCGATGGCATTGACTGTTTCCACTGTTTCAGACTGAATGGCTTGGATAATCCCGGCAATCTCCCGTGCCGCCGATTCCGATTGTTCAGCCAGTTTGCGAACCTCATCAGCAACTACCGCAAACCCCCGGCCCTGCTCGCCTGCCCGCGCTGCTTCAATAGCCGCGTTAAGGGCCAACAGATTTGTTTGTCCGGCAATACCGGTAATAACATCAACAATCTGTCCAATTTGACGGGACTTGTCACCAAGCGCATGAATCATTTTAGTCGCCCGGTTAACGTCCTGCTCAATCTCGTTCATCTTAGTGACTGCCTTGCCAATCTGGTCTGACCCGGCTTCAGCAGCCCGTTCGCTCTGTTCTGAAGCTGCCGCCACCGAATGTGCGGCTTTGCTGGTATTAGCAATAGCTTCTACCATATCCCGGATAACCTGCGCTGAATTATCAGCGAGATTGACTTGGCTGGTAGCGCCTTCGGCCACGCTTTGGATAGTAATAGCCACTTCCTCGGCCGCTTTTCCGACTTCACCGGACGACGCCGCCAGCTCTTCAGAAGATGCGGCAACCGTTTCGGCAGTAGCTGAGGTTTTAGCCACAAGGCTCCGGAGTGAACTGATCATTATATTGAAGGCATCGGTAAGCTTATTAATTTCGGCTACACCCCGCACTTCAATCGTGTGTGCCAAATCACCGTCTGCCACTTGTTCAGCAGCGATGACCAGCTTTTCAAGCGGGCGTACAATACTCCGCGCTACATAGTACGCGCTGATCAGGGCAATGAGTACAGCCAGCAGGGTAATGACCCCAGTCACTAACGCTGCGTGCATTACGGCCGCCATTACTTCACCTATCGGCTCATAGACAATAACGCCCCATTTATTTCTAGCAATTGACGAGTAAACAACAAGCGACTTTTCGCCGCGCGTCGATATTGCTTCCATTGAACCATGCTGACTGTCAATCGCCTGGGCTATGTAATCGTAGGTAGCAAAGGACTCTTTCTTAAGTACCCGTTCTTTATCAGGGTGCGCAATGACCGTGCCTTTATTATCTACAACATCTACATAACCAGTTTGACCAATATGTACTTGGTCAACAATCCCCCAGATGGCCTTTAGGCTGACGTCGGCAGCCATAACACCGACAATTTGTCCTGAACTATTTTTAATGGGAGATGCAATTGTAATACAGGGCGCGTTGGTAAATGAAGAAATATATACGTCGGTGAAAAAATTATTTCCCTTGATGGCTTCTTTAAAATAAGGCCTGTCCGAACGGTTAGCCAAATTGCCGGAAGTTCTGGCAATCTGCATACCAGTCGCATCCATAACAAAAATGAGTTCGAAAATGGAATTTTTCTGCTGGGCAGCCAGGATCAATTCTTTCATTGCAGCAGGGTCCATTGACTTGGCTGTCGGTGTGGCAGCCAGCATCTCTGTCACACTGCGCGCATCTTCTACCATCCGCGTAATTTCATTGCCAATTTGTTGCGCAGTATTAAGGTTTGCATGAATCGTCGATTCCTTGATCGACTGAGAATTTATGTAGCCTCCAACAATACCACTGATACAGGCAGGAATCAGCGCAAACAACACCAGCAGCACAATCAATCTTGTTTTCAAACTATTGTTGACAAACAAAGCCTACAACCTCCGTAATTTATTATTATAACATTTACTGTAATAATTATAACTTCTACAATTATTTTCAGCAATCGACATTTTTTCTAGATTAATGCAATCTCATGTAGGATTTTGTAGGTTTTAGTATAGACGGTGAAGCGACATTTCCGTAGCCATAACTAAATAGTATAAATATGCTAATCCTGCAAAAAATATCCATAGAAAACCAAAGGAGGTGTACGCGGTGATAGATAACTCGATTTTCAAAATGTATCGTTTTGTCAAAAGCCTCTTGGTCTATCAACCGCCCACACAGGCTGCGCCCTTCGTCCTTGAAGAGACGGCTAAAGAGAAGCCTACAACGGGAAAATCACCTGACTCTCAGAGGGAAGCCAGCCGCGGAGAACTCAAGGATCAGTATTACGAGTTCAGTAGCCTGTTGCGGCAAGCTTACCGCATCACCCACCTGATGGAGAAGGCCAAAGCGTCCTTAACCAAGGATATGGATGAAAAATGTCGCACAGAACTTCAGGCTGAGCTTCACCGCCTCGATAAACAGCAAGAGGATTTAACTCCCATACTGCTGAGTTATGACAACCAGGAGGACCGCGAAAGTCTCGGCAACTCATCACTACGGTCAAGCTTGGAGGAGAACCTGCGAATCGTCAACCGCCTATACGAGCTACCTGCTAACAAGGACCTTGTCGTCAGGGAAATTACCCTCCCGCTCACCGCGCCTGTTCCCGCTGTTCTGCTGTTTATCGACGGTATGATTGATTCCAAACTTTTAAACCTGACCATCATTCAACCCTTGCTGCTGATGCTTCCGCCTCAAGGCATCAAGAACGGTGCAGTGCTCATCAACCATCTCAAGAAAGAAGTACTTCCTGCTAATCAGGTGGCACAAGGGAAAAAATTCAGTGACCTGCAGGACGGTGTCAACAGCGGGGATACTGTCCTGATGATCGACGGTGTCGACGAAATACTCATTATCGGGTCAAAAGGCTGGGAGCACAGGTCAGTAGGCAAGCCCACAACTGAGCAGTCCATCCGCGGGGCGCAGATGGCGTTTAGCGAGAACCTCCGCGTCAATACTGCACTCATCCGGACCATGCTCCGGACAAGTGACCTTGTTACCGAAATGATCAAGGTAGGAGAACGCAGCCGGGTGAACTGTGCAATCATGTATGTAAAATCGATTGCTAATTCATCACTGGTCGCTGAAGTCAAACGCCGGGTCGGGAGCATTATGACAGATTTCATTGATGATATCGGTGTATTGGAGCAATTGATCGAAGATCATCCCAGCTTACCTTTTCCCCAGACGATATCTACTGAACGGCCTGACCGGGTATCTGTCCATCTTGCTGAAGGGCGGGTAGCAATCCTGCTTGAGGGCAACCCCTTCGTACTGGTGGTACCAGTCAATATGTTCTCGCTTTTGCACTCTGCCGAGGATTTTAGTCTGAAGGTTCCGGCAGGAAGTTTTATGCGGCTATTAAGGGTCGCCGGTACAACTATCTCAACCATGCTTCCGGCTTTCTATATTGCCATTAGCTACTTCCACCAGGAAGCACTGCCTACCGAGCTAGTGCTGGCTGTCGTCGGCTCACGTGAAGATGTACCGTTTCCCGCCTATTTCGAGGTCATCGTCATGGAGTTATCCTTTGAGCTTCTTCGCGAGGCCAGCCTCCGGATTCCTAATATCCTTGGTTCCACAATTGGTATTGTAGGCGCTATCATCCTTGGCCAGGCGGCGGTCGCCGCCCATATTGTCAGCCCGATTATGGTTGTCATTATTGCGATCACCGGGCTGGCTTCCTTCACCATCCCTGAGTACCGGTTTGCGTTTGCGGTAAGAACCGTCCGCTTCGGGATGCTGTTCATGGCAGCAATCGCCGGGCTTGTGGGATTATCCTCCGGTATTCTCCTGCTTATCACTACCCTGGCTTATATGAAATCCTTCGGCATGCCCTATCTTTCCCCAATATCCCCCAAGTCCATGGGCGGCCTGGACGTGTTAGTGCGCGGCGCTGTTTTCCGTCAAGAATCCAGACCAGATGCGCTTAATACCAAAGACCCCACCCGGCAGCCACATATTAGCCGGGGCTGGACAATGGCTGATGCTGTAGAAGGAGATGATAAGCCATAAGCTACCATGTTGGGCAAATGGGTATCAGTGAAGGGCTGGCCCTGGTCTTTCTCAATACCTTTCCCCGGATATTTCTCACCCGCCCGGCTCAAACTATCGAGGCCAACGCAGGACTTGCCTGGTTTGCTGCTCTCTGTCCTCTAATTACCATACTCATACCCATTTGCCTGTTACTGTATGTATTCAAAAGGATTAAAGGTGATATTTATACAGTAACGCAGCAGCTCCTGGGTAAAGCGGGAGCCTGGGCAGTGTCGATTTTTCTTATCACAATGTTTCTTAGCGACGCAGCACTGCTTCTCCGGCAATTTGCCGAAAACACGCTCCTAACTGCGCTGCCTTTTATGGAATTCAACAACGCCATCTCTTGGTATACCTTCAATGCAGTCATTCTCTGTTTCCTGGGTATCGAATGCATTGCCCGTACCTCATATATCATTTTGCCATTTGGAGTCATTAGCCTTGGATTTGTTATGGCCGCCCTTGGTCCCTTTTATGACATTAATCTCCTCGGGCCGTGGCAAGGCCGGGGCATCAGCACGGCCATCCAGACGGGTCTAGAGGTTTCTGGAATAAATTACGGAGTATTACTACTCTTCGTGCTAGGCCCCGCTTTCCAAAACTTACGTACAATCAAACGGGCAGCATTATTCGGCCTGGGGGGAAGTACTTTACTGAAGTCTCTGTCTATATTCGTGTTTACACTGGTCTTTGGGACAAAAGTTGCGCTTGAGAAAACAATTCCATTTTTCGAAATGGCCCGTCTAGTGTATCTTAACCGGTATGTACAACGGGTCGAGTCACTCTTTATCGTTCTCTGGGTCATCGCCGGCATTATGAGCATCGCCATCGACATCTATATTGCAGGCTACCTCATAACCAGGATATTTAACCTGACCGCCGTTCGTCCGCTCATTGCTTCGCTTGCCCTTTTAGTCACCGGAGCAGCCATGATACCACCCGATATTGCCAGCGTCATCCGGTTGGATACTATGATAACTTTGAAGCTTCATAATGCCGGACTGTATGGAATTCCGTTATTGCTGTTTGCAGTAACACTCTTCAAAGGGAGGCGAAAAAAAACGTGTACCTCCGCCTGAAGATTGCTCTCCTGTTAGTTCTTACCTTATGTATCGCAGGTTGCAACGGTGCCCGTGAGATTGATGATTTTGCCTATGTGGTAAGCGTCGGCATTGACCCGGGGCCTGATAAGCAGAATATCTTTACCTATCAGATAGCAACAGGCCAAGGGCAAGCCGGAAAGGCACCTGGCGCGGGTGAAACCAGTACCTTTCTTGTTACCGTCATTGCGCCATCCCTCGCTGAAGCCCGTAACCTGCTTAATTCGGTAGTTGCGCGAACACCCAATCTGTCTCATACCAAGGCGATAATCATTGGGGAGGATTTGGCAAAACAAGGAATTGGCGATTTATTAGGCCCGCTACTCCGGTTCCGTGAGTTTCGCGGTTCGATGTTTATTACTGTTACGCGGGGATCGGCAAAGGAGTTCATGCAAAAAAACAAGCCTATAATGGAAAAACTCCCCTCACGTTGGCTGGAAACGTCCCTTGCCTCCCGGCAGGATACAGGTTATTTCCCGTCATCCAACCTCCACCAGTTTTACATTAGGTTAAAAGCGACCAGCGGTGCCCCTTACGCTACCTACATGGGACTTAACCCTCTTAACCTGGAGTCTAGACCTGTCGGGAAAAAGGAAGCAGGCGAAAAGGCACTGGAATATTATCCTGAGGGACTAGGGCGTGAAGGCGGCAACCCTGCTGAGATAATCGGCATGGCCGTATTTGTGGCTGATAGAATGGTGGGAGTTCTTAGCAATGAGGAAACGCGGGCGGTTTCCATTCTAAGCGGTGAGTTTGTCAGAGGGTTTATTACGGTGGAAGACCCGCTTACACCGAAGCATGGCATCAACGTCCAACTGCGTCTTGGGGAAAAACCGAAGATTAAACCGACCATAGTTGATGGAACGCCGATATTTGATATTGACGTTCTGCTTGAAGGCGAAACCACCAGTATTCCCAGCGGCATTAACTATGAGGCGCGGGAATATGGACAATTGTTAGAACAGCATTTGTCAAACATCATCACCAGGCAGATGGAGGGAATGTTGACGCACACGCAGCAGCTAGATACCGATGTAGTTGGCTTTGGCCTGCACGCTCGGAAGCTTTTCAGTAATTTTGATGAGGCTGACCAGATCAACTGGTATAAGGTGTATCCGACTGTCAAATTTAATCTCAACGTTTCGGTAAAGATTAGGCGGACAGGGCTCATGTACAAGACCTCGTCGATCAAGAGGGAGGATAGCCAATGACCGACTTTGCTTTTTTACTAGTAGCAATACTAGCAGGGATTCACGCTTGCAGCTATGCTCTATACGAAAAAAAACAAGGAAACACAGTTGGAGCCTTTGGGGTGTTACTACTGGCCCTGGCAAGTATCGGGGTGTTTGTGTACCGCGTGGTTGTAGAATAAGATAAGCAAAGCACCCATTCCCGGCTAACCTGCCGGGAATGGGTGCTTTGCTATAACGAGTCAAAGAAGGTCGCCTTACCGTTTCTTGATAAAAGTACCGTTGTCAATTTCCTGAAAGGCCTGCTGTAATTCCTCTCGCGTATTCATGACGATCGGTCCGCCCCATGCTATGGGTTCCTTAAGCGGCTTCCCGGAGAATAGGAGAAACCGGACACCCTGGTCTGCCGCACGGGCAATAAACTGTTCACCAGTTTCAAAGAGGACTGCTCTGTGACTTTCAATCACAGTTTGCGTTTCGGTATCAAAATAACCGGCTCCTTCAACTATATAAATAAAGAGCGTTGCCTCATTATCTGTTGGTATACGCCACTCGATTCCCGGTTCCAATTCGACATCCAAAGCCAATGCCTGTACGTAATCCCCCTGTGTCGCCCCTGACGTACGCCCGTAGTTGCCGGCGATGACACCGACAGTACAGCCGTTCTCCCGTATTTTGGGGATCATCGACGCCGAGATGTCACGATATTGCGGTTGTGTCATCTTGTCTTTACGGGGAAGATTCAGCCAGAGCTGAACTCCCAACATCCGGTCTGAGGCCTGCGGCATTTCTTGATGAAGAATGCCGCTTCCGGCGGTCATCCACTGGCAACAGCCGTCAAGAATGGTTCCTTTATTGCCTAGACTGTCGCTATGCTCAATGTCGCCGGCAATCAAATAGGTTACGGTTTCAATTCCTCTGTGCGGATGCCAGGGAAAGCCCTTGATATAGTCGGCGGAATCGCGGGAATCAAAAGCGTCAAGCATCAGAAAAGGGTCAAACTCCTGGGTATCGGCATGACCAATTACCCGCACCAGTTTTACTCCCGCCCCGTCAACTTGAGTTGAACCGGTCACAATCCTGCGTATTTTTCTTGTTATACTCATATTGTCATCCTTTCTCTAGCTTTTTTTCCCATAGCAAAGTCAATCTCTTTTGATGTCTTACTATTTTTTACTTACTCTATATTTACCATATATAATGGAAAACTTCCTCCCGAATTTCTACAAAAATTTCGACAAAAGTAATTGTACTTGACAGTAGCTTCCCATCCCGTAAAATTAAAATTAATGAAACATCCTATACGCCACACCCCAATGGAGGAATTATGAGAAGAATTCTTATTTTTCTTTTGAGCTATATGCTTTTGTGCAATTCAGCGATTGGCCACGCCGGGCCTAAGGAAGACTATGAAGAAGCCTATGCCCTATATATTGCAGCCGGCGCCAGCGTAGCCGCCTACAACGACAGGATCGGCGAATTGGCCAGCCGCTATCTGGAACAGGACGGGTGGCACATTGATCACTATGTCCAACCGCAGAAGCATACTGGCGCGCGCTTCCTTTTGGCCAAAAAAGAAAGTGAGCCAGGAAAATACCTCTACGTTCTGGCGATTGTGGGAACAGAAACCCCTGGAGATATGAAAATCAATCTGAAGGTCGACAAAGTCTATTTTTCTGGCAGCAGCGCAGAAGAGTTTGCCGCCAATGCTGCAAAAAGAAAGCTACCGAATACAAGCCCTCAAGTCCATAGAGGCTTTAACGAATTCATCCAAGCCGGACCGGCTGCGATCCTCCGCAATGCTCATGATGCACCCCTCCTGCTTCCCGACCTGCTGCGGATGAATCACGACGATAAGCTCTATCTGACTGGTCACAGCTTAGGCGGTGCAGCAGCAACGCTGGCCGGAGCACGACTTCTCAGCCTGGGAATAAAGCCGGAGCAGATTAAGGTGATCACGTTTGGCGCTCCTGCCGTAGGGAACGCCGCTTTTGCCGCTAAATTTGAACCGATTCTCCCCTTAACGCGGGTAGTGATGTCCGGTGATCCGGTAACAGGTGTCCTGCAAACCCTAGTTGGCGGTTACAAGCAGTTTGGCCGGGAAATAACCTGGAACATGCCTGTCACTACCGACGACCCCCACAAAATAACCGGCTATGTGGATTCGGCTTTAAAAAACTATTACGATAAGCGAAAACTGGCGCTGCAAGCCGGAGTCAAGCTAGCTGGTCCGGCTGCCGAAAAGCAGACAAGCCAGGGCCGGGTCTACATCGCCCCCATGCAAAACAACCTGCCTGACACCTTGGCAAGCGACTTCTGGTATATGCGCGAGGCGTTAGTGGATGAATACCGCAAAACCCTGCCGGACTGCCTTCTGGTTGATAAAAATGGTACAGGCAGTTGGCAGGAACAAGCCATCGCCGCCGGCTGCCAGTGGGTTATTGTTCCCGAAGTGAGCGGGATTCGTTTAAAAGACAAAAAAAACACCTATCTTATTACCTTCCACCAGACTGTCTATAATGTCAACACCGGTGCTGCCGTAGATGCGGCTGTCTTTTCCACTGGAACATACAACATTACTCCCTTGGAGGCATTTATTCACACATTTAAGGGCATAAGCGCCCATCAGACTACCTGGTTGAAAGAATAAGTCAATGTCGATACGGTTTTCCACAGTTGTAACTAAAAATAGAAATTGTTCTAGAAGCCGCTCCCATTTTTACTGGGGACGGCTTTTTAGATTTTACAGGCAAAATAAAAGAGGACGTCTAAAAACAGCTAACTGTTGGTTTTACCGTCTTGGGCGGGAGTAAGTTAATGCGGAGACTGACCGACCGGGCTTGCCAGTCGTTACCGGTGTAAGACAGCACCGTTTCCACGTTGGCAAGGCCATCAGCGTTGTAAGCGCCGGAGATACGTTGTTGACCTTTTAATTCATAAATGCCATCGTTGTTGACATCAACAGGTTCCAGTTTACCAAACGGGGTGACCATGATCTTGGTCTGTTTTTTCAGCACCCCGCTTTTATCGTAAAGGCCCAGACGAGTGTAATCAGCTTTACGCTCACCGACATCCAACGTCACGGCCGAACCGCCAGCGGCGTTATAGATTTCTACTTTGTAGCCGTCAATGAACTGACCGGATACGGAATTTCCGCTATTCTCTTTATGACTAAAGATAATGGGTGCCTCTTGGGTAAATGTAACAACTTTATTATCATACCAGCCGCCACTACCACCGGATGCGGCAGTAACCAAAGCATCGGCGACATGATCACCGGTAAAATCTCCTAAAAATAATTGAGCCTCATAGCCGCCCATCTTTTCCAAGGCCATTTCTGTCCGGGTTTGATCAGCGCCGTTCTCGACAATCAGCCTGATCGAATCTGCATAATTTGAAGCTTCTGATGGCTTATGCCCGATCAGATACACGCGATCATGCGTTCCATCCCCGGTAACATCACCTTCCTGCATGTCAAAGATTTGATAGCCACCAGGCAGTTGCCAATCGATAGCAGTTGTGACGGCAACGCCGCGAGTGGAGCCGATAACCAATAAGCCTAGCGCTAAAGCGGCTACGAGATAATGGTTGTTGCTCATAACAGCAAAGCCTCCTTCTCTATATGTACGTCTATCTTTATAAACGTCACATCAACCAAAAAGTAACGGTCTTACGTAAAAAGGAGAGAAAACAAATAACCTGTTCCCTGATTTTCTTTCATACATTTTCAGAAAAAACAAAGCCCTTTGACTGTTCTACTGGCTAGTCAAAGGGCTACGCTATTTATTTGTCCGGGTAAAGCGAGAGTTACGCTGTTAGACCGGAAACGTCACTGCGCTGTATGGTGAGCATTATGGTCTATAGACTCAGACTCTGGAGCCTGCGGCTGCGGTGCTTGCTCGCCGGACGAAGTGCTCTCCTTAACCATATCTGCCATCATTTGCTTAAACGCCGGGTCGCTTGCCATCATTTGCTTCATCATATTCTGCATCTGGGGCTGCTGCATCATTCCCTTCATTGTTTGCTGCATATCGGCGCTTTTCATCATGTCTTCGCACTGTTTTTGCATTTCCGGCGAATTCATCATCTCAGGGTCCATTTTTCCCATTTGGCCGTTTGGCATCATCTTACCTGCCGCTGCTGCCGCCTGCTCAGTATTCGCTGCCGCACTTGCAAGCGAATTGGCACCAAAGGCCAGTCCTAATGCTGATGCGGTAATTAGTCCCCCAATAATCCACCCTGTTAATTTACTTTTCATAGTTTTTCACTCCTTGTTAATTTATTCGATTACTAACCTTGACTAAGCTATCGCCCAGCCATCTTCAAAAACTAAACCCTGCCGTTCGAGAATGCGCCGCACTTCGCCTGTAGTAATCCAGGTGCGCGGGTCATGCAGCGAATAGTACTTTTTCAATAAACGTTCAACATGGACTGTAATAGCAAAAAAATCCTTGGTTTCGGCTTTGCGATAGGCTTCCATGATTAACTCTTCCATCTCACTTGTCAGCTCCTTACTCAAGCCTTGATTATTTTATAGTTTTATTTTCGTTTGAGGGTTCATTATGTTTGTGTCCCATCCCCCGCATCATGAACAGATGCATCAGCGGGCACAACAGTAGCACTAAATAACTGGCCGCCCCGTCGTAACCGCTTTGCTTGAGAAGTAGGACTACACCAAGCGGCGCTAAACAGCAAGCAAGCATCATCAACATATGTTTAAGGCCGCCGCCGCAGCCATGCTGCTGCCCTTGATTTACGTCATTTCCCTTATTGGGCTGGGATTGATTGCAACACTTCATAACTTTTTCCTCCTCGCTTAGCTGTGCCGGTACACCGCCCTGGTTACCAAGCAGTCTTTCATCATAGACTTATCCACTTTTCCGGAATTCCACCGGTCTATCCGCTTACGCGTAGGTCTGCCTTAGGTGCGGATTCTTTATCTGCCTTTATCATACCAAACCTTTGTGAAGAAGCTATGAAGGACTGGTGAAGAATTTATGATTTTTTCGCCAAACTTTTCCGTCAAACAAAAAAAAGACCGGCATCTATACTTGCCGGACATCTCTATCTCGACTCCCGCTTTCCCCTGCCTGTACCCTTTGGGTGTCCCTTTAGGGTATACAGGCTGGAGTAAGAATAGCTAATTCCCTGTAAGTTGGTTGGCTAAATTTCAGATGGGGTTAAAACCCCACCTGAAGCCAAAGTCTCTCTTTAGCAATAGTAATTTCCCAAATTTAGTTGGCATAGAATAGTTATGAGGTGAAGACCAATGTCAATCATTGATACCGATCCTAACCAACTCGCCCTGTTAATGACCCTGATTGCCATTTCTTTATCTGAGGATGAGATCCGAATGAAGTAAATATTATTGGCAATGTAATTATAACAAAACTCACTCAGGAACCTGACCAAAAAAACAATCAAGAAAATCGTCAGCCACCACAGAATATTCAGCAACAAATTGAGCAATTACAAGCCCCAATCGATCAACTTAAACAACAGATAACCACATAATACTTGTTGTACTAGGGCTCCTCATTGCAAAATAGCCCCGCTGTGGTTGTATCTCCTATCGCTACATCATTGCGGTCGCTTCCTTGCTCTAGGCGAACTGTTTCTAAATTATTCTCGTTTATCCTTGCTGCCAGCGCCTTCATGCTAAGACCCATAGAAAGTAAAAACCAGCCTGCTACCTTAAGATCTTCTGTGTCTTTGTTCACGTTTATCCCTTCCATCACTTTTTATACATGATATACTATGCGATTGTTGAATATGCCGATAATATTTTATTCCCTACTACTCCCTCAACGCACTCCGACACAGGAGAAACCTACTGCCAACCGCCCTGGCCTGCTACCCTGCCAGGCTATGAGTGTTACCCAAGCAGGATACGACTGCAAGCGTCAGCGGTGGCTGGCTGGGAGCAGATGGGCAGCCATGCAGTGGTATCCATTGGATCGGCATGAGCGGAGCGGGCATGGTACTGCCACCACCATGCAAAACACATATATTAGTAATGGTACTTGTATCATTTTTCAGGATTACTACTCTCAAATATAGGAATACATAGGTCTACTCACTCCAGCGTAGATATGATAGCATACAAATTTAGCAAATGAGGAGGACTGAGTAAATGGAGATGAATCAGGTTGCACTTTTGACCGCCTTCACCGCTGGTGTAATTTCCTTTCTATCGCCATGTGTGTTGGCTGTTTTGCCAACCTGTACGGCCTTTTTGAGTAGCACAGGTTCAACCGGCAGTTATCATCGAGTGCGGCAGCTGTGGGTCAACATTGGCATCTTCTTAAGCGGGTTTATTGTTGTCTTTCTTGTGGTCGGCGCCGGTGCAGCCTATCTTGGGCAAGCTCTGCATAACTACCAGCACGTTATTAGTAAAATTGGGGCAGTATTCATGACTATAATGGGCTTGCAGCTTAGTGGACTCATTTCGTTATCGCTGACTAGCCGTAAGTTTCACCTACGCTTTCCCACCAGCGCTGGGCCTTGGAACATTTTTCTCCTGGGGGTGGCCTCCACGGCCGCCTGGGCTCCGTGCAACGGTCCCCTGCTTGCACCGGTATTAGTCTATGCCAGCACATCGCCATCCTTATTAAAGGGGGTTGCCCTCTTTTTCGTTTACGCCTTGGGCTTTTGCCTTCCCTTTGCGTTACTGGCGGTTACACTAGAGCGATATCTAAATAGGATACGCCTTTTTTCATGCCGGATGAATATGATACAGCGTATTGCTGGTATACTGCTGGCAATCAGTGGGGTGTTAATCTTTTTCGAGGTAATTGGCTAAGAATTTGGGGTTCATTTACAGTTGCCGAAGCATGAGGAAACAAATAATGCAGGCGAAATGCCCACTAATAATAAGGGGAACACTTCGTAAAAGCAGGGTTGCAGGCAGGCGGTTTTCTAGGTCTGCACGAAGGATAACAAAGCGGCATACAGTTTGGCAAACAATTTGGCATACAATTTGGTGGACATATCTGCCGTAGTTCAAACTCAGTTGGCCATTCTTCTAATTCTGGGTCATCCCAAAGTTTTTTCAAAATTACCCCTCCATATATGATGTATGGGAACTTTTATGTAATATTTTATGTTGTTTATAGATAATGGGTTACTAAGCATCGCGACAGATGGCATCTTTGCCGTCACGCACTATCTGTCGCGATTGCCACGGGTTAAAACTTAAATCGAAAGAGAGCCGTCCTTGGCCGCCACAAAGTAGAAATAAGGCGTATCTGCTGGATATAGCACCGCCGGAGGGCGGCCATGCCGGGACTGGCAATGGGTCCTGGAGGCAGCCCCGGGTTCTGGTATGTGTTATACCTGGTGCGGAGGCAGTACCTGTCTTCACCTCGCCTACCATATCACAAACGTCCGGACAAGGTACAATCAGAACTTAAACTCTTCGGGGTTATATTATTGCTAATACTTATGGTTAATGCTGCCAATGCTAAATACCCTTGCCGTGCCTCCTCTTAATAGATAGAAAGCATGGTTAAAACAATAAAGTTTGTTTCCTACCGCTAACTTGATAAGATGACGAAAGCGACGGGTTGTTACTCCCCGTCGCTTTCGTCATCTATCTACTCAATTTCTTTCTTTATCCGCTCATATTCGTCGTGACTAATTTCGCCTTTGGCATAACGCTCTTTTAAAATATCAAGCGCGGTCCCGGCGGTTGTCAATGGCCGGACATCTTGCTTTCTCTGGGACAGTGTCCGCACCAGCACGATGCCGCCCCAGAGGATAAGGCCCCAGAATAGGAGCATCGGCAACATCATAAGAATTCCACCTCCGAATAAGCCTGCGGCTCCTGGGCCGTAAAACCATGAACACATACTATTTCACCTCTTGCTTACTTTTTCTGTACGTGGAAACCGGATGATAAAAGCTGTGCCTTGGCCGCCGTACTGGTCACGTCTACCGCAGCACCGTGCAGTTCGATAATCTGCCAGGCAATCGCCAGCCCCAGACCGGTACCACCGCTAGCGCGCGTTTGTCGGCTTTATAAAACCGTTCCAAGATATGGGGCAAGTCGCCAGGCGCAATGCCTACGCCGGTATCGGCGATGGTTAGTACAACACTGTCACTGCTTTCTGCGAGACTGGCAGTGATTTGTCCGCCTGCTGACGTGAATTTCAGGGCATTGTCCACAAGAATAAGCCTAGTTGTGTTAACCGGTCGCCATCGCCCCGGATACCGGGACGTTTTACGTGTTTGATACTGCATCATTTTCAAAACCGGTGCAGTTAAATCCAAATGACCTGACAAAGTTCCTAACTCCTTCCCCCAACAAGAAAGAGGTCACTAGTGCGCAGGGCTTGCCGCCTGCTCCACCGCATTGTTCACTGAGTCAATGATGCCTCGGCTGCTAACGGTAGCACTAGAAATGCCATCCACATCGGTAGAATTTTTAATTAGCATCACCCGTGTGAGCTTACGCAGCACCTTGTCAAAGATGAGCGTTGTGTCATTATGGCTCAAGGCTTTGATATGATGAAATTTTCCGTTTTCAATCATCACTTCTAACTCTACCGGGCCACGCTGGTTAACAGCGTGGCCGATATAGGTACCATCCCGCCAAGCCGGATTGGGGCCGCCGCGCGGTATGGCTGCCGTTGTGACAGAATCACCCATAACAACCTTGATAAGCGGCAGGGCAGCAATAAGACCGATGGCAACTCCTCCGGCGACAGCTCCGAGGATAATCTTCTTGGTTTTCGTCATTAACCATTCACCACCTTACAGTAATCGTCTTCACCCCTCCTGCCGTCGCTGTTACAGATATCGGCGATAATCTGACCGTCTAAAAGCCTCAGCAGACGGTCGCCCATCTTGCCGATTTCTTCGGCGTGAGTGACCATGACGATGGTATGTCCTTCGGCATGCAGTTCTCCAAATATGTCCAGCACAATTTTGCTGTTTTTCTGGTCGAGGTTACCGGTAGGCTCGTCAGCCAGTATCAGTTTAGGGCGGTTGACCAGCGCCCGGGCGATACAGACCCGCTGTTGCTCGCCGCCGGACATATGGGCAGGGCGATGGTCCAGGCGATGCCCTAACCCGACTTTGGTCAATACCTCTCTGGCCTCTTGTTCATCCACTACACTGTGGTAATGCTGGGCCAGCATGATGTTTTCCAAGGCCGTCAAAAACGGCAGCAAGTGGTACTGTTGAAAAACCAATCCCAAGTTTTCCCGGCGAAACCGCGCTAGTTCGTTTTCGCCAAAATGGCTAATATCTACGCCGTTTATAATTATGGCACCACCGGTCGGTTTATCAAGACCGCTTAGAATATTGAGCAACGTCGTTTTACCAGAACCGGATGGTCCCATAATATTGGTCCACTCGCCGGGGCGAATGGCAAAGTTTAATCCATTCAGTACATTTTGTGTACCGTCGTAGGACTTAATCAATTGTTGGGCTGTAATAATTTCTTGCATGGTTATTCCCCCCTCAACGTAATCGCCGGAACGACAGCGGTGGCCGCCCGAACCGGAACAAAGCTGGCAAGTAGTGTCACAATTGCCGAAATAGCAAGTGAAACAGGCAGTACAAATGGCCGGAAGGATATAGCTGTTTGGAAGACCGTTTTACCAATGAGTTGGGCGACGCCAAAGCCGATGACGCTGCCGACCAGGCCGCCCAGGAGTGCGATACATACCGCTTCTGTCCAGAACAGTTTACCGATACTGGACGTCTCGGCCCCAATTGCTTTCATCAGGCCGATTTCCTTGGTCCGCTCAAGTACAGTAGTCGTCATGGTACTCATGACAGCGATGGCTGATGCTCCCAAGATAATTACGGTCACCAAAACCATTAGCCATTCAATTTTTCCCAGCGTCTGGCCTTCGGCCTGGGCAATCTGTTTGACGACTTTGACTTTGGCGGCAGGAACGCTTTGCTCAATGGCGGTGGCCAGGGCTGTCACCGGTTGTTTCCCCGTCTGGGCGCTGACTTGTACCTGGCTTACCTGCCCGGGATGCCCTAAGAGCGATTGGGCCATAGGTAAATCAGCAAATATCTGGTTGTCTTCCACCCCGCCGGTGGTCACGATACCAGCTACCGTAAATGTCCCGGCCTTGTCTTTCTGGCGCACGCTATAGGATGCGCCGACAGTCAGGTTGAGTGCAGTCGCCGCTTTCACGCCGACAATAGACTGGTTAGTGCCGACTGTAGGCCAACTCCCCTGTACTTTCCACCAGGGACTGCTTTTTTGCACTTGGCTAAAGTCAGTACCGGCCAGCACCACCTTTTGGTTTCCTATCTCGGCAATGCCATATAAATAGGGGATAGCACCCAAGATATAGGGAGCCGCCTCACTATTTTTCAACGCCGGTACTACACTTTCCGGCAAAAGCGGCTCCACAGCGCTGCCAGCGCCCCCAACCGGCGGCACCACGACGATGTTGGCGCCATAGTCGCGCAATTCCCGACTGATTTTATCATTCATATCCAGGGACAAGCTGCCCAAGGCAAACACCATGGCTGCCCCCATGGCTACCGCCAGGATAGCGATGGCCACCCGTCCTTTACGATTTTGTAATGAACGCCACAGAATCTGTAAAAACATAGTAATCTCCCCTTTCTATTCACCCCGCAGCACAATCACTGGCTCGATACGCGTAGCCCGCCAGACTGGCAACGAGCTGCCCAATAAGGCTACGGCAATGGCAATACCGATGGTGAGCGGCAGCACCTGAATGTCAGGGGTTATTTGGGCGTTAAAGACGCTTTGTCCGATGAATTTGGCCAAGCCAATACCGGCAGCATAGCCTGCTATCCCGCCGACCAGGCCAATGGCCGCAGCCTCACCTAAAAAGAGCAATGCCACCTGCTGAATTTCCACACCAATGGCCTTTAAGATGCCAATTTCTTTGCGCCGCTCCAATACGGTGGTCGTCATGGTTGTCATCACGCCGAGGGCAGCCGCCAAGAGCGCCATGACTGTCACCAACAGCATGAGCAGGTTCATCTTAGCCAGGAATTTATTTTCGGCCTGGGCAATCTGCTGAATGGGTTTGGCCTGACCGTTTTTCAGTACTTCATCGATTTGCAGGGTAATGGAATCCATATACGGCGTGCAATACCAACGTTCGTATTCTTTGGGCGTCATGGTGTCAGGATTTCTTTTGGCCAGCGCATCATTCGGAGTAATCAGGGCGCTGACTTTTAACTGGCTGTATTTATTCGGCAAGCCTAATAACTCTTGCACAACAGCCAGATTGGCATAGATTTGACTATCCTCGGCACCGCCGGTATTGACGATGCCTGCCACCTGCATGGTGCGGCGCTGCTGGTTGTATGTGAATTCTATATTGTCGCCAGGCTTTACCCGGAATCTCTCGGCCAGCGCTGCCCCCATAATCACATGCTGCCGGTCATCAGCGGCAATGGAATTTCCCTCAACCTGCCACCAGGGGGCCACAGTTTTCATTCCCGCTGCCACCGTTTTATAGGCTTCCTGAGGTACGGCGATTTCTTTATCAAACCAGGTACCGGTTAATGTCACATTTTGTCCCTGAACTTGAACAACGGTGTCCAGGTAAGGATTGAAGCCGACAATGTTATACTTCCAAAAAATCTTTTTAACCTTATAAATTTCCGCCTCATCCAAATATTGCCGTTCAGCTACTGGCGTATAATTTACACCATCCATTTCCAACTGTAGGGCATTATTTTTAGGATTGACCACAATATTGGCCCCGTAGTTTTTCAGTTCTCGCCCCACTTTATCATTTAAGCTGAAATATACGTTGAGCAGGGCGGCAGCGACTGACGCCCCCATCAGTACGGCGGCTATCGCTAGTAGGATGCGCTTGTAGCGGACTTTCAGCGATTGCCTGATAATGCGTAAAAACATGTTTATTCCTCCCGATTAGGCCTTGAAAAGGGGGGAGCCTAGCCAGATGCCGGCTAGGCGTATGCTACTTCCACCCCATAACATTAGTTGGCTTTTTTGTTGTAGACAGGAACACCTTTATCGGCAAGTTGAGCAGCGGCAAGCACCACATTGTCGCCGTTCACCTGGGCTTCCACGGCTACCGGGTTGCAGCCACCAGGGAAACCGATGGTAGGTATGGCGATAGGAGCATTGCAGTTTTTGCAAATAATGTTAGCTTTATTTTCTTCTTCCTGATAATAGCCTTGCGGTCCGCAAATTTCACAAGCGTCCAGGCCGCTGCCGATACTGCCGTCTTCCCGTTTAATTAAGAGGAACTTCACGTCCGTGCCATTAGCCCGGTACACATATTTGTGGATTAAACCGTCATTTAGGCTGTCCACGGAGATGGCCACCTGCCCATTTTGGGCGGTTACTGTTTCCGGCATAGGGTCAATGGTCGGTTTGGCCAGCGCCTCAACCAAATCCCAACCTAAAACCAGATTGATGGCCATCGCGGCTCCAACGACGGCATATTTCCAGTTTTTCTCCTGCTGCATTTTAGCCAATGCCTTACGTCTGGCTATCGGGTCCTTAATCGAATTGATATCGGTCTGAGACTTGTTGCTGTTATCCAGTAACACCATTACGATAGGTAGGGTAAGTAGAATCATGGAGATAATGGCCGAAGAACTATCCCTGACAATGAGACCAAGGAAGTACATAACAGTAGGATTCATCGGGATTAAATTCACTTCGGAAAACTCGTGGGCAGCACCCGCAAACAGACGAATGACCAAAATCATCAGAATGAGGCTGGTGACATTGAAAAACTTGGCCAGATTAATTTTAACGCTGCCGTTAATGAAGAAGTAGGCGAACAACACCGCCATGGCTATACCGGCTAAACCGCCTACCCAGCCCATTACCGGCGCTTCACCCAAACTCAGGGCGCTTAAGAACAATACAGTTTCAATGCCTTCCCGGAAAATCATGAAAAAGGTAAAGGCCAGTAAGCCCCAGCCCTGCTTTTTGAAGTCTCCCGTGGTTTCCACGATGCGGCCCAGTTTAGTTTCCATGGTCTGTTTCATATTCTTGGCCGTCTTACGCATCCACAGCACCATGCTGCCGACAAATATACCAGCAATTAAGAACATCGTGCCTTCAAAAATTTCATTATCCGCCTCAATATCAAAAGCAGTAAAAAGTACTGCACCGAGGATGCTGGCCACGACTGCAGCCCCTACTCCTATGTAGACATACCGGTTGAGCCCGATTTTACCGGTGCGTTTTAAATAAGCCAATATAATGCCAACGACTAAAGCGGCTTCAATACCTTCCCGTAAGGTGACAACCAAAGATTCAATCATGTAAAATTCCCTCCTATGTTTTTGTTAATAATAGCGGTAATCATTATCAGTAAGCGCTTTAAAAAAAAGCAGATCTCGCATCTAACTGATATCGTAGAATGCCTGTCTTATCCCCCCCCCCCCCCCCCCCCCCCCCCC